>NZ_JAKJSX010000004.1:0-622407 GCF_050337435.1 Vibrio satsumensis | reverse complement strand
GCCCGGTAGCTAAGTTCGGAATCGATAACCGCTGAAAGCATCTAAGCGGGAAGCGAGCCTTGAGATGAGTTTTCCCTGGCGCTATAAGCGTCCTAAAGGGTTGTCGTAGACTACGACGTTGATAGGCAGGGTGTGTAAGTGCTGCGAGGCATTGAGCTAACCTGTACTAATTGCCCGTGAGGCTTAACCATACAACACCCAAGGGGTTTTGTGGACTCAAAGACAGACCTTGAATGAGTTTGAAGAGAATAACTTTTAGATAAGCTTTCCAGATTATTTTTCCTTCAGTTTTTAAAAGCTGAAAGTAAAAGCAAAATTTGCTTGGCGACCATAGCATTGTGGACCCACCTGATTCCATGCCGAACTCAGAAGTGAAACACAATAGCGCCGATGGTAGTGTGGGGCTTCCCCATGTGAGAGTAGGACATCGCCAGGCTTTAAATTACGTTTTCAGTTAACTTATCGTTTAGAGAAATACTGAAAGCAAAACTAGAAACAGCACACAAGTAAGACTGATTTTAGTAACAATTTGTTGGAGGGATGGCTGAGTGGTCGAAAGCACCGGTCTTGAAAACCGGCAACCGTTAATAGCGGTTCTAGGGTTCAAATCCCTATCCCTCCACCACCATTAGAAAGCCCGCTGAAAAATCAGCGGGCTTTTTTATTATCTGCTTCAAATCATTATGTATCAGCCAAATATTTACACATTCATTTAATTCACTTGCGGATACTGTCAGAGCTTCCTAAATCATCTCATTAGGCTGTTTGCTAACAAAGTTAATGAAGCTCTTGGATAAGTAAAATCGAGCTGATATCAGCTTACATAGTGATAAATAAGAGACAACTTGATGTGCGGAGAAGGTTACTTACTAAGTAACTTTATGGTGTTCAGAACCTTCTGTACCAGTTGTTTGCTTAGTCGATTTTTCTTATCTTAAACTCACTTGTTAGCACTGAGTCGTACTCTTTTCCTGTGTACTTGGTATTGAAGATACTTTTGTTTTGCTCTGTCTGTTCTGAAGATATTCCTATCCATTGTGCAAATGTGTCTGAAAAGTCTCTCAGATTGTATTTGACCGAATGTATTTTCGTTTCTTGTGGGTCATTACTCATTGCTATGAAAGGTACTTCTACTGCCTGCCTAGAAAAATGTGAGCCAGTACCGTGAATTAGATACGGTGGAACGTTTACAGACGTTAGGCCATGATCCGAAAAATAAATGATTTTATATGTTTTATCATGCATCGTGAGTAAGTCTCTAAGCTTCTCTATAAAAGCCACGCCATAAGCCACTGATTTTGAATAGCATTCTAGGTATTTGTTATCTGAGGGTTTTAGTGAAACCTCCTCATCAAATCTCTTACAAAAGTCATAGTGTGACCCCATGGTATGAATGAAAATGACTTTCGGTTTATTAGTTTCTTCACGAATCGCCTTGATCACTTCTGGTAGGAGAATATTATCGGGTTCAGCTTTATCATAAGACGTATTTTTATAATATTGGTAATGAGCCCTACTCGCGATTGCGGATACCTGTGTCTCGTATTGCCCGATCTTAGCTTGATTTGATATCCAATAAGTTTTCATTCCAGCATCATTAGCAAGATCTATCACATTTAAGCCTTTATCATGCCTGTTTACATCTAGGCTCTTTGATAATATTCGAGGAACTGAAAAATATGTAACAACGGATGGGGAAATAACACCATTAAATATTTCTGCTCCTTTTATCTTTCCATTCTCTTCGTTATACGATGGGTAATAATTTTTAATCACAGATTCACCGATATTTACGATATAAATATCCTTTAATATCTTATTTGTATGGACGTTCTCCCATTTTGAAGAGATTATTGATTTTCCTCCTTCGAGAAGAGATAGTTCATAATATAAAGAAATAGGTTTAATAACTGTAATTAGTCCTAAAAAACTAAACCACACTTCATGATGGATTGTTTTTAAGTATTCTTCATTGAGGTATGTCGTCTTTTTATTATCATGTAAGCTATAAAATTTTGTGATTAATATGCTGGAAAATAATATTAACATAATTAATGAAAATGACTTACCAACCTTTCCTAAGGTAATGTTAAATGATAAAAAAAGTAGAATGGAAAATATAGTAATCTTTACATATGTTATGACGCTAATGATTTTTATATGTTCAAGTGCTTCACCTCGATTAGACTCTAAAACCGAACCTAAGACACCTAAATCTAAGCTGAGAGAGTTTAACCTTAAGTAGAAGTCGAAAGTCATTATTACCGTGAGAAGAAGAAATACAAATCTATTACCGACAAATGCTATTATAGTTGCTATAAATAACATGTTTAAACTCAATATTGACAGGGTAAACCATACATTATCATCAGCCCCAGTTATCAACAGGTAAAATGTCATGATACTTAAAGGAATCAGAGTCTTAATATCAATATTTTGTCTAGTTCTCATATGTTTTTGGGTAGCTTTTTTTATCGGCCCTTCGATGAGTGTAGTCATTGATGTATGGAGAGGCAACGTAAAGGCATATCCAAATACGCACAATAATATCTCCAATATTATCGTTAATTCAGGCAGTTTGATTGCACATGCCGGCGGGGGAATCGATGGTTTAAAATATACAAACTCCTTAGAGGCTGTAGAGAAGTCGATAGAAAATGGTTTTAAGATGATAGAGCTAGATCTTCTTGTATCGTCGGATGGAAAGATCGTCGCTGTTCATGACTGGAACTCTTTCCATTTGATGACAAATTCTAATAAAAATGGTCCTATTGCTTCAGAAGAGTTTGAGTTAAAAACAATTAACGATAATTATCACACTTTAAATATTTCAGAGGCGATTGAAATTTTAAGTGAGAATGAGGTTATATTAGTTACGGACAAAATAGAAAACCTTGTACTATTATCAAAAAGTATAATTGATAAAGACAAATCTATTGTCGAAGTTTTTAGTTTAAAAAAATATAATGAAGCAATAAAGTTAGGGTTCAATAACGTTGCATTAAATATAGATTTAAATACGCCGCTTATTATTGATTGGATTGAATTGAATAAAATAAGAACTGTGACTTATCGAGGTGATAACCTCAGTTTGCTTGGGAATGAATATAAAAAGGCTATTACACTGAGTAATATGGGGATCTCAGCGATGATATATTCAAGCAATGATTTGGATTTGGACACTATCAAAGCGTATGGGATCGTTAATTTCGCGATCTATGTCGATTTTGTTCTACCGTTAGATCGTTTATAAAACTGTAACTTGCACAAAAGCAGAGCGGTTACGCTCTGCTTTTGTGTTTAACTGAATGCTCTATGTGATTTTTCTAGAGGTGGTTTACTTCGCCACGTTACCCGCCACGTTCAGTGCATCCCAAGTACGAGCAAATGGTGGGGCGTAGCAGAAGTCCATATAGCCTAACTGCTGAGTGGTCATTTTCGCCGTGATAGCAACAGCTAATGCGTTGATTCTGCCCACAGCTCCTTTCTTACCAATGATTTCTCCACCAAGTAGTACATTGGTTTCTGGGTGGTAAACCAGCTTCACTTTTATGTCTTCTTGACCTGGATAGTAGTCGGTTTGGTTCTTGTCAGAAATTGTTGATACTTTCACATCTAAGTTATGTTCTTTCGCCAGAAGTTCATTCACGCCAGTACATGCCAGCTCGTAATCGAGAACTTTCAAGCAAGATGAACCTAAGAAGCCTGACATGTAAGTATCTTTACCTGCTAGCTTATCAGCCATCATGCGCGCTTGTTTGTTAGCAGTGGTTGCAAGTGGTACATATACTGGTTTGCCTAATGCCATGTGATGAACCACTGCACAGTCGCCTACAGCATGAATGTAAGCGTCTTCAGTTGCGCCATATTCATTCACTAACAATGCACCATTTGAAGATTTTGGTAGTTCGAATACTTCTGTGTTTGGTTTGAAGCCGAGCGATAGGATCACGACATCCGCTTCTACAATACCGTTATCGGTCTCTACAATGTAACCGCCTTGCTCTGCATCGCGAATTGCAGACACGCTGCACCCTGTTTTAAGGTCTGCACCTGATTCTCTAATAGCCCCTTCAACTACTTCAATGATCTCTGGGCTGAACTGGCGGCTCATGATGTGCTGTTCACGTTCGATGATGGTTACGTGCTTGCCGAGGCCATGAGCTGCGTCGAACACTTCTAGACCTATAAAGCCAGCGCCAATTACGCACACTCGTTGCTTATTACTGTCTTTCAAAGCTTCTTTTACTGCTAATCCATCTTCCATGCTTGTCAGTGTATATACGTGTTCTGAGTTGTATTCACCGAACGAAGGAACAATTGGGCGTGCGCCTGTGGCAATCACCACCATATCGTAATCGATGATGCTTTCTTCGCCTTGATGACGAACTTTAATCTGCTTTTCAGTGCGGTCTAGTGCGACCATTTCAGTTTCAATGCGAACGTCTAAGCCTGATTTAATCGCTTGTTCTGGCGTACGAGAAATCATGCGTTCTGTGTCATCAAACATGCCGCCCGCAAAGTAGGGTAAACCACATGCTCCAAAAGAGATGTAACTACGCTTATCTAGAACAATGACTTCGTCTGTTGGCTGATTACGTTTGTATTTTGCTGCGAAACTCATACCAGCGGCGCTACCGCCTATAACAACAACTTTCATATTTATTACCTAAATAACCTGAACTCAGGAAAAACAGAAGAGCACTCATGAGGAGTGCTCTTAATTAAGCGTGGGAATTATACTGCTGCTTCTTTTGAAACCGTCGCAGCAACATCAGCGTCGTATTGCTCTGTGTTTAACGAGCCGTTTTTCTTAGCCGTTAGAACACCAGATAACATAGAGCCTGAGATGTTAAGTGCGGTACGAGCCATGTCGATTAGCGCTTCGATAGAAACCAGAATCGCTACCACAGTAATATCTAGACCCATGATGGTTAGTACCGCTACTGCGGCGAACGTTGCACCGCCACCAACACCTGCGATACCGAATGAAGCTATCGCGATAACAGCAATCAGTTGTAGGATGAAGCCTAAGTCAACGGGCATACCCATAACTTGTGCTGCCATGATGGCTAGCATTGCTGGGTAGATACCTGCACAACCGTTCTGACCGATACTGGTACCGAATGTCGCTGACATGTTTGCTGTTTCTTCGTCCACACCTAGGCGCTGAGTCTGTGTTTCAACGTTTAGTGGGATAGCCGCCATGCTTGAGCGAGAACCAAAGCCGAATACCAATACTGGCCAGATTTTCTTCATGAACTTAGCAGGAGAAAGGCCGAACATAGACACCATGACGAAGTGAATGCCGAACATCACGCCGATTGCCACGTAGCTCGCTAGTAGGAAGCGGCCCATTTCAGCTAGTGCGAATAGGTCGTTGGTCATCATGAACGTGGTCATCAGAGCGAATACACCGTAAGGTGTTAGCTTCAAAATTTCACGTACCATTGACAGTACAACTTCTTTTGCAGAGTTGATGAAATCAACGAAGTTTTGCACTTTTTCAGGCTTACGGTTTTTCACTTGCAGGATACAGTAACCAAGGAACATACCGAACAATACTGTCGATAGTGTAGAGGTACGCTGAGAGCCTGTTAGCATGTCAAAGATGTTGGTTGGGATGATAGACAGAGCCATACCAGAAAGACCACTGCTCGCCATTGCATCTTGTGTTGCTACCAGTGAATCGCCGCGCGCTTCAATCGCGCTGTTTGTTCCAATGGTGCTCACTAACGCGTTTGCATCGATACCAAATAGGTAAATACTTGCGATACCAACTGCCGCTGAGATTGCACAAGTGAAAAGTAGAATACCGATGATTTTTGGTGCGATACGAGATAGTGCGCCACCACCTTCAACGTTCATGATCGAAGAGATCATCGCCACGAATACGAGTGGGATAACGATCATTTGTAGAAGTTTGATGTAGCCTTTACCGAACACTGAAATCAGTTCAGCAAAGCCGGAAGTTGCGACGTTACCAACACCGAAAACAAGTTGAATTGCGCCACCGAACAGCAAGCCAGCAGCAAGCGCACTCAGTACGCGGAAATTAAAACTTTTCTTTTGCTTTTTGAAGTTCGACAGCAGTGCGTAGAACCCAAAGAACAGTATGCTTAATCCAATAAATGAAACGCTCATGAGAATCTCCTATGATACCCATTAATACCTAAATCGGTTATTTTTTATATGCGATGGCTTCAACTTCAACCAGTGCGTCTTTTGGTAGTCGTGCTGCTTCAACACAAGAGCGAGCAGGTGCGTTCTCTGTACCAAACACCTCTGTGTACACTTCGTTAAAGGCAACGAAGTTTTCCATGTCAGATAAAAAGCAGGTTGTCTTAAGCACTGTGTCCAGTCCCGCGTTACTCGCTTCTAATACAGCTTTTAAGTTTTCTAGCGACTGACGAGCCTGTTCTTTAATACCGCCTTCAACAAACAGCATGGTTTCTGGAACGAGAGGTAATTGACCTGATGTATAAACCATGTCGCCGTAAGACGTACCTTGTGAGTAAGGCCCAATAGCTGCTGGTGCTTGTTCAGTGGCAATGATCTGTTTCACGATGTAACTCCTAAATTATTGGTTTTATTCTGATTTAAATTCACGGATAAACTTGTAAACCGCCTGACGGCTAATCCCAAGTTGTTCTGATACTTGTGTCGTCGTCTCTTTTAGCTCAAATACGCCGTTATCAAATAAACAACGAATGATGGCTTTGTTACGACTTTTGCAGGAAATCGTTTCGTCTTGTTCCACTTCTTTTATTGCAGCGGTCAGCGCTTGTTGAATCACGTCGTTTGCACTTTTGCTGAAAGTCTCACTGACTAGTGTTTGAGACACATTGCACGTTGGCATCAACGTTTTAACGATTTCAGGGAATGGGAAGGATAAGTTCATGTTGATACACAGCATGCCAATCGGCTTTTGCTGTGGTCCGGCTAGCACACAGGTCGTTGATTTAAGTAGGGAACCGTCTGCTGCATTGGTGAAGTAACTCTTTGGAGAAACTTCGCCGGTTTTCTCGAATTTACTCCACATACGTAAACCTAAGTCTGTGATAGGAGAGCCGATTTCACGACCGGTATGATGACCGTTGACGATTTTCACGACCGAGTTTTCTAAGCTTTCAAATGAATGAATGACTACTTCACAGTAGGGGCCAATCAAATCAGCGAGCGTGTCTGCTAAGCGGAAGTAATTGCTTAAACATTCTCTGTCTTCATCGGTGAATCTAACTTGTTTTACATTCATAGTTTCGGTTTACATTTTTGAACTTGATGGCTGAAATCTACTCCTTTGGTGGTATTTGAGCAAGGTGCAGTAAACTTCTGTAAACCGTTAAAAAGCGTCTAAAACATCAACAAATAGCGGGAATTCAACTGAAATTAAGAGTGAAATTTGAACAGGATCACCAAACTATCCTCAATATGGTTTAATTTCTTAAACCCCATCAAAGTTTAAATATTTAAAATCAAAGATTGCATTTTTGAACACTTTAATGATCTAGAACAAATTCATGATTGAGGTGAAACGAGCATTCCATAATGGAGTGCTTTTTTATATGCGAGCTTATTAGTTATTGGAGGTGTTTATCTCTCGATCAAAGATCTATAAGACGTTGCCGTCATTATTGAGCTTTTTATTGTCAAATTACTGTGAATTACCTCTGTATATAAGTTGATATTCCCCATCAAATCTCTCCTTCTTTTTACATTTAAAACAGCGAGTTAAGTTTGTCTAGACAAGTTAGTTAACTGCTTGAAATATTTCATTTCTGCAAATAAACCGACACGTAACTTTAATAATCAGACGTCAAAGTGGCCTTAAATCAAACAGGGACACTGACGATGAATAACATCATTGAAGTTAAGAAGGTCAACAAGACATTCGGCTCAAATCAAGCGTTGAATGGAATCAATCTGACTATTACCAGCCGTAAGATGACGGCACTACTTGGGCCATCGGGCTCCGGAAAATCAACACTGCTTCGACATTTAAGTGGTTTGATCATTGGTGATAAGAACGCGGACTCTCAAATCAACGTGCTTGGTCAAACTGTGCAGGCGAATGGCAAGGCAGACAGTAATGTTCGCAACTGCCGTGCACAAGCGGGTTACATCTTCCAACAATTCAATCTCGTTAACCGCTTATCAGTGATGACCAACGTACTGATTGGTGCATTGAGCTCTACTCCTAAGTGGAGAGCGCTAACGGGTATGTTTACGGTTGAGCAGCAGCAACAAGCACTTGAAGCACTGCGTCGAGTAGGCATGGAAGACTTCGCGGGCCAACGTGTTGGTAACCTATCTGGTGGTCAGCAGCAACGTGTAGCGATTGCTAGAGCTTTGATGCAGAAAGCCAAAATCATATTTGCGGATGAGCCTATTGCCTCACTCGATCCTGAGTCTGCACGTGTTGTGATGGAGCTACTCACTGATATCAATCAGAAAGAGGGCATTCCAGTCATCGTCACACTTCATCAAGTCGACCACGCACTTAAATATTGCGAAAACATTGTGGCTTTAAAAGATGGCCAAGTGTTTTACGAAGGAAAAAGTGCAGAGCTGACCAAGCCACAATTGGAAAGTTTATACCGTTCGAAAAAATCAGTCGACACGCAAAATATTCAACCATCTGACGTGCTTGCTGCGTCGTTCTAAATATCAGGGAAGTAAGATGTTTTATTCAATGAAGTCGGGAATTAAGAAGGCGATAACGCTAGCAACTGCACTTATGGCAACGCTGACAGCAAGCCATGCAATTGCAAAAGAAGAGATTAACTTCGGCATTATCGCGACCGACGCTCAGCAAAACTTACGTCAGCGTTGGGAGCCTCTCTTAGATGATCTTGGTGAGGCGTTAGGGGTATCAGTGAAGGCCTATTTTGCCCCTGATTACGCGGGAATCATTCAAGCGCAGCGTTTTGGCAAGGTTGATTTTGCCTATTACGGCAACAAAGCAGCAATGGAAGCGGTGGACCGTGCTGATGCCGAGATATTTGCGCGTTACATCGATGAAGATGGC
The DNA here is from genome assembly GCF_050337435.1 of Vibrio satsumensis. Taxonomy (NCBI): domain Bacteria; kingdom Pseudomonadati; phylum Pseudomonadota; class Gammaproteobacteria; order Vibrionales; family Vibrionaceae; genus Vibrio; species Vibrio satsumensis. The sequence goes on along the minus strand of NZ_JAKJSX010000004.1, from coordinate 613,379 downwards.
CTTCAAGGCTACTACAGCTTGCTTATCGTCAATGCGGAAAATGACAACATCAACACACTGCAAGACGTTCTCGATCAGCACGAAACGCTCAAACTTGGTAATGGTGACCCAAATTCTACGTCTGGTTTTTTAGTCCCTAACTTTGAGGCGTTCGCAAACAACGGAATTTCTGCAAATGACTTTGACCGTACTGTTATTGCAAGTCACGGCTCGAATGTGATGGCGGTTGCGAATAATCAAGTGGACGTCGCAACTAACCACACTATGAACCTTATCCGTATTGAAGAGAGCAACCCTGAGTTGTTCAAAAAACTAAAGGTGGTTTGGCAGTCAGAGCTTATTCCTTCAGACGTGGTGACGTATCGCAAGAATCTCGATGCAGATATGAAGAAGAAAGCACGTGATTTCTTTGTCAACTACGGCAAGAACGGTAATAAACAGCAACTTGAGAACCTACACCAATTGGCGTGGTCTGGATTTGCGGCAACTGATAACAATCAATTACTTCCCATTCGTCAAATGGAAGCGTTCAAGAAGCTAGTTGAAGCGGAGAACAACAGCAACCTAAACGAGAAAGACAGAACAGATCGCATGGCGCAATACCAATCGGAAATCGACCAGCTGCAAACAGAAATTGATGCGCTGAAAGGTTAATCCCAACTATTGCGCCGCTGTGGGCGGCGCAACAACAGAGTAAGAGAACAATGACTGCAATAACTCAACGTTACGAGCCTTCATCGAAGCTGTCGATTAAAAACGGCGTAATTGCTGTGATAACGCTACTGGTCCTTAGCTGGGCGTGGCAAGGCGCAGAAATGGCACCAATGATGTTCTTTGAACACCCGGAGAACATGGTTCAGCTTGGTAAAGACTTTTTTCCAGCTGACTTCAGTGAAAGCAATGTGTACTTCAGCGAAATGCTGGTGACGATTCAAGTGGGGATCTGGGGAACCGTGTTATCGATTCTGTTAGCGATTCCATTTGGCATTCTGAGTGCTGAAAACCTGATGCCGAGCTGGGTGACATTTCCAATTCGCCGACTGATGGATTGTCTACGCGCTATCAACGAAATGGTGTTTGCGATGCTGTTTGTAGTGGTCGTTGGGCTGGGACCGTTTGCTGGTGTGATGGCACTGTTTATTCACACTACCGGTGTGCTTGCCAAACTGTTTGCTGAGGCCATTGAAGCGATTGAACCCGGGCCGATGGAAGGCGTGAAAGCGACTGGTGCAAACCCATTTGAGGTAATTCTATACGGTGTAATTCCACAAGTGATGCCACTCTGGATTTCATATTCGCTGTACCGCTTAGAGTCGAATATTCGCTCGGCAACGGTTGTAGGTATGGTTGGCGCGGGTGGTATCGGTGTACTGCTTTGGCAATCTATCTCAGGTTTCCAGCTACAACAAACCGCAGCAATCATGTCGATCGTTATCGTGACGGTGAGCGTTATCGACTTCGTTTCTCAAATCATCCGTAAGAAGTTTATCTAGGCATCTTAGATGTCTATTTAAGCAAACTTGTCTAGATAAGTAATTGAATTATAGAGAAGGAACACTTTATGCCCGTTTACTTAGATATTGCTTCGCAGCTTGAACAAGAGGTGAAAGATCGTTTTGTTCCCGGTGATTACCTGCCTCCGGAGTCCAAACTGGCTGAGCGCTTTGCCGTGAATCGTCACACGCTTCGCCGCGCTGTCGATGAGTTGGTATCCACGGGATTGATTCAACGTCATCAAGGCAAAGGCAACATGGTGATTCGTGAGCCAAGTGAGTATCGACTTCATTCTGGAGCACACTTCACCAAGAACCTGATTGAACAAGGTGCGATGCCACGATGTGAAGTGCTTCAGTCTCGCCTTATCAATGTATCCCCCAAAATTGCGGGTTACTTGAAGATTGAAGAGGGGAGCAAGGTTATTCACATCCGTACTCTGCGAAAAACCGGAGAGACACCGAGAACCATTATCGACCACTACCTGCCGAATCTGGCGTGGTGGCCGATTCTCAAGAACTTCACCAACGGTTCTTTGCACCAGTTTATTCAGCGTGGCTTGGATACTGATTTAGAGCGAAAAGAGACTCGTGTGGGGGCGAAAATCCCAAGCAATGAAGAGTGTCGTTTACTGCAAATCAGCACTAGCACTCCGCTACTCAAAATTAAAACCACCAACGTAATCAAAGGCACGCAAGTGATAGCGGAATTTTCAAGTTCCAACACCCGTGCCGACGCAACCGAAATTGTAATGGAGCACTAAATGACAGCTTTGAAAGAGCGACAAAAGTGGATGTCAGTACTCGCGCAGAGTCAGTTTTCAGAACTAAAAACGCGCTGGGAAGTATTAGGGCTAGAAGTGGAATACGCCATGGTTCGTCAGCCAGAGATTGGTTTAGCACAAGTGCGAGCTCGTATGGGCTCAACAGGTCGTCAGTTCAATATGGGTGATGTCACCGTGACTCGAGCCGTAATCAAGCTAACAACTGGAGAGCTTGGCTACAGCTACCTACAGGGACGAAGTAAGCCGCATGCAGAGCTAGCAGCAGTAGTCGATGCCTTGATGCAAAACGGGCAACAAGCCGAAGTGATCAACGCGCAACTTATAGAACCGTTGGCAGCGATGAAGCACGAACGAGACAGTCGACGTCGCCAAGAAGTCGCCTCAAGCAAAGTGGACTTTTTTACCATGGTTCGCGGAGAAGACTAGGCCCGTGGAGAAGACTGGCTTAGTAAAGAAAAGCTTCGCGGAGAAGCTTGTTTCGGAGAGAAGAACAGCTTCGCTCGCAAGCAAAAGAACCACATGTCATTCAAGAATAAGATTAACGAATTAAACAGGTTAGAACGAATTCAATGAGTATGATTTCTCCTGCATTTCAAGATGCAGTTCATGACAGCCAGCAGTGCTTTCGATTGCTGCTGAAGGCGATGTCAGAACCCGGCACCGTAGTAACACTGAACCGTTGTGAAGGCTTTGGTTCAATGATGAGTGCTGCTGCTCAAACACTACTTTCAATGGCCGACAATGCGACGCCAATTTGGCTATCTGCGACATTACAGGCCGACCACGCCGTCACTGAAAACGTTAAATTTCATGTTGGCGCACCGATTGTAGAGCAGCCTCAACAGGCCAGTTTTGCGGTGATATCAGAGCAAGATTTACTGGATATTGATTGGTCAGAACTGACATTTAATCTCGGCAACGAAGAGTATCCAGATACTTCAACAACGGTTGTTATTGAAGTGGATAGCTTAACGTTTGGTACTGAGCTGCACCTGAGTGGCCCGGGCATTCAAAGTGAGCAAATCGCTTCATTCACCGGATTACCTGAAAGTTTTATTGCTTACCTTAAAGAACGTCAATCATTGGTGAAGTTCCCATTAGGTGTTGATTTTATCTTTGTCGCAGAGCAGCAAGTGCTGTGTCTGCCTCGTACAACCAAAGTGGAGGCGACATCATGTACGTTGCTGTAAAGGGTGGGGAAAAGGCGATTAGCTTGGCGCACCAACTGCAAGCCAAGAAGCGTCGCGGTAATCCAGAGCTTCCAGAGCTGACTGTAGAGCAGATTCAAGAGCAGTTGTCGGGTTCGGTGGACCGAGTGATGACGGAAGGCGGTATTTATGACAAACAACTTGCGGCATTAGCAATCAAACAAGCGGCTGGCGATCTTGTCGAAGCGATTTTCTTGTTACGCGCTTATCGAACTACATTACCTCGCTTGATCACAGCGCAACCTGTCGATACGAGCGCTATGCGAATCGAGCGCCGTATTTCGGCAACCTATAAAGATTTACCTGGCGGCCAAATCTTAGGTCCAACCTACGATTACACACATCGATTGTTGGATTTTAGCTTGCTTGCAGAAGGTGAGGCTCCCCAAATCCCAACTCAAGATGTCGCTGAGTCTGAACCTTGTCCACAGGTATTGGGTATTCTTGAAAACCTCGACATGATGTTGATGGAACATGACGACCTGCAGACTCCCGAAGACATCACTATGAATCCGGTGAACTATCCATGCGACCGAAGTGCACGCCTACAAAACTTGGTGCGTGGCGATGAAGGGTTCTTACTTGCACTGAGTTACTCGACTCAGCGTGGCTATGGTCGTAATCACCCATTCGCGGGTGAGATTCGTACCGGATTTTCAACCTTATCTATTGAACCTGAAGAACTTGGATTCAGCATCGATATTGGTGAAATTGAGCTAACAGAGTGTCAGATGATTAATGGCTTTGTTGGTAATAAACAACAGAAAGCCAAACTCACTCGCGGCTACGGTTTAACGTTTGGTGCAACTGAGCGTAAAGCGATGTCGATGGCGTTGGTTGATCGTTCTTTGCAAGCTGCTGAGTTTGATGAGCCTGTTGATAGCCCAGCTCAAGATGAAGAGTTTGTGCTTTCTCATTCAGACAATGTTGAAGCCGCTGGCTTTGTGTCCCACCTAAAACTGCCTCACTACGTCGATTTCCAAGCGGAATTGGAACTGCTTAGAAAAATGCACAAAGAGCACGATGAATTGATGGCTCAGCCAGCTAATGACGAACACGGAGGTCAGTCATGAACACAGCAACACTTAATGCGCCGATAGACAACACTTCACAGATATTGAACTCTGAGGAGACAGCATCTGACAACCCAGTAGGGGCTACGGGGTACAACTATGGCTACCTTGACGAGCAAACCAAGCGAATGATTCGTCGTGCGTTGCTTAAAGCTGTGTCTATTCCGGGTTACCAAGTTCCATTTGGCGGTCGTGAAATGCCCATGCCTTACGGGTGGGGAACCGGTGGTGTGCAGATCACCGCGGCGATTATCGGCCAGCCAGACACGCTAAAAGTGATCGACCAAGGTGCTGACGATACAACTAATGCTGTATCGATTCGTGAGTTCTTCAAGGCTATCGCCAGTGCGAAAACGACTGAGAAAACCACCGAAGCGAGCATCATTCAGACACGACACCGTATCCCAGAAGTCGATCTTCAAGAAGACCAGATCTTAGTGTATCAGGTGCCGATCCCTGAGCCGTTGCGCTTCATTGAGCCACGTGAAACCGAAACTCGCAAAATGCATGCGCTGCAAGAGTACGGAATCATGCATGTAAAACTGTATGAAGATATCGCACGCTTTGGCCATATCTCAACGGCTTACGCTTACCCAGTAAGAGTGAATGATCGTTACATCATGGATCCATCACCAATTCCTAAATTCGACAATCCGAAAATGGACAACATGGCAGCATTGCAACTGTTTGGTGCGGGGCGCGAAAAGCGCATCTACGCGGTTCCTCCTTACACCAAAGTTCAGAGTTTAGATTTTGAAGACCATCCGTTTGAGATTCAGAAGTGGGACGAGCCGTGTGCAATTTGTGGTTCAAAAGATACCTTCCTTGATGAGGTCGTTATGGATGACCAAGGCTCACATATGTTCGTTTGTTCCGATACGGATTACTGCCGCGAACAACAGGAGAACAACGCATGAATGCTTTGATTAAGATGCAACAACAACCGAACCCGTCGGAGCAGCCATTGTTGTCTGTCTCTAACCTGACCAAACTCTACGCACCGGGCAAGGGCTTTCAAAACGTGTCGTTCGACCTCTACCCGGGTGAAGTGTTGGGTATTGTCGGTGAGTCTGGCTCAGGTAAAAGTACCTTGTTGAAGTCACTTTCTGGTCGCCAGACACCAGATAGTGGTGAAGTGATTTACTTGCGTGGTGATGCGGATAAGCAAATCTCTCAGCTTGAAGACTTATATCAAATGGCGGAAAGCCAGCGCCGTCACTTGCTGCGCACAGAGTGGGGCGTGGTGCATCAACACCCCATGGATGGCCTACGTGGTCGAGTATCGGCGGGCGGCAACATTGGTGAGCGCTTGATGGCCGTGGGCGAACGTAACTATGGCGAGATTCGTGAGAAATCGGCGAAATGGCTTAGCGATGTTGAGATCCCAACGGACCGAATGGACGACATGCCGACGACTTTCTCTGGTGGCATGCAGCAAAGATTACAGATCGCACGCAATCTCGTGACTCACCCTAAGTTGATCTTCATGGATGAGCCGACTGGCGGCTTGGATGTGTCGGTCCAAGCCAAGTTGCTCGATCTTCTTCGTCGCTTAGTCACGGAGCTTGAGTTAGCTGTGGTGATCGTAACTCACGATCTTGCAGTGGCTCGCTTGCTTGCACATCGACTCATGGTAATGCGTCGTAGTGAAGTCGTAGAAAGTGGCCTTACCGATCAAGTGCTTGATGATCCTCAACACCCATACACACAACTGCTGGTTTCTTCTGTATTGCAGAATTAAGGACGATGACATGAATACCAAACTAACCGTAAACAACGTCAGCAAAACCTTTGTGCTGCACAACCAAAATGGCGTAGAACTGCCTGTACTCACTGGTGCGAACTTTTCTGTAAACAGCGGCGAGTGTGTGGTTCTACACGGTCACTCTGGCTCAGGTAAATCCACACTGCTGCGCGCGCTGTATGCCAACTACTTGGTGGACTCAGGCTCGATTAATATTGTGCATCAGGGCAGCACGCTAGACCTTGCAAAAGCAACACCAAGAGAAATCATCAATGTACGTAAACACACCATAGGTTGGGTGAGCCAGTTCTTGCGTGTGATTCCGCGTATCAGTGCGCTGGAAGTGGTGATGCAACCTATGTTGGAAATGGGTGGCTGCGCGCAAGAAGCTGAAGAGAGAGCCAAGTTATTGCTGACTCGCTTAAATGTCCCAGAGCATTTATGGCATTTAGCACCAGCAACTTTTTCTGGTGGCGAACAGCAGCGAGTGAACATCGCACGTGGTTTTATTGTTGATTACCCAATCCTACTGCTTGATGAACCAACCGCTTCGCTCGATGCGACTAACAGTGCCGTGGTCGTGAGTTTGATTGAAGAAGCTAAAGCGGGTGGCGCTGCAATCATCGGTATTTTCCATGATGAAGCAACACGAGATTTAGTCGCAGACCGTCTGTATGACGTGAAGCTTCAAAAAGACATTTCACCAAAAAAACTCACTACAGCGTGTGCGTAAAGGGAGCTGACGCAAATGATTATTACCAACGTAAATCTGGTGCTTGAAAATGAAGTGGTACGTGGCTCGGTTGAATTGCGAGACGGCGTGATCGCCAACATGTCTGACTCAACAAGCCAACTTCCAGGTGCTTTTGATGGTGAGAATGGCTTTTTAATGCCGGGCTTGATTGAGTTGCATACTGATAACCTAGAGAAGTATTTCACGCCAAGGCCTAAGGTGAACTGGCCTCCGCTTTCAGCAATGAGCGCGCACGACACGCAGTTGATAGGTTCTGGCATCACCACAGTGCTTGATGCGGTCGCTTTAGGGGATTACCGAGATGGCAATCGCCAAGAGAACCTTGACCAGTTTATTAATACCGTGGCCGAGAGCCAGAAGCGTGGCTTAACTCGTGCTGAGCACCGTATCCACTTGCGCTGTGAAGTACCGCACTCGACTACCGTTGGTTTGTTTGAGCGTTACGTGAACATGCCAGAAGTGCAGTTAGTCTCCGTAATGGATCACGCTCCTGGTCAGCGTCAGTTTGTAAATCTAGATAAGTACCGCACTTACTATCAAGGTAAATACAACATGACGGATGCTGAGATGGCGGTGTATGAAAAAGACCAAGTTGCTCAGTCTGAACGTTGGTCGAAACAGAATCGTGATGAGATCACTCGTCAGTGCCGTGATTTGAACATTCCAACGGCAAGTCATGATGATGCGACTAGCGCACATGTTACCGAATCTAAAGAGTTGGGTATGGTGATTGCTGAATTCCCTACCACGGTCGAAGCAGCGAAGCGCTCTCACGAATTAGGTTTGAAAGTGATGATGGGAGCGCCAAACGTGATTCGTGGCGGTTCGCATTCCGGTAATGTTGCAGCACATGAATTGGCGTCTTTGGGCGTGTTGGATATCTTGTCATCCGATTATTACCCTGTGAGTTTGTTAGACGCAGTGTTTACGCTGGTCAACGATGAACGTAACCACCTTGATATGGCACAAGCGGTGCAACTGGCGACGTTGAATCCAGCGCAAGCCCTTGGCTTACACGACCGAGGTGTGATTGCAGAGGGTAAACGTGCTGACTTGGTGCTCGCGCATCGTGTTGATGGTCATCAGTTGGTGTCTCGTGTGTGGCGCGAAGGCAAGAAGGTATTCTAATCCATGTCTAAAGGTTACTCATTTGATGTGAATGGGGTGGTGAACGCTGCCCCTAAAGCTGACAAACCGGGTCAGCTTTATTACGTAATTGGTCCTTCTGGAGCAGGGAAAGATTCGATTATCTCGGCGCTGCGTGAGCAGTTCGTTAAAGACTTAGTGGTTGCTCATCGCTACATTACACGTGCGGCCGATGCTGGTGGAGAAAACCATGTAGAACTCAGTGAGGATGAATTCTTTATTCGCTACTCGCGCAACATGTTTGCAATGAGTTGGCAGGCTCACGGCATGAGCTATGGCATCGGCCAAGAGGTTCATCAATGGATGGATGCGGGCTTAAGTGTCGTGGTTAATGGTTCGCGTGCGTATTTGGATGCAGCCAGAGACTTGTTTGAGGAGCGGTTAGTTCCCGTTGTAGTGAGCGTTAAGCCTGAAGTGTTAGAGGCACGCTTACGAGCTCGTGGTCGAGAGAGTGAAGCTGAGATTGCCCTTCGATTACAACGTGCTGCGGACTATTGTGTGGACTCTGTGTCGGGAGTGTCGACTCTCAATAACACACTGTGTATTGATAACAGTGGCACGCTTGAACAGAGCATTGCGCAGTTTGCTCGGTTAAAAGAGCAAGCTGAAAGGCTCGCAGAACCAGCAGGCGGTGTCGCATGAAGTTGACCATGTTAGGCACTGCCAACAGCGCGATGGTACCAGTTTACGGTTGTGACTGTTCGGTGTGCGTGTCTGCCCTTGAAAATCCGAGCTTAAGGCGCGAAAAGTCATCGGCTTTCCTTGAACATAATGGTAAGTATCTACTGTTGGATGCTAATGCTCCTGATCTTATGTGCCGATTCCCCGCAGGATCGATTGACCAGATCTTACTAACGCATTACCACATGGATCATGTTCATAGTTTGTTTGATCTTCGATGGGGCGCTGGCGATAAGATCTCAGTGATTTCTCCTGATGATCCACTTGGTTGTGATGATCTCTATAAACACCCAGGTATCTTGGATTTTTCATCGCGTGCTCAAGCGTTTAAGTCGTTTGATTGGCAGGGTATAACCATCACACCACTGCCTCTGAACCATTCAAGACTTTGCCTTGGTTATTGCTTCGAACTGAATGGAAAACGATTAGCGTATTTGACCGACACTGTGGGGCTGCCAAAGCAAACCGAACGCTGGCTGAAAGAGTTTCCTGTCGATTGGTTGATCACCGATTGTAACTACCCACCGATTGAAGACTCTCAAGTTCGAGCGAGCTCCAATCACAATGACTTCCACCACATACTTGGTATTGATGAGAACTGTCGTCCGAAAAAACTTGGCCTGACTCATGTTAGCCACCACATGCTTGGATGGGCAACACAACACCCACACGCCTTTTCGCAGCGATTGCGTATTCTCAACGATGGCGAGGAGATAACCCTATGAGCCAACCTCTTTCCCCAACCTTAAACAGCGAACCTAGCGTTGCTGAAAGCAGTAAGTTACACAACGTTGAGCTAGGGCGTTGGACTGAAATCGCCGACCGTTGTGTGTTAAACAACGTGTTGGTTGGAGATTACAGTTATATCCAAAATGACTGTAATCTGATGTTTACCGAAATAGGTAAATTCACATCAATAGCCGCGTCGGTTCGCTTGAATCCGAGTAATCACCCGTGGTGGCGTCCAACGCTACATCACTTCACTTATCGCCCTGGGAAGTATCAGCTAGGCGAAGATCCTACGTCACTGGATGATGAAGTTTTCTCGTGGCGTGAAGAAGATAAAGTACATGTTGGGCACGATGTGTGGATTGGTCACGGAGTGATTGTGCTGCCGGGTATCACGATTGGTAATGGTTCGATCGTTGGTGCGGGAAGTGTGGTTACGAAAGACGTACCGCCATACTCAATTGTGGTTGGTAACCCTGCCAAGGTATTGCGTCCTCGCTTTGATGACCCTAGCTATGCTGAGCGACTAGAAAGCCTTGAGTGGTGGCATTGGGATGATGAAAAACTGGCTGAAGCATTGCCATTGTTTCAAAAAGATTGTGGAGAGTTTTTGAGTCACTTTGAACAATCTTAAACTCGATACCTCTTAAAGCTATAATCTAAAAAAGCAGCCTAAGTGGCTGCTTTTTTGCGTATGAGCTAGCGTAGACATTTTGTTTAGTTGAAGTAAACAGTTCTTTGATCATCAGTGTTTGGCCAATAAGAAATCTTTAAAATGAATAGCAACTGCGGACGCGGTTGTTGCTGGTTGATAGTACATATTTAAACTCCAAATACTGGTGTCATAGTATTCAAAAATAGGCACTAGCGATTTTTCATCGATATGTTTTTCTACTAAAAATCGTGGTAGATAAGCGATACCAGTACCGTTCAGTGCAGCTTGCAGCAATAGGTCACTATCATTCACTTCCAATGACTTGGGGATTTTAATAATCTGGCACTCATTACCCTGAGTAAACACCCAGTCATTGCTTCCGGTGAGTGTCGTTGCAAACAAACATAAATGAGTTTTTAATTCAGAAGGGTTTTGTGGGGTACTGTTTTTAGCAAGATACTCTGGAGAAGCGACGACGATAAATGGGCTCTGCATTATTTCACGACGAACTAGGAGTAAGTCTTTTTCTCGATAGCCTTGATAGGATGCGTTCGCACTGATCGTAATATCACTGTCGGCGGCATGATCAAGTGCCCATGGTGTAATGTTGAGATTAAAAGTGACATCGGGGTTAGTGCTGAGATATTCGCTGATGTGACTCATTAAAAAATGATTGGCATAAACTGGGGTGCAAATTACATCAATATGACCTTTATCGTGTTTTTGATAATCTTGCATGGTACGCATGATGATTTCAGATTGGTCAACGAGTACTGAAAACTCATCAAATAAAGTTTGACCCGCAGGGGTGGGTTTTAACAAGCGGTTGTTACGTCGATAAAGTGGCATTCCAAATTTTTGTTCAAGTTCCTGAAGCCAACGGCTACCTGCTGATACTGATATGTTGAGCTTCCGCGCTGCGGCAGAAATTGACCCTGTGCGTACAACGTAAATAAAAAATGCCATTTTATCTAACATCAAAATCTCCTAGAACGAGCAAACGAAAAGACAGGCAATGTTTAAAAATGCCTGCCTCTAATACTATTTACACCGTTGCTTCTGTTGTTTTACTTGGAACTTTTTTACCTAATTTTTTAGCCATTACTTTTTCCATGTCTTCAAGGGCTACTCCTTTCGTCTCTGGAACGTACTTAACAACGACTACCATACAAATCAGGGACAACGCAGCGAATACCCAAAAGGCGAAAGCGCCGTTAAAGTTTTCTTTTAGATATGGGTTTTCGTTAAGCATTGGGAAGCTTTGAGTCACAATAAATCCTGTAAACCATTGTGCACCCACGGCGATAGCCATTGCCCTTGAACGAATACTGTTTGGGAAGATTTCTGAGATCATCGTCCAACATGCACAGCCCCAGGATGTGGCATAAGCGACTACATACAAACACAATGCAAACAGTGCAGCGTAACCTTCCGTTCCGGTATAGAGCACATATCCAACGATAGTCATGCCGAGTGCACAGCCCAAAGTTCCGTATTTCATGAGCGGTAGGCGACCAACTTTGTCGATTAAGTACATACCTAATCCGTTACCAAGAATGAACACCACACCTACAAATGTTGTTTGGAACAACGCGTTCTCGGTACCACCCGCAATAGGTTTTAGAATTTCTGGTGTGTAATACATAATGACGTTGATACCAGTAAGCTGCTGAGCTGCCGCAACAAATGTACCGATGACAAGAATGGAGAAAAGAAGGGGAGAGCGTAAGCTTATTTTGCTGTTTTTTGATGCATTTGCAGGAACTAAAGATTTTTGGATCTCAAGAATAACTCTGTCTGCATGTTCCGGGTTGGAAATTCGAGAGAGTGTTTCTTTTGCCTTATCAATTTGTCCTTTAAGTACTAGCCAGCGCGGGGATTCTGGAATCATGATTAATAGACAGCCGAACAGTGTCGCTGGCAAAACTTCAGAAGCTAGCATCCAGCGCCATCCAACATCAACCAACCAGGCTTCAGACATCCCTTTCGCAATTAGATAGTTAACATAGAACACACCAGTTTGACCTATAACCGCTGATTGTTGAAACATACTGACTGCTCGACCGCGAAAATCTTTTGGTGCAACCTCAGACATGTACATTGGGGATACCACACAAGCGATACCAACTGCCACACCGCCGATGATTCTGAGCAACACATAGATGGTAAATGTAGGTGCGATAGCGGAACCTATTGCGGAGATGACAAACAATACAGCAGACAAAAAGAGTGCACTTCGACGACCGTATTTGAGGGCAACCGTTCCAGCGGATACAGCACCGATAATACTTCCTAATACTACGCTAGACACTGCCCAGCCTGTTTGAGCGGGTGTTAAACCAAAATGATCTCTGATTGGCCCAATTGCACCGGATATTACGGCGGTATCGTAGCCGAGTAGGATCCCCCCTAGTGCGGCGATACAACAAATTCTAACTATGTAAGCGATATTATGTTTGTGAGACTGTGTCCCATTATTAGGTGACATTACATACTCCTTTGTATTGTCCATACACTCTCTTAACCATCAAATAAGCGAGTGCTGGGCGATTATTCGATACTCGGTGAATGTAGGGTTAGAGTATCGAATGAATAACTCGCCAATGAATTTAGTAATAATAATAAATAGATTTGATAAATATTTTTCATTCTAGCGACGTTGAGAATCATAATAGCTCAGAATGACTACGGCCATTAAATTAATGTCTCTTTGGTCAATAATGTTAACCTGATCAAGGTGTGGAAAATATTTTTCAAATGTTTTATTTTAACTAAGTTATTGTTTTTAGTTGAATTAAATTAATTGTGATCTGTGCCATTCTTTTCTTGAACCCCCCGTAAACACTCGTTTTTTTCATGTTTTTTTTAAAATTAAAAACAAATTAGTCAAAATGAAAAATATTTTTCATTTGGTTTGGTTTGGATTATATTGAGTCTCAGTGAAGCAAACCTGTATGGTCAAAGTTTCAATCAGATGCAGCGAAACAATCTAATTGAAAATTAGTTGGCCTAAGTACATTAAATATAAAAATTTTGGAGTACGACCATGAGCAAAGTTCAATACGGAATTAGCCCTTTAACTTGGACAAACGATGACATGCCAGAACTGGGTGGTGAGATCCCGTTGGAGACATGTTTGAGTGAAATGTCTGAGTCTGGCTTTACTGGTACCGAGCTAGGCACTAAATACCCGAGAGATCCGGAAACTCTTATTCCTTTGTTGAAAAATCACAACCTAGTATTGGCATCTGGTTGGTTCAGCGGAAATTTGATGACATTAACTGCAGAAGAAGAAATTGCAGAAATGCAAGGTCATATATTGCTGCTTAAAGCTGCTGGTTGCAAAGCGATGGTTTATGGCGAAGTGAGCAATACAGTGCATGGCGACATCAGCAAGCCGTTATCATCTCGTGTGATTCTGACTGAGGAAGAGTGGAAAACTTACGCTGAAAAACTAACTACTGTTGCTGATTATCTGTTGAATAAACATGACATTAAGCTTTCTTTCCACCATCACGTAGGAACGATTGTGGAGACAGAACAAGATATCAATCGTTTGATGGAAGCTACAGGTGATTCTGTTTATCTGACACTTGATACAGGCCACATTACTTATGGTGGTGGCAACCCTGTCAATGTTATTGAGCGTTGGGGTCATCGTATCGGTCATATGCATTTTAAAGACCTTCGTATTGAAGTTATGAACGCAGCTCGTGATGCTGATAAATCATTTTTAAACGCAGTGCTTGATGGGGTATTCACTGTTCCTGGCACAGGTGATGTGAATTACGACGATGTGTTTGCTGCACTAAAAGCGCGTAATTATGAAGGCTGGCTACTGGTAGAAGCGGAACAAGATCCCGCTAAAGCACATCCGCTTACGTTTGCTAAAACGGCTTACGAGAACATCACGGGTTACGCAAATAAATACGGCTTGTAATAACAAATGGCTTATTGAAGGGCTATCCCACCAATAAGCCAGAGTCGACACATGGACAATACGTAGTTGGCAAGATAACACGCCAATTACGTATCAGAAAGATCGAGGAAGAAGATGAAAACTGTACGCCTAACCGTTGCTGAAGCCTTAGCTAATTATCTTGCAGCGCAGAAAATTGTAGTCGATGGAAAAGAAGAGCAATTATTTGGTGCTGCTTTCGCCATTTTTGGTCACGGTAATGTGACATGTTTTGGTCAACAGCTAAAAAACATCGAAGAAAAAATTCCAACGTGGCGTGGTCAAAACGAGCAATCAATGGCTACGGCTGCTATCGCTTATGCAAAAGCAAATAAACGTCAACGTATAGGTATTGCGACTAGCTCAATTGGCCCTGGCGCCACTAATATGGTGACTGCTGCAGGTATTGCCCATACAAACCGCCTGCCATTATTACTTATCTCTGGTGATGCTTATGTAAGCCGTCTTCCAGATCCAGTCTTACAACAGCCAGAAAACTTTGAAGATCCATCGGTGACCTCTAACGACGCATTCAAACCATTGACTCGTTACTGGGATCGCGTTTTGTCGCCAGCTCAATTGATGCATACGCTTCCACAAGCACTAGATACTATGCTTGACCCTGCGACTTGTGGACCTGTTTTTCTTGGATTACCGCAAGATGTTCAAGGTATTGCTTATGATTTCCCAGAGATATTTTTCGAAGAGAAATGTCATCGTATTCGCCGCCCCGAGCCGGAAACGGTCGTATTAGAAGAAGCGAAAGATATCTTAATTAAAGCGAAGAAGCCTTTGATTATTTCAGGTGGCGGAGTGCATTACTCGCTTGCAACCGATGAACTAGCTGCGTTCGCAGCTAAGCATAACATCCCTGTTGTCGAAACTATCGCAGGCCGTGCCACCATGCTGCAAGACAATCCACTCAATGCTGGGCCTATTGGCGTAACGGGGTCTAACTCTGCTAACCATATGGCTAACGAAGCAGATGTTGTACTCGCGATTGGTACACGTCTACAAGATTTCACTACGGGATCTTGGAGCGTATTTAAAAATCCAGAAATGCAGCTAATCAGCATCAATGTGGCTAAATTTGACGCAATTAAACATCGCTCTTATCCCGTTATTGGTGATGCGAAAAACAGTATGACGAAATTGTCTTGTCTTTTAGCTGACTGGCGATCAGGTGATGAGTGGTCTGAAAAAGCGAAAGTAGAAGCCGATGAGTGGAAAGCGTTAGTTCAACGTCGTACTCACCCACAAGCCGGTGAATTGCTTGAAGGCACCTCTTCTTATGCTGAAGTGATTGGCAAGCTAAACCGCAGTATGGAAGAGGGCGATACAGTATTAACTGCCGCTGGCGGATTGCCTGCTGAACTGTCCATGAACTGGCAGAACTACCAAATCGGTAAATTTGATATCGACTTTGGGTACTCGTGTATGGGTTATGAGATCGCGGGTGGTTGGGGGGCGAAAATCGCAAACCCAGATAATGATGTTGTGGTTCTTGTCGGTGATGGTTCGTACCTCATTCAAAATTCAGATATTTACTCGTCGGTTCTTACTGGCCACAAAATGATCGTTGTCGTTTGTGACAATGGCGGCTTCGCTGTTATTAACAAGCTTCAGAATAATACGGGTAATGAATCATTCAATAACCTGCTGGAAGATTGTCGCCGTCCGGACGGAGAGTTAGCTCGCGTTGACTTTGCAAAGCATGCAGAAGCACAAGGTGCCATCAGCGAAAAATTGACCTCGATTACCGACTTTGATGCTGCATTCGCAAGAGCGAAAGAAGCTGACCGTACCTACGTTATCGTTGTGGACATTGACCCAGTATCTCCAGCGGCATGGTCGAAATGTGATTGCTGGTGGGAAGTAGGGCTTCCTGAGGTTACACGTAACGAAGAGACTGCAAAGAAAGTCGCTGATTGGGAAGAAGGACGTGCGGCTCAGCGTCGCGGTGTTTAATCAAGAATATTCAAAATTAAAATCACAATAACTTTAACCACTGATACATCACTCAATCAGTCGATGTATCAGGTAACGGAGCAAGATTATGTTTAATGAAGAACGTCGTTTTGAACAACCTCTACGCTGGGCAATGATTGGTGGGGGACGTGGCAGTCAGATTGGTTATTCACACCGAAATGCAGCACAACGAGATGGACTCTTTAAGCTCGTTGCTGGCGCTTTTGATTTAGATGCTGAGCGCTGCAGAGATTTTGGAACCAACTTAGGGTTAGACCCTGAGCGTTGTTATGCGAATTATAAAGAGATGTTCGCAGCAGAATCACAACGTGAAGATGGGATTCAAGCCGTGTCTATTGCGACGCCAAATTCTACACACTATGAAATCTGTAAGGCGGCACTCGAGGCAAACCTTCATGTTGTTTGTGAAAAACCTATCACATTTACATCAGAAGAAGCGGAAGAGTTAAAAGTTATCGCTGAGCAAAACAATCGAGTGATTGGCGTGATGTATGGCTACAGCGGTTTCCCTATGGTTCAACAAGCTCGTGAAATGGTACAGCGTGGTGACTTAGGTGACATCCGCGTTATTAATATGCAGTTTGCTCATGGTTTTCATAACGAAGAGTACGAACTTAATGATCCAGGCTTGAAATGGCGCGTGAGCCCTGAAGTTTCAGGTCCAACGTATGTACTGGGTGATATCGGTACGCACGCATTTTACTTGTGTGAAGTGATGACTGGCCTTGAAGTCGATCGTTTAGCGTGTATGCGTCAGAGCTTTATTAAGTCACGTACACCGTTAGAAGATAACGCACACGTAATGATGGAATTCAAAGGTGGCGCAGTAGGCACACTTTGGGCTTCTGCGGTGAATGCTGGCTCTATGCACCAACAAAAAATTAGAATCGTAGGCTCTAAAGCATCAATTGAATGGTGGGATGAGCAACCCAACCAACTGCGCTTAGAAGTGCAAGGTGAGCCATCGCGTATTCTTGAGCGTGGTATGGGGTACTTGCACCAAGATGCGCCTGGCGTTGCTGTGAATCGCGTGGGCGGTGGTCATGCGGAAGGCTACTTCGAGTCTTGGGCGAACCTTTATCATCGTTTCGCGCTTGCGTTTGACGCGGCAGACCGTGACGACCAGCAAGCGCTATCTGATATTTGGTTCCCTGGTATTGATGCGGGTATCGAAGGTGTTCGTTTATGTGAGAAGTGCGTGGAGTCTGCGGACCAAAACGCTGCTTGGGTTGAATACAGCAGATAGGAACTGACTATGACAAAGATTGCACTTCCAAAAGATCGCAAGCTGGATGCCATCGTATTAGGCCGAGCTGGCGTTGATCTCTATGCTCGCGAATTCAATACGGACATGGCTGATATTTCAGGCTTTAACAAATTCGTTGGCGGTTCTGCAGCAAATATCGCAGTAGCAGTTAGTCGTTTGGGTGGTAGGACAGGCTTTATTGGTTGCGTGGCAAATGACGCGTTCGGTGACTACGTAAAAGGTTACATGCAAGAGCAGGGTATCAACCTTGACGGAATGATGACTGATGACACAGGTTCTCGAACTTCTGTTGCATTTACCGAGATGAAGCCAAGCGACTGTACAGTTCTGATTTATAGAAACAACGCATCAGACTTAACCATAAAACCAGAACAGGTGAGCGCAGATTACATCGCAAGTTCCAAGACTTTGGTTGTAACGGGTACTGCACTTTCTGAGAGCCCAAGCCGTGAAGCTACGCTCATTGCTATGGAACATGCTCGTAGAGCGGGCACTATAGTGATTCTTGATGTGGACTACCGTCCATATTCTTGGCGCACAGATGTCGATGCGTCCATTTATTACGGTATCGCTGCGGGGCTATCTGACATTGTTATCGGCAATCGTGAAGAGTTTGACATGATGGAAACGGTCCTGGCACCGGGCAATCAAGATGATGACCAAACGGCAGAACGATTTCTACGTGAAAACACTCAAGTGGTTGTGATTAAGGCTGGAGAGTTGGGTTCTAAAGTGTATTGCAAAGATGGCTATAAGTTTGAACAAGGCATCTTTCGAGTCAAAGTGAACAAACCATTTGGTTCTGGAGATTCGTTTGCTGGCGGTCTTATCTGGACGCTCATCAATGATGGTGAACTTGAAGACGGTGTTCGTCACGGATCGGCTGCTGCGGCAATCAATGTGAGTGGTGAAAGCTGCACTGAAGCAATGCCAACGAAAGAAGAACTACTCGATTTCATTGAGAGTCGAGCGTAACGCTTTTGACTTAAACCTTCTTTACAAATCAAGGGATGAGTCAGTCGGATCGGTAATTTGCTTAGTCATTAATACGTTCAGTCATTAATACGCTTTGGATTACGAACCATCTCGGTCCGACATTTTTATTCGTTTTGAATTAAATAATAAGAACTATGTTGAGTTGCAATGACGACTCGACGAATGAGGAGAAAGGATTATGGGTAAGCATATACCCCCATTTAATAATCAGAACCAGCCAATCATTGATGTTAACGATGAGGTTACACCACTTTGTTATTTCAACCAGGTTCACTTAAGCCAAAGTGAGCAACACACCCATACCGTTGAAGGGTATGAGTCAGTAGTTGTACTTGCTGGTGGTACGTGTTGTATCACAGTGAGTAACGGTGTCGATGAGCCTCAAGTCTTTGACAATATCGGTAAGCGTCGCACTGTATGGGACGGTGAACCTGAGTCTGTTTATGTGCCGCTTGGCTATACAGCGACCATTGACTGTGTAAGTGACAACGCTGATGTGATGATTGCTGGTGGTAAATTTGACGCATCATTAGAACCGTTCTGCGTTCGTGCTGATGAAGTTGAAATGGTTCAATACGGTTCAGATGATACAAAAACACACCGTAAGATTAAACATGTGCTTGGGCAAAGTAACGCAGACAAACGTGGCCGTTTGCTTGTCAGTGAGCTATTTACGGTTGGTGCTGGTGGTTGGTCTGGTTTTCCTCCGCATAAGCATGATGAAGACCGTGTCAAAGAAGACGGCAGCAAAGAGACATTGTACGAAGAGGTGTATCAATTCCGTTTTAATCCAGATTTTGGTTTCGGCGCACAGTTTTTATACGAGCATGAAGACGATTTCGGTCCTGTTTATCACGTTCGTACGGGTTCAGTGATTGCGATTGACAAGGGTTACCACCCAAGTGTAGCTGCGCCGGGTTATGAAATGTATTACTTCACTATCATCGTAGGGAAAACGTCAAAGTCTTTGATTCAGCATTTTGACCCTCACCATGAATATCAGGTTGAAACCATTCCAGGCATCAAGGATATGATCGCCAAGTTTAAGTAGAGGGAAGCGTTATGTTGGTTAATTTAAACGATTTATTACCTGATGCAGCGGCATCAAATTACTCAGTTCCCTGCTTTAATGTCTTCGGCTTTGAAGATGCTCGCGCAGTCGTAGAGGCTGCGGAAGAAGTGAACAAACCGGTTATCTTAGCGTGTAACAAAGATGTTGTTGATTTTTATGGGGTAGAAACTGCAGCTGCGATGTTTTTAGGTCTAGCAACTAAAAGCACAGTGCCAGTTTGTCTGCACCTTGATCATACCTATGAAGAAGACATTGTATATCGAGCATTAAAGGCGGGGTTCAGCTCGGTGATGTTTGATGGTTCACAGCTGAGTCTAGAAGAGAACATAGCTCGAACTCGCAAAGTCGCAGATGTTGCTCATGCATTGGGTGCTTCAGTAGAGGGCGAGATTGGCTCTGTTCCATACGATGAAGGTCGTGACCATATCAAAACGATAGATACTAGCCCTGCTGATGCCGCTAGGTTTGCTCGCGAAAGTGGTGCTGATTGCGTCGCGATTTCTGTCGGGAATGTCCACCGTCTAACCGAACCAACATGCACTATTGATTTTGGCTTACTTGATCGTATTGCGGCCGAAGTGACGATACCACTGGTGATACATGGGGCTAGTGGGATTCGAGACGAGGATATGGCGAGACTTAAGCAAAGTCGTGTCTCTAAGTTCAATATCGGCACCTGCTTACGTCAAGCCTTAGGCAACAATCTACGTGGCTATATGAATGATGAACCAGAGAAGTTTGATAGAATTTACTTCATGCAAAAAGCAATGCCGTACGTAAAAGACGAAGCGATTCGAAACTTCGAACTTTTATCTTAGAATTAATACCCCAAGTGTCAAAGCTTGGGGTATTATTGATTTATAAACCAATATTTAACGGGAAATAAGTTAGGTATGGAAGTTGAAACTAACGAGATTGTACATGTGCCTAGTGATTTAGACTCTCTGAAAGAGTTAATCGTCAAACGCTATGACAATTTGAGTCAACGCTTACAGCAAGTCGCGGACTATGTGTTAGCCCAGCCTATGCTAGTTGCCGTTGAGACGATGGCGACCATCGCGGAACAAGCAAATGTACCATTGTCGACCTTAAGTCGATTTTCAAATGCGATGGGTTTTAGTGGGTTTAGCCAAATGCAGGCGCTGTTTAGAGACCAATATCTAAATAGACCCCGTGATTATAAAGACCGAGTGCGTCAAGCAAGGGACCAAGAAACATATCAACCAGAATCGCCAACCGCTATTTTTAATGATTACGGTGTCGCTAACGTTGAAGCAATAGAGAAATTACAAGTATCAGTTTCACCACAGAAGCTTGAAAGAGCCGTGAGCTTGATGGATCAAGCTGAAACGATATATATACAAGGAATGCGCCGAGCTTATCCGGTTGCTTTTTACCTTTGGTATGCTCTTATGAAGTCAGATAACAATGTTGTGTTGCTTGATGACCATGGAGGGATGCTTACCCCTATGATCCGCAATATGAGCGAGAAAGATGTATTGCTTACCGTGACTTTTGCCCCTTATGCAATGGAAACCAGTAATGTCATAGAGTGTGCTCATGACCGAGGTGTTCCTATCATCGCGATCGCAGATAATCAGATGATGGCGCATGGCAGTAAGATGGACGTGTGTTTTGAAGTAGAAGAAGGGGAGGTGATGGGCTTTCGATCACTGAGTTCTTCGATGTACCTAGCTCAAACCTTAGCCGTTAGTTTGATGTGCCGTGAGATTAAATAGCGTTGATCTCAGAACGTTCTAGATAACACTAAAAAGCCGATAATTATCGGCTTTTTTAATGCTTGCGAAAAGTCTAAATAAAGTCACTGATGAACATAGAAAAAGCTACCGTCTTGGTAGCTTTTTTTGGTTTAGGGTTGTTAGAGTGATTTGGTTATGAGAACAAACGCTTCATTCCTGAAAGCATGCTGGTGGCTGTCTCGTAATGATCGCCTTCCCAAAGTTGGTCATTGAGAAACTCACCAGAATAGAACCCGTCATACCCCGTACTTTGAATAGCTGACGTCCACTCTTGTAGTGGGATTTCTCCTTGGCCTAGCAAGCAATTTCGAAGCTCTTTCTCATCGACCCAAGGCGCACCAACTTCAGGGCGGTGTCCATTGGAAAGGTGAACATTGTAGATGAGCGATTTATCAATCTTAGCCATATCTTCCGGTGTTGCCCCGCGGCATGCCCAAAAGTGCCAAGTGTCGAGCACAAAGCCAAAGTTATCTCGGTTAACTGCTTCATGTAATTGATAATATTGTTCCAAGGTAGCAATGGGGGTCCATGCTGCGCCTTCGTATTGAAAGCGGATTCCATGCTCTTTTCCGATATCGGTTATATTGCGAATGTTTTGCGCAGTAATGCGAATGTTATCTTCAACTGATAGGCCTGTCAGCGCCTCAAAAGCGTTCAATTGAATGGTTGGCGCACCAATGTCTTTGGCAAATTGACACAGAGTCTCTGTATCTCTAAATAACTGGTTTTGTGCTTCTTTGGTCGTACTTTCTACACTACCGATAATATCGATCGCAGAAGGTGAAATATTGGCGTTGTTTAGCCTTGTTTTTAGGTCTTGGCTCGTTAAACCAGCATTGATGTACCGCCACAACTTTTCCGTATGGATTTCTAACCCGTCATAGCCTGTTTCTTTGGCCAAGCGAATATCGCTAACAATATTATTGTGTAGTGAACACATCCCGTGTAGTGCATAGCGCATAAAGTAGTCCTTTTTGAGTTGCCTAAGAGCTTGTGCTTCTGGCGTAATTAATCGCGTTATTAACATTATTCTCTTTGTGATAAATTTTTTCCATCTTCGTGCCTTTTATCTGTGATGTTAACTAAGTAAAAAACAAAGCAGACCATTTATTGTTCGTTATTGCGTAGATTTACGGATTGGTCTCATGTAGATTGAGTGATAATATTTTTTCATTCCTCGCTTTAGCTGTTAGTTATTTGTTCCAGAGTAACGGGTGCTGTTAATAAAAATGGAATATAAATTAGAAATCAGAGGGTCACGATGGTGTGACTGTATTTAACTATCGCTGTTTAGTTATCTAAGCAGCCACTCTACGTCATGAGGGAAAGTATGTTTAACATCGCTTTATTTGGTGCGGGACGCATTGGCAAGGTTCACGCGGTTAATATTAATAACCACCCGAGAACAACCTTGTATTCTATTGTAGATCCATATGTGGAGGGCGCTAACCAACTAGCAAGCCAGTACAATGCAAAAATCCAAACAATTGAAGAGGCTATGGCTGACCCCAATATTCATGGAGTATGTATCGGTTCTGCAACCGACACTCACGCTGATTTTATTGAGCTAGCGGCAAAGAATGGTAAGACGATCTTATGTGAAAAACCGATCGACTTAGAATTGAGCCGTGTTCGTGATTGTTTGGGCGTAATTGAACAATATCCGGTGCCAATGTTGGTTGGTTTTAATCGCCGCTTTGATCCTCAGTTTCGAAAGCTAAAAACTCAGTTAGGTGCAGGTGTGATCGGTAAAGCAGAATCGTTGCTGATCACGTCTCGTGATCCTTCGCCACCACCGGCACATTACGCTAAAGCTTCTGGTGGTATGTTTCGCGATATGAGCATCCATGATCTTGATATGGCGCGCTTTATTCTTGGAGAGGATCCAATCTCAATTACGGCACACGGTAGCTGTATGGTTGATAAAGCTATTGGTGAAGCTGGAGATATTGATACTGCTGTTATTGTTATGAACTTTCCATCGGGTGCGATTGCCACTATTTCAAACAGTCGTCGTTCTGGTTATGGCTATGATCAGCGTCTTGAGTTACATGGCGAGAAAGGCTTACTGCAAGCGGGCAACATGAAAGAGGATCTGGTTCAGCACTGGGGGGATAGTGGTTGTGTTAGTGCGAAACCGCAACACTTCTTCTTAGAGCGTTACGAACAAGCATACATCAATGAATGGGATCATTTCGTTGAGATTCTAGCGGGGGAAGCAGCGCCACTTTGCAGTGGTAAAGATGGAGAGTTTGCTCTCGTGCTTGCTGAGGCAGCTCTAGAGTCCATGCACACAGGTGCAACAGTCAAACTCTAGCCAGTGAGCTAGTCGCTTTATTTATTCGCCTGGTTTTCACTGGCTTAGCAAGGCAGAACTTAGAATTAATCGAGGGTTCTGCCTTTTTTAAATGCGAGTGATACTGCCAAAGATTGTGCAAGACATAATGAAGCCGATTGTGAACGAAATGCATCTACGCTGGCTTCTTTTACTGTAAAACACACGTCGCTGAATGCCGACAGTGGGCTGACTTGGTTGTCGGTAATCACGATTTGTTTAGCTCCCGCTTCAGACGCTATTTCACACAGTTTGATCGTTTCTTCTGCATATGGGTTAAAGCTAATTGAGACAACTACATCGTTAGGCCCAACCATACTGACCTGCTCTTCAAACATTCCACCTAAACCATCGATAAGGAATGCTCTACATTCGATATGACGTAGTGCATATGTGAGGTATGACGCCACGCTAAAAGAGCGTCTTAGTCCAATTAGATAGATGTTATCAGCACTGGCCAGAACATCTACGGCTTGCTTTAGCTTCTCGGGAGAAGTGAGCTTGGCAAGCTGCATCATTGCTTGTGAGTTGGCTTGAGCAAATTCGTACAAAATGTCTTCAGGTTCTTCTCGCAAGTTTTCATCGTTAAGTGCCTTAACTAGACGCGTGCGTTGAGTGTAGCTGGTGGTTTCTTCTACAAGATTTTGTCGAAATATTTGTTTTACTTCGTTGAAACCCTTAAATCCAAAGGCATTTGCAAAGCGAATGAGTGTCGAAGGTGGAACATCGGCTGCTTTGGCAATCACGGCAACGGTATCAAAGGCAATGCTGTTTGAGTTTTCGAGTACGTAATGTGCGACTTGTTGTAGCCTTTTGCTTAACGTACTGTGTTTTAAACGAATTTGGTTTTCTAGTTCGTTGAAATTCGTTGCAACATGCATAACACAACATCCTAAATTTAATGGAGAAAGAGGAGCGAATGTTTCCTATATTACAGAGTAAATAGGTGATGTGAAGTTGAGTTAGCTTAAATGAAATATTTATTTCATTTGGCATGACGGTTAAGAAAGAGGTGAAACAATCATTCTCTAAACAAAAAAATGCCACGAGAGTGATGAGCTTACGTGGCATGGAAAACCTCATTTGAGGACCCTACATTCAACTTTTTGTATGAGCGATTTATTAATGGTTAATACCATTGCTTAGCGCTTCTTGCGTATCACATCAGTATTCTTAATCACGATGTTAAAGTCAGCGTAAAGTGCATAGCGGCTACTCATTTACATATTTATTTGCTTTTCTTTTGGCGCTTCATATCAAAAATAACGGCTACGACAATCACTAAGCCTTTTACTACTTGTTGCCAATAGGCTGATACATTGAGTAGGTCGAGCCCGTTTTGTAGCACGCCCATAATCATGGTGCCTACGATAGTTCCTTGGATTGTTCCAATTCCGCCGGCATGTGATACCCCACCGACAGTGGCAGCAGCGATAGCATCAAGCTCATACATGTTACCTAGGCCGGGTTGACCCGAATTGATTCGAGCCGTCAAGATAAGCGCAGCAATACCAGCCAAAAGACCAGCGTAGACGTAGACAAGAATTTTGTATTTGGTTACGTTGATGCCTGATACGTAAGCTGCAGTTTCGTTGCCTCCTATTGCATAAGCATATTTACCAAATCTGGTGTAGTTGAGTAGCACATAGGTGAACAATGCCATAACGAGGAATATCACCACGGGCACGGGGATCCCCGCTATGTTTCCTTGTCCGATCCATTGGTATGAATCGATTAAGCTACTGATAGGGCGACCGTCTGAATAGAGTAATGCAGCCCCGCGAGCTATGATCATCATCCCTAATGTTGCAATGAACGGGGGGATACCTGTATAGGCGATTAACGCACCGTTAATCAGACCACAGAGAGCTCCCACACCTAGTGCAACCAAAATAGGGACAATAACAGGTAACTCAGGCAGGTTGGGGTACATTCTCATCCCCCAATCGAGGGTTTGAGCCGTGCTGGCTGAGACTACAGCTGCAACCGCAAGTACTGAGCCGGATGAAAGGTCAATACCGCGAGTGATGATGATGATTGTTACACCTAAGGCGAGTAGGCCGATACTGGCCATTTGAGTCATGACATTAAGTAAATTGGCAACGGTGAGAAACACCGGAGACAAAATGCTCATGACAATACACATGCCGACAAAGACGACGTAGATCGCGTACTTGGATAAAAAACGTGTTTTTTTGCCAGTTTCGGGCTGTTCTGAAGTGGCTTGAAGAAGTTTAGCTATCATAACTACTTTCCTTGATATGTTGGACTAGCTTATTGTTTTTAGTTGAACGCCAATGACATGACTTGTTGTTGTGAGGCTTCGTGACCGTCGAGCTCACCTTTAAATTGCCCATCGTGCATGACGAGAATGCGGTCGCTCATTCCAATCACCTCTGGTAACTCAGATGAGATCATGACCAAGCTTTTACCCATTCCGGTGAGCAGGCGCATCAATTTATAGATTTCAGATTTGGCGCCAACATCAATGCCTCTAGTTGGCTCGTCGAGAAAGAGAATGTCTGGTTTCGTTAACATCCAACGCGCGAGCAATACTTTTTGTTGGTTGCCACCACTTAAATTATCAATGGCTTCAGACATGCCAGGCGTTTTTACTTTGAGAGTCGAACATTGCGTTGAGCAGTCTTTTTGCATTTTTCTTACATCAAGTAGGTTAACGACTTTATTGCGATAAGCATCAAGGTGGGCGATGGAGGTGTTAGCGAAAATATCCAGCATCAAGTAAAGCCCGGAGTGACGTCGGTCTTCTGTTAGGAAGGCCATTTTGTGATTGATAGCATCGGTTGGCGTTTTGATTTCTACTTGATCGCCGTTGATCCAAATCTCACCGACATCTTTTTGTCTTACGCCAAACAGAGTTTCAATTAATTCGGTGCGCCCTGAGCCAACAAGGCCTGCGATGCCAAGAATTTCACCTTCATGCAGCTTGAAGCTGATGTCACTGAATTGCCCCTCAACAGTTAGATTTCGGACGTCTAATCTGACTTTTCCCGGTTTGGCGGTGATCGGTGGATAAACATCGCCTAAATTGCGTCCTACCATCATGTGAACGAGTTCGTCATTATTAGTCGATGAAGCTTCTCTCTCGCCAATAAAATTTCCATCTCGAAAGATTGTAATGTCATCACAGATACGGAATATTTCGTCCATTTTATGGCTGATATATACGACCGCCACTCCCTGAGATTTAAGTAGTTCTATGATCTCAAATAGGTGGTCAACTTCTTTACCTGTAAGGGCTGAAGTTGGTTCATCCATGATGATCACTTTCGAGTGATACGAAATGGCCTTTGAAATCTCGATCATCTGCATTGTGGCTACCGTGAGCTCACTCATAGGCGTTCGAGGGTCGAGTTGCAGGTCCAATTTTTCTAACAGCTTGGTAGTGTCGCTGTACATTTTTCCGTGATCGATAAGGTTGAATGGTCCTTTGGTCGGCTCTCTACCTAGCCAAATGTTTTCTGCAATACTTCGGTGAAGTATTGGGGACAACTCTTGGTGGATCATCGATATTCCAGCTTCAAGGGCATCTTTAGCACCACTGAAGTTAACTGGCTGACCTTGATAATGGATGGTGCCGCTATCTCTTTGGTAAATACCAAAAAGAACTTTCATTAGGGTGGACTTACCTGCGCCGTTTTCGCCCATTAAGGCCATGACACGACCTTCTTTTAATGTGAGTTGCACATTATCAAGGGCTTTCACTCCGGGAAATGACTTTGATATTCCACGCATTTCTAGTAAGGCTTGACTCATATTTACTGCTCCGATTGAAATGATCTATGCATCGAACCTTGTTAGTGGGTTGGCACATAGATCATATGAGTGAAGAGGGCGTTAGCCTTGCTTAGCTTTGAATTCTTCTAGGTTGTCTTTGGTAACAAGCTCTGCAGGGATCCAAGTAATTTTCTCGCGTGGCTGATTTTTGATACCACTGATTGCGGCATCAATTGCGCCCCGAGCTTGGCCGCCACCATCTTGGAATACTGTGGCGTCAAGAGCGCCATTTTCAATTGCCATTAAGCCATCAGGAGTTGCATCAACGCCGACCACAATCGTGTCATCGAGTTTTCCAGCAGCACGCAGAGCTTGAATTGCACCTAGAGCCATATCATCGTTATTGGCAATAATTACATCGAGTTTATCTCCCGAATTGATCCAGTTTTCCATTACTACCATTGCTTGTGATCGTTGCCATAGAGCGGTTTGTTTACGAGTGATGTTGAAATCAGGCTTATCTTGGAAGTAATCTTCGACGCCTTCTGTACGAAGAATTGCAGCTTCAATTGTCATCATGCCCATCAGAATTCCAATGTTTCCACCTTCACTTTTATCTGCGACGTACTTAGCTTGTTCTTTACCAAATTGCAGCTCTTCAGAGCCAACGTACGCAACACCTTCAGGTAAATAAGAAGGTCGACGATTGAGGTAAACGAGCTCAATTCCGGCGTCTAGAATCTTGTCCGTCATAGGTTGGGTCGCGTCAGTATTAACTGGCACTAAAATGATGCCGTCGACTTGTTGGATAATGAAGTTTTGAACTTGGCCAAGCTGTTTCACTGTGTCTTCCTTGGCGTCTACAAAAATGAGCTCTACGTTATCTTGCTTTTCAGCATATGCCGTCATGGAGTCTTTCATGTTTACAAGAAATGTATCGTCGAAGTTGGGAATCGCGACACCTATTGTGACGACATCACTTTTTGTCTCTTCACCACCACAGGCAACGAGGCTGAGTAAACCTATTGCAATAAACCCTGTTTTTACTCGTCTTGCTGCTGAGCTTTGGAAGATAGTGGTTTTGTGAGCAAAACGACGTATGAACTTTGAAAATGTGTTGGTTATCGATGACATGTTATGTCTCCTTGTTGTTATCACTGCTTCTGCCAATTACAAGATATTTTGTGGTTGTCTCTCTGAGAGTGCTTTATTTCTCCTAGAGATTTGGCAACTTTCATTCCTTTAAGTAGACGTTTTAAACTTCCACTTCATTGAAAAATATTTTTCATTTTTATCGTGAGCAACTATATATTCAGAATTTTTTTTTAGCCATTAGATATAATGTGCAATTGTTATAATTGTTACATAGATCTTGTGGTTGTTAACTTTCTTAGTGAGGTTGCTTTTTCTTAAGTTATTGATTTTAAATATCTTGTGGTTGGGTCTGTCATTTTAGTTATGGCTAAGTTATTGATTTTAATTGTTAAAAAAATATAATTGTTGAAATTATGTGAATGAAAAAGTTGGTGAAAAATATTTTCTAATTTTTCCTTTATTTCTGAGGTTGAAGTCTACTTTTACGATTAAATGTAAACTCGATCACTTTAATGAACTGTATGTTTCGTTTTTCTTTGATTTTGGAATTTTTATTCCATATAAAGGGGAGGGTGCAGTCTACAGGTGAGATTTATTTCTATGGCTGAGTCTTAGTTTGCAGAGGTGACAGCGTTTCTTCTTTGTAAGCGTTGAAGCTGAATATAAGCGAACCAATTTGTCTACGAGGAATGGGATTATGCAGTTAGAAGATAAAACACTGGATTTGATTTGTTTGGGGAGAGTGGCGGTTGACCTCTATGGGCAACAAATTGGTTCGCGATTAGAATCTATGGGGTCATTTTCGAAATATTTAGGAGGGTCGTCGGGCAATGTTGCCTATGGAACAGCAAGGCTTGGATTAAAGTCGTCAATGCTTGCTCGTGTTGGTGATGAGCATATGGGGCGGTTTGTTCGCGAGGAGTTGCAATCTGTAGGGGTTGATACTCGCCATCTCATCACCGACCGCGAACGCTTAACAGCTTTAGTATTGTTAGGCATAAAAGATGAAGAGACGTTTCCATTAATTTTCTATCGTGATAATTGTGCCGATATGGCGCTCAGTGTGGATGATATTTCAGAATCTTACATAGCTTCAGCACGATGCTTAGCGGTTACAGGTACTCATCTTTCAAATCCGAAGACCCGAAGGGCGGTATTACTCGCCTTAAAATATGCTCGCAAGCACGGAGTTAAAACTGCGTTGGATATCGATTACCGGCCTGTTCTTTGGGGGCTAACTAGTCTTGGTGATGGCGAAACTCGCTATATCGATTCAGCTGAGGTTACGCATCAACTTCAGCAAGTGTTACCGCTTTTTGACCTTATTGTTGGTACTGAAGAGGAATTCCATATTGCTGGTGGCTCTACAAATACAGTTGCGGCTTTGAGGTCGGTTCGAACTGTTAGCCAGGCTGAACTCGTGTGCAAAAGAGGCGCGTTGGGTAGTTCTGTTTTTTCTAGCGATGTACCAGATTCACTGGATGAGGGTATCACTGTAGAAGGCGTTAAAGTGGATGTTCTTAATGTACTTGGTGCGGGGGATGCC
The DNA here is from genome assembly GCF_050337435.1 of Vibrio satsumensis. NCBI lineage: Bacteria > Pseudomonadati > Pseudomonadota > Gammaproteobacteria > Vibrionales > Vibrionaceae > Vibrio > Vibrio satsumensis. Next base: position 583,355 of record NZ_JAKJSX010000004.1, on the reverse strand, counting down.
TTTATGTCTGGCCTGTTACGAGGTTACCTCAATGATGAAAGTTGGGAGAAAGCTTGCGCTTATGCCAACGCGTGTGGTGCGTTAGTGGTTTCACGCCATGGCTGCGCGCCTGCTATGCCTACTAAAGAAGAGTTAGATAACTATTTAGCTCGTGCCCAAGATGTTCTGCGACCAGATCAAGACAGTCAACTAAACCATTTGCACCGAGTTACTACACGTCAAACTCAGTGGGATGAATTATGTGTTTTGGCATTCGATCACCGTAGCCAGTTTGAAAAGATGGCGAAAGATGTTGGCGCAGATCTTGACCGTATTTCGATACTGAAGCAGTTGATCTATAAGGCGTCACTAGATGTGAGCCAAGAAGATAATCTGTCTGGACAGTTTGGCTTGCTTTGTGATGGTACTTTTGGTCAGCCAGTCCTTAATTCTGCAACCGGTACAGGTACTTGGATTGGTAGACCGGTAGAAGAACCTGGGTCTAGGCCTTTGCAATTAGAGCATGGAGACATCGGCAGTCAGTTGAGAACCTGGCCACTTGAGCATGTCGTAAAGTGTTTGGTTTTTTGCCACCCGGACGACGACATTGCTTTACGTCTATCACAAGAAAAGACAGTTAAAGAAGTCTACGATGCGTGTTGCCAATCGGGACACGAATTGCTGCTAGAGGTTATTTTACCTAAGGAAATGACGTTGGGGGATAGGCAGTACCTTACGTTGATGAATCAGTTTTATTCTATTGGTGTTAAACCTGACTGGTGGAAATTACCGCCGCTTTCTGAATTATCCTGGAAACAAGTGGAGTTGTTGGTACAAGACAACGACCCACATTGTCGAGGCATATTGATTCTTGGGCTGGATGCACCATTAGATGAGGTGCAAGCTGGATTTAATGCTGCAGCAAACTGTTCGCTGGTAAAAGGCTTTGCAGTTGGGCGAACAATATTTGGATTGCCATCCAGTTTGTGGCTAGCGAATAACATAAATGATCAGGAGCTCATTGCCCAAATCAAGTCGAATTATTCGAGCTTGGTGAGAGCATGGCAACAGCGCAATTTATCTGTACCTTGTCACTCATCTTCACAGTCTCGTCTTAAATCACAAGGCGCACCTTCATTGATTTCCAATTAAAGGACCCAGTTATGAAAACCGTATTTAATTTTATTAATGGTGAAATAAGCGAATATCAAACGGAACGTGTTGCTCCGATCTTTGACCCAGCAACAGGTCAGCAAACAAAGCAAGTTGTATTAAGTAATGAAGAACAAACGGCACAAGCTATTGAGTCCGCTCAACAGGCTCATCTAGGTTGGGCTAAAACATCACCATTGAAACGTGCCCGTGTGTTGTTTGCATTTAAAGCCTTAGTTGAAGCTAATCTTGACCGTTTAGCGCGCCTGATCTCTAGTGAGCATGGGAAGATCTATTCAGATGCCATTGGGGAGTTAGCTCGAGGGCTCGAAGTGGTTGAGTTTGCTTGTGGTATCCCACACCTACAAAAAGGTGAGCACTCATCTAATGTTGGCACTGGCATAGATAGTCATTCATTAATGCAGCCATTGGGCGTTTGCGTTGGCATCACACCATTTAATTTCCCTGCAATGGTTCCTATGTGGATGTTCCCTGTAGCACTGGCTACGGGTAATACATTTGTTTTGAAACCGTCTGAAAAAGATCCGTCGCTGGCCCTCGAGCTGGCGTTGTTACTTAAAGATGCAGGACTACCAAATGGCGTCTTCAATGTGGTGAATGGTGATAAACAAGCTGTGGATGTATTGCTTACCGATGAACGTGTACAAGCGGTAAGCTTTGTTGGTTCTACACCGATTGCCGAGTACATCTATACCACGGCTTCTGCTCATGGTAAGCGTTGCCAAGCGTTGGGTGGTGCAAAAAACCACTGCTTAGTGATGCCAGATGCTGACCTAGATATGACCTCTCAAGCCATCATGGGAGCCGCATATGGCGCGGCGGGTGAACGCTGTATGGCATTATCTGTGGTAGTGGTTGTCGGGGATCAAACGGCCGATCATTTAACCGATAAATTACAAACGCAGATACAGTCCATGCGAGTCGGGCCTGGGATTGTGGAAGGACAGGAAAACGATATGGGCCCTGTTATTTCTGCGGCTCATCAACAAAAAATCTGTGACTATATCTCAGAGGGAGAGCTGCAAGGTGCTTCACTTCTGGTTGATGGACGCTTGCTTGAGGTGGATGGCCACAAAGAGGGGTATTTTGTAGGGCCGACTTTGTTTGACCACGTCTCTCCTGAAATGACAATTTACAAAGATGAAATCTTTGGTCCAGTGTTGGTGATTGTGAGGGTGCCCAATTACGCAACGGGTTTAGACTTAATTAACCGACACGAGTATGGCAATGGTACGGCAATTTTTACTCGAGATGGAGAGGCTGCGCGCCAGTTTCAAGAACAGGTGTTGGCTGGGATGGTGGGTATCAATGTTCCTCTTCCTGTACCAATGGCATTTCATAGTTTTGGTGGGTGGAAACGTTCGATCTTTGGGCCTTTAAATATGCACGGTAATGATGGGGTTCGTTTTTATACAAGAATGAAAACCGTCACGAGTCGCTGGCCTGCCAGCGTGCGATTGGAAGAGCACACCAGCAGCTTTAATTTTCCGACGATGTAGTAGGAGTTATTATTTTAGATAGTTTCCCAACAAGCAGTAGCCATTTAGGTTACTGCTTTTTTCGCTAGAAGAGGAAAGTACGCAGTTACCGCATTAGATGGTACGTTTATTTAATCGAAGGGATCGGTGCATTTCAATAGACAATCTTGGTGCAGCCGTGAACACAATAAATGCCCATGCTGTTTCAGCATGGGCGAATATGACGTGGAGCAGCCATTACACATAAAGGCGTAGTAACATGATTTACTATTTAGAAAACCTAATGTTTTGGAAGTGGCATAATGTTGAGAGGGGTTGGGATGATCAAGGTCGCTTCTGTTGCTTGTTGCACTTCTTCTGGTGTGTAGCCTGGGGCTATTTCCGTTAATATCATTTGGGAGTCATGAATGGATATGACGCCCATCTCTGTGACGACCATGTCGACCTGATTAAGTGCGGTTAATGGCAGATAGCAGGTTTTAAGAAGCTTGTGTTTACCTTTCGCCGTATGCTCCATTGAGACGATGACTTTTTTCGCACCAACGACTAGATCCATAGCACCTCCCATACCCGGAACCATTTTCCCTGGGATAATCCAGTTAGCAAGGTTACCTTGCTCATCGACTTGTAGTGCTCCGAGAACCGTTACGTCGACATGACCACCACGAATAATGGTGAAGGAGTCGGCACTGTTAAAATAACTAGCGCCTTTGGTTGCGGTAATCGGTTGTCCACCTGCATTGACTAAGTCTGCGTCCGTATTGCTGTCGTCAGCAATAGCATCAATACCGAGTAATCCATTTTCAGATTGCAGTATGAGTTCGACTTCCGAGTCAATTTCATTTGCAACCAAAGATGGCATGCCGATCCCCAAATTCACGACGTCGCCGTCATGCAGTTCTTGAGCCACTCTCCAAGCAATATTTCGGCGAATTACTGCCTTATTGGTAATCTTGCTTGCCAAAGGCGCATCGCCATAAACAGGTTGAGGTTTACAAATAATATCCGTCACTATTTTGCTTCCTTTTGATAGACGTGATCTACATATAGACCTGGGGTATGTACTGATTCTGGTTCGATATCGCCAACTGGAACAAGTGTTTCAGCTTCAACAATCACGAGGTCGGCAGCAGTCGCCATTAATGGATTGAAGTTTTGAGTGGTTTTTTTGTAAAACACATTTCCTTTGGTATCGACAACTGAACCGCGTATAAAAGCGAGGTCCGCACGCAGAGGTTTCTCTAGTAAATAATCTTTCCCATCAATATTGATAACTTGTTTACCCTCAGCCACCATCGTGCCAAGGCCTGTTGGGGTGAGAATACCGCCAAGTCCAGCGCCTCCTGCGCGAATACGCTCGGCTAATGTACCTTGTGGTACCAGTTCAACATCTAGCTCTTGATTGTTCATTTGGTTCCCCGTTTCTGGGTTGGTACCAATGTGAGAGGCATAGAGTTTTTTAATGAGTTTTGCTGCAATAAGTCGACCGGAACCGGTGGTTTGATTCCCGGTATCGGTCGAAATTAGTGTGATGTCTTGGATGTTGTGCTCGAGTAGTAGGTCGATAAGGCCCTCTGGTGCGCCATTTGCCATAAAGCCGCCAATCATGATAGTCATTCCATCATGTAATTTTCCCGCAATCTCGTTGGCAGTAATTTTTTTTCTCATAATTCGCCCCTATACAGAGTTGGCTCATTGCCTTGTCTAACTTAATTTTTTGGTATGACGGCTAATATAATTTTGACGCCGTCATGCTAGTCATTCTTTACTTGGTCGTGTTCTACTTTGTCGTATAGTACTTAGCTACGAGCAGCGTTTGATGATCACGGCAGTACCCATACCTCCACCGATACATAAAGATGCTAAGCCATAGTCTTGTTGTTTTCGCTCTAGTTGATAGGCCAAGCTGACAAGAATACGGATCCCGGACGCACCAAGAGGGTGACCTAAAGCAATAGCACCGCCGTTGTGGTTTGTGCGTTCTAGGATCCAGCTTTGATCAACGTTGTGATGCTCAGCGAGCTGCTTTGTAACGCCGATAGCTTGAGCAGCAAAGGCTTCATTAAGCTCGAAATACTCGATGTCTTGAAGTGAAAGATCAGACTTTTCCAGTACATTCGCGATAGCTGGAACAGGCCCTAACCCCATAATTTCCGGAGACAAACCTGCTTGAGCGTAACTAATGATTTCAGCCATTGGTTTTAGTTGATACCGTTCCACAGCTGATTTAGATGCTAGGATGACCGCGGCTGCTCCATCATTGATGCCTGAGGCATTTCCCGCTGTAACAGTGCCGTCTTTTTTAAAAGCAGGACGTAAACGAGCAAGGATTTCTGATGTGCTATCAGTTTTTGGGTATTCATCAAGTTCCACGGTATGTTGTTTGCGACGCACCGATACTTCTATTGGTTCAATTTCACTTCTAAAACCGTGGCTCTCCAGTGCACTTGCTGCGTTTAACTGACTTTTGAGTGCAAACGCATCTTGTTCTTCTCGCGAAATAGACAAGGATTCTGCAATGTTTTCTGCTGTGATACCCATGTGATATTGATTAAACGCGTCGGTTAAACCATCGGTAATGATGCTGTCTTCTAACGCAATATTTCCCATACGAACGCCACTTCTAACTTTGTGCGTTTGTAGAAATGGGGCTTGAGACATGCTCTCCATTCCGCAGGCAACAACGATCTCAGCATCACCCGCTTTGATATGACTTGCCGCATCCATGACTGTTTTCATCCCACTTCCACAGATCATATTGAGTGTGTATGCGGGGACCGTTTCTGGAATACCGGCTTGAATTGAAGCTTGGCGTCCCGGTCCCATCCCAATACCAGCACTGAGCACATTACCGACTATCACTTCATCAATAAGCGTCGGGTCGATATGACATTGACTGATTGCACCTTTAATTGCAGCAGCGCCTAGTGTGGGTGCCGAAACTGAAGATAGTGCGCCGTTGAAGCTGCCAATTGGTGTACGTTTCGCTGCAACAATGTAGATAGGTTCCATCGTAATATCCTGTATCAAGGTAAAGCTGAGTTAACAGTTCAATGAGGTGCTGAGAGTTCGTAAATACACAAAACGCAGCGAGCAGTTATTTTTTGTTGATGGATTCATTCTAAAGGCGCTTAGAAAGAGGTGTTATAGCTGTTGGTAGAAACGCGGTTTGCATAAATGCAACATGAGTCTGCAAGTAATTGGCGTATATTACTTGAGCGTTATTGCAGCGTATTAACGCTAAATCGAATGGAGAATGATCATGAATAGCTTAATTGCGTGCGCACCTTGCTGTTGGGGCGTTGAGTCTGCCACTAACGTCCATAATCCATCATGGAATACCGTCATCGTGGAAAGTAAAACTGCTGGATATCAAGGAATAGAGCTTGGCCCGTTTGGCTATATGCCTCTAGAGGGGGAGTTGGTTAGTACGGCGACTAGAGATAATGGTTTAGTGATCTGTGCAGGTACACTTTTTGAGCCACTTTCCTCTTTAGAGCATAAAGAGGACATATTGGACAGAGCACATGATTTGTGCTCGATGCTTCAACGTATTGGCAGTGAAAAACTGGTCGTGATTGATTGTGTAAATGGTGTGCGTAGTGCATACGCTGGGTTGAGTGACGAAGCTCCGAGGTTAAGCGACGAACTTTGGGACATAATGATGCAAACTATTCGTGAGATTGCTGTTATTGCGAGGCATTATGATATTCGTCCTGTCGTTCATCCTCATGCGGGTGGCTACATAGAGTACCGTGATGAAATTGACCGAATGTTGGCCGATTTGACGAGTGAAGAGATCGGGCTCTGTTTGGACACTGGTCATCTGTATTATGCCGGCATGGATCCAGCGAAAAGCCTAATTGAGTACGCATCTCGATTAGAGTATGTTCATTTCAAGGATATCAATGAGGCCGTGTTTTCCGATGTTATCGAAAGTAAGGTAGGTTTTTGGACTGCTTGCGAACAAGGAGTGATGTGTCCTATCGGTGAAGGTGTGATCAATTATGCTGAAGTTCAGTTGGCTATTAATCAAATCGGTTATTCAGACTGGATCACTATTGAACAAGAACGTGATCCCCAAAATTCTGCTGGAACTTTAGCTGATATTAAACGCAGTCGATTGTTTTTAAAGCAAAAAGGGTTTGGTTAATGGTAAGGAAGGGCAAAGCTAAAGTAGCCTTCGTCAACAAATGGTAGAGCTCATGCCCATTGTAACCGAACTTTGGTTTTACGTGACTGCGATTCCCGCCGTGTTGATTTATGGAATTGGAAAGGGGGGGTTAGGCGGTGCCTTAGGTATTATCGCTGTTCCCCTCATGGCTATGACCATTGCACCTTCTCAAGCTGCTGCCATCTTATTGCCAATATTGTGTGTAATGGATGGGTTTGCGGTAAAACATCATTATCGTAATGCTGATTATTCAGTCATTAAGAATATGCTTCCGGGGGCAGTTTTTGGCGTTATCTTGGCAGGGTTGTTTCTGAGCATCACACCTGAGGCTGGATTGAAGTTACTCATTGGTCTTCTTTCCCTGCTGTTTTGCGGTCAGTATTTACTCTTGGGTGTAGATGAGAAAAAAGCTGGTGGAAAAATAAGTGCATGGTTTTGGAGTACGTTGAGTGGCTTTTCTAGCACTGCGATTCACGCGGGCGGTGGACCAGCCAGTATTTACATGTTGCCATTGAAGCTAGATAAAGTTGTTTTGGTAGCGACCATGGCCGTATTGTTTGGCTTAGTCAACTTAGCCAAGCTTGTTCCTTATGCTGCATTAGGTGAATTTGACACGACCAATATGATGACAGCATTGATTCTGATGCCTTTAGCTCCTGTTGGGGTTAAGCTAGGAGTGTGGTTGTTGCATCGCGTCAATCAAATATGGGTGTATCGATTGTGCTATCTGTTTCTCTTCATCTCGGGAGTGAAATTGACCATTGATGGTTTAAATCTTTGAGCGTTTATCGTGTTCTATAGACCCCGAGTAATGTAAAAAAAGCAGCCTTTAAATCGGCTGCTTTTTTGATTGATGAGTTCCTAATCTGCCTATTTGGCAAGCTTAGCTTCAACTTGGCCTAAAGCGCGTTGGTACATAAACCATGCACACGTTCCGGCAAACACATTACCTATCATGGCACCCCAGAACAGGCCTTCAATTCCAGCCAGATGAGAGCCAATCCATAAGCAAGGCAAGAAGAAAGCGAACAGACGCAGTGCTGAAATTGTTAATGCGGTATAAGACTTACCTAGGGCGTTCGAAACCGACACCATAAGCATGCAAATACCCAAAGGACCAAGGCTGATTGGGACAATCATGAGGTGATAGTTGAGGATTGTGGTCACTTCACTATCGCTCGTCATTAATCCTGCTAATCCACTTGAGAATACCCACGTAACAAGCGCAATTACGACTTGAAAGCCAAGCACAAAGGTTGCGGCAATCTTGATCAAGCTGCGAATATCAGTCAGGTTCTTTTCTCCCAACATGCGACCAACCATTGGTGGCATCGACATGGTCAAGGCAAGCACCGCAACAATCGAGAAGAATTCAAAACGAGAACCCAGCGCCCAAGCCGCAACGGCAGCCGTACCGTAGCCTGCCAGCAGTTTAGTCGCCAACATAGAGGACACAGGTGGAAGCAATTGACTTACCATCGCAGGCCCCATGATGTTGCCAATTGAGCGAACACTCTTGCCGATATCAAGATCGTGCCAGTCGAACGTCATCCAATGTTTCTTGGTTACTTTGGGCGCCACGATAAAGATGCCCGCACCAAAAGCTAAAATGGTCGCGATAGCCGCACCATTGATGCCCATGTCGAGAGTAAAGATAAAAATCGGGTCCAATATTAGGTTGATGATACTGGTTGCGATCATCATCGAACCGGGCAGCATAGTATTACCGTTGGCACGACATACACTGTAGTAAAAGTAGAGCAGTGCACCTGTCCAAGAACTGACTAGCCAATAGATCCAGTAAGAATCAATGATCGGTAATACCGTCGGTGGCGCATCCAACAACTGTAAAATTGGCCCACGTAATAGATAGATGATGACGGAGAAAAGCGCGACACTCACGCTGCCCATCGCAACCACCAATCCACCTAGCTGCTTGGCGTAGCGCATTTCGTTAGCACCAATTGCACGAGCAATTACGGCTGTCGTCGCAATGCCTAACCCGACTTGAATACCGATGATGATCATCTGGATTGGCAGAGTGAAACCTTGAACAGCAAGCGGCAGTACGCCCAATTGGCCAATAAAGGCACTGTCTACAAGCTGGAAGCTCATTAGGGAAAGCACTCCGAACAGCATTGGCCATGTCATGGTATAGAGTTGTCGGCCAAGTGAAGGCGTGGGAGTTGCGGTAGTAGAATTCATATTAATCTTTTTGGTCTTGAAGATAGACTCACAGCGGTAAACATCGAGCTGTGAAGAATTGTGTAAAGGATAACGTAAGGTCAGCGCGATACCAATCATTGTTACCGGATCTCGGTAGATTCCTTAACTCTGCGGTTGATAGAATTGGCGCATTTTGTGCTGCGACTTTATGGAACTACCTCTCAAACCTTATTTATTTTATAGGGTTACCCTTGTTGGCTAATGTAATTATCAAATCCATAAACTAGTATCGTTATAGGAAAAAGGATTGCTAATACGACAGCACAGAATCAACTGCATATTGGAGAGGGAACTAAGATATGCCGACCACAGAAGAAATTCAGATTAGCCAAGAGCAAGTTAGGAAGAATAAGGCAAAGGTGCTTGCTAAGATAAACCAGCAAGGCATCATGTCTCAGGGCTTTCGATTGGTTAACGTCAAAGATTACCAACAGAAGTTACAAGCTCTGAAACAGAAGGTCGAAAACTTCGATTACCTGAATGACGCCAATAAAAAGCAAGATCAGGTGATTCTCGACATCATGACTCAGAAAGAGAAGATCCATAACTATCTAGATGAAACATCGAGTCAGAAGCTAGCGAATGGGAGCCTTGATTTTGGTTCTCGAAATCAGGTAGCTAATGCCACGCTCAAGAAGAAGCAGCTTTTCATGATGTTTATGGAAACGGTTGAAGCACAAGAGGCGCTTAGGGAGTTTGCTGTCAAGGTGGCTTCGGTGTGTAACGGAACACTCAAACAGCCACCCGGTGCTTATTTAGGTGTAAAAGATTTCCATGGTGCGCTAGATAAGATCACCAATCGTAAACGTCATTACGACATTGGTGATCTGAAAGATGCAGCTCGTATGACCATCGTATTCGAAACGATGGAAGATATGATCATAGCCAAAGCGATGATCATCCTGACCAAAGAGTTTGTAGAGCTGAAACATCACCAGTCTGCGATGAAAGATCGCTACGGCACCAGCCAAGGCGACAACGCTAAGTTCAACTGTGGTGCAACTGACGCTGGCTACAAAGACATTAAGTTCTTCTTAAAAATGGCCAACGGACACATTGGTGAGCTGCAACTCAATACCAAGAACATGATGGTGGCTAAGAAGAACGGCCACATCATTTATGACATCCTTCGAGACGGAGGAAACCTTGATAAAGCATTTACCATTACCAATAGCGAAGTGCTTGCCAAGATAAGCCGTAACATGAGTGAAAAGTGGTTCACCTTTATGAATACTCGAGTGCCAAAAGCGAGAGATGATTTGCAGGCAGTTCAACAACTCGTTAACCGTCTAAGAGCGAATCTAGGAAGAGGGCAGAACTCACTTCAAGTCAGCATGGAAGAGATAACCATACTGTCTCGCGTCAGCCTCTATATCTACGAGCAGGGCGATAATGCGAGAGCTTTATTGGAGTAGGTGGAAATAAAAAAGCCAGTCGTAATGACTGGCTTTATTCGTAGCTCGATTAGAGAAGGTTACTTGCTAGCAACGTTGCCTAATTTCAACCAAGTATCGATAACCGTGTCTGGGTTCAACGAAACAGAGCTGATGCCTTGTTCCATTAACCATTCCGCTAGGTCATCATGGTCAGATGGACCTTGACCACAAATTCCCACGTACTTACCCGCTTTGGTTGCCGCGTCGATAGCCATTTTCAGCATCGCTTTCACAGCAGGATTACGCTCGTCGAATAAGTGCGCAACGTCACCTGAATCTCGGTCTAGGCCAAGTGTCAGCTGTGTCATGTCGTTCGAACCAATAGAGAAGCCATCGAAGTACTTCAAGAACTCATCAGCCAAAATCGCATTGGATGGCAGCTCACACATCATGATGACTTTCAGGCCTTGGTCACCACGGCGAAGGTCGAACTTAGCCAAAATATCGATAACCGATGCCGCTTCGCTTGGAGTACGAACGAATGGGATCATGATTTCAACGTTCTTAAGACCCATTTCGTTGCGAACACGTTTGATCGCTTGAGTCTCTAGCTCGAAACAGTCTTCGAATACTGGCGAGATGTAACGAGATGCGCCACGGAAGCCCAGCATTGGGTTCTCTTCATGTGGTTCAAACGTTTTGCCGCCGACTAGGTTGCTGTACTCGTTCGACTTAAAGTCAGACATACGTACGATCACACGCTTAGGCCAGAATGCAGATGCGATAGTCGCGATGCCTTCTGTCAGTTTGCTTACGTAGAAGTCGATTGGATCTTTGTAGCCGCGAATGCGTTCGCTGATTTCTGCTTTTAGCTCGTCAGTTTGTGCATCGAAGTTTAATAGGGCTTTCGGGTGAATACCGATCATCTTGTTGATGATGAACTCTAAACGAGCAAGGCCAACACCTTCGTTTGGAATCTGTGCGAAGTCGAAGGCGCGATCTGGGTTACCCACGTTCATCATTACTTTGGTTGGCAGCATTGGTAGCTCATCAACTTCAGAACGTTTGATTTCGAAGTCGAGCTCGCCTTGGTAAACGTAGCCAGTTTCACCTTCAGAACATGACACTGTCACGGTGTCACCGTCGTTTAGGTTACTTGTCGCTGTACCACAGCCAACGATTGCAGGAATACCGAGCTCACGAGCGATGATTGCTGCGTGACAAGTACGGCCGCCACGGTTAGTGACAATCGCAGAGGCTTTCTTCATTACAGGTTCCCAGTCTGGGTCTGTCATGTCTGTTACCAGAACATCGCCTTCTTGAACCAGTGACATTTGGTCTAGTGAGTCAACCAAACGAACAGGGCCAGAACCGATACGTTGACCTATAGCACGGCCTTCAACTAAGACATCAGCCTTGTTGTTTAGCTCGTAACGCTCGATAACGTTTTGGTCGCTTTGAGAACATACAGTCTCTGGGCGAGCTTGAACAATGTATAGCTTGCCGTCGATACCATCTTTTGCCCACTCAATGTCCATCGGACGTTGGTAGTGCTTCTCGATGATCATCGCTTGTTTTGCTAGTTCTTTGATCTCTTCATCGTTCAGTGAGAACTCGTTACGCTCTTGAGTATCGGTGTCGATGATATCAACTTGCTTGCCAATCTCTTGGTTGGTTGAGTAGATCATCTTGATCAGCTTAGAACCAAACGTCTTCTTAACGATTGGGTAGTGACCCGATTCTAACATTGGCTTGTGGACGTAGAACTCATCTGGGTTCACAGCGCCTTGTACAACCATTTCGCCGAGACCCCAAGACGAAGTGATGAACACGACTTGGTCGAAGCCTGACTCTGTATCAAGTGTGAACATCACACCTGAAGAGGCTTTGTCTGAGCGAACCATGCGTTGAATGCCCGCAGACAATGAAATGCCACGGTGGTCAAAGCCTTGGTGTACACGGTAAGAGATAGCGCGGTCGTTAAACAGAGAAGCGTAAACGTGCTTGGTTGCTTCTAGTACAGCGTCGATGCCTTTCACGTTAAGGAAGGTCTCTTGCTGGCCTGCGAAAGATGCGTCCGGAAGGTCTTCTGCAGTTGCAGATGAACGCACAGCTACAGACAATTCTTCGTTGTCTTCAATTAGCTCGCGGTAGTTATCACGGATGTCTTGCTCTAGTGATTCTGGGAAGGGGGCGTCTAGAACCCACTGTCGAATCGTTGCACCTGTCTTACGCAGTGCGTCAACGTCTTCAACATCAAGTTCATCAAGTAGTTGGTGGATGCGCTCATCTAGACCTTTGTAATCAAGAAAGTCGTTAAACGCATACGAAGTGGTAGCAAAACCATTAGGTACAGAAACACCAGCATTGGATAGGTTAGAAACCATCTCGCCCAGTGAGGCGTTCTTACCGCCGACTTTGTCGACATCTTCCATGGATAGGCCATTGAACCATAGGGTATTATTTTGCATTTATTTCTCCAGAAACATAGCAAGCATTGTAGGGATTTAAAGGCAAACGATTACGTATCAGTTTAAAAAAATGTAAATTATTTTTAAAAGCTGTGGGGGACGTAATAGTCAGCAGGGTTTCGTTATATATATTATGGTTCCCATCCTACTCAAAATAATTTTAAACATTAAATAAAAAATGCAAATTGATATTCAAAGTCGTGATGTATTCTATGTTTCTGATGGAACGGCCATAACATGTGAGACTTTAGGGCATGTTGTTCTAGGTCAATTCCCGTTCAAAGCCAATGAAAAAACCTTCCCGTTTGTGGAAAGTGAGGACAAACTTTCTGATTTATTAAAAGAGATTGAAATTTCGTATCGCGATAATGGAGTCGAACCATTGGTGTTCTTTTCGATTGTGATACCTGACATCAAAGCGAAATTGCTTCAAGCGCCTGCTCACTGTTATGACGTGTTGGAAAGCATCGTGCAGAAAGTACAGGATGACATTCAGATGGCTCCTGTTCCCAAATTGCAGCGCTCACGCAGTGTAAATAAGGACTCAGTGAAGTATTTCGACCGTATTGCTGCGATTGAGTACACCTTGGCTCATGATGATGGCATCACGCTCAAAGGGCTGGAAGAAGCCGACATCATCTTGTTAGGTGTATCTCGAAGCGGTAAGACACCAACAAGCTTGTACATGGCGATGCAGTTTGGTCTGCGTGTAGCGAACTATCCATTCATCCATGATGATTTAGCGCGCTTGAAGCTGCTGCCTGAGTTTGAGATATACCGACACAAGTTGTTTGGTTTAACGATTGACGCAGAAAGGCTGACTGAGATTCGTGAGAACCGTTTAGCGGGCAGTGAATACGCGAGTGATTCGCAATGTTTGTATGAGCTACAAACCGTAGAGGCGATGTTCCGCAGAGAGGCTGTGCCGTACATCAATACCTCATCGTTATCGGTTGAAGAGATTTCAACGCGAATCTTAGAGCGAACTGGCTTGAGACGCCGGTTGCTTTAGCGTGTTATCGACGATACCTAAATTGTGATTTCATTGCGTCTGTTATAAGGAGCAGTGAAGTCGCTTTTTCTGTTATTTATATCTGCTACATCCAACCTTCCCCTCTCTCATTGTTAGCTCTTTCCTCTAAAATACTTATGAAAAAATAGCTTATTTCTTTGCCTATTTACCGGATGTGTACCTATTGTTTAGAGAACGGTTAACTAAATAACCGATAATTATTACAAATACATACGTCAGTTCATCAACAGGTTAGGGAAAACAGTTTATGAATATATCAGAGCTTACTATTCGCAGTAGGTTACTTTTCGGTAATGTCATCACGGTAAGCATTTTAGTTACGCTGTGCGTCGTCGTGTGGAATTCGATTAAAACGTTGAATAGCACCGATGCAATGGTTACGCATACCTACCAGGTGATTGATCAATCCAATCGCTTAGTTAATTCGATGGTCGACCAAGAGACAGGCTTGCGAGGTTATGCGATCGGTGGCCAGGAAGAGTATCTAGAACCTTACCATGCAGGTAAGCAGGCTTTTGAAGAGAGCTTATCGACAGTCAAAATGCTCACTAGTGACAACCCTGCTCAGCAACAACGATTTGATGAAGTAAATCGAGCAGCTATGGAATGGCAGAAGTATGCTCAAGAAGTTATTGTTTTACGTAAGAGTATCCATGATGGACAGGCTTACGTTAACCAACTCCAAGCATTGATCGCGAGTGGTGTCGGTAAAGAGAAAATGGATAACCTGCGAGCTGAGATTGCTACAGGGCGTTACCTAAATGGCGAGGCTCTTATTAATCACATGGTAAACATGGAAACAGGTTTACGTGGATTTATGCTAAATCGTGAAGAAGCTTTTTTAGAACCTTACCATCAAGGCAAATCGAAAGTTGATAAGCAGCTAGCGTCTATGGGGAATAGCCAACTATCGCGTGATATTCAATCATGGATTGACGATTATGCATCGAGCGCGATTACATTGGTGCGTGAATCCAACCGATTTAGTTCCATTGATGAACTTTACGTTAAGCTTGCCAAAAAGCAGGGCAAGCAATATATGGATGGCTTGCGTAATAAAGTGGCTGAAATCATTAACGTCGAGCAAGTACTCATGGTAGAAAGAAAAGAGGCAGCAAGCTCAGCCTCCGATTTAGCTCTGATGGTACTCGTTGTTGGTGGTGTATCTTCAGTCGTATTCTGTTTCGGTTTCGGTGCTTTGATCTCTCGAAATATCACCTCACAGATAAACTACGTTATCGGTGTCGCTAAGCAACTAGCGAAAGGGGATCTCACCGTAAATATTGAAAAAGGTGCGAAGAATGAAATTGGAGAGTTAACCAACGCGTTGAAAGCAACCGCAGAAAGCTTAAAAACAATCATTGGCAACATGATGGTTGCAAGTGAACGATTGAGTAGTTCATCAACTCAGCTCACCAATATTACGGTGACTACGAATAGCGGTGCAAATGAGCAAATGTTGATGACAGATCAAGTTGCTGTTGCGATGAACCAGATGTCTATATCCGTTCAAGAAGTCGCAAGAAATGCTGTTGATACTGCTCAATCAGCAAGTGAAGCGAGTGAGGAAGCGATGCAAGGTTTGACCGTAGTGCAAGAGACAACGATGAGCATTAATTCTTTGGAGTCTGAGATCGAAAGCACGATGGATCGTCTTGAAGATCTTTCCCGTGAAGCCACCAATATTGGCGGTATTCTTGATGTGATATTAGATATTGCCGCTCAAACTAACTTGCTTGCATTAAATGCAGCTATTGAGGCTGCGAGAGCGGGAGAGCAAGGAAAAGGCTTTGCTGTTGTCGCTGATGAAGTGCGAAGTCTTGCTCAACGAACACAAGATTCGACCTCTGAGATACAAGGCTTAATTGAGCGCTTACAGCTTGGGACGAAAGATGTAGTGAACAGCATGCAGAAAAGCAGTGATATTGCCAAGAAGAGTGTAGAGAATGCTGAGAAATCAGGGCAAGCTTTTGATGTTATTACTCGTTCCATTAATAGTATCTCTGATATGAGTACGCAGAGTGCCAGTGCCTCAGAAGAGCAGAGTGTCACGGTAGAACAGATTAATCAGAATGTAGTGAATGTTAGCCGTATTACTAAAGAAAGCGTTGTGGGTGCTGAACAAACGGTAGAGTCGAGCCAAGAACTGGTGAACTTATCGGAACAACTTCAGAACATTGTTGGTCAATTTAAAGTGAAGAATGTCAGCTGAGAAAACCGTGAAGGAGCTAGAGTTTTTAAACCAGCACAAGAAGTGAAATATCCAGCATTTACTCAATGATATGAGGTGACTTCACTTCACTCACTTTCAGAAAGGAAAAAGCAGCCTTGATGCATGTTTGTATCGAGGCTGCATTGTTTCTAGCGTGTACTTTAGTCTCTAAGCTACTATTTCATCTTAGCTGAGACGACTAACGCAGTAGGCTGATATCGAGCACTTTGCTTTTGTTCTCCATCCAGCGGTTCAAGTCATGTGGCCACTCTATTGTCGCCTCTGCGTAGAAGCCACGAAGCATCGAGAAATACACTGCTTGGTCGATAAGAGGCTGTGATGACTCACCATTCTCTAGATCCAGTAAGAGCTCGGCATCTTTCAGTAATGGGTTAATCAGTTGAACGAACTGAGGTGTCTTTTCTAAGAGCTCTTGAAAGTTAAAACCTTCAGTCTCTTTACTGGCACGCCAAGCTTCTTTGGCTCCTGGAGAGCGATATTCAGCCAAGTCGAGGTTACACCAGCGTGGGCGTCCAATCTGTTGAGTTAGCGGGAATGCGCGAGCTTGGAATACAGTGACTTGCTCTGATGGCACACGCTGCTCATCGCTTGATTTCAAATCCAAGAAGTACGCGATGATATCTAAGCTCTCAGCCATGATAGAACCGTCGTCTTTTTGTAACACAGGCACCATCTTTTTGCCGATCAAATCGATAAGGGTTTGGGCATCATCATAATCCACAGAAACAAGTTCGATGTTTAAGCCTAGAGATTGAGCGATGTAGGCTACTCGTGCGCAGAAAGGGCAGTGGTCGTAAATATAAAGCTTCATAGCTTCCTTTAGTTCAGGTAATTACAAATATAAGATAATGCTAATGTACCAGAAAGTCTTGCAAATACTAAGCTTCAATAGACGCTAAGTCTCAATAAACGTTAAGCACCAATAAACTGTAGGCATTAACAAACAACAAGTACTTGATGCAAATAGTCTTTGATTCATTCAATTGTCTGTTGGAGCTAGTTTTACTGCAATGAGTAAACTAATGGGAGGCTGGTAAGGGATTGTAGGTATAAAAAAGGCCCTGGCTGTTCACTCTAATGCAGAAGAGTGAAATCAGCCAAGGCCTCAATTTTGTTACCTTTAGCAGAGTGACTACTAAAAGAGCGGAGCGGTTAGACTATGCTTTTTTAAGGTCTTTTGCAGGGTAAGTAAGCGTCATTATTGCGCCTTCTACTGTTGTAACGTGAACGTAGCCGCCACCAGCACTTAGGCCAATTACTACCATTTCACCTAGCTCAACACCTTTTGTTGCTACAACGCGATCATCAACTGAAAACACTTTACACACCTTCAATAAATTAAATTAATACGATAGATATCGAACGCGGATTTAAACAGATGGTACCCCAATCGACTAATCCGGTTGTTTGTCGTAAAGATTAAATTTAGTTATGCATAAATCGGTATTTATTAAAAATCAGCTGGTTACCCTAGCAGTGATGTTATTTATCGGCTGGATAAACGACACCGACTTGCTGACGCATCTCTGTAATTAACTTGGCAACAGTTAAAGCGCGTTGTTGGGCGTGAGCTTGAGTTTCTTTATCACCCTCAATGCAGCTTACAAAGCCTTGTGCTTCATAACTCATTGAGTTCTCGCTTTGTGCTTGAGTGAGGTTTTCAATGCTGCCATCACGGTAGCGGATCTTAACATCAGTACATTCAGCGATGTGATCGATGATGATTGCTCCTTGCTCGCCTTGGATCTCGCTTGGTGCGTAAGAGTCGCTGACTTTGGAGTGAGCAAGCGTCACGTCAAACTCAGGATACTGGAAGATCGCACAACCATGCGCATCCACACCGGAATCAAGTAGCTTTGCAGAAGCCTGTGCATTTTTGGGTTTGCCAAATAGCGCGACTGTCGCGGCAACACAGTAGAAGCCAATATCGACTAATGAGCCGTTAGAAAAAGCAGGATTGAAGGTGTTTGGGTTCTCACCGTTTAGGTATTTTTGGTAGCGCGATGAATATTGGCAGTAATTGATGTGTGCCTTATGTACCTTGCCAATCTTTTCTAACCCAAGTTGAACTTGCTTAAAGTTCGGTAGGAATTGAGATTTATACGCCTCAAACAACACTACACCGTTTTGCTGAGCAACCTCAAACATTCGGGTTGCTTCATCAATATTCGATGCGACAGGCTTCTCACAGATGACATGCTTGCCGTTTTCCATCATGAAGATAGATTGCTCGCAATGCAGCGAGTTTGGTGAAGCGATGTACACGGCTTCAACAGTTTTGTCATTTGCCAATGCGTCGAGTGAATCATAAGTTGTTTCAACGTCAAATTCTTGAGCGAACTGTACCGCGCTGTCTAGGTTTCGAGAGTAAACCGCAGCAAGTTGCATCGATTGAGATTCGTGAGCAGCTTGAACAAACTTTTGTGTAATCCAATTGGTTCCAATTACAGCAAACTTAATCATAGTGGTATCCAGTTGTTAGCGTATTGATTCTGCAGAGATAGTAGCACTCAACGCCTAGCAATGTGCCCGAGATTTACGGAACAATTTCCCCAAATTTAGTACCTAATATTAATAATCAGCCTTCACTGAGCGTCTGGGTTGATCAGTGTAACGGTGCACAACTAAGCCATTTTTGCTAAGGTATTATGGAATTCAAATAAGGTAATAATATGCAAATCCGGACCGCCAAGGTAACTGATATTAGCTCGATCTTGGAGCTCTCTGAGCAGATAAACCGTCAACATCATCTAGGTGCGCCTATGGTGTTTGCACCAGTTTCACAGAGCCGGGCCGATAGTGAAGAGTATTGGTTAGGCTTAATGCTTGATCCGGTTGGTGCTTTCTTTGTTGCTGTTGATGATCAGCAGGTGATCGGCTTTTTAGCGGGGAAAGTAACGCAGAACAAAGGTGTCAGTTTCATTCAGTCTCACAAGGTGGCAAGAGTTAATACGATTGTGGTGAATGATCAGACTCAGAGCCAAGGTGTCGGTAGAGCATTAATGAAGTCATTCAATCAATGGGCGCAAGCGAGTGGCGCGATCGAACTTCGATTGGAAGTGATGGAGTTTAATCAGCAAGCTCAGGGTTTTTATGAGTCGTTGGGGATGGAAACCCAGTCACGAACCATGTCCATGCGTTTTGAGGAGCTCTAACGGTGCATCTGTTTTTGCCTTTATCACTGTGTTTACTGTTTGTGACTTCGAGTGTATACGCTGAGAAGGTTGTCGTTGAAAAGATCGTATCTGACGCGACGGCTATCGAAACTATCGTATTTGAATCGACATCTGCTCACTCTCAACGTGTCTCGACTTCTTCCTCTAGTTCAACCTCTTCAGTGAGCTCAAACTCCAAACATGTGATTGTTGTGGATGATGTTCTCAAAAGTGATTCTGGTGAACAAGTTGCTCAGCTATCTCAAGGTTCATCTAAACGTTCGCCTCAAAGTTCCTCTCGGCAGTTTTACAACGTACCGGATATCGATTCTGAGGTAGATTCGTTGTCGCAAGTGGTCACCTTGGTCAAAGTCGATAAATCGAAACGTAGGATGTATCTGCTTAAAGGCGAAAAGGTGATTCAGGAGTTTCGTATTGCGCTAGGCAAACAACCGAAAGGGCATAAACGCTTTGAAGGGGACAACCGAACGCCGGAAGGGACATACCAGCTCGATTATGTGATGGAAGAGTCGGACTTTTATCGCTCAGTACATATTAACTATCCGCAACCTTCAGATATGCAATGGGCAGAGCAAAATGATGTTGATCCTGGGGGGAACATCAAGATCCACGGTATCAAAAATGGAGAGCGTCGTTCGCCTAGTTTTATTCAAAGCTTTGATTGGACGGATGGCTGTATCGCATTAACCAATCAAGATATGGATGAATTTCTCCAACTTGTAAAAATGGGTACCCCTATCCATATCGAATGGTAGGTATCGGTACCCAATTTTCCTGAACAGCACCGCTAGAGCCAGTTACAGCAAGACTCGACCTGCACTGAATATCGCAATCACGATGAGCAGGGCAATGGTGACTGGTTTGAACTTCGCTCCGCCAAATCTCTCGAACAGTTTAGAACCGACATAGCCGCCAAACATGCTACTTGGTAGGAGTGCTAGAGTAAGCCAGACCACATCACGGTCGACTAACCCCGCGATAGATGCCGATACAAACGCACTGGAATCTGCCAACACAAAGAACGCAATCAGGCCTGCTCTGGCAATGTGGGGTGCGACTGGGCTTGCCAATGCATGCGTGCCAATCGGAGGCCCTGACATTGAAGCCGCGCCGTTCATTACTCCTGCAAGACTGCCCAGAATATAGGGAGCAAATCTAGGTTCACTTTTGTACTGGAACCCTTTGTAGATCATAAGTGCAGACGCAAAAATGAAGGCACTAATGATCAAAATTATTGTATCTTGGCTAACAGACTTGAGCAGAAGTAAGCCGACCGGAGTGAAGGCTAGACAAGGGATAAACACCTTTGAAACCCAGCGCCAATTGACGTGTTTTCGAACCTTCGGTAGCAATTGGATATTGCCTAATAGGTCGATAAGCATGAAAACAGGAACCAGTTCGATAACGGGCACGAATAACGCACTCAATGGCAATGCCACTAAAGTGAAACCGAAACCTGAGAAGCCACGAACAATAGCGGCGAAAATGAAGATTGCCCCCAAAATTGGGAAGATTGGACTAAAAATGAGATCCATAAATTAAGTAACCAATGAAGCTGTCTAAATAGAGCGAGCTAATGAAACCAAGTGAGTAGCGGAATGTACTCCTACTCACTTGTGTTTGCTACCTAATTTTAAGGTTTCCCGAGAGTTAATTTTAAAGTCTCTCGAGGCTGTTTTTGCAGTATTCGCGTGCTCAATTTATAGCGCTAAATTGATTCGGAAAATCAGTGAATACGGCATCGACTTCTGAGATGAGTTTGAAGTGAGATGGATCGTTGACGGTGTAGCACCATGTTTGAATGTTTGCTTCACTGAGCGTATTGAGATCGCTCTGATTTACATGCTCATAGTTCATGTGGCAACTGAATGCTTTAACCTCATTAATGAGCATAAGATCAGCTTGAGTCAGTTGCTCTGTGATCACACCGACGCGGTATCTCGGTAAGTGGCGAGCCATTTCAGCAACCACTTGATGGCTGAAGCTCGATAGTAAGACTTTATCGGTGTCCAAATTTGAGCGAATCAACTCTTCGTGCAGTAAATCAACGACATGAGGAGCTTGATGTCGGCTGTCGACTTTGATTTCGAGGTTGACGCTGAGATCATGTTGCTCAACAAGTGCAAGTAACTCTTCTAGCGTTAGTATTTTTTCTCCCGCGAACTGTTCAGATTTCCAACTTCCAAAATCAAGCTGACGCAGCTCTGCAAGAGTATGCTCGTCGACACGACCCTTGCCATCGCTGCAGCGCTCAAGGGTGTGGTCGTGACAAACCACAAGTTGATCATCCTGAGTCGGTTGAATATCTACTTCAATCCATTTCAAGCCGAGTTTAGCGGCTTGTTCAATGCTTGCTTTGGTGTTTTCTGGGTGAGTGCCTGCTACACCTCGATGACCTACGATGATAGACGACATAATTAATCCTTCTTGAATGCGCATCGTAAATAGTTATTAAATATCACTTTTCTCTTTTACGCTAGATTAATCGTTATATTGATTTGTCTAGAGGTTACTCTGCAAATTGAAGGTGTGCTCTAGTGGCACTGTTTTCGTTGTCCACATTAATGAAAAACCTCTCAATCGAGAGGTTTTAAAGTTCCGGTGTTAAAGACCAATATTTAGTGTGCGATATCGAGTTGGTTGTCTTTCACGCCGTTAATACGGAACCAACCTGCGATACTGAATCGCTCTGTGTTTGTCGGCAGTACCTCGTGTGGGAACTGTTCAGACAAGAACACAAATAGACGACCTGACTTTGGTGGAATGGTCGCGATATGGTTGTCTTTCAGATCGTAAACCACAAGCTCACCTGCGTCTTCTTCTGTCCACTCGTCATTCATGTAGAACACGGTAGTCAGACGGCGGTTCTCATTGCCTTTGAAGCAGTCTAAGTGCTTTTGGTAGAAATCACCTTTTTCGTATTTAGCAAAGTGCGCTTCGTACTCGAACAGACCCAAAAAGAACGCTTGGTTTGCCGCTAAACGAATTTGTTCCATCTTGTCTAGGAACAGAGAAGCTGGCTCGCCCATGTCGCGGCGTACCCACTGAATTTTGTCACTACGAATGGTCGACTCTCGTGTTACTTCATCGTTACGGCCAATCCTAGCCTTTTTCCAGTTCTCTGGAATGCAATCCCTCAATGCCACCACTTCTTCATGCGTTAAGAAGTCATCCCAAACAAAGTAACCTTGGGTAGAAAGAGCATCGATTAGTTGGTTCATGTATAGCACTCAGACAATAAATTAGAGGCGCATATATAGTCCTAATAACTCAGGGCAACAAATCACATGTTTTGTCGTCACGATAAATAGTGTTGGCAGCTTGAATCATAAGGTTTATAGAGCAAGGTTTACGGCAATGCTGCATTCGATAATGGTGAAAACTACCGGATGAAATAGATGAGTATTTTCGGAATGTGCTTCCATTGTTCTGAGTTGAATTGGATTTTAGTAACGTTGTGGATACCAATAGAAATCTTGATTGGAGCTCTCTATCTTGTTTGAGATTGTTGCTTTTAACAAAATGATCACAATTGGCTGTAAGTTTGCTATGGTGTAGGTCTGACCAGTTGGTTTATCGCAAGGAGTGGGTTTGCAGCTGCATACCATTAAAGGCTACATCCAAGATATGTACTTGGTGGAGTATCCTGACAAATTACTGTTGCTCGATGGTGCATGTCGAGCCGACATCCCGCATTTGAAGACTTTCATTGAAACTGAGCTTATGCGTGATTTTTCTGATCTACACACGGTGGTGGTGACGCATATGCACCCAGACCATGCAGGCGCTGCGCATGCACTCAGAAAACTGACTAATTGTTATTTGGTGGCAGCAAACCGAGACAAAGATTGGTATCACGGCATTGATGGTATTTTGATGCACTTGACTGATCTAGCCTTAGCAAGATGGATGGCGAACCGTTTAGGAAGACCCAAAGCGAACTTGTGGTATTCAAGAAAGTTGAAACCGGACTATAAGCTGTCGGATGGGGATAGTATTCCGGGGTTTGATGATTGGTTGGTTCTAGAAACGCCGGGTCATACCGACAGAGATCTTTCTGTCTATTGCCCATCACATAGCGTTGCTTATGTGGCTGATTTAATGGTCGAGGTTAAGAAGAAGCTGATTCCGCCTTTCCCTATCTTTCACCCTAACAAGTACCGAGAGTCAGTATCTCGTATCTATGACATGCAGCTGGATACTTTGCTAGTGGCGCATGGAGGACAAGTCGATTTTAGTGAGACAGCCTTTGAACACTTATTGATGAGCGCCCCAAGAAGACCTGTGACGCATTGGCGGGTAACCAAAATCAAAGCTAAGAAACTGCTGTTATCGATTTGGCGTTTTGGTTTGCAGTCTCATGGTAAATCCAAGAAATAGATAAGCCAAAGTAAAAAGCAGAAACTAGAAATTAAAGAATAGAACGCAATAAGGCCAGTCATGAGACTGGCCTTATATCGTTGTGACTAGCTTTAGTTATAACCTGTGGAGCGGTTACGATGACTCTGATTAGTGAGTCAGCAGGAATTCACCCGCTGGGTCAACAATCACTTTGTCACTCATGCCTTGACGACCAAGCAGCATCATATAAGTCATATCTTGACGGTTGCTTAGCGTGATATCGATAGGCCATTCCTGACCGCCGATTTTTAGCATGGTTTCAATCACACAACGGTGTTCAACTTCGCCGTTAGATGATTTGATTTTCTTACTTGTTTTCAGCTTCGCTTTGCAGCGTACTGTTTCTTCTAGGTGGTAAACGTCTGGGTGAAGATCGAATTCAACGAAGTTCTCACCGTCTGTTTTTACACATAGTAGATTGTCTACGTGTAGAGAAGAGGTTTTAGCTCCTGTATCAACACGTGTATGTAGTCCAGTTATCCCTAACTCTGGTAAGCAAAGTGCTTCTGTATTCCCTATGATCATTTTATTGTTCATGTTATTTCCAATCATGAGTTAACGGCGTTAAATCAGCCTTTGCCACGAGTACGGTTAGCGTTTGGTTTTGCATTTTTTTCGATGAATTCGAAAATCATGTCTGCTACATCTTTACCTGTCGCTTTCTCGATACCTTCTAGGCCTGGAGAAGAGTTCACTTCCATTACCACTGGGCCATTCTTAGATTGTAGAATATCTACACCACATAGGTTTAGCCCCATGATTTTCGCCGCGTTGATTGCTGTCGCGCGCTCTTCTTTAGATAGTTTAACCAGTTGAGCTGTACCGCCACGGTGCAGGTTAGAGCGGAATTCACCCTCACCAGCTTGACGCTTCATCGCTGCAATTACTTTATTACCAACAACAAAACAACGAATGTCTGCGCCATTTGCTTCTTCAATGAACTCTTGAACCAAGATGTTCGCTTTTAGGCCCATGAACGCTTCGATAACGCTTTCTGCTGCTTTGTTTGTTTCTGCTAGAACAACACCGATACCTTGAGTGCCTTCAAGAAGCTTGATAACCAGTGGCGCGCCACCTACGTTTTTGATCAAGTCTTGAATCTTATCTGGGCGGCTAGCGAAACCTGTTTTTGGTAAGCCAATACCTTTACGAGACAACAGTTGTAGTGAGCGCAGTTTGTCGCGAGAACGACTGATTGCTACTGACTCATTGATACAAAAAGTTCCCATCATTTCGAATTGGCGAACAACCGCAGTTCCGTAAAAGGTAATGGAAGCGCCAATACGTGGAATAACAGCATCGTATTGAGGTAGCTCTTCACCCATGTAGCGAATCTTCGGATTGTTACTCGCGATATCTATATCACAGTGCAGCGTGTCGATAACATCGACCTGGTGACCACGTGCTTCTCCAGCCGCTTTTAAGCGAGAAGTAGAGTATAGATTTTCGTTGCGAGAAAGAATTGCGATACGCATGGCGTTTCCTTAGTTAATACCTGATTGGTAACTGCAAATAAATTAGTTGTTAGCTGAGCTTTCAGTTTTTCTGAGGCTCTTTGCTTGCTTCGGGGCGAACCTTAAGGCTTTTCGTTTAACTAAGAAAACGAATTAAATTTGTCGAGTCGATAATAGAAATTTATCGAATGCGCGAGCGATTGGTACATCTGGGTTGAGAGGGGATTTGGAATGGAAAAGCGAGTTGAGACCTAACTCATATTGGGGGTAGGAGCATATTAGGTTGTACTCAACTCGCGTTAACTCGGTGCTTAAAAGTGTACTAATAACGCCAGTCACATAGCTCTATAAGTGTTCGTAGTGCTTCTCTTTCGAGCTTGCTACAGGTGCTTTTTAGCTTATTAAGATAGTATTTTCTCATGATGATTACTTCTCTTGTATTGGGCTTTGGTAGGAACTCAAAGTTCCTTGCTGACCCATTAATTATGGTTATTTAATAGGAAGTAATAAACAGATGATTTTTTATATGATTGTTCCTGTTTTTGTCTTTTATCGTCACTTAAAGACAAATGTGTTTTATAATCGGCTTTATGAGGAAGGATTGTTTCTAAAAGGTTCATTATTTGTCTGATCTAAACATGATGCGTTACTACACTCGGCTGGATTTATTCGAGCCTAACATCTCACACTCGGTGACTTTAACTGAGGTCGCAGACAAGCTGTTTACCAGTTTGCGTCATGCACGAACCTTACTCGGCAAGATGCATCAAGCTGAATGGGTGGTGTGGGAGCCAAAAGTCGGAAGGAATCAACGTTCTAACCTGACATTGCGCTTTAGTAATCAACAATTGACGCAACATGTTGCCAGCAAGCTGATAGAGCAGGGCAAGTACGAAAAAGCACTCTCTATTTTGGATAATGACCGCTCAGTGTTTGGCTCTCTTCTCCAAGAAACATCCGGTGCGACGATGCGCGAAGGGTTACTGCACGTCCAATTAACCTACAAACGTAAGTTCGAAGATCTGTTCCCGCATCATATTCACCGCAGTAGTGAACGATTTTTGATCAGGCAAGTGTTCAGTTGTTTAGTGACTTGCAATGGCAAAGGCGAGCTGAAGCCTGAGCTGGCACATCATTGGCAATATGATGCTGAAAAGCTAGTTTGGACTTTCTATCTGCGCCCGGGACTTACTTTCCATGACGGGCAGCTTGTGGATGCTAAGCAATTAGTTTCGATGTTTTCTGCGTTGCAAACTTTACCTTTCTATCAGACAGAGCTCGCCCATGTCGCTTCGGTTTACAGTGAACAACCATTGAGGGTCAGCTTCCAACTCACCAAGGCAGATACCGGCTTTGCTGGTTTACTTGCTGGCGTTAAATATTCGATTCAACCCGCAGCGCAAGTCACCCGTGAACCGTCTCCATTAAGTTCTGTGACCCATGCTGTTATTGGAACCGGCCCATTTAAAGTGGTTGAGACCAACAATGAACGAATCAAGCTCGCCGCATTTGAACATTATTATGGTTGCCGCTCTTTAACCGATGAGGTGACCATCTGGCAGTTTGAGGAATCAATGACGGGCACTGCTCGCTTCGATGGCAGCCAAATGCAGGTATCGCCTTATGAAGATTCATCTTGCTTCCATCAGTTAGGGAAAAGCGATGCGGAACTTGTTTCTGCAGATACAGACGGCCTTCGTAGCCGAGTCGAGGATGGGTGTCTGTTTATCCTATTCAATCAGAACTCAGCGGCCAGTTCACTAAATAATGAGCAGCGCAAATACCTTTCAGAACTGACCAACCCACAAGCGATCTTGTCTCAGTTGGAACATAACAAGGGCCTGTTTAGTGTCTCTTTAGCTCAAAATATACTGCCAAGTTGGAAGAAATTGTATCGAACGCCTTCGAAAGATGCGCAACTGCCACAAAAGATGAGTATTGCGGTTTATGACTATTATGCGTTGTATCGATGTGCGATTTGCGTATCCGACATACTCAAACGATATGGCGTGGAAGTTGAGGTGAACACCTACAGTTTTCGAGAGTTGGCGGAGCTCTCTCAGAGTGGCGAGTTAAAGGAGGACTTGGTGCTGTGTAACTTGAATCTCGATGACAATGCCCCGTCTTCGCTGTTCTCTTGGATGATGAACGATCCTGTTTTGCATTCTGCTTTAGGAGAGATGAACAGTGATTGGCTCAAGCAGCGTTTGGATAGTCATAAAGCATCCGTTGAACTGCCTAATTACTTGGCAGAGTTAGAACCGATCGCGTCTACTCTGATCTCAGATTATTGGTTAGTGCCTATGTTTCATCACTTGCAGACCGTTCGTTTCCAAGGGATTCTGAAAAACGTGGCCATCACCAACTGGGGATGGCCAGATTTCAAGAATGTATGGTCTGCTGATTAATGCTTACCGAGTAGGATAAAGCGTTTTCAAAGTCGATTTTGGCATGCTTATATCTAGGTAAAACCAAATTCTACAAAAAACGCCACCGATTATTCGATTCGGTGGCGTTTTTTCGTTTTATTTTTAAGATCAGCTCTCTAAGTTCTGCGCCATTTTCTTTGCAATTTTCCTGAATTGCTCTAGCTCATCTTCGTTCATGCCTTTAGTCATTCTCTGTAGCATCTCTCGATCAATATTCGAAACCTTAGTCATGATCTCTTCACCTTTATTAGTCAGCACCAACAACTGGCTACGCTTGTCTTCAGGGTTTGGAGACTTCTTCACAAGT
Source organism: Vibrio satsumensis (assembly GCF_050337435.1). Classification (NCBI taxonomy): domain Bacteria; kingdom Pseudomonadati; phylum Pseudomonadota; class Gammaproteobacteria; order Vibrionales; family Vibrionaceae; genus Vibrio; species Vibrio satsumensis. Next base: position 555,445 of record NZ_JAKJSX010000004.1, on the reverse strand, counting down.
TCTTGATTGATCAACGCATTAACTAACCTCGTGACCTGTGCTTTATCGCGGTTTAGGAAGTGCGCGATATCGATAGCCGTACATGGAGATTTCTTAGTAATGATCTTCATGACACGAATATTCATAGGTGCGATCTCAGAATCCAAGCTCTCAATCTGTTCACTCATTTGACGTTTCAAAGAGTGCACTAAGCGAAAGATAGACTCTAACGATGTGTTATCAGACATAAACGATCCTTAGAAATGTAGTTGACAATATCAATCATTGTATTTATGGTTGACATTATCAACTTAATTGTTCGAAAATTCAAGTTAGGAGACAGTAATGACGATGCAAACAATCACAGGCAAACACAATCACTACCGTATCACTATCGAAGAAGTGAACATCAAGGAAGATCGTGAGCTGCAAACCATGCAGTTTGAAATTGAAGACAGAGAAAACATGTTCGCGATTGTAGATAAGATTAAGCAGGACAGTGGTTTAGATGAGCAATCCGCAACGAGACTAGGTGTAAGTATTCGCTTACTGGGACCGTTGATGATGCAAGATAGAAAACACCCTCTGTTTGTAGATTTCATGCCTCACTTCAGAAACTTCATGCAAAATCTTAAGAAGACGCTGAAAGGCGCGTAGCGCTTGTCCGCAATGACATATTCAAAAAGCCAGCAATCTGATCATCAGGTGCTGGCTTTTCTTTTAATATATTGACTTAGCGGTATGTGTTCACTTGCGGGACATGTGACAATAGGCCTTTGAACACTTTATGGTGCAACCATCACATGAGTGATGTCATTGCCCAAGCCTATTTCTAATCGTTCTAAATTAAACGGTATATTATGACAAGTGTATTTGAGCAGGCGGCTAAAGAGTTATTAAGCCGTCGCACAGCGGGAACTAAAGCGCCAAGATTAATCGAACAATATCGCCCAACCAGTTTAGATGATGCGTTAGCCATTCAAGAATCCATGATTGAAATTCGCGCAGATAGAGTGGGGGGCTGGAAGTGTCTGTTACCTCTTGCAGAAAACAAATTTATCGTAGCGCCTATTTTCGCTGGCAACGTGCAGCAAGGTGAAATTTGTGAATTATTCGCAGACACAGGTTCAGTGCCAGGTAAAGAGGTAGCCCGAGTAGAGCCAGAAATCGCTTTTGTACTGGCTAAGCCTTTGCCTGCAAACTCAAATGGCTACAGCGAAGCACAAGTCAATGATGCCATTGGATCTTGCCATATGGCACTTGAGTTAATTCAATCTCGCTTTGCTGATGACAGTGGCGCGGAGTTTTACGAGGTTTTAGCCGATTGCTTGGCAAACCAAGGCCTGTTTCTTGGTCCTGAGATAGAGAAAGATAAAGCGTTTGCTGCGGCCAAGGTTGAAGTGGCCATAACGCAAGCTGGAAAAGTACAGGCATTTTCTGGTACTCACCCTAACGCATTAGCTCAAAATCCCGTTTACTGGTTGATCGATACCATGACCAAGCGTGGAGTAAGTTTTGAAGCGGGTGAGGCAATCATTACAGGGTCTTACTGTGGTGTGGTTGAGCTTGACTTCGACGAGCTAACAACCGTTGCTTATGATGGTATCGGAGAGTACCAAGTGACTTTCTCACCAAAGCGCTAGGTTATTTATAAGCTCTATTGATTAAGAAAGCAGGTCTCTAAAAATCTGCTTCACGTATGAACAATTTGTTCTCGAAAGGCTATTTACTGGTGAGTAAATAGCCTTTTCTATTATGTGATGTTCAATAGAGTTCTTATTACTTTGCATTATATTGGGCGTTTAGACGTCTAGACGTTGACAAGTCCTAAGTGTGACATTAGTCTGCTCTCCTTCCTGTTCTATAGTGTTGTCGTTCCATGTCCAATTCAAAAAATTCTAATGCGGTTATTGCCCCTTCGGCAGTAGCGCTTATCCCTCTGATCGTGTTCCTAGCGCTGTTTATTGGCGTAGGTACCTACTTGTCGTTGCAAGGCGTCGATTTTGCTTTCTATCAGCTTCCAGCTCCGATTGCGGCTCTACCTGCTGTGATGTTGGCGCTGCTGTTGAGCAAAGATAAATTGAACCGTGCTATCGAACAGTTCTTGAGTGGAGTAGGTCACAAAGACATTATCGCAATGTGTATGATCTACCTATTAGCGGGTGCTTTTGCGGCGGTTGCTAAGGCTTCTGGTGGTGTGGATGCGACGGTAAACCTTGGTTTGTCGGCAATCCCGACGAGCATGATCCTACCGGGTATCTTCCTAATTTCTGCTTTCATCGCAACAGCAATGGGTACGTCGATGGGCACCATCGCCGCGGTAGCTCCTGTAGCACTAGGCATTGCTGATTCAGCAGGCATGAGCATTCCACTGACAGCAGGCGTTGTTTTAAGTGGCGCGATGTTTGGTGATAACCTTTCTATCATCTCTGATACCACGATTGCTGCTACGCGCTCGCAAGGCTGTGAGATGAGAGACAAGTTTAAAGAGAATATCCGTATCGCACTTCCTGCTGCACTTATCGCGATTGTTATCTTTGCTTTTAACAGCACAGCGACTCAAGTGCCTGAAACGGGTCCTATTGAGTGGCTTAAAGTACTGCCTTACATCACTATCTTGATTCTTGCAGTATCAGGTATGAACGTGTTTGTTGTGCTAACCATCGGTATCTTACTGGCGGGTGGCGTTAGCTTAGGGTCAGTGGAGAACTACGGCTTAACGGATTACGCGCAAGATATCTATGCTGGCTTTGGCAACATGCAGGAAATTTTCTTACTGTCGATGCTGATCGGTGGTTTGAGTGAGCTGATGCGTCGCCAAGGTGGTCTAGCTTTCTTGACTAACCTAGTAAGTAGCATGATTCGTGCGTTCGGCTCTTCACACTCTAAGCAAGCGAATGGCCGCGCAAGTGAGTTGGGTATTGCTGGTTTGGTGTCTATGGTGAACATGTGCACGGCAAACAACACAGTAGCGATCATTGTCTCTGGTAGTGTTGCTCGTCAATTAGCAGAAGAGAACGACGTATCTCCTCGTCGCTCAGCAAGCTTATTGGATATTTTCTCTTGTGTGATCCAAGGTGTGTTGCCATACGGTGCTCAGGTATTGCTATTAGGTTCGGTATTTAACCTATCGCCGTTAGAGATCGTTTCTAACTCATACTACTGTTTTGCACTTGCTATCGTGGCTGTTGTTGCTGTGTTTATCAAACACCCAGCACGCCAAGTGGTTCAAGCTTAGTAAAAATAGATTTTAATGAGAAGGCGCCGTAATCGGCGCCTTTTTTGTATCTACAAGAATTGTTCAGAAGCTGGCTTTTGATTTTGAGCTTTATTTAAGCAGGCTCTCAAGCTCGTTTGCTGTCGCGACATTGCAATAACCAAAGCTCAGTGCAGCCATGAATGCGGCGTGGACATGCGCTGCTGGAACCTTAACGCCATTGAACTCCATGTCTAAGGTTGTGCAAGCATCATGCGCTACGTGGCATTCATAGCCTAAATCGGTTGCTGCGCGGGTCACTGCGTCAATACACATGTGGCTCATCGCGCCAACAATGATCAACCTTTCAACGCCTTGTTCCTTCAATACTTTGTCCAGTTCTGTATCTCTAAAGCTATTGATTTGATGCTTTACGATGACTGGCTCACCTTCTCGCGGAGTCACGCTGCTGTGGATTTGAGCACCGTCTGATTCTGGCAAGAAGAACGGAGCATCATTCGTCGGAAACTCATGACGTACATGAACCACAGGAAGTTGCTTGTCTCTGAAAGCTGATAATAACTGTGCACCTTTTTCGGCTGCTTTTTCTGTTTCAGATAGCGGCCATTTTGCACCTTCGTATGAAGGGAAATAGTCATTTTGAAAGTCGATAAGTAGTAGGGCTGTGTTCTTCATAGTCTATACCTTTGTATTTAGTGTGTTGCGGTGTAGGGATATTATGACTACCCTGTGTTTTTTAACGCACGTCAAAAATGACAGACTATATGGCAATAGTGACAAAATCAGTGAAGGTCGAAATCATCGATTACCCAGGGTCTCTGCAGAGCGCTGTGTTTGGAGTAAAAGAGTTCCTTCAGATGGCGAACAGCCTTGATTCTGGCAATAAAGCGGTTCAGTTTCAGGTTGAGATTAAGCCTTATGGCGACTTATCGGTTTCATCGGCTAATTCAGGTGAAGAGTCTAAAGCCGATATCATTTTATTACCGCCCAACCTAGATGGCAGTTACTACCTAGACCGTGATGATAGGCTAACGGATTACCTGATTGACTCTCATCAAAAGGGTTCAATATTGTGCTCAGCGTGCGCAGGCGTGTTCATTCTTGCTCAAACAGGATTGTTGGAAGGGCGAACCGTCACAACGCACTGGCAAGCTCAACAGTTGTTTTCGGATCTACATACTGGAATCGAAGTGGATATCGATAAAATCCTGATCGATGACGATGACATCATTACTGCTGGTGGTTTGATGTCGTGGATGGATTTGGCTCTGTTTATCCTGACTAAATACACGACGCCGACCAATACGCGTAATTTGGGTAAGTATCTGGTGTTGGATACGGGGTTGAGAGAGCAGCGCTACTACCAAAGTTTTGTGCCTAACTACGCTCATGGGAATGACAAGATTGTCTCTGTGCAGCGCTTTATTCAAAAGAATCACCACCTTCCTTTGACGCTTGATCAATTGGCGGAGGAAGCCTTCATGACGCGAAGAACCTTTATCCGACAATTTACCAAAGCGACGACCTTGACTCCGATTAACTATATTCAACACGTGCGTGTTCAAAGCGCGTGTGAGCTACTGGAAAGCTCACACAAACCTGTAGAACAAATCAGTTACTTAGTTGGATATGAAGACGTTAACAGCTTCCGAAAAGTCTTTATGAAAATCATTGGTTTAACACCATCAAGGTTTCGCTCTAGATTTTTATCGGAGGAATGATTTACCATAGATTGATATTCAATATGTATCACTGGTTCGCTCAGTCACTTCGCTAATGAAGTGCTTGAAGCGGAGTGATCTTTTCTCGAACTCAAACGGACTATTGATGCTTGCCATTCCTTTACCATTTGTCGCAGCGCTGTTGTTATTGATGACAGGTGTGCTGCTTCGATGCCGTTACCCACAAACCAGTCAAAAGCCATTTTGGTTTATCATTCTCTGCGCGTTGATGGTGACGGTAGTGGGCCTGCGATGGACGTTTGATATTGCGTTGTTTCGCTTCTTACAACCCATTCTCGGTGCTAGTGTTCCAGTGGCGGCTTGGTTATGCTTTGCAGGAGCTCATCGAAGTCAATCCAGTACACATTTTCATTGGCTAGGCCCAATTGCTGTTTTAGTTGGCTCACTTTTTTATGCGCATCTCTGGGCGGGAACTCTTGATGTATTGCTGATCTTGCTCTATCTCGGATATGGTAGTTTGCTGCTGAAGTCGTCGCTGCGAGTGCCGGAACAAGTGCGGCTGACCGATGTATCGAAAGTGCTGGCTGCTGAAAGAGTTGCAGGTGTAATGCTACTATTTTCCGCCTTAGTCGACGGTGTGCTCTTTTACGATATCTTGCTGTTGGATGCGCAGCACACCCACCTGATTTTATCGCTAAGCTACCTTGTCCTTATTCCCGCCATTGTGTCCGCTGTGATGGTGGTCAGTATGAGCACGCCTGACGAAGAAAAAACCAAGCAGGTTCAGGATTTATCTTCCATGTCACAACGCTCTCCAGAAGAAGTTGACACATCGACTACACTAGCGAGCAGCCTAGATGAAGACCAAGCAGAAGAAACCGCGCAGATCATGGTTAAGTTCGATGCATTAATGAGGGAGCATCAATTATTTAAGGATCCTGATCTGTCTCTCAATCGCTTGGCACGAAAGCTAGGCATCCCAGCTCGCAAGATATCGTCAGCGGTAAACCAAACTCATAATGAGAACATTTCGAAGGTGATCAACGCTTATCGAATTGAGTATGCCAAGACTCTATTGAAGCAAAGTGATGACACGATAACCGATATCTTCCTCAATTCAGGTTTTCAAACCAAGTCCAATTTCAATCGAGAGTTTTCAAGGATTACTGGGCAAACTCCGAGTGAGTTTCGAAGCTCGCCATAAGTGTTAGATTGAGTTTGTTTACTTCTAAGTTTATCGATTCAGGAAGCCAATAATGTCATTCAATATCAATTGATGTAGCTCACCGCGTGAAGATCCTAAGCCGTCTTTACAAATAATGCCATCGCCCGGTACTTCCTCTTCAAGTATTACTTCGGCTCCTGATTTACATGGTTGAATGAAACTGAAATGAGTGGCGTTTTCGTAGACTTTGTATTGTCTCGAACTAAGAGGAATATGCTCTGCCATGTAGCCAGACTCTAATGCCTGAGGTAAGTCGCCAATATCAATCCCAGCCGCCAGTATTAAGATTGGCACTTTAATGTCATTTAGGCTGCCGACTGAAAAGCTGCGTGAAAGCCCCAGATCAAGGCTAACTACACGTTGAATTCGAGGATCTGAAAGGTCTTTTTGGTTTGGTTCTTCAGCTTGGACTTTGTCTAGCCCTAGCTCTTCAGCAAGCCCACAAGTTCGTGGGTTAGGGTATATGAGACAATTGGCCTCAAAGGTTGGTCTATCGATTTTCGCTCCTGCCAATTGCATCACTGTCCAGCCTCCTAATGAATGTCCGATTGCAGTGATATTGTTGGCGTTAACAGATTGCTTCCATAGCACTTCGCTTAACAGGTAATCGAGAGTTCGTGTGATATCTCGCGGTCTTTCCCACCATTTCGCTGCTTGCTTTGGGGATTGGTCAAAAGATGCTGTTCCCGGATGATTGACTGAGGCGACTATGTATCCGAGATGTGCAAGTTCGGTCGCCAACCAATTCTGGTTTCGCCAGTTACCACGATAACCATGCGATATGAGGACAACGGGAAACTTACCTGATTGGATCTTGGCATTTTTGATGACTCTCGTGCCTATAAAGGCTGGGTTATCGCCAATCAAGGACGTGTTTGATTCATCTTGTGTGGGATACCAAATGGCAGTGTTGAGGGGGCGAATAGGGTCGTCTGTTAAGGTTATCTGGGTGAATCCGACATCGGAAGCGATTGATGAAGCGCAAAGGAAAAGTAGGGGTGTGAACAGTAAATGTATCCATTTCATGGTTTAACTCCAATTGAGGTAATTGGAGTCAATATGCGCTCAAGTCAGTGAGGGCGAGACCTCAAACACGATCGAGGACGCCCTAGATCGTGTTTCAGTACCAAAATTAACGACTTGGCTCTAGTCACCTTCTTCTAGGGCGTTTCTCTACCAAGCCGTTTCTTTCTAAGCCGCGTCTTACGCTGCTGCATAGCTTGCCAAAACGACGCAGTTCTTCGAAGTTTGGTCCTTGTCCCATTGAAATGCTGTGCTCCCAGTACATCAATTCTGTGTCGACCATCTCTAGCAATTTCTTAGAGCAACCTGAGCAATTTCCTTTTGGTCCACAAATGAATGTCTCTGACTCATAGAGCGGGAGTTCATTTTTAACTTCTTCGATGAGACTCAGCATTGCCGAATTCAGATCCGGTTTTTTCGTTGTGATTGGCTTTAAGTTTGTTGGTGTTCGTGTTGGTATTGGCGCAGTAGCCAAAGAAGATGTTTGTGTATTGGAATGCAGATTCAAAGCAGCTGATGACATATCAAAGGCCTCAAGGAAAGGTGAAGAGGGGCATCCTACACCTCAAAATGAAGTGAACCTTGATGTAGTGCAATAAGCGTGGAGATATATCCGAAAGAGTTAGGCAAAACGAGGGCGTGAAATGCGGGGAAATGGGAGAAGAGGAGCCACAAATGGTGTGACTCCTTTCATTAAGACTCGTTATTGATGAGAATCTTTAGAACTCTGCTTCAAATTGGAATTCCATCCACTCTTTAGTAATTGGGTGGTGTAGAGCAAGTCGTTCTGCATGTAGGTGAAGACGGTCAGCTTTGTTGCCATATAGGCCATCACCTACGATTGGCATATGGAGCCCTTCTTCGTGTGAACAGTGAACTCGTAATTGGTGTGTGCGTCCTGTTTTAGGGTGTAGGTAAACCTTGGTGGTTTCTTGATTGCGTTCAATCACTTCCCATTTAGTTTCTGCAGGCTTTCCGTGTTCGAAACAGACAATCTGACGAGGGCGATCGTACAAATCACCACGCAGCGGTAATCGAACATAACCTTCATCTTCAGCCAGAACACCTTCAATCATAGCTACGTATCGCTTCTCGACTTCACGAGTAATAAACTGCTTCTGCAAGCTTTTGTTCGCACGTCGAGTAAGGGCAAATATCAGAATGCCAGAGGTCGCCATGTCTAAGCGGTGTATAACGAATGGCCCTTCAACATCAGGATGCATTTCTTGAACGCGAGTGTAGGCCGAGTCTTTGATGGTTTTTCCCGGTACGGATAGAAAACCAGCTGGCTTATGAACCACGACAATGTGTTCATCTTGGAACAGAATATCGAGCTCTTTGCCTTCAGCAGGGTTCTCTAATAGTGGGTTTGGATCCACTTCAAGGCCCTTCATCATGTGGCCAAGGATTGGTACACATTTGCTTTGACAAGAAGCGTAGTATTTTTTGTGTTTGCGAATTTCCGATTTCGGAGAACGGCCCCACCAAAATTCCGCCAGTGCCAGTGGCGTATAGCCATTCAGATACGCATATTGCAGAAGCTTTGGCGCAGCACATTCGCCAGAACCTGCTGGTGGAATCTTGTTTGGCGTATTTTCAAAGATCTGGTTAAGGTCTTCGACATTGCCTTCCGCATTTTGGAAAGCGTATTGTGAAAACAGTTTGTGTTGAAGCTGATGAGATATATGTGCTCTTTGCTCTTTGAGTTCAGCTAATTGAGTGGTAAACACGTCAACTTTGCCCTGAAGCTCATTCAGAGTTTGTTCCCAGTTGAGCTTAAGGTACTTCTGCTGATTCTTGTCGGCAACACTGGCTTTGTTTAGCTCGTTATTTAGTTGTTCGAAAGCTTGCTCATCAAGATTTTCTTTACCTTGTTCACGTTGTTCTTTACGTGTTTTTCGGCCTTCAATAATCAACAAACGTTGCGCTTCGATCTCTTGCTCTGCCTGTGCTTTCTGCTGTGCTAACTGCTCACACAATTCGAGATATTCAGCGCTGACTTGCAGCGCTTTAAATTTCGCATTCACAGCCATCATGTCAGCCGTGTCTTGATGGAAAAAGCTGTCGCTGCTCAACATATCAAATACCGGTGGCACGAAATGGGGCAGCAGGTTTTGGTCGGCGATTTTCCCAGAGAAAGCAGAGAAGTAACCCAGATCACCTTCTGGGCTTCTTACTAACAACACACCAAACATTTTGCCGCGACCAGAGTCAGAATCTAGCCCGAAGTCATGCTGCCAATCGGTTTGTGTGTCTAGATATTGTTGAAGCTGTTGAGAGGCGATCTCACACAATGGGTGCGGTTCATAGTAGAACGGAAAGGTGAAACGTTCAGGCAACGAATATGACTCGATCGACTGTTGAAAACGAGTGAAGCAATGCTCAGGTGTATGGCTGTTTTCTGAGTCGTGCGTTGGTTTTGATGAGTGCATATAGTCGTCTTACTTGATGGTGATAAATGGCTATGAGTCTACTGTGTTTTGAGAGCTTAAATACAGTATAAGGTAGGCGATTCTACTCTTTATCTAAAAGCGCCTCAAATAAGAAATCGCACCGTCGTTTGATACAGTAAATTCGATTGTCCGCATAAGGTTGGAGTGCTTGGGGAGGAATACAAATTAATGATTAGTATCTCGTTTTCCATCATCAAGGACTACTTACTGATGGAAGGGTGCTAGGCTTGCTCGCTTCGTGTTCTAAAAAGGTAACGTTATGATTCCACTCAATACTTCGATTGTGGCTGGTGTCGCTCTTTCTGAGATCGACGGACAGACGAAAATGCTATTAATGAAGCGCGTAAAGGGCGGCTATTGGTGCCATGTTGCAGGCTCGATTGAAGCGGATGAAACTGGTTGGCAGGCAATCGTACGTGAATTTGAAGAAGAAACTAAAATCGAAGCGAAAGAACTGTATAACGCTCAATTTTTGGAGCAGTTCTACGAGGCGAACGTCAATGTTATTCAACTTATCCCGATATTTGCTGTGCTTTGCCCGCCAGACCAAGCGGTAGAATTAAACCATGAACACACTGAGTATCGATGGTGCAGTTTAGAGGAAGCGAAAGCGTTAGCGCCATTCCCTAACCAACATGCGGTGTATGATCATATCTGGGCATACTTTGTTGATACGCCAGCTAACCCACTTTATCGAGTAGACGTGGGTTAGTCTCGGTTGACTGGATGTTGAGTAACGAGTACTCAATAATCCTAGTGCAATAGCTAAACTCCACAGATACTGAGCACTAAGACTTACCAAGGTATGGGGTTAAAAAGGCACTCGCTTGTGCTTGGCATAGCCCCACATCGACTTTGACACCATGAGATTCCAGTATTGCTACACCACGACCATTATTACGAGGGTCTGGGTCTAGCATCGCCACCACTACGTGTTTCACACCGGCTTTAACCAATGTATTGGCGCAAGCGGGAGTTCTGCCGACAAATGAACATGGCTCTAAAGTTACGTAAGCGGTAACCCCTTCCATTGCTCCATCATAGCTATTGAGCGCTTCGACCTCGGCGTGGTTTCCGCCGACTTTTTGCGTGTACCCAACAGATACCACCTTATCGTTCTTTACCAAAACGCAGCCTACTGGCGGGTTTGGTTGGCAATCAGGTAAGGCTTGGCGCGAAGCTTCGAGTGCTTGCAGCATGTATTGTTGGTTCATGGTCGTTACTCAGTATGACGAGAGAGCGTAGCTGCTAGTCGCCACGCGCGGTTGATGAGTTAGTTACTAACTTACTTAATAAGCTAACAAGTGGGGCATGTTCGATCTGATTGGGATTTTAGTCAATGGTTTTAGCGTTTGAATTCGACTGCTAGTTAACGGTGACTAATCGTTAACTTGGGCCACTGGATCAGCCAGTCCTTGGATTGTACTCTTTGATCAAAGATCTCTCGGCTACGCTTTGGGTTGGGTGTGATTTGCAAATCAAACAAACTTTCTAAGCCAAAAGCAGAAATACACTCAATTTCTCCGGCTAGCTTTTGTTTGATACCAACTGCAGTCTCTTTCTCTGGCCAAAAACTCATTGCTTCTAATGAGCTTTGGTAAGGCTTATCCCCATTTCTGATGTGCATGCAGGCTTGATTACGAACTTGCCAATTCAGTTCGGGTAAGCGTTGTTTAAGCAGATCCTCGTATCGAAGAGTCGATTCGCAAGAGGTATCAATGGGATCAAAGTAGATCACATCAATATCATTGAGTGGAGTCGGGGAGGCATAATCATGCAGGTGATCCCAAGCGAGGTTTCTCACAAAGCCCGCAGCAACATAGCACTGCGGTAAATCCAGCTGAGCGACACAGTCTAAAACCTGCATTCGTAAGGGATCTTGTTTGATCAATGTGACGATGCGGTTGGCTAGTGGATGTATCATTATGATGTCGGAACGTCGGAGACTTGGTAATGACGGGTCACGTTTTTGGAGATTTCACCCCATTCAGAGGCTTTTACTCGCTGTTGGTGGGATTCAAATGCTTCTCGGCTAGTGAATTCTTCATACACTTCAAAGCGATTAGGTTGAAGCGTGCTTTGACTGACTCGAAACACGATACAACCAGGTTCTTCCAGTGTCAGTTCTTTGTGCACAACTAAGGCTTGTGTCACTGCTTCTAGATCGTTGTCTAGCACCAGAATATGCCCTTGCAGAATTACTTTACTCATTATTACGTCCATTTAATTGTATTCATTACGGCTTTTTTCTATCAAAAGCTCTATCCGTTACAACATAATCCCATTTTGATGTTGTGACGTATAGACTGTTGTGGTCACTATTTGTTCACATTGAACTTGGTTTTAGTTACGCCGTAACCTTTGGGGTGGTATTAGCAATAAAAGATAAGACGTTGGAACTAAATCCGCGTTGGTCCGGTCTATTAAATTAGTATCATTGAACTGTATTGATACTGAAATGAATTTGTCATCTGAGAGAACTAACCTTAATTTTGAACAGAGGCTCATAGGATTGAATTGAGCCATAGTTGATATCTAGGTCATACTTTGATGTAAATGGTACTCAAAACTCTATATATTTTGTGATTTGTATCATTGATCTGGGCATCAAACACCGTTAGATTCGAATGGTTGGCAATAAAAATAGCTCATGAAGAGCAGTTAAAGAAAAGGAAATATCCCTTATGAAAAAAATGAGAAGAGCACAGCTTCATCGCGTTCGCATCCAATACTGGAAAGACACAGCGAAAGAAGCTTCAAAGAAATAAGCTTTATATCGATAACTGAAAAGCGAAAGAGCTTGAAGTTAAAATGATGAATTAAAAGCTTATAAGCAGAACTGATTACAAGATCTGTAAACGCAACAAACCGATTTCAATAGCACTCTCAAGGACCTTCATCTGGTCGGCGACTAAAGAAATCATCCCCCAAAGAGCTGGCAGGCATTAACAATAATGCAATTCAATGTCAGCTCATTAATACCTCCTAGTTTATCTTTACCTCATTCAGCATCCTGAACCAAAACCAAAACCAAAACCAACCACCAATCCGTACCTTTGCCTCTATCACCAAAACCGTTGTTAGGGTTTAAAGTGCCTAACAATAAACAGCATCCAATAAAAAAGCTCCTGATTTCTCAGAAGCTTTGATTTAGATTTTGATATCTGATGAGGCTAGCCGCTCAGGGCTCAGGGCTCAGGGCTCAGGTTCTGGTTCAGAATAAGTGACTCTAGCGTTGGAACAGCGTCTTCAAGCTCACATCATCAGTTCTGTTTAACTTAAGGCTCAGTAGGTAACCACCAATACCGAGCAGTACGTAAATACTTAGCGACAGAATAGAGACTTCTGAAAGCGCACTGAATGGATTGCTGGTCGTCAGCACTTTCATCGGCAACGATGCGATGACAGAAAAGAAATCATTGATACCATAGAATCCGAATAGCGCGATAGCCAACCACTTAATCGCAAAGCTTGAGATGAAAATAACAAGCAGCGGAGAGTTAACCAGTTGCGAAATCGCCAGAGTAACCGTTGCTAATGGCAATAGAACTAACGCAACCAGCAGCATTCGACCAAAGAAAACCACCCAATTGGTTAGCACATAGAATAGCGATTGTTGCTCGACTATCAGTGCTAATTGTTGTTCGCTTGAAATGTTCAGAATCCAAAACAGAGAATCAGCGAACAGAACCAACAGAGCGCAGATAGCGGGAATCACCACTAAACCGAAACCTAGCTTCACACCGTGAGTCATGGCATTCGATACTGGCATACTTCTCCAAAACATTGAGCTGCCTTCTTGGCGCTCTTTACGCAGCGTTTTAGGGATATAAAGCGTCGAAAGCAGCAGTGAAATCAAGCCTGCGCCAAAGTAGATCACTGAGTTAAGATCTTGTGCGAACTCTCTGTGGATGTCGCTCACGTCGCCGTTGACTTCCATTTGGAAGAAAAACTCGTGTTGTGCCTGACCACTAAAGAACAAGCTAACGAACAGCAAGAAGCCACACAACCCGACAAACAGAGGCAATCGAGTGTTGATTTTGTGCTCGATAAGCTCTTTTTCTAGCATGTAAAAACTTGGATGCATTATGCCTTCTCCGTCTGTGTTGCAAGGAATAGGTCCGCGAGACCCACGTTGTAGATGTTACCCAATGACTCAACTTGCGCTTTGTATTGGCCTTCCAGTAACCACTTGGTAGTTCCCAGCCCAGGCTGTGAGGTCAGTGGGTTGAGACTTTGGATCTCGCTTGAATGGTTGTTTGCGACATCGATAATGAAATAGTCGTTCTCGATGTCTTCCATGCTCTTTTGCAACACACAGTGGCCTTGTTTCAGAATCAATACGTCCGTTAGTAGGTGTTCAATCTCTGAAACCTCATGGCTAGCGATGATCATCGCGCGTTCGCCGTCATGGAACCACTCTAGTAGGTGACGATAAAAAGTATCGCGGTAGAGTAGATCAAGACCCAGCGTTGGCTCATCTAAGATCAACACCTGTGTGTCGGTTGCAATGATGATCGCAAGGTGAAGTTGTACCTTCATCCCTTTAGAAAGCTGCTTAATCGTTGAAGAGAGCTTAATGTTAGTGCTGCTTAACGTCTGTTCGGCTTTTTGCTTGTTGAAGCTTGGGTGTACACCTTGGGTATAGCGAAGCAGTTGTTTCACTGTCATCCACTCTGGTAACACGTTTACATCTGAAATGTACGATAAGTGCTGCATGAGTTCTGCGTGCTGGTGGATAGGATGGTAACCATTGACCTCAATCTCACCTTGATAGTTATGCCCACCAAGCAGTGATTTGATCAGTGTCGATTTACCCGCGCCATTGTGGCCAAGCAGCCCAAGCACTTGTCCCGGCTTTAACTCAAAGCTGATGTTCTCAACACCCACTTGGTTTGAATAAGTTTTGGTTACGTTTTTCACTGAAAGTAAAGTACTCATGACTTGTCCTTTATATGTTGTTCTAGCTGTTTCACGAGTTCTTCGACACTCATATCAATGATGCCTAGCGTCTCAGCGATGGCTGGGATCTGTGTGTTAATGAAAGTTTGGTGTGCCGACTCTTTCAACTTTTGAAGTGCACCTTCCGCCACATACATGCCTTGGCCGCGTTTTTTCTCTACTAGGCCTTCATCAACCAGTAACTGATAGCTTTTCATGACTGTAAGGTGGTTGATCTTGAGATTGGCGGCAACCGCACGCACAGAGGGCAATGCTTGTAGCTCTAGCCAAACACCTTGAAGAATTTGGTCACTGATCTTTGCGGCAAGTTGCCTAAAGATCGGTTGGTCGTCTTTCCATTCGGTCATAATTAAAACTGCATGGTGATATACATGTGTATAACACTATCCTTTTTTACGAGATAGACAAGCTTTTTCTATAAATTAAATGAATGTTATCTTTTATGGTTGGCTGTTCAGTAAAATAATGACATTATATAGAGCTCTGTTCTGCTCTGTTCTGCTCTGTTGTGTTTATATGTTGCATATTAATGACAAAAAGTTGGTCTGGTTTACCAAATATTTGCCGATCACCATCATCATCTTTTCTGCAATCGTCTTGAATGTGGCGATGTTTACCAGCGTAGATCAGAAGGTCAAGGCATTGGTAGACCTCATCAGAACAGACTACATCTCTGCTCAAAAGGACTCTATTGAGGCGCAAGTACTGCAAGTATCGCAACAGATAAAGCACACTCAGCGCCTTGTTGAAATCGAGGTAAAAAAGCGCATTACACGTCGACTGGATAGAGCCTATACCGCTGCACAGAATATCTACTCCTCGAATCAACACCTGCCGGAAGAAGAGCTTAAATTGCTCATTTTTAATGAAATCAGAAAGCTGAGCTACGCGGACAAAAAAGACTACATTTACGCCTACGATATGCAGGGTACAGTGCTGGTTCACCCTCGCGATCCAGAGCTAGAAAATACAAATCAACTTGAAACGACTGATAGCCGTGGTGTGGCGGTCATCAAACAACAAATAGCGCTTCTTAAGCAGAATAATGGTGCTTATTCCCGCTATTTTGTGCCTCGTCCCGGCTTTGATGGGCAAGACTTTGAAAAGCCACACATCGGCAATACGCACTTCGAAAAACTCAGTTACATTCGTCGGTTCGAACCATTTGATTGGTATTTCGGCACTGGTATTTCTCTCGATGATGTTAAACGAGTCAGTTACCAAAGAATTCTCGATATATTGTCGAAGATAACGGTCGGTGATAATGGATACTTGTTCGTTTTTGAACAGAATGGTGACAGCTTACTTCACGCACACCAAATCCATATTGGGCAAGATCTTAATGTTTACGATGACCTTGGAAACAACTTCAAGCAAGACGTTTTAGCGCAAGCTGAGTCTGGCGGGTTTGTTAACTACATCACCGTTGATAAACAGGGTTTTATCGGTCCCAAAAGTAGCTACGTCAAAAAGGTAGGTGATTGGGGGTGGATAGTGGGTACTGGCGTGTACTTGAATAATGTTAATGCTTCCATTGAACACAGAAAAGACCAACTACTCTCGGAATCTCGTAATGAATTTGGGCTAATTCTTATCTTGAGTGTGCTGGCTACCTTGGTCTGTATTTTTACCAGCGTTCTAGTGAGCAGACGAATATCGCTGCGCTTTGATCAAATGGAGCAGAGAATTTCCGACGACTTCAATCGAATCCAAAATAGCCGCCGTCGTTTGCAACATATGGCAAGACACGATTCTTTGACCGCTCTCCCTAATCGCTCTGAACTTGAAGTGCAAGTGAACCGAGCCATCGCTCACTCGAAACTTGAAGGCAAGCTGGTGGCGTTAGTCTTTGTTGACTTAGATAACTTTAAACGCATCAATGACCAATATGGCCACGCAAGCGGAGATGAGCTGCTGAAACAGATAGGTTCGCGATTTGAACAAATCTTAGGGACTAACGATATCGTTTCACGCTTTGGGGGTGATGAGTTTGTCTTCTGTCTGCCGGGAGTTTACGATCTTGTGGAAGCGGAACAGAAAGTCCAACAAATCCAAGATGTATTCCAATCGCTATTTAATATTCAGGGTACTTCGGTCTCTATCCAGTGTTCGGCTGGCGTGTCGATGTATCCCTATGACGGGACTGAGGTAGAAGAACTGCTAACCAAAGCCGACATTGTGTTGTACAAGGCTAAAGAATTGAATAAAGGCGAAGCAATTTTCTATGACGATGTGATCAATCGAAAAGTGAAGTACGAATTTTCGGTGGAAGAGCAGCTTAGAACTGCGTTAGAGAGGGGCGAATTCAATGTACTATATCAACCTCAAGTGGATTCTCATACTGAGCAGCTAAAAGGCGTTGAGGCATTGTGTCGTTGGAACAACGGCTTACTTGGTTTTGTGTCTCCGTTGGACTTCATTCCTGCGGCAGAGCGGTTTGGTAAGATTCATGAAATTGGAGAGTTTGTACTAAAGAAAGCATGTGAAGACACCTTAAACTTGATGCCAAACGGACCTGAGGCGGTAGGAGTTTCTGTAAACGTGTCACCTAAGCAAGTTTTCGAACTTGGTTTCGATGATAAGGTCATTCGCCTCGTCGAAGAGGTGGGTATAGCTCCTTGCCGAGTGACGCTAGAGGTGACCGAAAACATTCTCATCAAAGATCTGCACATTGTCGAGCCGGTACTGAGAAGGCTTAGAGAATATGGATTTGGTATCTCGCTCGATGACTTTGGTACCGGATTTTCATCACTGAACTACCTGAATACCTTGCCGATCACAGAGATAAAGATAGACCGCTCTTTTATTGGAAAATTGAATTCCAGTCAGCACAGTGAAACCTTGGTTAAAGCTATCATCGATATTGGTGCATCGTGCCAGATGAAAGTGGTCGCAGAAGGCGTTGAAACCCCAGAACAGATGGCGAAGTTACAGCAATACCACTGTGATTTACTACAAGGTTATTACTTTGATAAGCCGCTCTCTGCCCAAGGGTTAGTTGACGCGTACTTTCCTGCGAAGCTTGAAGACTGCGTTCGATCTAAGATTAGAGCTACGCCATATCCATTCGACGCAGCAGGGCCAACAGGTGCTGAGCCATAGACGTTTGATATTATTATTAAGTTACCCGTCGGTTGTGCTTTGAGGTCTGCTATACAGATAACCTTGATGTAAGTTGTAGCCCAACTGACACAAAATATATTGTTGCCTACGTGTCTCGACACCTTCATAAATCATCGTGATGTTTGATAAGCGTCCAATTTCCGAGATATTAAGCAATACACCCTGATGGTGCTCTCCTGACTCGATATCCTTAACAAAACAGCGATCCAGTTTTAAATAGGTGGGAGATATAACATTGATGATTTCGATGTTGTTATTGCCCGTACCAAAGTCATCCAGTGCGATGGTGATACCAAGCTTTTTGACATCCTTAATGTTATCGATAACCTCACATCCATAGCCAATGTTTGAATACTCGGTAATCTCGACGACAAATTCATTCGCTTCCATCATGACTAAATGCTCTTTTAATTTGGCAAAATTAGAGCCGACCAAGGCACTCGGGCATACATTGACACCATAGATTTCATGGCTGTTGTTTAATTTAGTTCTTCTTACCGTTTCGATGATCAAAATAGTATGAAAGGTAAGTAAATTGGAGCGTCTCATCGTGTTGATGAAGCTCAAAACGCCAACGTTACGAACTCTCGATAGCAACTCGTAATATAGAACGCTGTTATCTTCGGTGTTGATGATGGGTTCTTCTTCGAAGGAGATGTTTTTCCAACGAAACATGTATATGACGAAGCCAAGAATGTAGGAGCGATAAAGTAGAGTGGCGAGAATCAGAGAAAGTGCAGCCCACAGTGCAACAATATCGTCACTGTAGAAGGTGATGGTTGCGCCGGTTGGCAGTGATGCTTGATAGATAGCTTTACTTTCTTCTCCTAGATTAAGAATGTAATAACCATTCTTCTGGATAGAGACTGAATCGACTAACAGAGGCAATAATGAGTTATTGTATCTAGCTTCAATAGAGCGCTTAGAAATTCGCACAGTAAGGTCAATGTCGCGCTTGGTATCTGCAAAACGTGAATAAGCAAAATCGGCACTATCATAGAAGTCATCAACTTGATCAAGGTCTACTATTTTCGAGCGCGTCTTGGATATATAACATGAACCGCGAGACGTCGTCATAATGACAGAATCAAGGTTGAGTGAGTGCCTTAGCGAGTGTACGGCCCCTTCGTTATTGCAACTGTAGTCCATGATTTCTTGCGCAATATGTTTGGTGTTTTCGCTGTATTCATCTGCAATCTTCGTCGTATAAAGGATTTGGAAAAAGTAGACAACGAAGAGGCAAAATGAAGAGATGGTGAGCACGGCTATCAGAGCCTTAATCAGTTCTCGATGATAAGTCTTGAACATCAGTTTTAACATCTCTATCTGACTGGGCTTGAATCGGTTGATGTCGTATTTTGGTGCGATACTGTTTGTAGAGCTTTTGTCGAGATCGATGAAGTAACCCACCTTATAAAGGTTAGAGATAAGTTCGCTGTTATTATCGATCTTCGCTTTTTTACATAAATTCCGATACTTTTTTCTTATTGAAGCGATAATGTTCTTTAATGCGTATAAGCTGAACTCTTCATCAAAATGTAATTTAAAAGATTCTTCAACGTCTCTCGCAGATTGAGGGTTAGATATTGATGAGTGTTCAATAAGATATTTGAAAACAAAACTCTCTTTACTATTGAGACTTTCCTCTGATATCTTATTGCTGTCGTTTTTTATATATATTTTTTCTTCATTGTAGATCAGTTGCAAGCTCTCATTATTGTTATTTATATTGAAAGAACAGTGCATGGCTCAACTCCTAAGCGATAGTTATTATATTGGCGTGATGGCTGGGATTTTCATTCAACACAAGAGTTCGATCTAAATAATATAACCAAAATGTCACCATTTTCTCTCAAGATGTTGATATTAATCGCAGAATTTGGTCTTGAATGAAAAGTTATGGAGATGTTCACCCAAAAGTTGAATTTATAAATGAAAGCCAATTATTTACAAGGGCTAGGGGGGATTTATCCATTTATTTTGGTATTTATCCATTCCACAGCTCCTATGTGGTAGTTTAGTTACAAGGTTTAGAGGTTTCTAATGTAGCTTTTGTTGGTATTCATTCAGTTTATTGATGTGTAAGATTTATCAGAAATTTTCAGGATAAAATTAAAATATGTCAATTTATGTGATTGTTAATATGATCTAATTTATATGTAATTTTGGTTGTATAAATAATGTGACAAGATGATATAGTCGATGATTTTATTTTTGTCGTGTGTTTTATTCTTATTTTTATATGTTAGTTTTATAATGAAGAGTGAAGGAGGGAGGTGTTAGATAGCGCAAGGAATCTATTTATACCTATCTATTTATGAAAGGTATTTAATGAAAACACTGTTAACATTTATATCAAAAATGCACCCACATAGAAATTTACAGACTAATTATAAAGAATTAAGTTTGTATTATACCTTGGGCAGTGCTTAAAGACGTAAAATAGTAACAAAGTAGTGTTATTTTTTAGCAAATGTTAGCGTAACCACATGACATTCAAAGATCTGTTGCGGTGGCTTTGTGTTAACTATAGAAAGCGTACAATCGTGAGTATTTAACATGCACCATCAAGTACGACGATCTGAGGTTCTTTTTCTGGTTGATAAAGTACCTGACAAAAATTTCCTTCAGGTGAATAGGTGTAGTTATCCGCGTCAAAAGAGATAGCGGCCACTCTCTCAGCATTGCTGTCAGGAACCACTTCTTTATTGATTACATGGAGCTCTGTTCTGTCGATATTGAGCAGTCTTCTTAGTGAATCAACATAGGCTATCGGATAGCCATGGCAGACGTAGTAGGTTTCAATTTCCGTCTTCTCAACATAGTTGCACTCACCCTCGACACCTGCAATCGTAGACTTAGCGTAAATCATATCGATACCAGTACGTAAGTTACCTGCCACATCGTGTATTTTACTCGCACGGGCGCTCCCCTGAACGTCTAAGAACTTGACCATAGCCGTAGAAGACAAGATCGCTAGAATCGATACTGCGATGATAAGTTCTAAGAGAGTGAAGCCGTTTTGTCTGCTCATATTTACCGGTTATGTGATTTAATAAAGGGAACGCTTGAGGGTAATCGAAATACCAAAGTCATTACAGAAAATAGGTATATCTGCTATATAGTTTATGGATTGCCTCACTAATTAATTGTTATAAAAAACAATAGCTTGTTGTTGTTTTTTCATTGTTTTGTGTTGTGTAAGCATACGTAAGCGTTCATATTGCGCCACTCTGCTGATTACGGAGTGTTCTAAAACTTGACCTTATTGATAAGTAATATTTTAAATATCGATGAATCGACCCGTTAAAAATTGGCTTTCTACTTCATTTGATGGGATGGGCTTGCTAAATAGAAACCCCTGCAAATACTGGTATCCGCAATCGATTAAGAATGCTTTTTGCACTTCTGTTTCGACACCCTCAGCTACCACTTTAAGCCCCAATTTGTCGCAAATAGCATGGGTAGCTTGAACAATTGCTTTGCTCCCTTTATGCGAACCATGGACAAAGCTTTTATCGAGTTTGACTGTGCTAATTGGCAGATCATGCAACATCGAGAGCGACGAGTAGCCTGTACCAAAGTCATCAAGGTGAAGCTCTACCCCCAACTTGGAGATATCGTTTAACGCTTGTCTGACTTCACCGTGCTTGAAGATCATTGAGGACTCGGTAATTTCAAGGGCAACACTTTGAGACTGGATATTGTAGAACTCAAGCATTGCCGATAATTGCTCGGCAAAGGACGCGTGCATCTGAATGCTTGAGATATTGATGCTCATCATTAATTCGCTATCAAACTCTCGTTGCCAAATCGATAACTGTTTAAGTGCCGAGTTAAGAACCCATTTCCCGAGCGGTACAATCTGACCTGTTTCTTCCGCCAAGGTAATAAACTCATCAGGCCCGATGTTACCCAGCTCTTTGTCCGACCATCGAAGTAGCGCTTCGAAGCCCTTCACCTTATCACTGTTGGTGTTCATGATCGGTTGGTAATGAAGATTGAGATCATCGTTTTCTAGTGCGCGTGTGAGTCGATGGCGGATTTCTACCTTACGGTGAAGAGTTTGTGCCAAGCAAGGAGTAAAAGTTTGGAAACGATTTCGACCATTGGCTTTAGCAATATGCATCGCCATACCTGCTTGCTTAAGCAGTGATTCTTGATCGACGGCATTATCAGGGAAATGTGCGGTACCGATGCTACAACCAACAGACAAGGTACCAATGCCTTTGATATGAAAACTCCGGTTCAAGGCATCAATAATACGAGTGCAAAGCAGAGGGATGTTTTTATTTCGACAGGTATGAGCAATAACAATGAATTCGTCGCCCCCAAATCGACCGATCATGCACGTTTCATCAACCAACTGTTTAAGACGCTCGCCAACTTGTTTGAGTAGTTGATCACCGACACTGTGTCCATAAGTGTCATTGACCAATTTGAAGCCGTCAAGATCAACAAACATCAACTCAAAGGGCGAGCGATAGGCAATGCTGGTTTCTAGAAGATTAGTTATTCCACGACGATTATAAAGCTCAGTTAAACAGTCGTGCTCTGCGTTGTATCTGGCTTTGAGTAGCTTCTCTTTCTGTTTGGTTGTACAGGTGAGGTTTAACAGCAGCTCGCTTTTATCAAATAGCCACTTTCCTTGAACGTCAAAGTGATGGGTTTTGTTATCTATTTGACAGCTGACTTCTTCTAGAATTTCACGACCTTTACGTGCGGCAAACAACCACTGTGCAGCGGTCTCTTCGCTAGAAACAAAGTCGGATAGCGTGCCAAACGGTGAACCATAGTTTTGATAAAATGCGGAGTTAGCACTCACTACGTTTCCAGTCCTATCAAACAAAAGGGAAAGGTTTACGCCATCTGAGCAAGTTAGGTCGTGCTTTAAGCTGCCTTCTTCAGCAATGACTTGCACCAACATTCCTGTCCGACCATCGGGCAATGGGATTCCAGAAAATAGACACAATGCACGCTTAGAGATGTAGTTTGGGGTGAAGTTCCACCAAATCTTGATGCTTTCGTTACGTAGAAATTGCCTTTGGTATTCTTCCAAGGTCGCTTCTATTGCCTTTGACATCTCTATACTAAAGTCGCGCGACGTCAGCTCAAACATAGATTCTGACTCCCAAAGAGGGAGGGCGCTGCTATTTGCCCAAGTTATTCTCTTATTATCAATGTCATATATCCAAATAGGACACTTTAGATGCTCGAAGGGTTGATAACTGGTCATCATATTGAACTCGGTGAACTGATGTTTGGTCGAACCGCGCCCACCGAACTTACTATGTTCAGCCAGTCGCTGGTCAAATTGAATTCTGGCCTTTAACAGCCTTTAAGAAGCTGTTTCAAACAAGAACAAAATGGTATAGAAGAAACAGCGCGTTAAAGATTCAGTGAGCGGATGATTTTGGTCACTTTGCCTTCAGCGTTGCTTTCAATGACATAGCCTTTTTTATCATCAAAAATCTCACCATCGATGAAGTGCCAACCATTTGGCTTATTGATGATCTCTTTAGGAAAGTTCTCATCGAACATTGAATGGTTTGGGTAGACCGTTTCAATAGCTTCAAACAATAACTGAGCTTCATCTTGGTTGGTGACTACGAAGTCTTCTTTAAGGCACATCGTCAACTCCGGAAGGGGTTGAGTGGTGAAGGGTTCTGTCATCGAGCCTAAAACACCGTTGTGCGAGTAAAAACGGTATGAACCAGAACTGCTCTCGCTCCCGTCAGGCGACTTGATATAAGGGGTTGCACTGTAGAACTCACAGTTGAAGACCATCTTTTGAATGATGCTAGTTTGTGGTGTGACCTGAATGTCTATCCAAGAGTTAACTTGTGCTTGAATCTGCTTCACCATTTCTTGTTTATTGGTGTCAGCCAAGAGCGATGTTGAAAATAAAGCTGTGGTGGTGAGTAACAGTGAAAGCGTTTTATTCATCTTAAAGTGAACCCTGTGAGAAAGTGATAATGACCAAATACTGAAGCGATGTATCAATTGGCTGAATGTTACTTTAAGAAGATATTACTTAATAGGACATGCCTCACACTGAGAAATGGAAAGCACTGGTGCTAGGTTGAAGTAATCGATTTCTTTTGGTTGTAAGTCTTCTATTTTGGTTTTTTAGCCTGACAAATCGTTGTTTTATGGTTTTATTGACTATCATGTCGTTAGTGTATGGATGGTTGATTTGATAGGGTTTTGTAAATGCCTCAAATGTAAGTGCAAGTAAGAAAATAAAGCGAATGTAAGTGGTGGATAGGCGATTAATACAGCCCTAGCAGATCGTTCTGAATGGTGAAACCTTCATAAATTGAGGCGTATTGGTTGCTGAACCCTGTGTTTGTAAACGTGTATGTACAAAAGTGATTACTATGTTTTGCGTACGGTAAAATTGGGGCTCTAACCACAATGTTGATGATATATGAACAGTATATATACTGCCCTCGCTTTTAATAAATACTGGTGATAGAAATGTCAAAAACCAAAGTGCTCATTGTTGAAGATGACCAAGAGATAGCTCGTTTAACGACGCTTTACCTCGAAGCTGAAGGCTACAATGTTAGCGTTGTTCATGAAGGGAATTTGGCACTTGAAGCGATCCGAAGTATTGAACCTGATTTAGTTCTGCTGGACTTGATGCTTCCAGGTATGAGCGGCGCGCAAATCTGTCGTCAAGCTCGTGAGTTTTACAATGGAATGATCTTAGTGTTGACCGCCTCTGCCGATGAAATGAGCGAGGTTAGCTTGTTCAAGTTTGGAGCGGATGATTACGTTGCAAAACCAATTCGTGGTCATGCCTTGTTGGCACGAATTGAAGCGTTATTACGTCGAGCTGTTCCTGCTCCGGAAGTAACAGTTGAAAAACAGTGCGATATCGTGATCAACAATGCAGCCCAAAGTGCCACTCTGTATGGACAAAACCTCAAGCTCACCTCGGCCGAATTTGAAATCTTAAACCTTCTTGTTAATAACATTTCTCAGGTTGTCACTCGAGACCAGTGCTGTCAGTTATTTAGAGGCATTGATTATGCCTTTAACGACCGCTCGATTGATATGCGAGTATCTGGTTTGCGCCGAAAGCTACGTATTCACGCCAAAGACAAACAGTTAATCCGCACGGTTCGCAACAAGGGGTACATGCTGGTTGCGTAAGTTCATTACTGCGAAACTTCGCTCGGTTTCGATGTTTGCTCGTTTATACCTTGGGATTGTGACTGGGATGTCGGCAACGATATTTTTATTTGTGAACCTTGGTGAAGGGTACATGCGAAGGACCGAGATCGAAACCTTCCTTAATTATGGGAGCTACTTTGCTGAACAGTATGTTCGCCAACACAACCAAGAAGACTCGCTATATAAAACACTCGATAGAACAGGCTACCAACAATTTTATATCTTCGATTTACGCCTGTTGAAAGATTGGTCGGGAGAGACTCCCTGCCAACGATGTGAGTTATATACGACCTTAAACGGTGTGCCAATATATTTAAGTGAAAATAACCTCTATTCGGCAGTATTTCAGTTGCCAAACTCTGAATTTAGCTTTGGATTCAGTGAGGTTGGGGATTTTTTCTCTCCTGATATTGAATGGTATGAGGATTCAGAACGGCACTTTTTGCTAGGGCTGTTATTGGCTGTGATTGTGGCGATTGGAGCAAGTGTTTACTTACCTGTGAGGCGTTTTCAAGAAAGAATAGAGTTGCTCGTCGAAAAGCAGAAGCAGTTTGGTAAGGGGAAGCTTAGTACGCGCTCTGATTTGGATGACATCCATCCTGTTTCGGATTTAGCTAGCAGCTTTAACTTCATGGCTGAAGAGATCGAGAGCAAGGTGAAACAGAGTCATATCTTTGCTCAAGCTATCCCACATGAAGTACGAACCCCGTTAAGTCGTATTCAATTGGCGACCGATATTTTAAGAAGGGGAGCGCCAAATAATCATCAAGTTCTATTCGATGATATTGATAACTACATTGAGGATATCAACGAACTAACGTCAGAAATTATCATGCTGTCGAAGTTGAATGTAATGGACAACTCGTTTTTTGAGTTAGTGAAAGTCAGAGCGAGTTTACTTGAGTATTGTTTAGATCGGATCCGTTATTCTGAGTTGGACAATGTCAACTTCGAATCAAAGGTACAACAAGACAGTACGATAAAATGTGATTGTTCAATGGCGCGTTTAGTGTTCGATAATCTTCTTAAGAATGCTGGCAACTACACTCAAGACCAAGTGTGGGTGACGTTAGATGAGAACTCAGAGAGTTGGTTAGTGGTTGTTGAGGATAATGGGCCTGGTATTCCTTATGAGCGCCGTGATGAAGTGTTTCTTCCGTTTTCTCGACTAGATTCAAGCAGAACGTCGACCACAGGGGGATTGGGATTAGGCCTCGCGATTGCTCTATCGGCGGCTAAAAAACTTTCTTGGGATATCAAAATTGACGACAGTAACCACGGTGGTGCCAAGTTCAGTATCGTGATTCCAAAGGTTGCTTAAGCTGTAGCTTTAAGAGCTCTTCAGGCTCGTCAAGTAACAAAGCCACGGACTTATACTGTGGCTTTTTCATATAGTTAATTACTAAATTATATTACTTATTTTACAAAACGTTAGCGCTCTTGTTGCTTTGAACGATGAAGGCCATAAATAGCGTGGTCAATGATGCGACCATTCAAGTTCTCGTTACGTGTAATGATACCTTCTAAGGCGAAATGTAAGCGCTCACATACCTTGCGACTGCTCTGGTTGCCCGTTGCTGCTGATATCTCGACCTTTTCCATATCTAACTCATTGAAAGCTATATCAATCAGCTTCTGGACAACGCGTGTCACAATCCCCTTTCCTTGGTATGTCTCAGATAACCAATAACCTATCGTCACCTTTTGCTTATCATGATCAATGGTATTGAAACTACAGTTACCGACGACCTTGTCTTTATAGATAATCGCACATGTCATGCTTTTACCTTCCGCATAATCGTGCAGCGAGCGTTGGATGAAGATCCTAAAATCTTGCTCAGTTTTGCAATGTGGCGGCCACACAAGCCATTGGCTTAGGTACTCATTCTGGCTTTGTGAGATCTCTGCGTAATGAACAGCGAAACTCTCTTCAACCAATGCGATGGATAGTTCGTCATCAATAACTGTTTTAAACATGTCTTTCCTTTTCTTATGGCTGCTGATTTTAGTGAATCTTAGTCGGCAGTATATAATGTCGCATGATTTTTAATATGCAACCACTTGTAGCACGGAATTTTCGTGATACGTTAGATCTATCACGAAACTCATTAAACCTTACAATAGTTGTGTATATAATCATTAAGTATGCATTAGTATTAGCGGCCTAAATATATAAAAACTATAAAAAATCTAGGCTTAATTAATGAATCAACATTGCCAGGACGTGACCGTAGACCTAAGGAAGGCTCTATTTGGTATTGCTAAGGCGCTTGATAACGTCGGTTTCGAAAGCAAAAATCATGGACAGAGGGTGGGTTACATCGCGTATCGATGTGCTCTGAGTGTGGGATGGGAAGAAGAACAAGCGCAACTTGCGTTCTCATTGGGGTTAATTCACGACTGTGGTGTCTCTCAAATTGATGAGCAAC
Organism: Vibrio satsumensis; assembly: GCF_050337435.1. Lineage (NCBI taxonomy): Bacteria > Pseudomonadati > Pseudomonadota > Gammaproteobacteria > Vibrionales > Vibrionaceae > Vibrio > Vibrio satsumensis. The sequence continues at coordinate 528,170 of NZ_JAKJSX010000004.1, read as the reverse complement.
GTAGTTTGGTTTCAGGGTTCATTCCTGACTCGAGTTACCACCATTGTCAAAAGGGCTACCAAATTCTAAAAGAGTGCCCGGTTCTTTCTATATTCGCTAAGCCAGTGCTTTATCATCACACCCCTTGGGTTGAGTTAAAGGCTATTCATATTAGCGAGTTAGAAAAAGAGTTAGCTGCCATCGTGATGCTTGCCGATAGGGTCGACTACTTGTATGGCATCACTTCTTCAGATCGTTATGGAAACCTCACACCCGGTGGCAAAGCCAGCATTATTGAACTCTTAACAGAACAAGCGGATGAAATGTTCGAATCCAACCTTGTGCAACACATGTGCGAATTGGTCGATTTGGATGATTTCTGGTTCTCGATGGAGATCCCTTACATTGAAAATATGAGGGATAACTTTGAACCTGTGCCTTTCTTCTCTCAGCAAATGTCGTTGGATGAGACGGTCGCCTTCGCTGAATTTATTGCCAATGTTGTTGATACCAAGAGTTCGTTTACCTTTAAGCACTCGCTGAAGGTAGGGCAGCTCTCTGAATACCTCGCCAAGCAGATGGGTTATTCATACACCACTCAGCGTAAACTTTATTTAGCGGGTTTGGTTCATGATATCGGTAAACTGCAAACCCCTAACGACATTCTGCATAAGCCGGATTTACTTACTGAAGAAGAATATTGCTGCATTAAACGCCACGCTACGGACACGCGATTCGCTCTGCAGGAGCTATTCAGTTCTCCTCAGGTTTGCCAATGGGCATCTAATCACCATGAGAGGTTGGATGGCTCGGGCTATCCAATGGGAAAAACGGCTGAAGAGCTGGATCAACCGAGTCGAATTGTTGCTGTGGTGGATGTGTTCCAAGCGTTGACTCAGTCTCGCCCTTATCGTGCGGGCATGACGCTAGAACAGACGATGGCTATTTTAACGGACCACGTTGATAACTTTAAGCTGGATAGAGAAGTGTTTGAGTGTCTTAAAAAACACGCGCAATACTGCTTTGAATTATCGACAGATAAAAGAATGTACGCGTTTTAGCAATAAATGAGTCTTTTGGGGTGTGATGCCTTAAGTCACTTTCGATGAGAAATACCTAAACACCAGAAGCAGAAAAGCGATAGCCGAGGCTATCGCTTTTTATTTGGGGGCTTATTCACTTAGGAGCAAGATAGCGAGGTTAGTAGCGCTTTAAGATCTCGATGATCGCTTGCTCAGTTTCCGCTGCGATAATGGCATCAATGTCATCATCATTTTGGAATAACTCTGATAGCGCCATAATCGTATGGATGTGGCTATCTGAGTCCATTGCCGCCAGAGTAATTGAAAGGTAAACGTCACCGTTGTCTTCCGACTCTAAATCAACACCCTTCTTGAATACCGTCACTTGCAGTGATGCTTCGTTAACGCCATCTTCAGGACGAGCATGCGGCATGGCAATCTTTGGTGCTAGAACATAGTACGCGCCGATGTCTTTGTGCTTTTGCTTGATAGCTTCAACATAGCTAGCTTCGATTTTGTTGCTCGCGAGCAGTGTTGAACATGTCACATCAATTGCTGCATCAACCGTTAGGTTCTCTTCAGAGTTGATGATAACGCCTTGGTTACCAATTAAATCGAATAGGCTCATGAAACAATCCACCCTAGGATAAGACCAACCACACCGAAGTCGAAGTCCGCAAATGTTGTTGCTTCAAGACCTAGGCCGCCTAGTACTGGAAGCAGTAGCATTGGTAGGAAAGAGATACATAGACCTTGTGTGAATGAACCTAGAATTGCACCGCGAAGACCGCCTGTCGCGTTACCGTAAACGCCTGCTGCACCACCTACGAAGAAGTGTGGAACTACGCCAGCTACAATAATTGTCCAACCAAGGGCACCTTGTACAGCCATCGCTAGTAGACCAGCAGCGAAAGAACAAAGGAAACCGATAAGTACCGCGTTTGGCGCTACAGGGAATACCATTGGGCAGTCTAGAGCAGGTTTCGCGCCCGGTACTAGCTTGTCAGAGATACCTTTAAATGCAGGAACGATTTCAGCAATTAGCATCTTCACACCTTGCAGTACGATGTAAACACCACCGGCAAAGATAAGAGATTGCATGAAAGTAAATACAACCCAGTTTTGACCACTTGATACTGTTTCTACAAACTCGCCGCCTGCGATAATAGATGCAAGCATGAAGAAGATAGCCATCGTTGTTGCTACGGCTACTGGTGTATCACGTAGGAACATCAAGCTTTTTGGAACTTGGATGTCTTCAGTTGTTTTCGATGTGTCACCGAACTTGCTACCAATGAAGCCAGATACGATGTAAGAAAGGGTAGAGAAGTGACCGATAGCCAGCTGATCAGTACCCATCACCTTTTCTGTGTACTTTTGACCTAGAGCTGGCATCACAACCATCAATGTACCCACAATGATCGAGCCGATTGCGACGAGTGCCGTGCCTTCAATGTTTGCTGTAGATAGAATTACTGCCACTAGCATAGACATGAACATTGTGTGGTGGCCCGTTAAGAATATATATTTTAAAGGAGTAATACGAGCCAATAAAATATTCACAACGAACGCGAAGAACATAATTAGAGCCATTTCATAACCGAATGCTTCTTGTGCTAATGCAACAATTGCTTCGTTATTTGGAATAACACCACTTACGCCGAATGCTTCAGTAAATACAACTGAGAAATTATTTAGTGCGCCAACAAGAGCACCTGCGCCGAAACCTAAAATTAGGAAACCCATTACGGTTTTAATGGTGCCTTTCAGAATGGTAGAAATATCAGCCTTCTGTGCAACAAGGCCAATAAAAGCTATTAAACCTACCATGATTGCCGGCTCTTTTAATAAGCCGAGCATGAACTCGAAAAAGTTTTGCATAATTTTGACCTTACATGAAAGTTTTTAGTTGTTCTTCAATTGATGCTTTGTCAAAAATATTTTTCAGGCTGATGATGTTCTCTTTACCAGCATCTTTTAGTTGGTTGGCAACATCTGTTGCTGCAACCCAAATATCCGCATTGCTTGATGCTGCAGATGATAGATCTTCGTGATCAACTTCTGCTTCAAAACCAATTTTCTTAGCGACTTCTTTCACTGCCATTTCCATCATTAGAGAAGTACCAAGGCCGTTACCGCAAACTACAAGAATCTTTTTCATAATATTTGTCTCAATTGGATTTTTGGGGTTGAGAAACTTCGTTCTCTTATTGTGTGAGAGCATAGTAATGGAAATATTCAGATTTCAATAAGATCTCCATCACAAAGCTAAAATGATATTGTGATGGGGATCTCGTTAATTTGTGGTAAAGATCCAGAGTGAGACTTTGATCAAATTTAACTTTTCACTCGAATATGCAACGTATTTTATTGAGAAAGGCAGGCTTAATTAGTTTTTATATCAGAATATAAATCTATAGAGGCTTTATTGTAGAAAATAGAGAATTAATCGTATCGACCGTAGTCAGTAAGCATTTTCTTAAGCATGCTATTAACGTCTTTGGTTTTTTTATTTCTTTTCGTCAACTGGCTAAGCGAGGTTGGTTTTGGGGAGGCAATACTTTCACTGTCGACTTCTTCAGTTTTATCTTTCATTTTCTGCACTGCAGGCAATAACATTCTAATTTCTTCATTATTTGCATTGGTCAGTACAACAATATTTTCAGATTCAACTTGAGTAATGGTTAATATTCCGTGTTTAACAGATTCAACCTTTTCTCCAATCATAATTGATTCAGGTGCGACAGAGCGATCGGTTAGTTGGCCTGTACGTAATTTCGCCGCACTGATAGCACGGATATTTCCGGTGTTTTCAAACGCGACAATAACAGTATAGGTATTATAATATTCAACTACTGTCACATAGCCGTGTCTATTTGTTTTGAATCTAGCTCCATTGCTCATATCGTGCGGAGCTTCCATTTTCTTCACGTGTTTCCTCTCTTAGTCTCGATGGCTGTTATATCTAATCAGCTCTATTGGTATTTTATAGATAATTACTTGGTGAGATCATACAAAGTATATACGCATCTAAACTTAAGATGAATCTTGAAGTCTCGGGAAATGAGGCAGAGCACAGAAAAGTAGTAAGAATCACACAGAATTAACCGAGTGATTACGCTCACACACTTAAAGACTTAACATTACAAATTCAACTCCCTACAAATTGTCTACAGTTTTGAAGCTCGAAAACGACGACAAACAATACATTTTGTTTAATCCTTGACCGCGCGATCGTTTGCGTTAAAAAATGTGATGAAAGTCTCACTTAACTGTTTATACTTCTCTTCCGGTTTTAAGCCGGTGCTTAGCCAATACAAGCCGTCACATGGATATGTGAATGACCCCACGGACCGGACCAGCTACGTTCCACTGCTTGTATAAGGTGATTTTTTACATGAACAACTCGTTGTTACAGTCGCTAACTCTGTTAGCTCCTTCATCGCGTAGCGTTTTGCTTGCGGTTCTTTGTCCTGTTCCTTTGATGTCATTTGCTTGGCTCATGTTCACTCTATAAGGATTACTAGGACACATTATGAATATTCTATTTGGTTTTGTCGGTGTTATTGCACTGATTGCTTGCGCGTACCTGCTATCTGAAAGTCGTTCTTCGATTAACTGGAAAACGGTCTCTCGTGCTCTATTACTTCAGATTGGCTTTGCTGCTCTAGTGTTGTATTTCCCATGGGGACAGTTGGCGTTAACAAGCCTGAGTAACGGCGTTTCTAGCCTGCTTGGTTTTGCAGATGCTGGTATTGCTTTCCTTTTCGGTGACCTTGCTACTGAAGGCTTCATTTTCGCGGTTCGCGTACTTCCAATCATTATCTTCTTCAGTGCTTTGATCTCTGCGCTTTATTACTTAGGTATCATGCAGAAAGTGATTCAAATCCTGGGCGGAGCGGTGCAAAAACTGCTGGGTACAAGTAAAGCTGAATCTCTGGTTGCGACAGGTAATATCTTCCTTTCTCAGGGTGAGTCTCCTCTTCTTATTCGTCCTTTTTTAAAGTCTATGACTCGTTCTGAACTGTTTGCTGTCATGGCAGGTGGTATGGCGTCGGTAGCCGGTAGTGTACTTGGTGGTTATGCTGGTTTAGGTGTTGAACTTAAATACCTTATTGCCGCAAGCTTCATGGCAGCTCCGGGCAGCTTGTTAATGGCGAAGATCATTGTTCCTGAACGCAGCACACCGAGTGACTACGACCACATTGAACTAGATAAAGCAGACCAAAGCAACGTGATTGATGCATTGGCAAGCGGCGCGATGAACGGTATGAAAGTCGCAGTGGCTGTTGGTACTATGTTGATTGCATTCGTGAGTGTGATTGCCATGGTCAACACAGGCCTAGAAAGCCTAGGTGAGACGTTCGGTTTTGCGGGTATTACGCTGCAAGCTATCTTTGGTTACCTGTTCTCACCACTAGCGTGGCTGATTGGTATCCCGAGTGATGAAGTATTGATGGCGGGTTCTTACATCGGTCAGAAGATCGTAATGAACGAGTTTGTTGCTTTCATCGATTTCGTTGAGAACAAAGCACTGTTATCTGAACATAGCCAAGTGATTGTGACATTTGCTCTATGTGGTTTTGCTAACATCGGCTCTATCGCGATTCAATTGGGTTCTATCGGTGTGATGGCGCCAGAGCGTCGTGCTGAAGTTGCTAACCTAGGTTTGAAAGCAGTAGCTGCTGGTACGCTAGCAAACCTAATGAGTGCATGTTTAGCGGGTATCTTCATCCTGCTTTAAGCTAGATTCAGTTAAAGCGGACACTTTTCTTGCGGATTCAACGTGAGAAGGGTGTCCGCTTTTTTGTGCCTGATCGTTAAGTCTGGCCATTACGTCATTGGTTATACGGTAGGTAACGCTCACTCGGAAGAGTAATAGAGGCAACCTCTTTTATCCGATATACTCGTATATCATCGGGTTGCGATTAAGAACACTAGGTTGTGATTCAGAACAAAGGCAACCAAGTCCAATAAATCAAAGGTTTTTCCATGAATATGCGCGTTATCATCGGTCTTATTGCTACTTTCATTGGCTTGTTTACGATGGTTTATTTTATTGCTGGTGGATCTCAGTTTCCTATCTATCAGTGGCCACAAGAGGCTTATCTCGGTTTGGTGTTTAGCGTCGTGTGGGGTACTGGAGTAGCAGCATCGGTCGCGTATTTCTTCTCGGCACTGGTGTTTGTGACTGCCGCTGTGGTGTGTTATGCGATTGGATACAAGATCGGTGGTCTGTTTTCGAACGACTCTAAAGTCTAGCTGATTTGATCATATGATTGAGTAGTATGTAATGCATTGGCGTGATCGTTTTAAGGTGTATTGGTATCACCGAAAGCAAACCAAGCGTTGGAAAGGGGATAAGGCAAAGTCTTTAGGTTGGACCAATGAAGAGAGTCAGTTGTGTCGCTTCGAAGTGATTGCTCGTTCGGCTGATTTCGAAAATAAGAGTGTTTTGGATTTAGGGTGTGGCTATGGGGAATTGTTCGAGCTGCTCGACAGCATCTACCACATTCAATCTTACACCGGTGTTGACCAACACGCAGGCTTCCTCAAAAAGGCCAAGCAAAACTACACTGAACCACGCAGCCAGTTCCTTGCGGGTGACATGAGTAAGATGAGCCTAGAAGCACACGATATGGTTATCGCAAGTGGCTCTTTCAACTACATTTGCCGTGATTCTGACTATCTGACAAACATGATTACTCGTATGTTTGAGTTGGCGAATCAAACCGTCATATTTAATCTTCTCGACTCTAGCCAGTACCCTTCGCGCAATACCTTGATGAGCTATCATCCTCAAGGTGTTTATCGCTTTTGTAAAACGCTGTGTGACGATGTCTCTTTGATTGAGGGTTACACCGAAGGTGATTTCACTATAGTGATGAACAAGGCTGTCTGAGCGTTTTAGCTTTATGCTTTGTACGCGCTATTGATATTTTTCAGGTATTAAAAAGCCGCACGCCTTAAAGGTGTGCGGCTTTTTGGTTTTTGTCGTCTGGCTTAAGTGTTCTATTTATTCTCAACGAGCCCGTAAGGAATCGTTTTAAATATCTTTGGGTTCCCTTTGAAGGTTGGTGCTTCATTCACTTGTTGCCAGTCAAGCAACATGATTGCCAATACGTTACGGTGCTCTCCGTATTCAAGGTCAAAATCACCGGTGATTGAAGGGATCATACCGCGCTTCTTATCAATCGAGGATTGGATAGCAAGTCGAGTCTTCTCTACAACTGGATCATCTTCAAGGCCTGCCAACAGGAAAGTTAAGCCAACCTCGGCAATGACATCTTCTTTCGCACGAAGCAATATTGTATCGATGTTTTCTCTGAAGTAATCGTAGATCCATTGATGATCTTGTTCGCTTACTTGGTGTTGATAATATTCCGAATCACCAAAGATCACGTGTGTCATACCATAGATCTTATTGCCGTATTGTTGGCTAGAGAGCTTCTTGTCTTTATCGTCTGGGTACGCTTTTTTGAAGGTGTCGACGAACTCATCAACCACATCTTGTTCACCTAGCTGGCGTAGCCAGTAGACTTGATTGGCTAATTGAGCTGCCCACGCTTTCACCATGTCTTCATTGGTAACGTATCGTGAGAAGTCATAGCGACGAATGATTTCACGTAGTTTGGCATCGTTCTTGTGTTCTAAACCGTATTCATTGGCACGAGCCATAGAACCAAGAAGGTCAACGCCTAGGTAAAGGTATTCTGGCATGTGCTTGGTGATGTTGTAGCGTCGAACACTGCGTTCATCGCTATCGCCAACATAAGATGCAACGCGCTTTTCTGAGTAGAGTACGATTTGTTCCATGGTTTGAACGTCATTCGACAGGGTGTTGAGCTTGCTTGCCACTCGTGCCATGTCACTCCATACCGCAGCAGAATACTTATCATCTAATGTCTGGCGATACATGCGCAGTCCGTAGTGACCCTCTTTGAATGCAGGCAGGGTGTAAAGTTGGCTTTCGTAGGTAGCGCGAATGAGGTCAGCAGATTGCTTGAAAGATTGTTCTTGAGAATTGAGCGAATCGGCTTGGGATTGAATACTCGATACATTTGTCGCCAGAGCGTTCTCTTGTGCGTGAACAGCGACCGTAATTGAGGCCGATAGTAATGTGCACAGTGTAATCGTTTTTAGCTTCATGTCGTGAGGTACCAAGCTGATTAATAGTCTATGTAAAATAACATCGATGAATCCTTTAATGTAAGGTTTGAGTCAATACAATGTAAGCTTTATAAGGTTTACTAACCCTTTTTGATTAAGTAATTAGTATAGTTAACAGACCTGAAGTGATGAATGGCACAATATTTGATAGATAGTAGACGTTAGTATAGATTTTTAATGACTTAGCGGCATACTGGAGCAATAAGCCAGAAATGAGCCGTTATCAGGCAGTATATAGAACAAAAGTGTTAGAGGTTCGTAAATGCCAAGTGGTTCTAGCAAGCAGTGGTCTGCCAAAATAGTATCTGTTCTTTTTTTCCTTACGATAGTTGGCGCGATTGAGTTTTTTCACGCCAAGCAATTAATTTTTCTTAAAAACGAATCGTATTCAGAGGCAAAAAAGCAACTATCCATTATTCGTTCTCGGATTGAAGTCGCGATCGTGTCGGATATGTATATCCTCAATAATTTCTCGACTTTAGTGACCATTAACCCTGATGGTGAAGTGAAAAACTGGGACAAGATTGCTGAGAATATCATTCAAGATGGCTTCCATATTCGACTTATCGCACTCGCCAAAGACGACATTCTAAATTTTGTTTACCCTCTGGAAGGTAATGAGCAGGTTCTAGGTATTAATTATCGCGATCACCCAAATCAATGGGAGTCTGTAGAGATAGCTCGTAATCTTGGCAATACGTTTATTGCGGGTCCCTTTGAGCTGTTTCAAGGAGGGCAAGCCCTTATTACACGTACTCCGATCTTCCGAGATCCGCCTTTCAATCAAGATTACTGGGGTGTATCTAGCGCTGCTATTGGCTTAGACGAGCTGTTTGAAGATGTCGGAATCGGGAAGATCGAGAACAAGTATCAACTTGCGATACGTGGTAAAAACAGTTCAGGTAAAGATGGCGCTGTCTTTTATGGTACTCAGGATGTGTTCGATAATGCGTTTGCCACCGAACAGGTAAGTTTCCCATATGGTGGTTGGTACCTTGCTCTTTCTGGTAACGAATATGTATTGATGGATGAACCTTGGTACCGAATCCAAGCGGTAAGGCTAGTGGGTTATTCCATAATGCTAGTGCTGGCGTTTGCCTTCTTTACGATTTATCGCCTGTACCGCATTGCAGATAGCCGCTCAATGCATGATGAGCTAACGATGTTACCGAATCGTCGATACTTTATGTATAGCCTCAAGCAGGCCTTTAAAACTACTCAAAAACAGCGAGCGAGAACGTTTGCCGTTGTAAATATCGACCTCGATGGGTTTAAAGCGATCAATGACACTTATGGTCATGCAGCTGGCGATCAGGTATTGATCGAGTGTGCAAACCGAATTAGGAGTGAACTACGAGTTTCAGATATCGTCGCAAGGATAGGCGGTGATGAGTTCTTAGTTTTATTGCCACGCATCATTGATGATCAACACGTATCGTCGATCGTGACTAAACTACGAAAGGCGATGTGCGCGGCACCAGTTGTTTACGAGGCGCACTCTATTTATCTTCGAATTAGTGTTGGTTGGGTTATTCATAATAACAACTACAATGATGTCGATGCGCTCTTGAAAGCGGCTGATGAAAAAATGTACGAACAGAAGCGTCAAGTTATCTAGGTTGAATTTGAGCTGCGATTAGAATTTAGTTGCTGAATGTGGGGAAAAGCCTCAGAATACCGCGCTTTGCTCCGTATCAATGTATTTGATGAGCAAAAGCTGAAGCAACGCATTTTTTAACGTGTTGCTCATACTAAATGTTATTCAACTGAGAAAATAATCTATGAGTTTTACCTCCCTTGGCCTTTCTGAACCGATCCTTAAAGCTATTGAAGCACAAGGTTACGATAAGCCATCACCAATACAAGAGAAAGCCGTGCCAGCTGTCCTAACGGGCAAAGATGTGATGGCCGCTGCTCAAACAGGTACAGGTAAAACTGCAGGCTTCACGCTACCTATTCTTGAAATGTTGTCAAAAGGCCCTCGCGTACGTCAGAACCAAGTACGTGCGCTGGTGTTAACGCCAACTCGTGAGCTTGCTGCGCAAGTAAATGGCAGCGTAGTGAAGTACGGTATTAACTTACCGCTTACCTCTACGGTTGTGTTTGGTGGCGTGAAGATTAACCCTCAGATGCAAAAACTGCGTAAAGGTAGTGATGTGTTGGTGGCGACACCGGGTCGTCTACTTGACCTATATAACCAAAATGCCGTGCGTTTTGACCAACTAGAAATCCTAGTGCTAGATGAAGCTGACCGCATGCTAGACATGGGCTTCATCCGTGACATCCGTAAGATCTTGGCTTTCTTACCTAAGAAGCGTCAGAACCTACTGTTCTCAGCGACGTTCTCTGATGATATTCGCAGCTTAGCAAAAGGCTTAGTTAACAATCCTGTTGAGATTTCAGTAAGCCCTGCTAACTCGACGGCAAAAACCGTTGAGCAAAGCATCTACCCAGTAGACAAAAAGAAAAAGAGCGCAATGCTAGCGAAGCTAATCAAAGATAACGATTGGCGACAAGTGTTGGTGTTCAGCAAGACGAAACACGGCGCGAATAAGCTTGCTCGCTTCCTTGAAGAACAAGACATCACTGCTGCACCTATTCATGGTAACAAGAGCCAAGGTGCACGTACTAAAGCCTTAGAGAACTTTAAAACGGGTAAAGTACGAGTACTTGTTGCAACTGATATCGCTGCTCGTGGTATCGATATCCCACAACTGCCCCAAGTAGTTAACTTCGATCTTCCACATGTATCAGAAGACTATGTACACCGTATCGGTCGTACTGGCCGCGCTGGTGAAGTAGGTAAAGCGATTTCACTGGTTTGTGCTGATGAAGTGGGCGAGTTGTTCGGTATTGAACGTCTTATTCAACAAGTACTAGAGCGTCGTGAGCTTGAAGGCTTCTCGCCAGTAAACAAGCTACCAGAATCTCGTTTAGATACACGTCCAATCAAGCCTAAGAAGCCGAAAAAAGCAAAACAGCCACGTGAGCATGCTGATGGTCAACGCTCTGGTGATAACGCTCGTGGACACAAGCCAGCAGGTAAGAATAAGCGTCATGTAGCAGGTAATGGCTCAGCGCCAAAACGTAATCCAACGTCTGGAAAGAAGCCTACTGAAAACAATTCAGCCGCGACTGGTGAAGATAAATCAGTAAGAAACAACGGCAGTAACTTTAAACGCGGTAATGCGGGCAATAAACCTGCTGCAAATAACGCAGGTTCTCAGAACACTCTGAGCAAGCCAAGCGGTGCGGGTAAAACTACCGGTACAGGTAAGCCAAACAACGCAGGTAAGCCTAAGAAGTCTGGTTACGGTGGTAGCTACGGTCCGAGCAAGTCGTCAAATAAGCCGACAGGCAACAAACCGTCACCGTCTAGAAGCCGCTCTAAGCCAGCTCCTCAGAAGTAGAGTCTCTTAGATAGATCATAAAGGTCCAATAACGAGAGTGCTTTTTAGGAGAGTTCTCGTTGATTCGGGACTTTCTGCTATCTAACTCAAATAAGCGCGAATATTGAATTTCAATGTTCGCGTTTTTTTATGGGCGTTGATTTGTAACTCAGGAGAGGTTTATTGCTGTTTAAAGTGATTGAACCTAAGGGAAGTACGGCATTTTGGGAAAGGGAAATGAATCTTTAAGGATTTATTAATAACAACATAATCACTAGCGTTTTTGTTGGATTTTGCAATTTGCAATTTCAGTTTGCAAAACAAATAAGCATTTACGAACAATACGTGTCCAGATGCGTAGTAAATACGTGTTTTAAAAGTTGGCACGCATACTGCATTAGTAATGGTGACCCTTCTTAAGCCGAGGGTCACCTAGCCAACTGACGTTGTTAGTGAACCTTTTTTGTTCACACAAAATATATGACCAATCACCCTTATTGTGATTGGTTTTTTTTTGCCTGAATTTTAGGTTCTATTTTTTGTTATTACTTCTTTACTCACCACACTTCGAATAACAGCTTGGTTGGCGAGGGCATTCTCCACCTCTGGAGCAGATAAGCCTTGCCTCTGTCTCTATCCCACGTTCAATCCAATTTATATTTAGAATCTTGGCTATTGTCGTGAGATCTTTCTTGATGTTGCGCGGGATTGCCACAGAGCCACCGTTGTTAACACATGATGCTTTTAGCTGCTCTGCTATGTCTCTTGAATTACCGCCTTGAGCATCAATCGCAGGGTTGAGATCTATACCAGCACACAACACACGATTGTTACCCGCGGGATCCGTCATATTGATGGATTCACAGCAGTAGATTCTTGGCTCGTCTCCCACATTTAAAATGGAGATTTGAGCCGAGCTTCCCGCTCGAGGCTCCGATAATCGACGGAACACAGCCCAATGTTGACATGGATCAGCGACCGTTCTCATATTTCCCCAAGGCAGTGGAATCCCGTTCCCGCGGTATACCGCCTTGAGCTTCCCAGGCCCGTAAGCATCAAAGTAATGCCAGTGAGGGTAGGGCGATACTACTGTCATTCGGCGCATTGCAACAGAGGGGGAAACCCCTGCTCTTTTGTGAACGTCGATTTCGTAACCAGTGCGGTCGAGTAACTGTCTAAATGGGACTTTCGGACACAGCAGTGCTCCGGCAAAGAAGCTAGATTCGAAGTCACGCCATGCTTGAAGAATGTCTTGAGAGTTCAGCTGAGAAGAGCCTGAAACTTGGTTGTCGTCCCATGTATTGTTGTTACCTACCGACAACACACTTTTTAGCCCCTCTTTGCTGTGCAGAATGCAATGGCCGATATAAACCGAGAGGTCGTATTTTAGACGAGTTGGGTATTCCTTGAGAATTTCGTTTAAGAAGATAGTTCCGGGAGGCTCAAAAAATGAAGTAACCAGTTGCTTGGCATTAATTCCTAGCTCGTCGACTACGTCTTGAGGTGTCCGTGTAACCCAGCGGATGTTGATTCCTAGGCTTCTAGCGATGTCTATGAGGTCTTCTACGCTGAGGTTAAGACGTTTTAGACCAACTTCTTCTGCAGCTCGCTCAAGGTCAGGGAAGTGGTTCTGGTTGCTCTCTTGGTGTGCCCGAATCAATAGATGCGCAAACTGGCGACCGGAGATTCCCGTTTGCGAAAGCATCTCAGGAATCGCGATTTGAAGAATGTCGTTGGAAAAAAGGAAGCTCGGTTCGAGTGCCATGCCACTTATTCCACCCCGATTTCCTTTATCAGGTGCAATGGCTTGTTGTTCCGATTCATCGTCGAGGAACCACGTTGGGTTTTTCTGAAAGACCTGGGCAATCACTTCTAGCATATCGATGCTTGGGACCCGCTTTCCACGCTCAATCATTGAAAGGTAAGAAACGGAAGGTGCGTATTCTGGGTTGATCCTAATACAACGCGCAGACAGGTCTTCCATCGTTAAATGGTTACGTTTTCGAAGGTTACGTATTTTCGTACCTAGGAAATGTGACTGACGAACTAAACTTTTTGACAAGGCCATATTTGTAAAATTCACATTGTAAAATTTTTGTTGTGAAATTGTATGTAAAAAAGCGCTAATCTACAAACTAAGCAATTCACAAAATGACAAATAAATTAAACGTTAGTTTGGAATAATTGCTCTAGGACACATTTTCGCTGTAGAAATCGGTGAGTTTCACCGGACTGGTCAAGAGGGAAAGACTATGAATATGCTGACATTCGATAAAACAGAAATCCAAAAACAATCAAAGCCATTTATCGCTGAAGCTGTCTTTGCCGTGGAGACAATCAGTGCCAACCAGCAAACTGAGAAGCAAGTTAAAGCAAAACAGCTGCTTGATCGACTATTCCCACTAGAGAATGGCTCACACCAAGACGTAACCAGCTATGTAGTCGATTACCGTCATATCATGGCTTACTTTAAAGATGGCCAGCATAGTGGCCTAAAGCACCCTAAACAGTTTGTAGCGTACATGGGGGAGAAGAATGACCCAGACTCAATCTTATTCCGAGATGGCAGTGGCAGCCACTTAGAGGTGATGTTTGGTTGCCATAAAGGGACGGGTTGCATCGAATTGGTGGAGATTGATGATATTCAGTTAGAATCATGCACCACATTCGGCCAATCACCAATGGAAGCTACGACTACAATGCGCGAAGAGACTATCGCAGCTATGCGCCACTGGATCAGCTTGATTCAAGGTGATTCAAAAGGTAAACCAAAGGCATGTAGCGAAGATAAAGAGTTCAGAGCAAAGAGTGGCGAAGATTACTGCTTGAATTACTGCTATCAGCTTTAGTGTCACAAAGTAGGTTTAGCTCACTGTAGAGTCTTAACCCTGTAAGTAATAAGTCAATACTTATAGCTGAACAAAAGCCGCCAAGATTAACGTACTAGTTAGTCCTGGGGGCTTTTTGTTGTTCTTTTTAAACGTATGTCGATGAATGCTTCACTGCCTTTAGTTAAGTCGTGTCAGTGATAAAGCTAAAGAGGCATGACTCGATTGCGACCAAGTGATTTTGCTTCGTAAAGCAGTTTATCTGCACGTTCGATCAACGATTGTGCTGATTCGCCGGGTTCAAGTTCAGCAACCCCAAACGATGCGGTGATGCTGCCGACTTGTTCACCACTGCGGCGATCTTTAATTGACAGCTTTTCAAGAGATCGACGATTGGTATCTGCGAGCTGACGGGCAATACGCAAAGACTTGTTTGGCACTATGAGTGCGAACTCCTCACCGCCAAATCGATAAGCAGAGATACCTTCTCGGCAACTTAGCTTCAGCTTACGAGCAATTCCTTTAAGAACCATATCGCCAAATAAGTGGCCATAGGTGTCGTTGAAGTTTTTAAAATGGTCGATATCGAGAAGAATCAAACACAAAGATTGCTGCGCTTCGCACAAGGTTTCCATATCTCGATCGAAAGAGCGTCGGTTATAGAGTGTCGTAGTGCTATCAAAGAGTGCATCTTTCTGAACTTCTACCAGCTGGCTTTTAAGCTTGGTGATTTCTGACGTTGCAGAGTTTAGCTGAGAGTTTAAAAACTGAGTGGAGTGACGAATGTGACGTGATTCAGAAACCAGTTGACGAACCAAAGACATGACTTCATCGATCGATAAACTTTCATTATCAACACGAGCTAAATCTTCAAAGCTTTTATCGATCATGTCAGAAAATGCAGAGGTGTCGGTCAGGGTGTCGTTCATCGAATTCGAAACTTCAGAAACTAACAGTTCCAAATTAGCGCGAAGGTCATTGATATTTGTTTCGGATTTGCTCGCAACATAATTGTTATATAGCTGCTCACCAACGGCTGGAGGGCAAATACCGTAGTGTTCTAAAACACCGTCCATGTCTTGAGTCAGCTGTGGGATAGCGTTATCGACATAGGTGTACCAAAGTGCGTAATTTGCAGGTGTAGTAGACACCCTGTTTTTCATCATAAGAGGCACCGCTTTTTTTAGATTTGCGGTGGATTTCTGAAATTCGTCTTTGTTCATTATTTTTACTGCAGATACCAAAATAACTAAAGCCACTTGTCGACAAGGTTAGCGGATTTCGCAGGTATTTGCTTTAAAAATTATATGATTAATGGATGAGGATTGGATAAATAACTCATTTTTATTATGAATATCGATTGCGTATTCATATGTAAGATCTAATGGGTTGTTCTTTAAACATATTTTTGGCTATTCACTTTGTATCAGCGATGTAAATATCAACACTAAAGCTTAGCAATGATTTCAGAAAATGACGCTCTAAATTGATGAGTAAAAGTGTAGTTGTTTGAAATAGGGGGCTAGAGATTGAAGAGTGTGGTAGAGGAAGTTATCAACGGAAAGGGAGTGTCGAAAACTTTTCGACAGATACAAAAAAGCGCCGATAAAAATCAGCGCTTTAAAATTCTTTTTAGCTAAAAGCTAATTATTGAGCAACAACGTTTGCTGCTTGTAGGCCTTTTTGACCGTTTTCAACTTCGAAAGAAACCTTTTGGCCTTCTTTCAGAGTTTTGAAGCCTTCAGAAGCGATTGCACGGAAGTGTACGAATACGTCAGCACCGCCGTTGTCTTGAGAAATGAAACCGAAACCTTTCTCTTCGTTAAACCATTTTACAGTGCCAGTATTTGTGTTAGACATAATTTGTCCCTTATTCATAAATTTTCTAAATTGTTGATTGCATTACTGCAATGCGCTGATAATTGAATTATTTAATATTGCTAAGAAATAAGGAAAAACTACTTACAAAAACGGGTAACGATTTTACATGTCATTTTTTACTATTCATCTAACTTAAATAACTCCGGCTAACAGAGCGAGTGCATGTTAACACAGTCTTTCCTGTTGTACACTCATTGATTGAGAAATCAGCGAGTTTTTTTGTCATGTTGTGCTGGTTAACAAAAACTACCTAAAATAGCTGATGGTTTTATAAAATTACGCGCCATGACAAACTGAAAAGGAAGCCTAAGCCTCCTTTTCATGATTAGTATAGACGATATTAACGCTTAAAGTTGATATCTTCAGTCTGATCTAAGTTAATTTTTGTTCTAGCTGGTTGAGTCTCTGCAATCACCTTACCGTGACGCACAGAGTACTGCACTGGTACCTGGCGACGTACTGCATCAAAGCCATTGTCAGCAGGAAGAATCAGTAGGCTACCAGGCTTACCTTCTTCAATACCGTAGTTGTCTTGGATGTTCAGCGTGCGAGCGGAGTTATTACTGATCAGATCAAGCGAGTTGTTGATTTGGTCGTAGCCCATCACTTGTGTTACATGCAGCCCCATATGTAGTACCTGAAGCATGTTCGCTGTACCTAGTGGGTACCATGGGTCAAACACATCATCGTGGCCGAAACATACATTGATGTTTGCCGCTAGCATCTCTTTAACTCGTGTCACGCCACGACGTTTTGGATAATCATCAAAGCGACCCTGTAAGTGAATGTTCACTAACGGGTTCGCAACAAAGTTGATACCAGACATCTTCAATAGACGGAATAGGCGAGAGGCATAAGCACCGTTGTATGAACCCATCGCAGTAGTGTGGCTAGCGGTGACCTTTTCGCCCATTTCAAATTTATGAGCAAGGGCTGCAAGTGTCTCAACAAAACGAGATTGCTCGTCGTCGATTTCATCACAGTGAACGTCGATCAAGCAGTTGTATTTACGTGCAAGTTCAAATACATAATGCAGCGATTCAACACCGTATTCGCGAGTGAATTCAAAGTGTGGGATAGCGCCAATCACATCAGCTCCGATTTTCACTGCTTCTTCAAGTAACTCTTTGCCATTAGGGTATGAAAGAATGCCTTCTTGAGGGAATGCAACGATCTGAATGTCGACCCACTCCTTCATCTCTTCACGAACTTCAACCATCGCTTTTAATGCAACTAAGGTAGGGTCAGACACGTCAACGTGAGTACGAACGTGTTGAACACCATTAGCAATTTGCCATTTCAGTGTTTGCTTCGCACGAGACTTTACGTCTTCAATTGATAGTAGTTCTTTACGCTCAGCCCAACGCTCAATACCTTCAAACAGAGTGCCAGAAATGTTCCAGTTAGGTTCTCCAGCTGTTTGAGTAGTATCTAGGTGGATATGCGGTTCACAGAAAGGAGATACTGCAATGCCACCTTCAGCATCAAGGATGTCACCTTGATGGTTAATTTGTGCGTCATTATCGAGAATGCGAGAAAATTGACCATTTTCAATCAGGATTTGTTTCAAGCCCTCTTGGTCTTGAAGTTTCGCGTTCTTGATTAATAAGGTTGTCATAGTGTGTCCTTAAGCGGCCTGAGATTTCAGAGCTTTTTTATTCAATAGAGGATTGAGCACGAGGTAACTGATTGCACCGCCTAATACTGCGTTTAAAGGAACAACGCCAGGTAGGAAGTGACCAGCGGCTACGCCTGTTGCTACCGCGATAATGCCAGCCCAGTTAACGGTTTGGAACTCTGCATTTGCAAAATCTTTGTAACGTTTACGATTCGCGAAGAAGTCGGCGATGATTACGCCACCAATGGGTGGGATTGCCAGCGAAAGAAAGGTTAACCAACCTACGAAGTTGTTGTATAACCAAAGCGCAAAAATCGTACCGATAATGCCGTTAATGATAGACATTGTAGTACTTGAGCGGCCTGTAATGTTAGATAAACCCAGACCCGATGCATAAAGTGCATTTTCATTGGTCGTCCAGATATTCAAGCCAAGCACGATGATAGCTGGAAGAAGTAGACCCTGCGCGATCATGACGTCTGAAATGTCAGCTTGGCCTGTTGCGGCAGCGCCAGCAGCACCAAAGATGAACATCAGTGAGTTACCGATAAAGAATGCGACCATAGTAATCAATACTGCGCTTGCTGGCTTTTTACCAAAGCGAACGAAATCGGCAGTCAACGTACCCGCACTTACAAACGAACCGACAACCATTGCTAGGGCCATAGAGAAGTCCATTGGTGTTTCTGGTTTGATAAGTTGTAGCTGCTCTAAGCCGCCAACGCTATCTACTGCTGTTAATACTGAGTAACCACCAAGAATGGCAATGGCAGGAACGGCGACCGCCGAAAGCACCATGAGCGCTTTGATACCGAAGTACACGGTTCCAGTCATTAGTAAGCCAGATACTATAATCAGGGTATTGGTATCAATGCCAGTCGCTTTTTGTACTGGAATCGCGAACATTGCCACACCTACTCCAAACCAACCGACTTGTGTACCGCCAAGTAGAGCAGAAGGGAGCCATGAGCCTTTGGTACCGAAAGAGAAACGAGCTAGAAGGTGAGTAGAGAGGCCAGTAGATGAGCCGATGTAGCCAAGAAAAGAAGTGTAAATACCGAGAATTAGGTTACCGATGAGAACGGCGAGGAAGAAATCGTTGAATGAAAGGCCTGTCCCGAGTGAACCACCGGTCCACATACTTGCAGAGAAGAAAGTGAGCCCAAGCATTACCATGGTGAGTGAAGCGACTCCTTTCCTAGCCGATGTAGGAACCGGCCCTAGACTGTAGTTATTATCAGCAGCCATTTTTTACCTCCGCAAATGATCAAAATTAAATTTAACGGTCGCCGTATTGCAGGCAAACGTGCGCATTATGGTGATATAAATCACGTAGTCAATGCTAATTTTGTCAATAAAGGTGCTCAAAAATCAGTTATTGCACTAATTGTCTTATATAACATAGGGTTATTTTTTCTATTTATTTCAAAAAAATCAATAGAAAACGTTTTCTATATCGAATTGGGTATCTGCTGCTTAGGGTTGGCTATGAATGTTGATTATTATGCGTTTGAATGGGTGTCTGTATCGAAAGGGGAGCGGTTGACCAAACTGCAGGTAAAAAAATAGCCAATCGCAATAACCGCAATTGGCTTATATATTTCGTGAACAATAATAGGTTCACTAACAACGTCAGTTGGCTAGGTGACCCTCGGCTTAAGAAGGGTCAATAGTTACATTGCAGTTAGTGTGCCAACTCTAATAATCTTGTTTATTGGTTGTTTTATAGCAATGTGGTGCGTATTTGGGCTATTTATTCGCGTTTCAGTACTTCTGCTTTGCGTTTTGCAAGTGCATTTTGCAATTTGTGGTGATTTGGTGATGGTTGAAAGAAGAGTTAATTCTTTGGCTATTGGCTATTCTTTGTGCTTAAAGTCTCTCATTTTAGGTTTAAGTGACGAGAAAGCCCGTGTGATACCTGATCACACGGGCTTTGTATTTTTTCACCAATGAAGGTGTTTAGATAGAGTAGAAGAAGTACAACTGAGACTTCATCCGAATGATTATTCCGCGTATTACGTCTAGGAATGCCATAAAACCGATCGGCTTCTCACCGCTTACCCACGCTAACCCGACAGAACCAACTGGAATGTCGTAGCCTTCTGCTTCGTCGATTTTTAAACGAACAAAGTGGTGCTTGTTCTGAACGTTTCGACCAGTAGTGACACGTACCTGTTCATCTATACCTAGCAAGCTCGCTTGTGCTTCCCCCGTCGCTTCAACGATACCCTCAACCGTTGCAGAAAATATTTTCCCCGGGTATACCGCTGTTGCAAATTCTGCTGGTTGCCCCACCTTAATATTACGAATCGCTTGGTGATTGACTCGCATCAGTACGTACTTTTCTTCGGTATACATCTGAATACGAGGCATTAACGAAACACGCTGTCCTTCACGAAGAATAAAGTTCGTCACAAAGCCGTCAGTTGGTGCAGTGATTTTGGTACTGTTAAGATCCCACTGAGCTTGCGCTAATGTTGCCTTCGCTGAATCGACCTCAGTCTGTTTCTTGTTCACATTGGTTTCAGCTTTGTGGATGTTTAATTTCGCATTCTCGGCATCGACTTCTTTCTTGCTAAGCTGAGATTCTAATGTGGTGACGTTATGTGTCGCTAAGTCTACCTTCGCTGTTTGTTGGTCGATGTCAGTTTCAGTAATCGTATGCTCTACGACACTGTTTTGCTTCTGGTAACGATCAAGCGTCTTTGATTGCAGCACTAAGTCTGTCTTTGCTGATTCTATCTGCGCGACTGAAGCCTTGATGTCTTCAAGTGCCGATTGATAGCTTATTTTAGCAATGCTCACTTCTTGGCGTGCTGTATCGAGCGCAACCTCTGCAGACTCAAGCTGAACGCTAGCTTTGTCTTTTGCGATGACATATTTGGTGTCATCAATTTCATAAATTAGCTGTCCTTCAGTTACATCTTGATTCGGGTGGATGTGGACTTTGGTGGTCTTACCCGACACATTAGTTGAATCTGGACGTAATTGGATATGTGGGGATTGAACGACAGAGCCTCCTGATAAATCCATCGGAGTGAAGTTGAGTAGGCCAACCCATACAAATAGTAACCACGATGTACCACCGAGATATGCAAATGCCTTGGTGCCTTTATTCCAAGGCATACCAACAAGTCTGAGTAAGTAAATGAACAGTGCCCAAATTGCTAAGCCTTCTAACATGCTTGGCTCTCCTCATCTTGCTTGTCGGAAGTTGCTTTGTCCCTAGGTGCTACTGGTGATTTCCAAGTATCTCTTAGATTGATGATGGCTTTTTCCATGTCAACAAAGGCTAAGATAACGGCTAGTACCCATACCCAGTGCCATACAAAACCAATCCATGTTAATGCGGTGATCAAACCGAGTTGTTGATGCTCTTTACTGTGAGCCTTATTGATTGGTAATTCATGCACACGCCAGAAGCCGTAACATGCAGCAGCGATGGTTGCGATTAACACAACGCCTGCCACTACGTGTAGTGCGGTATCTGCGCCGGTTCCGACAAATGGGACACTGACTAAACTCATTGATAAACCCTAGGTTAAATTGAGCGCCGAGTGTGATTGATATCAGATTTAGAGGTTGAAAATTTACCAATTACTTTAATAATGATGCCAATATGATTTGATCTGTAATGGTGACTTCTAAGTATGGTGGCTAATGAATAATTGTAACTTCTTAAGAGCATTAGGAATTTTGGGTATTTACCAACATGCGATGACCAATAAGCTCGTGAATGTCGAGCAATTAGGCATTCCCAGGTCGGTATTTAATAATCCGATGAATCTTATTCCTGTTAGTGAGGTGGATAAATGGTATGGCTTACTTCAGCACCAAACTGGTGACTCCGATATTATTTTGAAACTCGCCGATAGAGTCGATATTGAAAGGTTAGGTCCTCTTTCTAATTGGTTTTTCTCTGGACGCGATCTGGCTTCAAGCATACGCCGAGTTAACATTGGACTGCACTGTTTGCAATCTGGCGCCTTTCTCTATGGCACTCAAGTTGGAAAATTTATCAAGTGGTGTTACGACAACCCAGCTTATAGCGAGGCGGGCAAAGTCCATGATTCTATTCGAGTCGCCATCTTTATGATGAAGATATTAAGGCGCTACTTGGGAGACGATTTTACCCCTGCAGCTGTGTCTATAGCTGGTTATCGAGAAAACACTCAACTTTATCAAGAGTACTTTGGGTGCAACATTCAATGGGGACAACCACGAACTGAGATTTGGATACCAAGCAACTTGAGATTGTCGATCAACCAATCCCCTTCAGTTGGTAAGATGAGCTTGGCGATGAACTTTCATGACTTAGATCATTATCTCAACATGCCCGATGCCGCTGATGAGCATAAGGTGGCCTATGAAATGATCAATTACAGTCGCCATTTCGGACTCCCAACGCTACATAAAGTATCAAGTTTACTCGGTTTATCTGAGCAGCAATTTCAACGTCGATTACATAAATTAGGTGTCAACTTTTCTACCGTTATGGGGTATGCGTTAAGTAACGTGGCTGTAGAGCTTTTGATGTATTCAGTGCCGATAGAAGAAGTCGCGACGAGGCTAGGCTATACCAACGTCGCGAGTTTTAACCGGATGTTTAAGAAACATCGAGGTCTGACACCTAGACAATATGTGGAGCGCTTGAACAACAGTCTTTGAGTAACAAGGCTTTTCTTAGCTTAAGCGCTCACATTTTTTCTGATCTTGTAGTTTTCGTACCAGTAACCAAGAGTATAGGTACAGATGGTGATGTCTGTAATGGCGAACGGGATGAAACTGGCGTTCAAGTGTGCTGTTTCTGGATTGAAAAAATTCGAAACGAACAGATACACCATAAAGAGCTTTTCGAGAAACGAGTACAGGATGATTGATTCTCTCCAGCGGCGTACGTAGGCTGAAGCTGCAATAAAGAATCCCATTAACCCAACCATGATTCCCCAGTGTCTGAACAAAAACACATAGTTAGAGTCGTAGGGTAGGTTGTTCATATCAAGCAGCGCAGTTTCAGGGTTAATTGCATAAATCCCTGCGTACATTGTAACTAAGCCGCCAATCACAAGGAAAGGTTTGAGAAAACGGTTAAAGAACATATTAAGGCTCCTTTTGGTGATTGATTAATTCAAGGCCAAAATATTGATTTCAACACGGCGATTACAGGCTCGGCCTGCTTTCGTGTCGTTCCCGCAAACAGGGTAACGCTCACCGTAACCTTGTGTTACGACACGACCAGATGCAACTTGCTGACCGATAAGGTAGTTACCAACAGATTGTGCGCGCTGTTCTGAGAGTGTTTGGTTACTTGCATCGTTGCCGGAGCTATCGGTATGTCCTTTGATTTCTAAGCGTGTATCTGGGTATTCCCCAAGAACAAGCGCGACACTGTTTAAGGTTGGGTAAATGCCGGATGACAAATGATATGATCCCGAGTCAAAGCCAATGCCATTTTCCATCACCAGCTGAAGCTCTTTGTCGTTGATACGTTTAACCTGTACACCAGAACTTACCAGTTGTTGACGTAGTGCCCGTTCCTGTTTATCCATGTAATAGCCTGCACCTCCACCTACAACTCCACCAATAGCCGCACCGCGCAGAGCGTCAGAGCTATTTCCTGTCGCAGCACCGATTGCCGCGCCCGCTAACATGCCGGCTAAAGCACCTTTGGTTGCTGAGTTAGTTTCGGTTTCACCGGTGGTGGCATTTTGTCGTTGAGTTGCCTGGCAGCCCGAAAGCAAAGCCGCGATAGAGAGGGTTACGATTACACGTTTCATTGAATCTATACTCTTAATTAGTGAGTGACTAAATTTAGTTATATCTATGAGTGTTATCTTAATCGGATYAATATAAATAATGATCCGAAAAAATACTGCAATAAAGGTTTTTTAAAAGATAATCATTATATGTTTTTATAAATTTTATTCTTCGACATAGAATTAATTCTCATATCATATAATTTAAGTTTTTTAATCAGTAAATATACCCAATGACTATGTATTTATCTTGGTTCTCAGTTTTAACGTATCTAATTTCTCTTGTAGAGAAGTTCGTACAATATTGATACAGAATCTGTATAAAGGGTGGTTGTGATTTCGCTCTAAGTAGTAAATAGAGTGGCTCATTTGATCTGGCGCTAGCTCGTTTAACCAAGCAGGTTGGATGCAATCAATCGTATTAGGACACATTGAGGCAGAGAGTGTTTCGGTAATCGCTAAAATGTAAGAATGTTCAGCGAGACATGTTAAAACAGACATACTGGCAGAGCGATATTTAAAATTAAAAAACTCAGGGGCTCGACGCTCTAGTATTGCGTTGAAGCCAGTGAGCCCGGGAACCAGAATGCCACCCGTTGGATATTTATTGAAACCTTCCAATTTAAAATCCCCATCAGACCATGGGTGGTTTTTCCTCATGATAACAATGGGTTCACTAGAGGTGAGAGCAACGGAACGGATAGATTTTGGTGTGTCAATTGGACCGAAATTCAACCCAATATGGACATCACCATTTTGTATGTCGGTGAGCGTTCGATCTGTCCAGGTAGTGACATTCAGTTTTGCTTTGGGAAATGAGTTAAACACAACCGAGCTCGCTAATTCTGTAGCCATTGCTTCAAGAAATACGCTTGATACTGCGATAGTGAGTTCACCATTGAATTCACTTGGATCTTCAAAAAGTTCTGAAAAAATCCGATTGTCTAGCGCATCGAGTTGCTCATTTAGGCCTAGACCAATAGCATCTGCTCTATGGGTTGACTGTAACTTACCATTGGCTGAATAAAATAATTTGTCGCCAGTGTAATCACGTAATTTTGCTAATGTTTGGCTAACCGCCGATTGGCTAATACCCAATGCCGATGCAGCTAACTTGGTGCTTCTATGAATGTAAATAGCATCAAACACGCGTAGATAATTTAGGTTCACCTGTTCATTATATTTTTTGTACATAATATCCCTATCCTCTGCTTAACATTATTAATCGATGGAATAAGTGATGCTTATTTTTCGTATAAGTAGCGTGGAAATAGTCATCTAAATATAGTGGCACCATCTTCTTAAGTGTCAGTTTTGGTGTATACAATGAAAAATATTAAAATCGCTTCTCTTTCTCTAATTAGTACAGCATTAGTTTTGGCTTCAACTTCGGTATTTGCAGAGCAAAATTCTAAAAAAAACAGTCATGAGTATCATGATGCTGACCCTCGAAACAGCAGCATGAGAGCGGCGGTATTTTCAGATGATGAAGGCGAACTTAAACTCCTTGCTGGTGGTGGTGCTTCAGGCCTCACCAGTGATATATCTCAGACGGTTGGTTTCGCTGAATATTACACTCAGTCAGAGAATGCGCGATTGAGAGCTGCTCACTTTGATTCTTTTGGTGGTGTTTATGTAGATGTTTACCAACTAAAAGACGCAGCGAACATGTACACCACAGGTTATATGCTGCCGTTAGGTAGTGAAGATGGCACCTTGTTTTTCCCTTCGTTGAACTATACCTATGTCGATGGTGGTGATGCGTACTCAACATTGAACGGATTAGGCGCTCCTCTGCAGGGCAACGAAGAAGCGCATTTGGGTTCTGTTAACATGTACGCATTACACCCTTGGAACGATACTCACTTTTCGGTATTTAATATTAATCTTGGTTCGTCATACGGTGGCGCTGAAATGCAGGTTGCTAACCTAATGTGGCTGCAAGGCATCAAAACCAAAGTAAAAGACAAAGATTTCAACATCATGTTTGAATTTAAATACGATGTGATTTCTGTTCAAAATGAGCGAGGCATTGATGAAACTTCAGAAGAAGTGACCGCCTCGGTTGGTATTGATTACCGCTTTTAATATTGATAACAAAACGCTGAACTTGATAGTTCAGCGTTTGAAGTTACTGCGAGCAACATTAGAAAGTGAAGTTTGCACCAACGAAGTGGATGCTTCCTTCAAATTCACCTTGAATCTGAGTATATGACTTGCTGGAACGGTCAATTTCCATCGTGCCAAAGTCTGCGTATTCATAGAAAATATCGACACGAGTTGAGTTCCAATATGTACTTGCACCCAGTGAATAACGGTATTGCTCACCTACAGGTAAGTCGACCCATTGCTTCGTTGGGTCATCCTGCGGAGAAGTTTCGTAAGAGAATCCAGCTTTAAGATCCCAGTCAGAGTTAAGCTGATAATCTACGCCCACTGCGAATTTCCACACATCTTCCCAGTTACGATCTATTGCTTGTGGAAGAGCTGGTGCTGAATTTAGTGTGTCGTTGTAGACGGGAGTCTCTGAGAATTCGCTCCATTGGTGGAATTGAATGGAAGACAATAGAGTTACTTGAGCATTAAGGTCGTAGCTTGCACTGATGTCAGTTATTGCTGGAACAACAAGTTCAGTACCCACAATCGCATTGCTACCATTGACCAGAGAGGCTGAGATGTCATCAAAATCATGAATCAATTTCGAACGGTAACTAAGACCTAAAGCCCATTGCTCGGCTTTGTACATTACTCCTGCATTGTACCCAAATGCCCAATCGGTACCCATATCAGACTCAAAGCCAGTCGTACTAACTTCAATTAAACCGTAGTTTATTTGCATACCAGCTGCGATCGACCAGTTGTCATCCAGTTGGTAGCTGATATTTGGGTTTAACTGCAGTGCCGACATGAACGCTTTATCCAAATGGTTAGCGCCGTCCCAGTCATTACCATACTCAATAGAAGAGCCGCCAATCGCACCAAAATTGATTCCGATGTGTGTACTTTCAGTTACTTGACGTACATGGAAGATCCCAATCGATGGCATCAAAGTTTCTGCACTTGCATCGCCATCTGGGGTGTTTAGGAGGCTGCTATCTTTAGATGCATCGGTATAGTCCATCTGGAGATACAGTGCCATCGTGTTAATGGTTGTTTTTTGTTCGCCCATGTAGCTCATGGTTGCAGGGTTGGTGTAGCCAGCAGTCGCCGTTTCAGTATAGACACCGTCACCAGCCCCTGCAGTACCAGCATTAGCAGTGACAGCTTCTTGGAGCAATAGACCACTAGCATTGGCTAAATTTGAAAAGATAAGTAAAGCGAGAGCAGTTTTTTTCATTTTTTTTCCTGCAGGTTAGCCTTGAGGGCATGGATTAATAAACTGCAGATAGTGTAAGGAAGGAGTGGTTGGAGATATTCAGTATTTTTTCCGTATTGCATAAATTTCAGATGTTCAAAATTCGCGAAATAATATGAATTAGACACGAGTATTAGCCTAAAGCTCAGCTCGCGTAGTCGGATTTCAAGAAGGATGGAAACTCAGCAGCCTATAGGGGAGGCACATCATCCTTGATGTAGCTGAGTTTCCAATATGGTTATATAGCTGTTAGTACACTACTTAGCGCAATGTGAAATGAGGTAAATGAATACTGAAAGTAGAATAAATTGACTCTTTTTTCGATGCGTAATATCTACAAAATCACAAATTTTATGAAATGTATTCATGGTCTTACATGCTATATATGAAGTAAATTTGAGCTTTCATTCGGATGATGATGCCGCGAATGACATTCAAGAAATTCAAGAATGGAATTGGTTTCTCTGCGTTAACCCAAGCTAGTCCAACGGCACCGACTGGAATGTCGTAGCCTTCAGGTTCGGTAATACGCAGACGAACAAAGTGGTGCTTGTTCATCACGTTCTTTCCTGTTGTTGCACGCACGTTGGTTTCACGAGCAAGCAAAGAACCTTGAGACTCACCTGTCGCTTCAACAATTCCTTCTACGTGAGCATTGAATACTTTACCCGGGTAAATGGCGGTAGCAAACTCGGCTTCTTGGCCAACTTTGATGTTTCTAAATGCTTGATGGTTAATTCTCATCAAGACAAACTTCTCATCGCTGTACATTTTTAGTCGAGGCATAGCACCAACAAATTGACCTTCACGAGCCATAAAGTTGGTGACATAACCATTGCTTGGTGCGTAGATCTTTGTTTGTGCCAAATCCCATTCTGATTGAGCGAGAGCGGCTTTCTTGTTTTGAAGATCGGCCTGTTTACTGATCTCGGAAATTTGTGATTTCTCGATTAGGTTTAGGTTTTTATTTGCCGTAATTTCTGACTTCTGATATTGCGACTCAATGATCGTGAGCTGGTTCTTTGCAACTTCAACGGCTGTTCGTTGTTGATCAAGGACGCTTTCTGTAATCGTTTTTTTAACTTTTGCATTCTGGTCGACATAGCGCTTTAGCGTGCGTTGTTTTAGCGTCAGGTCTTGTTTTGCTGCAGATATCTGGTTCTTGATTATCTCAATATCTTCAAGCGAAGCTCGGTAGTTTGTCTTTGCGATATCGATATCTTGTAAAGCTGCTTTATGAGCCATTTCAGCAATCGCTAGTTGCGCTTCTGCTTTGTTAACGGAGATAACGTATGAGTCATCGTCGAGCTCGTAAATCAACTGGCCCTTTTTAATTTCACTGTTCGGTGAGATGTGAAGGGCTTCAATATTGCCCGTTACTCGTGTTGAACCTGGTCGTAATTGAATATGTGGTGATTGCACAACGGAACCGCCGGATAGATCCATCGGAGCCCACGTAATAAGGCCAACCCATACGAATACAAGCCAGATAGAGCCACCACCATAAGCAAACATTTTAAATGGTTTTGTCCAAGGCACCCCAACAAGGCGAAGTAGATAAATAAACAAAGCCCAAACAGCTAAACCCTCTAACATCGTTATTCTCCTGCCTTTGTAGTTTGAGTTGGTGCGGTGTCATGCCAAATATGACGAATGCGGCGTATGCTCTTTTCCGTGTCGACAAAAGCGATAATAACGGCCAGCACCCAAACCCAGTGCCAGATAAAGCCTATCCAGGTGAGAATGGTGACTAACCCCATTTGACCATGTTTCTTTTTATCTGCGTGATGGATAGGTAGTTCATGGAACTTCCAAAACGCATATAACGCGCCTAAAACAGTACCAACCAGTACCAGTCCTGCTACTACGTGTAAGCCAGTGTCGAACGCAGTGTCGACGAAAGGCATGCTAATTAAACTCATAAAGCTTCCTAAAAGGGGTAATGAAAAATTAAGCTAGAGCGAGTTCACTCAAGAATAGTGAACGAGTGGAGAAATGGTACGGAGCTACTAAACCGAGTGAATCAGTAAAAATACGGGTCATGATTTTTAGTCGAGAAAAATATGATCTAGAGCGAATTTAAAGGGTAGGTGAGTGAGTAGAAAGCCAAAAATAAAGCCTGTCGTTTGATGACAGGCTTTCGTTATTCATCGCTTTAAGTCGACGCAGATTCTAGAAGCGTTTAGAAATTACCGCGGTGAGCGCGATAAATGCGATACCCATTAACATGACTTCGCCTTTGCCGCTGTCAAAACCAGCTTTCACGCCCATAAAAGCAACGATTGCGATTGCAAAAGGAATGATGTATTTAACTAAGCCGTACCAAAGGTTAAACAGAGGGAATGAAATTTCACCATTGTTGGTGATCTCATTTTCTAGGTCTTTTTTGTTCAATCTCCAGCCTGCAAAGATACAAATGAACATGCCGCAAACGGCTAAGAATATCTTGTCAGTCAATAGATCGAAGATATCGAACACGCCGGTATCGAATAACTTAGGGCCAATACCTCCCAGTGACAGTGAAGAGAGTACACACATACTGATCATCGTAATGCTTGATACCAGTACCGCTTTAAAGCGTGTCATCTGTTTCTCATCGATTAAGTACGAGACCGCAACCTCTAAAAGAGATACAGAAGAAGTGAGTGCTGCAACACTAAGGCCTACAAAGAAAAGTAGTGCGAATAGTAAGCCGATCACGCCACCCATTTCTGCAAACAGCTGAGGTACAACAACAAAAACTAAGCCAGGGCCAGCAGCAGGCTCCATGCCAAATGCAAACATTGCAGGGAACATTGCGATACCAGCCAGTAGAGCAACGCCACTGTCCATAGCAACGACCATCGCCGTCGTTTGTACTAGGTTCTCTTTTTTCTTTAGGTAGCTACCGTATGTGATCATACAACCTGTTGCTAGGCTTAAAGAGAAGAAGGCTTGTCCGAGTGCTGCAAGCACAACGTTGCTGTCTACTTTAGAGAAGTCAGGGCTAAATAAGAACTTAAGGCCAGCGCTTGAACCCGGTAATGACAATCCTTTTATCGATACGATCACCAAGATCATGAACAACATTGGCATTAGGATCTTGCCTGCTTTTTCAATGCCGCCAGAAATACCTTTCATGACGATAAGTACATTCAAAAAGAGATAGACACTCATCCACATTAAAGGCTCTACTGGTGTAGAAATGAAGCCAGTAAAGCTTTCCCCTATTAGTTGGGGAGTGTTGAGTAAGCCTGTGGCAATTTTATAGATGTAAGCGATAGACCAGCCACCGACAACCGGGTAAAACCCCATAATTAGCAGTCCACTTACCACGCTTATTACGCCGGTAAATGTCCAGCGTCGATCAGTCGCTTTAAATGCACCCACGGCTGATTTTTGTGTATGTCGACCGATAGCAAATTCCGTTAGCATGACACTAAAGCCAATGAAAATGACAAAGGCTAAGTAGATAAGAACGAAGGCGCCGCCACCGCTCTCACCTGCGGTATAGGGGAATTTCCAAATATTCCCAAGGCCCACAGCAGAACCTGCCGCTGCCATTACAAAGCCTAGCTTTGATCCCCATGTGTCTCTTGATTGTGAAAGGTTACTCGCCACAACATCTCCGAAAGTGTTCTAAATAAAATGATTGAATTTGATTTCGTTTACTAATGGTCATGAGAGCAATATGCAGTTGTGAACGTTGCACTGCTTCAAACCACCGTGCAGTGTATGGGGCGTGAACGTGAAGCTAAACCGTAGAATTACGGTATAAGTGCGTGTTGGTTTTGCTAAGAGCCAACTTTTTAGAAAAAGGAAAAGAAAAAGACAGGTAAGAGAAATGGAACGGTAGATAACCTTGGGGAAGTAGGTTCGAGGATGAATGCGGGCATCCGAATATTAGCTGAAGGTAGCTCCATGTTCCCATTCAGCTAGCAATTTAAGTGTTCAAGCTAAGTGCTCAAGTATTATCGAGTTTAAATTGACGTGCGCTTGATCAGTTTTAGAAATATAGAGCCTAGCGCTTTTTCACCGATTACTCGCTGTACGAAAGTCATTAGCTTTGCGTCTAGTGTGGTTTGGTAACTAAGCTTGGGTTTTGAATCAAACCCTGCTTTTAGCATGTGGTTTACGGTTGATTCTGGCGTTGCACCTTTTCTATACGCGTCGTGTAAGAATTGATGAGATTTGTCGACGATCACTTTATAAGCTGAAAGCTGATTGGTTTCTTTCATATCCCGTAGTTGGATTGCATCAAGCTCTGTTTGCACACAACCCGGTTCAATAGTTGAGATTTGAATATTAAAGTCGGCGACTTCTTGAGATAGCCCTTTTGCCATGCCGTTTAATGCATGTTTTGTCGCGGAGTACCAAGAGTTCATGCTGGTGGAGACACGCGCAGCAATAGAGGTAGTAAAAATGATGCGGCCTTGGTTTCTTTCTCGCATGTGAGGTAATACAGCTCTTGCAACACGCGCAGCGCCGTAAACGTTAGTATCGAAGAGGGCGTGTACTTTTTCTATCGGTGTTTCTTCAACAGGGCCTGCGATTGGGTAACCAGCATTAGAGTAAACAATATCAATATTGCCTACTTCTGAGATCATTTGGGTTACAGCAGCATTTACCTGCTCTTCATCACGGACATCGATCTCTAAAACGTGAGCTCCCAATATTCTCAAATCGTGCATGTTTTCAACGCGTCTAGCACCGCAGTAAACGGTGTGACCTTGCTTGAGTAGCGCAATGACCAGATCTTTGCCAATACCTGATGAGGCCCCAGTAACAAGAACATTTTTGATTAACATAGATAAGCTCCAAGAAAGTAATTGGGAAGCAAACCTTATTATATGCCGCGACGTTTGCACTTTTATCAAATGAAGGGCTGATAGTCATTAGAAACATATTGAGATAATAGGTTTACTGATACTTTAAATTAATTTATGAGCTTGCTTTTGTAATCAGTAGTATTACGGAAATAACGCCTATTATTTGGAAGTAACAGGCGTCCTACTTAGTAGAATGTTGGAAGTGTTAGTATAGTTAGGAAGGTTATTGTTCGATTCCTAGGCCATTACGAAGTGCGAACTGAATGAGTTCTGTATTGTTCTCAAGCTCTAATATGTCGATCATACGATATTTATGAGATTCGATGGTTCGGGGGCTTAAGAATAGCTTTTCTGCACACTGTTTTGCGGTAAACCCTTGAGCGAGCAGTGTTAATACAGAGCACTGCTTAGGTGATAATAGAAGAAGCTTCTCACCTTCATTTGCATTAGTCGCTTGGTCTTGTTTTAGGTTTCGAGCCATTGTTGAGTGCTGCCAATAACACAGCCAAATATCACAAATAAGTTTGAGACGTTTCATGTCTTGATCTGATAGTGGCGATAACTCATTGTTAAATCTGGAAAAGGATAGCGCCCCCCAATCTTGACCAAACAGTTTCAGAGGGATGATGCCATGCCAACGCCCACCTTCCGTATACAGTGTTCTGAGGACGGATATCTTGTGGTCACTCATATCTTGTTCGCTAAATGTCAGCCAACGTTTTTTGGTTCTTAGTTGTTTTAGATAATCTAAATAATTGCCACTAATAAAGCTCTGTGCGTTGAGCTCTGGAACTCCCTCACGAGCGATAGTAACGGTCTTTCCGTCGTTTAGCATGATCATTGAGTTGGGAAAAAGCGTGACTCTATCAATGTCAAACCAATCTAATACAGAGTGCGCGATTCTTTGCCAAGTCATGTCAAAATCTTTGGGAGGCGAGCCAATTAATGCGTCGGATTGTTCCGTCACTAGGTCTTCAAAAGATATTTTAGTGGTATTTGTCATCAAAAATAATCAGCCTCAACAGTAATAATACTAAACAAACTAGCGTTTTTTAGGGCTACTCGTCAAACGTTTCATTATATAACCGAATATTATCGCCAACGTTTGATATATCACTATCATTTAAATCAGTAATACTACTGATTACCCAAATTCATGTTTCTTAAATAATAGCTCACGGAAAGAAATTACTTTTAAAATTACAAAAGGTCTTGAGCTATGTTCAAAAAGAAAACCTTCCTACAACTTGCGATGGGCGCCGCGCTTGCATCAACTGCAATGGCAAGTTATGCGACGACGGATACGAGCCGCCCTAACATCCTAGCTATCTGGGGTGATGATATTGGTATCGACAATATTTCGGCATATACACGTGGTCAAGCTGGTCACTGGACTCCGAATATTGATCGTATTGCAAACGAAGGCGTGTTGTTTACTGACTTCTACGGTGAAAACTCTTGTACAGCGGGTCGTAGTGCATTCATCACAGGCCAACACCCAATGCGTACGGGTTTGACAAAAGTAGGCATGCCAGGCGCTGCTGAAGGTATGCGCCAAGAAGATCCTACAATCGCAACGATGCTCAAGGCCAAGGGTTACATGACAGGGCAATTTGGTAAAAACCATCTTGGTGACCGAGATGAGCACTTACCAACGGCTAATGGTTTTGATGAGTTCATGGGTAGTCTTTACCACCTGAATGCAGAAGAAGAACCAGAACACCCAGATTACCCACAAGCGCCCGGATTTAAGAAGCGTTTTGGCCCGCGTGGCGTTATTCATTCATACGCTGATGGTCGTATCGAAGATACAGGTGCTCTAACGATTAAACGTATGGAAACTGTGGATGAAGAGTTCCTAGAAGGTGCATTAGACTTTATCGACCGCGCTCATAAAGAGAAAAAACCATTCTTCGTATGGTTTAACTCAACGCGCATGCACGTTTGGACCCACTTGAAAGAAGAGTCTAAAGGCTTGTCAAAACGTGGTGGCCTTTATGGGGACGGTCTAGTTGAACACGATAACATGGTCGGTCAACTGCTTGATAAACTAGATGAACTTAAAATTGCAGACAACACAATCGTTTCGTACACCACTGATAACGGTGCAGAGAAATGGTCTTGGCCCGATGGCGCAACATCTCGTTACTACGGTGAGAAGAACTCAACGTGGGAAGGTGGTTTCCGTGTACCAGCAATGATGCGCTGGCCGAACAAAATCCCTGCGGGCTCTGTTGCAAACGAAATTGCAGCGCACAATGACTGGGCTCCAACATTCCTGGGTGCAGCTGGTGAGAAAAACATTGTTGCTGACCTGAAAAAAGGCAAAAAACTTAATGGTAAAGAGTACAAAGTTCATCTAGATGGCTTTGATTTAATGCCGGCTCTTAAGAAAGGTAATAACACAACAGCAGACAACTCTGTTGAGTGGCCTCGTAAGGGCTTCGTTTATGCAGCTGATGATGGTCATATTTCAGCCGTTCGTATGGGCGACTGGAAAGTGATGTTCACTGTGAACGAGTGTCATGGTGTTGAAACGTGGCAGTGCCAGTTCGAAGAGCTGCGTTTCCCTTACATCTTTAACCTACGCCAAGACCCATATGAGAATGCGCATAAAGATGGCGTAGGCTACCAACAGTGGCGTGTAGAGCACCTTCCATACATGTACTTGGGTGCGGCTTACACATTCCAGTTCTTGAAAACATTCCAAGAATTTCCACCACGCCAAGTTCCAGGTTCTTTCTCTATCGACAAAATCGCCGATAAGATGCAAATCTGGCAGCGCGCTCAATACCAATAATATTGAGTGACTAGCTAATAATATTGATCAATAAAGTCATATTTTTTAGTTGATAGGTGAGTCAAATCAGCCCCCGCTGAAAAGTTGATAAACCCCTAAAAAGAGCGGTCCTAGTGACCGCTCTTTTTTTGATTTTAGGAGATCTTTGGTTTTTATTAACAATGAACAGAATCCGTAATACTACTGATTACGACTGATAAGTGCTGTTGAATAATAGCCTTAGATAACCGTTACAGGTTTCCATCTTAGGGAAGTAATCGCACAGTGAATGTGAGTGAACGAGAAGAGGAATAACAATGACCCAATCAGCTCAACACAACACCATTATGTTGCCAAAAGCAGCCCCCGCGAAACGTATGAATATCATGACCAAGCCTATTGGATCAGCATGTAATATTGATTGCACTTACTGTTACTACCTAAGTAAAGAAGAGTTGTTGGGCCATGAGCGTGGCTGTGCGACTCAAATGAGCGAAGAGATGCTCGGCACCTACATCAAAACCTATATTGAGCAGCAAAATTTTCCTGAGATTGTTTTCCATTGGCAAGGTGGAGAACCGACGTTATTGGGTGTGAACTTCTTTCGTGACGTAGTCCGCTTGCAAAAAAAATACTGCCCAAAAGGTGTGAAAATCGAGAACAACCTGCAGACTAACGGGACGTTACTTAATGATGAGTGGGGCAAGTTTTTAAGCAAGAACCACTTCATGGTCGGCCTGAGCATTGATGGGCCAGAAATGATTCATAACGCTTATCGTACCAACAGATCGGGACGAGGCTCGTTTAAACAAACCATGAGAGGTGTCGACATTCTTCATAAACACAAGGTCAACTTTGCGACGTTGACTTGTGTAAACAACCTTACGGGTTCAAATCCACTCGAAGTATACCGCTTTCTACGTGATGAAATTCGCTCACCACAGATGCAGTTCATCCCTATCGTCGAACCGAAATCATTCCGAGAGACAGCACCACAGAAGTGGTCAGAAGGTGAGATTCTTTTTCAAGGTATGCCTGAAACTGAGCCTAGTCACCCGAATTCAATTGTCGAATCTTGGTGTGTTTCTGCTCATCAATGGGGTGATTTTTTGTGCACCATTTTTGATGAGTGGTTAGAGAATGACATCGGTAACGTGAATGTACCGTACTTTGAATCTTGCGTTGAAACTTGGATGGGACGAGTGAACCCACTTTGCACGCTTGCTCCCATGTGTGGAAAGGGCTTAGCCATTGAACATAACGGTGATGTTTTTGCTTGTGACCATTACGTTTACCCCGATTACAAACTCGGCAATATCAAGGATGCCAAGCTCGAAGATCTGCAATTTTCAAAAGGCCAAGAAGAATTTGGCCGAGCAAAAGAGTCAACGTTACCTAAACAGTGCCGAGAGTGTGCTTATCAGTTTGCTTGTTTTGGTGAGTGTCCGAAAAATCGCTTCATCAAAACCCTCGATGGCGAAACAGGGTTGAACTATTTGTGTGCAGGCTGGAAGCAGTTCTTCTCACATATTGATCCTTATATTTCAATGGTTGTTGCGACGATGGGCTACCCAGTGAATAAAGGCATCAATGGCGATGCAATGAAGATCAATTTTAAATAGAGGCATTATCTGATGAAACTAAAAACTATTGTGCTGCTTGTTGTTGCACTGATTAGCCAAACGGTTACCGCCCAGACCAAAGCGGTCTCACCGACAGACACTCTATTTAATCAAGGATCGGTAAAAGCTGTGATTGATATGGCTTTCCAAACTAAAAGTGAACGATATACAGAATTTGCTTCGCTTTTTAACCTTTGCCAAAAACGCCCTAATAACGCTCAATGCGATGAAAAGTACGAACTAAAACGCACAAACTACGAGATAGCTAAAGCGAATTACGATGTACTTTTAATGACTAATGAGCCGCAATTTATCACTTTGATGATGCCTCCGGTTAACTATGAAGAGTTGGTTTCTGGCTTAAAAACGTTGGGTTACTTAAGCGATAAGCAAGAAAAGGTCGAGCAAGCTCAAACACTTGAAGGGCTAAATCAATGGCTTGAATTTCATGACTTCGAGACAACGGATGAGATTTACTTTATGCATGCGCTTTTGGTAAGGGCTGAAGAGTTATCTCAACAACTGTATATAGAGCGCCATCCAATATGAAACATCGGTTAGTTAGTTGGTTAGCAGCACTGCTCATTATCCTTGGAATATTGCTTAGTCTTTATTCTCGAGTCTCTCTGGCGAAAAATGTTCAACCTTTAAGTAATGGAAGCGCAAGCCAAGTGGCCACTGTTGCTGAACAGCGTGAGTTGTTACTCGCGGAGTATTCTCAAAATGAAGCTCTACCTATAGACCAACGTACAGCTGCGACTGTTAACTTGGGGATATATTATGGCCCGAATTCGGTTATTGCCGTCGCTAGAGCTTCACGCTCTGAACATCCGCAAATGCGTTTGGCTGCAATACAAGCCGCAGAACAGTGGCAGGGCAAAGCAAAATGGGATGTTGTCTCCCCAATGCTAGACGATGTTGATCGCGATGTTGAAGCTCAAGCAGTTCGAACTTTGATTGTTCTTTGGCCTCAGTTGTCTGGTGAGTATCTCGACCGCTTGGCTCCAGCAATCGATAGGCACCTCACTTTACTCTCCAACGATCTTGATGGTGATTTAGAGCGAGCTTGGATCTACTCCTTACAAAGCAAGTTTCAACAAGCCGAGCAGATCTACTTAGATAGATTTGAAAATCATAAAGAGCCTAGGGTGGCCATTGCTTACGCAGAGTATTTAAAAGGTATTGATGACGATGAACAAGCTCAGCATGTTTTAACGCAGACGTTGGTTGAGTTTCCTGAATCTGCGGCATTGCACTATAGCCTTGGCTTGTCTTACTTGCGAACTGGGGAAAGAGTGAAGGCGCTACGTCGCCTGAGAAATGCATATGAACTTGAATCGATGAACGGTTCTTATGGATACACTTACGCGACCTTGGCAAGAGAAAATGATGCTGAGACAGCGATTACTGTTTACCAATCTATCTATCAAAATCATGCTCAACCAGCTTATCTATACGCTTTGTGCGACACACTATTGAATGCTGGACAAGATGCAAATACGTGCCTTGCTGAGCTTGAATCTATCGCTCCTCAAAATGTTGTCTCAAAACTAAAACAACTCTATCTGCCAAATTAAATCAATGCTGATATCCCAATTCAGGTACTACAGCTTATTTAGGTAGCCTTACAAGGTAACGTTATGTCCACAGATACTCGTGCAGCAGTTTGTCATTTAATTGAACAGACAAACCTATCTATTATCGGCCAAGCTCATGTTACACAATCTATGATGATTGCGTTGTTGTCGGGCGGTCATATTTTATTGGAAGGGCTTCCTGGAACGGCAAAAACTCGCGCCGCTAAAATATTGGCAGAACAATTAAATATGGCCTTTAGCCGTGTGCAATTCACGCCCGATCTACTTCCTTCTGATGTAACTGGCACGCAGATTTATCATCAAGAGCAGTCGAAGCTGGCGTTCCAACCTGGCCCTATTTTCAGTTCTATGGTGTTGGCCGATGAAATTAATCGAGCTCCAGCCAAAGTTCAAGCCGCACTGTTAGAAGCGATGGCTGAAGGCACAGTGACGGTTGCGGGTGAAACCATGTCATTGCCAGAACCTTTCTTAGTGATAGCAACACAGAACCCTGTTGAGCAAGAGGGCACATACCCGCTACCAGAGGCGCAGATGGATCGTTTCATGATGAAAGTGAATGTTGACTATCCAGACCGAGACTCTGAAATGTTGATTATTGATTTAGTGCGTCAGGAAGAGCTCGCAGTAATGGATGAGGAAGTGAACAAGAGTATGGATACAGGAACCCTACAACAAGAACAAAATAAATTGCTAGCTGCGGCATTTGAAGGCGGTGTTGAGCACATTGCAGCTGGCAAAGAGGCGGTAAAGCGAATCCATACCTCACAACCGATCAAGCAATATATTGTGGATCTTGTGATGGCTACTCGTTTTCCTCATCTGTATCCAGATTCTAATTTAGACAAATGGATCGATGTTGGCGTAAGTCCTCGTGCATCAATTGCCTTGGATAAATGTAGCCGTGCACACGCATGGCTAGCTGGGCGTGATTATGTGACACCAGACGACGTGAGAACGGTCGTGGTCTCGGTATTGGGTCATCGTATTACTCCAAGTTTTGATGCTTTGTCGAGTTCGGTGACAGCAGAGCAGATTGTTGATGAGCTACTGCTCAATGTGCCTCTTTCTTAGGGAACGTTGTTATGAATGTGTCCGATGACGTGAGGGTTGTTAGTTCTTTTGAATCTCTGATGGCGACAAAATTGAAGTCGACAGGTTTCTCGTTGCCACCCATAGCTAAGAGCCGTTCTCGACAAGCGGGTAACCATTTATCTCGTTACCGTGGTCGAGGGCTTAACTTTGAAGAGTTTCGACACTATCAAATGGGTGATGATATTCGCAGTATTGACTGGAATGTCACACAGAGAATGCTCGAACCTCATGTAAGGGTTAAAAGTGAAGAAAAAGATCTGCCGGTGGTGTTGCTCGTCGATCAACGCAGTAGCATGTTCTTTTCATCGGTCGATACCATGAAATCTGTGGCGGCAGCTCAAGTTGCTGCGTGCTGTGCTTGGAAAGTATTAAAGGACAGTGATCGCATTGGAGCGTTAATCTTTTCAAATGAGCAGTTGTACTGGCATAAACCACAACGTCATTCAGCACATGTTGCACGAATTCTTCAGTCTCTGGCACTCGCGAATCAAGATTTGTCTCGTGCAGAACATAAAAGTAAAGAAGTCTCAGGTTCAGGGTTATCCGATGCTTTGACTAAGCTAACGCAGCAAAAGCTAAAGGGTTGTTTGATCGTGATGATCAGCGACTTCAATGATGCTACAGAACAAGATGTTCAACGAATCAAATGGTTAAAGCAGCACAATGATTTGATGGGTATCGCTGTCAACGACCCTATGGAATTGGAACTTCAATTTTCTCAACCGATTCATATCAGTGATGGTGAGTGGCAGCTATTGGCTGATACCTCATTGAACGAGAAACTTCATCGATACAACCAAGCAATCCAACAGGGCTACCAAGATATCCATCAGTTATTGAGTGCTGGTGGAGTTGATGTGGTTAGATTAGACACGTCTGGGAACCACATCGCTGATTTTATTCAAAAAATGAGTGGGGGCTACCGTGTCCGATAATCGAGTTTTACTCAAAGGTTTTATCGATCCTGCTTCTACTGTGGATGTCATTTGGTTGCCAACAACAATTGGTTGGAAAGTCACCTTTGTTCTGATTTTGGTGTGGGGGGCTTGGAAGTCGTTCTACCTTTTTCACTCCTACAAAGCGAACAAATATCGTCGTCTGGCGGTAAAAGCGATCAGTAGAAGTAAACAAGACACCATTAATGATCAGTTCTTGCAACAAGAGTTACGCAGAATCAACAGCGTGTTGAAACAGGTGGCTTGTTGCTCGTTCCCTGGAAGTAAGGTTGCGATGCTCAGTGGCAATGAATGGAGTGAGTTCCTCACTGTTTCTTCACCACAACCCATTTTTGACCGAGCGCTTTTGTTGCAATGGCAACAAGATATCTACAAGCCCGCATCAGATTATGGTTGGACCGAAAGTAAAGTAAGTCAGGTTCGTTTAAGCGCTATTGCGTGGGTAAAAGGCCATGTGAGAGGTTCTGATGGTCGAGTTTGAATACCTTTGGGTCTTTGCCTTATTGCCCTTGCCGATTCTTATCTACTGTTTTGTGCCGAGTCATCAAACTCCTCAAATTGCCTTGAAAGTGCCTTTTTTTGATGCGCTGGCATCAAGCTTAGGTCTGAGTGCAGAGAAAGGCTCAAACCAGATTAAGGCAGGTATTTGGCAACGTTCTTCCCTGATTCTAGGTTGGCTTTTAGTCGTACTGGCAGCTGCAAAACCTGTTTGGCTAGGGCCTGAAGAGACGAGAGAGAGCGCTGGACGTGATGTGATGATTGTTCTGGATCTGTCAGGCTCTATGGCGACGGACGATTTCTCTAATCGTGCTGGTAACCAAGTGACTCGATTGGCGGCCTCAAAAGAGGTGTTGGACACGTTCAGTCAAAAGCGAAGTGGCGACCGACTCGGCTTGATAGTGTTCGGTGATTCTGCTTTTTTACAATCGCCCTTTACGGCTGATCACACCGCATGGTTAGCGCTGTTAAATGAAACCGAGCCTGCAATGGCAGGGCAAAGTACCCATTTGGGCGATGCAATTGGACTCGGTATTAAGACATTTCTTTCCAAGAATCAGAAAGGCAAGCAGGAGCTGTCATCCGGCTTAGATAGCGCTCAACCTGATCAGCTTTCTTCTGAAGACCTTGTTCCTGAAAACTTAGATCATCAAAACCTTGCTCCTGAAAAACATGAGCATGGGCGCCTTACTCACGAACATCTTAGCCGAGATCACTTGATGATTGTACTTACCGATGGCAATGATACCGACAGCTTAGTGCCGCCGATTGATGCCGCGAAAGTGGCTGCTGCGCACAACATTAAAATTCATCTTGTGGCGATGGGGAGCCCGAACACTTCAGGTGAGCAAGCGATTAATATGGAAATCATTGATACCGTTGCCAAGTTGACGGGGGGACAGAGCTTTCTAGCGATGTCACCTACTGAGCTGGATAACGTATACGACACTATCAATGAACTCGAACCTAGTGTGTTTGAAAGTTACCGTTATCAGCCAAAACAAAGCCTTCACTATGTGCCTTTGCTTATCGCATTCATCTATCACTTAGTGTTTATGGTGGTTCGATCTGTTTTGCGACTTCGTATCAAGCCTGAGACTCTAAATAGGAGGGCTTTATGATGGGAAACTTTCATTTTATTCGCCCTGAATGGCTGCTATTAATCGTGCCACTTATTGTGGTGCTGGTCATGAACTGGCGCCGAAGCCAAGAGCAGAATTCGTGGGTAACTCATTTGCCCAAGCACTTGTCTGATGCTTTGCGTGTTGGTGAGTCGTCTCGTGTTAAGCACCTTCCTATCTTTTTGCTCAGTGTCATCTGCTTGGTCGCGATAGTGATTGCTTCTGGGCCAAGTTGGTATCGTCAGTCTTCGCCTTTTGCAGAAGACACCACGCCATTGGTGATTGTGCTTGATGTCTCTGAGTCAATGTTACAAAAGGATGTTGCGCCAAGTCGTCTGTTTAGAGCAAAGCAAAAAATAGCGCGGCTTATTGATCTGCAAGGTAAAGGGAAAACAGCGTTAGTTGTCTACTCGGGTACTGCTCATTTAGCGATGCCTTTAACGCAAGACGTTGCGGTGTTTAAGCCTTTATTAGAGGCTATTCAACCCGAAGTAATGCCAAGAGAGGGTAAATTTGCGGAATATACCCTACCTATCATCAAAAAATTGGTACCTGAAACTGACAATGCAACGGTATTGCTGGTGACCGATGCCGTTAATCAACTGGCTTACCGTGAGTATCAAGGTTATTTCAAGGAAAAAGGTTATCAACTGCTGATTTATGGTGTTGGTAATCAAGATGTTCCATCTCCGTTACCAATGGAAATTGAAACTCTGTCGAAATTAGCTAGCTCGGTGCATGGTGACTTCGTTGCTTTTACTCAAGATAACCAAGATATAGAAAATCTTAGTGGGGAAATAACGTCTTTTGCTGAGCTCTCAGCAGATCAAGCTGAACCTTGGTTTGATGCAAGTTACCCTTTGGTGTGGGTGGTGCTGGTACCGTATTTATTGTGGTTTAGAAAAGGTTGGCTAGTTCAGTGGTGCGTTGTGGTTTCTCTATTTTATAGCGCGACTTACAGCCCTAATTTATACGCAGCAGAGTTTTCGTTGGTCGATATTTGGCTGACTAAAGATCAGCAGGGCGCTCTGTATTATCAAGATCAAGAATACCAACAAGCCGCGCAAATCTTTGAAAATGAGTACTGGAAAGCAACGGCCTATTACCAAGCTGGCGAATACGAAGTGGCACAACAATTCTACATGCGCAGTGATACCTTACAGGGGCAATTAGGTGCGGCGGCTTCATTGGCGAATCAAAAAGAGTTTGTTGCTGCAAGGTCATTGTATCGAGAGATCTTGGAGCAAGACCCTGACAGTCAAGAAGCACTTCATAACTTAAAGATTGTTGAAGATGTGATTGTTTATATTGATAGTTTTACGAAGGAACAATCGAAAAGCAATGAACGTCAGGTGAGCCGAGAAAATGGTGATAAGCCAGAACGCTCGGATGGTGTAAAGCAGCAAGTAGAACAAGATCAAGTGATTCAAGAAGTCTTATCCGCTGAACAAATCTTGAGTGATCCAGGCGCCAACGAAAAATGGATGAAGCGAGTTCAGAGTGATCTATCGAGCTTTATCTCAACCAAGTTTGCATTGCAGTATCAGCAAGGGGTGGCTAACCAAACGGAGTGGAAAGATGCAGCTAAGTAGGTTATTTCAGCTTTTGTGTTTGGTCATTAGCTTAATGAGTCATTTTGCTTGTAGCCAGCCTAATACCCACAGTCAGAAGCTAGCTTCGCTCTACGATCAAGGCAATGTGAGGCTTAACGTGTGGTTGAGCCACGTCAGTTCGGGTATTGCAGTGCATGAGCAGGTTACTCTCAATATTGAAGTGATGACAGACACATGGTTCACCAAAGGCACCAAGGTGCACCGTATCGAGGTTGATAATGCGGTCGTGTTGCCTATGAGTTCTTTTGCTGTGAACTCCACAGAACGTATTGATGGGAAAGTGTACTCCAAACAACTCTGGGAAATTGTGCTTTACCCATTACATAGTGGAGAGTATCAAATCCCTCCTGTCGCGCTTGAGATTGGCGTAAAGCAGGGCAGTAATAATGTTGATGGGGTGGTGATGACGAAGGCTTTGTCTTTCAATGCTCATAAGCCTTCTGCCAATATGACTTCTGATCAGAAATGGTTAACAGGTACTGAAGCTAACCTGAAAGAAAAGTGGACGCTTGTCTCTCAAAATGAAAGCTCACAGGGCTTGGAAGAACAGC
The DNA here is from genome assembly GCF_050337435.1 of Vibrio satsumensis. Taxonomy (NCBI): domain Bacteria; kingdom Pseudomonadati; phylum Pseudomonadota; class Gammaproteobacteria; order Vibrionales; family Vibrionaceae; genus Vibrio; species Vibrio satsumensis. The sequence continues at coordinate 484,534 of NZ_JAKJSX010000004.1, read as the reverse complement.
TCAGTGTGGGCGACGCGATTACCCGTGAAATTACATTATCTGCACACGACACCATCAGCGCACTTTTGCCGGAAATCACGACACTTCCAGATACCTTAACGAGTCAATTTTTGGTATATCCTGAGTCAACTCAGTATAGAGATGATGAGCAAAGGGGTGTGCGTCAGGCTCAAAGGTTAGAAAGGGTGACTTATATAGTGAACAACGCTGGCCGGGTTACTCTTCCTGCGGTTAGCGTTTTTTGGTGGGATTCAGAGTATCAACAGCAAAGAACTCTTGTCTTACCTGAGCGAAGTTGGCAAGTGTCGCACACTTTCGCTTCTTTTGTGGAGCAGTACAAGATGCTAATGGTCGGACTCGCTGTCATCGTTGTTCTTGTGACTTTGAGTACAGCACTGTTGTACCGCTATGTTAAAACAAGGCCTAAAAGCAAATGGCTTTGTTTAGCTCAAGCTATCCATAAGAAAGATATACCTTTGTTCGAGAGTTCGATTTATCTGGTTTTACTGGAGCATTTTCAATCTAGAGTGCTGGCCCCCAGAGTAGAAACGGTCGAAGGTATTGAGATGATATGGCAAAGATATAAGGAAAGCTCTGAGCATGAAAAACTACGAAAGAATGAATGTTCTCGATTAGTCTTGTTTAAAGTACTGATGGCTTTCTCTTGTCAGCTAAATCAGGCGGATTAAACCGTTAACTGGTAACGCGATTTTTTTTCATCACTCCAGACAGATAGACAATCCCCCAAGTACTTAAAACAAAAGGGGCGGTGAGTGGCAGTAGTGACAGTTCATGAAAGCCAAGTGTCACAAGGCAGCTCAAAAGAATGCCTAATAGGATTAACGGCCAAGGGATTCGCGGATAGAGCACAAGCGCTAGAGTGGCAAGAATGGCGTTGTACCCATAAAGACCTTGGGCAACCAGCTCGTTAGAAGCACCAATCATCTTACTAAAAATGGTGCTCATTATTACTGCTAGCACAACCCAAGTGGCATGCTTTAGGTTGTTAAGTGCGATGGCGATTAAGATAACGAGCCCTGACAACGCATTGTCTATAAAGCTGACTTGGCTGATCCCTTTTAACAACGGGATCACCACTATCGGTAGGTTGAACCACGAGTTTGCCTCAAAACTGATTATTGGTATCAATACGGAGTTGGATGGAGAAAATGCCGATAGATCTAAGGTCGATTGGATAGCATAAATCAGCCAAGAGGTGAGGATAAAGGCGCTAGTGTAACCGCGATATTTTTTAAATCTGAATACAATGTTGGCAATCGGGACTGTGAGTAATGCGCCTAAGACAGCCACTAGAACCAATAATGGTGTGACACCAAAAAAGTTACCGATAAATAAACCAATTAAAGCCCCATTTAACGCATACATACCACTATCAATATCGTAAGCTGCCTTGTTGGTGTTGGTGTTGGTGTTGGTGTTGGTGTTGGTGTTGGTGTAGATATACCAACAGAAGGCTAATGCATAGCTGCAACTGGCGCCAAGCAAGGTAAGAAAAGCCAGCGCAAGTGACTCAATAGAAATGGCAAATAATAGCAAAATCGACGTCATAACAGACGGTGTGAAATAGACTTGCCCAATGCCATTGAGCAAGCCTTGAAATGGTGGAATATCCTTATTCGTTCTCATCGTCTGACTACATTATTTTGCTATGTTGAATCTTTGTATCTCAGATTGTATGCAATTTTATTAAGTTGACCATCTTTGTGTATCAATTCTGATACCAGCGCTCACCATAGGCTTGTTGGTAATCTGGTGTTTCAATGATGCCTTCTTGCTCTGGAACTGTTTCCAATGGCCCTACAACCGTTCGATAAGGTAATACGCCAGCCCATACTGGGATATCCATATCAGTCTTATCATCATTCACGCCATGTTTACCAATCTTCACGGAGGCTTCCGTTAAAGGTATTGCCAATAGCTCGGTTGCGGTGAGCTCTTTCTCATTACTGAGCCTGACTTCATCGGTTCTGCCCGGCGCGATTTGCTCAATGAAGATGTTCAATAAGCGATCTTTTTCTTGGTTGTCCTCGATGACTGAAAATGACCCCAATACCACAGCAGAACGATAATGCGCACTGTGATGAAATGCAGAACGAGCCAACACCCAACCATCGAACAAAGTGAACGTTAAACAGGTTGGGTCTCCCTTCTTCAGGCCTCTCAATAAGCGACTGTTTTTGGCCCCATGAATGTAGACCATGTTATCCACTCGCCATGCGAGCATCGGGATAACCATTGGGCCTTGTTCGCCTTGCAGTGCAATGTGTGCGATTAAGCTTTCGTCGATGATTTGATGCAGTTTCTCTTGTTCAAATACGGCTTTGTGAGCCCCTTTTTTAATCGTGGTTCTTTTCGTGTTAGATAACATAATCGCTCCTTAATCATTGCCTTTTGATTAATGTAGCGATTAACTGGTCTATTAAATAGAGCCACTTTTAAACACTATTTGGATCCAGTTATGCAGCCTATTGATGTCGGTGACTTACAGTTAGACGAGCAACATGACACACGTCAAACCGCCTTGTTCCACGCGATCAGAGAGAAGATCGTTCAAGATTTATGGAGCAAGGGCAGCAAGTTACCTTCAACACGTAAGCTAGCCGTCGAGTTATCAGTGAGTCGAAATACGGTGATTTATGCGTACGAACAGTTAGTGACGGAAGGCTACATCGAGAGCAAGCAAGGTTCAGGGTTTTATGTGTCGGTTGAACAGCCCGAGCACTTCCTAAGTTTGTCTCAGCCGAAGTGTGTTCAGGATGCGAAGATTCAACAAACCGTCAGTAAACCGAGTGCAAACATAGCGACACCTAACGACATTAACCGCAGCTTTGCCCCCGGAGTTCCTGACTTAGATGCATTCCCTTTTGCGAAATGGCAGAGGCTGCTGCAACGTCACTCTACACGTCAGAGCATTGCGGGCAATCAAGAGGTTCAGGGAAGCTTAGCCTTGAGGGAAGCGTTGAGCAGATATCTTGCAAGCAGTCGCTCGGTTAATTGTAGTGCCGATAGAATCATCATCACCGCTGGTGCGCAGCAAGCCATCTCAATCGGTTTGATGGCGACGTTAGCGATGGGCGACAAAATCCTTGTGGAAGAGCCCGGCTATCGACAAGTGCATAAAATTATCGATCTGTTGAGGCTAGAGCTAGACGGTGTGAGTGTGCGTGAAAAGGTTGGGTTAGATACTGAAAAAGTGTTGTCCAGTAATGCTAAGGCTCTCTATGTCACGCCAAGTAACCAATACCCAATGGGCACGACCCTCAATACTGAGCAACGCCTCAAGTTGATCGATTGGGCTAACAAACATCAGTCATGGATCATTGAAGATGATTATGACAGTGAGTTCCAGTTTGCTCATCGCCCTTATACCAGCATGCAAGGTTTGGCGGGTAAGTTAGGGTTCGATGATCGCATCATCTATGTCGGCTCTCTGAGTAAGGTGATGTTCAATGGCCTGCGATTAGGTTATTTAGTGGTGCCTGCAAATCTCGTGGCAAAGTGTCTTGAGATTAAAGACGCGCTCACCGGAGACACTGCGTCTCATACACAAGAAGCTTTGGCGGATTTTGTTCGCGAAGGCGATTTATTGCGTCATATTAGAAAGATGCGTCGTTCATACAAACTCAAGCATGAAGTGATGATAGAAGCGATTAAAAGTGAGTTTCATGGCGATCTTGAAGTGATTAGCCAAGCGGCAGGGTTGCATGTGACAGTTAAATGGTCGAACGGAATATCAGAACAGGAATGGAACCGTAGAGCAGAGCTTGAAAATATCATCATTCGTCCTTTTGACTTTTATGAATATGGATCAAGTGAAATTCGTGATTGGAGTGGTGCGGTGTTGGGGTTTGGAAATATCCGTTTGGCTGACATAAAGCCGAAGATCAAACAGATCGCTCGGCTTTTTTATCAGTAATATTGGTAGGGCTTGCTTACAGTTTGTCGATTCATCATTAATCGAGTTATAACTTGTCGACAGAAACGGTTTTACCTTTACCTAGCCACTTACGCCAAGGGAGTGACAATGTCACAAAAATAGTGACAGCATAGAGCATCGACCAGCTTAAACAAATAAACACCAAGGTACAGATGACCAGTGAGAGCATGGCGGTGTATCTAGATGCGCCAGTCAGTAATCGGCAAGCGGCTAACATCGCGAGCAGATAAACCAGAACAAAAATACCGTTGGCGAGCTTGAGAAAGAACTCAAGGTCCAAGTTAGACAGCTCACCAATCACACACGAAATAAGCGCGATAAAGCCAATTGCTAATGTTGGGTAAAGTGGTACGCCGCGGCTGTTCAATTGAGCCATTCTACTTGTCGGAGTGTGTTGTCGAGCTTGAGCCCAGATCATTCGTGATAGGCTTTGTGTGTAAAGGTTGAGACTGGCAAAGCAAGCAAAGAAACCAAGTACACTGATGACCGTTTTGAAGCCATTGCCAAACAGTTGCTCTGTTACCCACGGGATGGATGCGGCATCAAATTCAGGTGAGCCGTAAGCCCCCAGTTTAAGAATCACCACGGAACAAGCCCAGTACACTAACCCCGCAACAAAACAGCCTGCAATGATGGCGATTGGGAAGTCACGTTGTGGATTTTTGAACTCCTCTCCCATGTGAGCAAAAGCTTCTATTCCGACAAAGCACCAAAACATAACAGCCAAAGCTGCGCCGATAGACCACATCGAATCGGACGAGATAGCAGGAAGAGTAACATCGGCTATCGTGATATCGGCTTTCCAAACAAAAGCGCTAACTAAGGCGAAAATCGACAACGCGATTACGGTTTGTAGGCGGCCAGAAGATTTACTGCCCATCAAGTTGACGGCAATCAGCAGGGCTACGGTAAAGGACTGAGCACCAAGCGGTGTGTCGAGAGGTGCGGGTAACAATTGTTGAGCAAAGCCGCCCGCTAATGCAATCGCAGCTGGAATGCCGACAGGAATAACACTCACAAACAACCAAGCAACACTTGTTTCTAAACGCTCGCTGAACGCTTGGCGTACAAAATAGGCGGTGCCACCTGCGTTGGGGTAGCGTTTTCCTAATGCTGCAAAGGTAAGGGCGATTGGGCAAATGGCGATAAACAAGATTAACCATGCCAGCAGTGACAACTGACCTGCAATACCTGCAGCGATAGCGGGAATCATAAATAGCCCAGTACCCAGCAAGGTCGTAGATAGCTGTCCAATTCCGGACATTAGCGTGATTTCTTGTTTGAGTTGTGTCATTCGCTCTCCTAGCTTTTGGTGCTTATTCTGGGATGGGTAATATTGAGATTGAAATCATACATTGTCGACATCAATAATACAGCTAGCGAAACGTCGTAAGACACCGCTATTTTGACGGTATTAATCCGTTTAAGCGTGAAAATGTCGGTTGTCATAATGGCTGTTATAAGTCGGAAAGTTGTGTCAAATTAGGCGTTATAAATAGAACAATAAGTGGAAAGAATCAAAAGTATGGATAAATTTGATCGCCAGATTTTGGATATTCTCAAAACCAATGCACGATGCTCAGTGAGCGATATCGCCCGAGATGTCAGCCTCTCGCGCTCGGCAGTGAATGCCAGAATCAAAAAACTGGAAAGCGACAAAGTGATTACGGGTTACTGCGCTCAAGTGACAGAGCCAAATCAAACGAAGAATGTGTGCGCTTATATTTTGCTGAAATTCGACATGTCGAGCAGCGACCATAGTTGTGAATCTTACGCGCAACGAATCCAGAGTATTGATGGTGTGCAATGGTGTCATTCGATAAGCGGTGAGACCGATATGATGCTGTATGTTGAAGTAGAAAGCATGGAGCGTTTAAATCAAGTTCGCGACCAACTGCAAAGCTATCCAGATCTGCGTCACCTAATGACTCATACTGTGCTGACCGAGTTTTTTAACAAACTGAACCCGACGGTAACTTCATGCTAGGCAATATCAACTTAAACCTATTGCGTTCATTGCATGTGCTTCTTGAAGAGTGCCATGTCAGTCGAGCCGCTCAGCGTCTGCACATCACGCAGTCGGCGGTTAGCCGTCAACTGGCTCAGCTTAGAGAGCTATGTGGTGATCCTTTGTTGGTTCGTGATGGGAACAAACTGGTTCCAACCAACCGTGCTTTGTTGCTTAAAGGCAAGCTCGATGACTTGCTGGGCGAGTTTGACCACTTATTAGATGATAAGCCATTTGATCCACAAGATTGGCAAGGTGAATTGGTGTTGGCTTCGAGTGATTATGTTGCCCAGTATATCTTGCCCATTATTGTGTCCGAGGTGTCGAAGGACGCGCCCCATATCAACTTGGCTTATCGCTTGTGGCAGCCTAACTTCCTTGAAACGCTCAATGAATCAGGTATTCACTTGGCGTCGAGTATGTTCCCCCAAAAGCCGGATCATGTCTCAAGTATCAAACTCGGAGAGGATAAGTCCGTGTGTTTGATGAGAGCCTCTCATCCGTTGGCTAAGCAATCAGCCATAAGCTCGGAAGACATCGTGAGTTACTCACATATCAAAGTCACGGGTGGGGGAGACAAAGACAGCTATTCGGATATTGCGTTAAAGAAACAGGGACATAAACGCAGAATCGCATTGCAGGTACCGTTCTTTTCATCGGCGGGAAACGTGTTAATGCAAGACGATTACTTGATGATTGTGCCGGAGCATATTGCTTATAACTTGGGGCGACATCTCGATGTCGCTTACTTTTCGCTGCCGTTTGAGACAGAAATGCATACCTATTGGCTGATATGGCATCCTAAGTATGACAACGACTCTGCCCATAAATGGGCTCGAGAGAAAGCGTTTAAAGCCATCCAAAAGTCGAGCTACAATATAAGTATGATTTCAAATCATACTAGTAATGATAATCTTTGATTTCAAATAATACCTGCTGCGGCATATTGTAAGCGCTAAGTATTGAGTATTAATTGTAGAGTGTTCAGCTGGAACGCTTTGTTTTACTAGGAATGGAATGATGACAGTAACAATTTGGTTTTCTTTATTAGCGATTTGCTTGTTGGGTGCAATGTCTCCGGGCCCAAGCTTGGCGATGATCGCTAAGCATAGTTTGGCTGGTGGCCGTATCAATGGACTTATCGCAGCTTGGTCACACGCGGCTGGCATCGGTATTTATGCCTTCGCAACCATCGTCGGTTTGGCTGTGTTACTAGAACAATCGCCAATGCTATTTAAAGGGATCAGCTTGGCGGGGGCTGCGTATCTGCTTTACCTTGGTGTGAATGCGTTGCGTTCGAAAGGCGGCGTTGCAGCGAAATTGGAAGCGGGTGAACAAATGAGTTATATGCAGTCTGCTCGCGAGGCTTTCTTGATCTCTATCTTGAGCCCAAAGATCGCGCTGTTCTTTATCGCTCTGTTTAGCCAATTCGTAGCGTTAGGTAATGAACTCAGCAATCAAGTGATCATTGTTTCAACACCGTTGATTGTTGATGGTCTTTGGTACACCTTCATCACCTTGGTGCTATCGAGCCCACTGATCGTTGAAAGAATCCGTTCTAAAGCGCAGCTGATTGACCGACTTTCAGGTGTGGTTTTGATTCTGCTTGCAGTTCGTGTGGTGTGGACGATCTAGCGGTAGTCCGGACACCGAAAAATGACGCGGATAGCAACGACACGGATCTAAACTATATCCATAAAAAAGGCTCACTAGACATTATCGAGTGAGCCTTTTTAGGTTTTTATCGAGTGAGTCTTTAGCCTTCTGAGTTCAGAACTTCGTCTAGCTTTTTCATCGAATCGGAAAAGTAAGGGTTGTAGGTTAAACGCGCATGGTTTTTACCTTCTTCGCGATATCCCCACGCTGAGTACCATACTTCACTGGTCGCATTGCACTGTTCTTCAAAACCTTGAGCCTGACCATTCGAGCAGATCTTCTCGCTGCCATTGATGCCGTAGTACGGATTGTTTGGCGAGAATAACAAGCCCATGTGCGAACCGTTAGAGATACGTTGTTCAGGGATCTTCATACTGTATTGAACCGCGCGAGGATCGTCGAGTGTGGTTTCCCCTTGCCAAATCAATACGTTGTTTGGGTTTGGCATAGACTCAGTAAACGCCTGCTGAACATAGCTAGTATCAATCACACTGTCGCCTTCACTCATCATAATGAACACTGGCTTATCGAAGTGTTTATCTTGTAAGTCTTCGCGAACCACTTCTGAAGTTTCGTAATAAACCGAAGCACCATTCATTGGCAGTGAGTTATAACGCAGTACATTGTCTTCAGGATCTTGATCGGCCCAAGTGACAAAATAGCTCGCTAGCCCAGCATATTGAACCGCAGGTGAGCTCGGTTGAAACGCTGGAGAGAACAGCAGTAGCCCAGAGATCTTTGGATCATGCATCGCTTGTGACGTTACAAGGTTCGCACCTGTTGAATAGCCGCCTAGCCACACAGAGTCATACTCTTGTTCGAGTAACTTCGTATGGTGAGCCACTACGCCTTGCCAGTCTTCCAAGCTTGGCTGCATTAAATCACCCACACGACTACCGTGACCCGGAAGCAATACCGTTCTCACTAGGTAACCTTGCTCAGCCAAATGGGTAGCTATGTCGTTAAATGAGTAGGGTGAATCACCTAATCCATGAACCAATAACACCGCCTTGCCGTTAGGTTCGGTAGGTTTGTATTCAGTCGGGGAGTTCAGTTGAATCTCGAGTTGCTTGTCTTCCGTCATGAACACACGGTTATTCAATAACCAATCTTGGGTGTCATTGACGTAGGCATTAAAGCTGCCTTGCTGATAGTTAGGCAAGTCTGGAGAAGTTTCGTAAGCGGGTATAGATGTCTCGTTGGAACAACCAACGAGATTTAAAGTTGTTAAGGCCAGCAGTGCTAGGAGGGGCTTTTTTTGCATTATGTAATCTTGTCTCTGTTGTGCTTTCACTATGCTTGAAACTAAAGTTTAGGTTACTTTCTGCTTGAAAGATCTTCGTATTCACCTTCAATAACACCGGCATCACTGGTTGATGATTGACGTGTGTTCATGTGGGCTGCGAATCCCTGTTTCTTCATTTGATTCTGAATGCGCTTGCCAGTGATTAAAGCTGCAATAGCTAAAGGAATAGCAAGGATCAAGCTAGTGAATAACGCCAAAAGGCCAGTAAACAACGCAACAATCGTAACTAATATATTTTTCATGTTCATTCCTCTTTTTCTATGTTGTTACTTTATCGCTTCTATTCTGAACGAAACATGAACGTCGTTAATTAATCTTCGAGAGTCACTATGACACGCATGTGTGCCCTTAAGGAGTTTATATGTAGTCATAATCACGCACTAAAATAAGGGAATAAAACTAAGTTCAATAAAATCAATTAGTTAAAAGTTGGCACGGTTGATGCTTTATAGGGTTTGGAATAAGTCACTGTAAGCAAAGCACTTATAGTTAACAAAAATATTACTGGAGCCCTTATGTTCTGTATTCAATGTGAACAAACAATTCAAACCCCAACCGTAAAAGGCTGTTCTTTCGCACAAGGTATGTGCGGAAAAACGTCGGAAGTATCCGACCTTCAAGACGTGTTGGTGCATTCTCTGCAAGGTGTCTCTTTTTGGGCAAGCTTAGGTCGCGCTTGCGATGTTATTGATACAGAAGTTGATGAGTGGGCACCAAAAGCATTCTTCGCAACACTGACTAACGTTAACTTTGACCCTGCTCGTATTATCGAATTCGCACAACAGTCTCATGAATTCAAGCAGCGTTTAGAGCAAAAAGTTCGCGCAGCAGCAACATTGATTGGTTTTGAAATTCCAGCACTTTCGGCTGCTGCGCAATTCGATCTTCCAACAGATTCTTCAGAGCTATTGGCACTTGCGCCTCAAGCTGCGGTAAACCGCGGTCACGACTCTCAACACGAAGACGTGATTGGTCTTCGCCTTCTTTGCCTATACGGCTTAAAAGGTGCGGCAGCCTACATGGAGCATGCTCGTGTTCTTGGTCAAACTGACAATGCTATTTTCGCTGAATACCATGAAATCATGGCATTCCTAGGTACAGATCCAACCGACCTAAAACAGTTACTTGATACATCAATGCAGATTGGCTTGATGAACTACAAAGTAATGGAAATGCTAGACAAGGGCGAGACAGATACATTCGGTCACCCACAACCTACAACGGTGAATGTGAAGACTAAGAAGGGTCACTGCATCCTTGTTTCTGGTCACGACTTACATGATCTAGAAAAGATCCTTCAACAAACTGAAGGCAAGGGCATCAACGTTTACACTAACGGTGAGATGCTACCTGCACACGGTTACCCTGAGTTGAACAAGTACCCACACCTTGCGGGTAACTACGGCAGCGCTTGGCAGAACCAGCAAAAAGAATTCGCTAACTTCCCTGGTGCCATCGTAATGACATCTAACTGTCTGCTTAACCCTGATGTAGGTTCATATGCAGACCGTCTATTTACACGTAGCATTGTAGGCTGGCCGGGTGTTGATCACCTTGAAGGCGACGATTTCAGCGCAGTAATCGACTGTGCTCTTGCGCAAGAAGGTTTCAAACACGACGAGATTGAGCAGATGATCACTGTCGGTTTTGGTCGTAACGCACTGATGGAAGCGGCACCTGCGGTTATTGAGCAAGTGAAAGAAGGCAACATCAAGCACTTCTTCCTAGTGGGTGGTTGTGACGGTGACAAGTCTGAGCGTAGTTACTACACAGACTTCACAGCTCAAGCGCCAGAAGATTCAGTAATCCTGACATTGGCATGTGGTAAATTCCGTTTCAACAAGAACCAATTCGGCGACATCAACGGTATCCCACGTCTGTTAGATGTTGGCCAATGTAACGATGCTTACTCCGCGATTCAGCTTGCTATCGCACTGTCTCAAGAGTTTGATTGTGGCATTAACGAACTACCACTAACGCTGGTTCTATCTTGGTTCGAGCAAAAAGCAATTGTTATCCTGCTTACTTTGTTCGCTCTGGGTGTGAAAGGCATTTACACTGGTCCAACTGCACCTGCATTCCTAACAGAAAACTTACTAAAGATTATTCAAGATGAGTTCGATATGCGTTCTATCACAACGCCAGATCAAGATCTTAAAACAATCTTAGCAGCTTAATTTAAGCCAACCTGAAGCCTCGTTGTTGTGACGTTTTTAATAAAACAGTCAACGGCGGGGCTTTTTAGATTTAAATCTTTAGTCATCAGCAAGGTGCGTGAACTATGTATGCATGGTCGGATAGCGATTCAATCAATTTAGTGTGTTTAAAGAAATGGCACGAGACGCCAGATACGGTCAGCTTTGAGCTTGGTAGTATTCCACAAGACTTACATTTTAATTTTAAGCCAGGGCAATTTATTACTCTGGGTTTGGATATGCCGACGAAAACGGATTACCGTGCCTATTCTGTGGCCTCTTGCCCGGAAGATAACCGCCTGAAGTTGACGGTAAAGCGTGTGGAAGGTGGTTTGGTTTCGAACTTTATTGTTGATGAACTTGACGAAGGTGATGAGGTTTCAGTATTGAAACCTGCAGGTGTGTTTAACTGTATTGATTGCATGCCAACGGCGACGAAAAAAGTAACGCTAGTGAGTGCGGGCTGCGGCATCACACCTGTGATGGCGATGGCAAAATACTGGCTCGCTCAAGGTAGTGACATCGAGATAGATTTCGTTCACATGGCACGTAACAAGCTTGAGACTATCTATTTTGAAGAGCTTCATAAAATGGATGAAGCGCACGCGAACTTCAATTTAAGATTACTTCTGAAAGACAGTGAGGGAACAACAGCTCCTCAAGGTCGTTTAGATAAGAACTGGTTGGTAAAACTGAGCCCAGATATCTTAGACAGAACTGTTTACTTGTGTGGGCCTGTCGGTTTTATGCAAGACATAGAAAGTTACCTGAAAGAACTAGAGTTCAACATGGAAAACTTCTATCAGGAAAGTTTTACACCAGCAACTCAAAGCAATAATTCACTAGCTAATAGCAATACTGCCTCAGCAGAATCACAAGCAGAAGGGTCTGCGGATTCGAATGGGACTGTTAAGGTATTTGTACCTGCGTTTGGCGCAGAAGTTGAAGCGGAAGCGGGCACACCATTGGCGGATTCATTAGAAAAAGCAGGCGTTCCAATTATTATCGCTTGTCGTAGTGGGATCTGTGGTTCTTGCAAATGCAAAGTGACCAAAGGGTCTGTGGAATCCAGCAGTCAAGAAACATTGACGCCAGAACAGATTGAACAGGGGTACGTGCTTGCATGTTCAAGCTCGATTCAGTCAGATGTTGAGGTTGAGTTATAACAGAAGTGAAGCTGTGCAAGAGTGATGAAGACAAAGTCTTGCAATAGCGATAAAAGTGAGGGCGCTAGATGTAAAAAGGCCACCTAGATCCGTTAGAGAGAGCAGATCTAAGTGGCAACCCTCTTGTTTATACGGGGGAGTAAAACAAAAGAGGTTGCGAAGCCCATACAGACTTCGCAGATATAGTTATTATGTTGTGGAGCTTTTTGCGATGGACGTATCTACAAGAGCGAAGTTGATTAAACTTCAGGGTATGTCTTGTAGCGTACACCCATCATCTGTTCCATACAGTGAACAACCTGACAGCTGTAGCCAAACTCGTTGTCGTACCAAATGTACAGCACGGCACGGTTGTCTTGTGCGATAGTCGCCACACCGTCAACCACACCTGGGTGACGAGAGCCAACCAAGTCCGTAGATACAATCTCAGTCGAGTCTGTGTAATCGATTTGTGCAGACAAAGCAGAAGACAGCGCCATTTCACGTAGGTACTCGTTCAACTCTTCTTTGTTTGTGCCTTTCTCAAGGTTTAGGTTAGCTACAGCCATTGAAACGTTTGGCGTAGGTACGCGAATCGCATTACCTGTTAGCTTACCTTCCATTTCTGGCATTGCTTTTGATACCGCTTTAGCTGCGCCAGTCGATGTCAGAACCATGTTCAATGAAGCAGCACGACCACGACGGTCACCTGAGTGGAAGTTGTCGATTAGGTTTTGGTCATTCGTGAATGAGTGAACCGTTTCGATGTGACCAGACAGAACACCAAACTTGTCGTGAACCGCTTTCAATACTGGTGTAATCGCGTTGGTTGTACAGCTTGCTGCCGAGATGATTGTGTCTTCTGGCTTAATCACATCTTCATTCACACCAAATACCACGTTCTTGATGTCGCCTTTGCCTGGCGCAGTCAGTAGAACTTTCTTCGCACCGTTACACGCAACGTGTTGGCTCAGGCCTTCCGCGTCACGCCATACGCCTGTGTTATCAACCACAAGTGCGTTTTCAATACCGTAAGTCGTGTAATCCACTTCTTCTGGTTTGTTTGCGTAGATAACTTGGATGAAGTTACCGTTAACGATGATCGCTTTGCGTTCTTGGTCTACCACGATGCTGCCGTTGAATTGGCCGTGTACAGAGTCACGACGAAGCAGGCTTGCTCGTTTTTCTAGGTCGCCATCTTTGCCGCCACGTACAACGATGGCACGCAAACGCAGTGGGTAACCCGGACCACTTTTCTCGATCAACAGGCGAGTTAGCAGTCGGCCAATACGACCAAAACCGTACAATACAACGTCACGAGGTTCTGTCATCGCATCGCCTTCAAGCGATTCAATGAGTGCAGTTTGTAGGAAATCATCCAACCCGTGTGTGTCTTCGCGATCTTGCCAGAATGAATGCGCAAGGCGACCAACATCAATACGGCATGGAGACAAGTCCATAGAGAGAAGGTGTTGAATGATTGGTTGAGTCTGTTCTGCTGTAAGAGGAGAACCAGTGTAACGTTTTGCGATGCGGTGAGCTTTGATGATGTCGATAGTTGTCGCGTTAACCAGGGTCTTACCGAAGAGGATAACTTCTACGCCTTTTTGACGGTATAACTGACCTAAAGTTGGAGCGATGGATTCAGCAATAGTTTGACTAGTTTGCCAGTCTAGGAGGTGCTTTTCGGGACTCATCTTTACTCGGGACCTTTCACGTTAAGTTTCTGCATTCATGGCGGTTGTAGGGAAGCCAATCAGCATAGGGGATTTGAGGCATCAGGCTGTGGTCTTTATTGCCACTTAAATGTGCTTGATATGCCTTGTGTGCAACTTGTAATTTTTATGTGGCAGGATTGTAAGGTACGACGGGTTATTCTGCTAGGAAAAATAAATGCAGACAGATTATCTGTAAGTTGGCTTTATATTAGCCATAAATCAAGATTTGAAGGTCGATAAAGACTATTGACTTTAACAATCTGTAGCACTTATTTTTCGCCAAAAAATACTCAAATCAAAATATTATATGTAATAAAAGTCATAGTGATCATTAAGGGTGTGATCGTTAGCTCAAGTTACACGTAAACAGTAAACGACAAATAAGGGAATCAACCAGTATTGTTGTTCGACCTTTGAATAAGCCTAGCTTGAGCGTGAAAAGTGCATCACGCAAACGTTTGGATGTCACAATTTTACCCTAACTATCCGCTTTGTTAGCGCGCAGAGTCATTATTTACAGTCTAGTTGAGCCTCTAAATGTGGCCGTTCACTTGTTATGTGGGTGATAATAACTTGAGAAAACGTCTTTTGTTTACATTTTGCTCACTGAAACCTCGCTTTTCTAAACTTCACTTAGCAAAAGCACGCCTCTCCGCTTTAAAGCTCTGTTCTTCGAATTTTTCGTTCTGGGTTCAGAGTATCGTTTGTTCATATCCAATTTGATCAATAACCCTCTGTTAATGTCCTATTCTTAACTTGGGCTAGGTAAAATTACTTTCGGGAAGGGAGTTGTTATAAAAATGATAAATATGTCAATTGGATGGCGTCTTATATTTCTTTCCACGGTTTCTGTATTCATCATGTTTGGTTTTACAGTAAATGAAGTGCTTAAGAACGATAAGAAGATGAACCACCTCGAAACAACACGCATTAAAGTTGAAGCGCTTCAATCTTTTAATACGGTTTCAAGTGATGCTTATCGATGGTTAGTTTTGTCTAATGACTCCCTTGAGAAAGGTCAGCTGCTTTTAAACCTGCATACGGAATTGGATAGACTCACTCAGTATGAGGCACAACTGCAACAGCTAGACAGTAATTGGAGTGTTGAATCACAATTGGTTGAGCTTAAGGAGGTTTTAGCAAACTTAGCTAGTGCGACCTCGAATATTAATAACAACGCATCATTGATTACTGACAACAACACACATCTAACAGAGCAGGCCTTTGACTTATTGAAAGATGTGTTAATGGAGCTATCTGAATATCGTCTTAACATAGTGGATGAAAAGATCGCTCAAGCTGATGCGATGTTTGTCAATCTTACGCACTATGTGTTCTGGACTCAGCGAGAAGCGTGGTTGAGCTACCGCTTGTATCGTGCTCCAGAGTTGATAGAGCAATATTTATTGAGTTATGTTGGTGCTTTAGAAAGGCAGCAGCAGTTATTAGATACGTTTTTCCGATCAGGAAGCCGCTCGCCTGAAATTAGAAAGTTATTAAGTACGTTTTCTAAAGATGAATTTCAAAACCGTTTTACAGCTCGAATCCTTAAAGGAGATTTCTCGTCACCTGAAATATATGACTATGTGCAAGGTCTAGAACGAAAGAAACTGGCGATTTCAAATGCGGTTGGTGCTTATACCAAGCAATTACAGTTTGACCTGACGAGAAACATTGCGCTGCAAAAAAGACAAACCTTGATCATGACAGTTCTGATTCTTGCTGTATCTGGTGTTTTATTATGGCTAGGTGTTGCGACGTCTCTTCGCCTAAATAGAAACCTATCGATTATCTTGAAAGGAGTCTCTGAATGCGCAGATAGCTACGGCAAGCCAAAGGTCATTCATATTCAAGGGAATGATGAACTTGCCCAGTTCACTGAAACTCTAAATCGAGTGATGGAGCGCAACTATCAACATAACAAAGAGCTAGTACAAGCAAAAGAAGATGCGATCTCGGCTAACAAGGCCAAGAGCGCATTTTTAGCCAACATGTCCCATGAGATACGTACGCCACTCAACGGGATTATTGGGATGGCTGAGATCTTATCTCAAAGCCAACTGAGCGTGAATCAACAAGAAGTGTTAGGAGATATCGAATCGTCTTCTCACTCATTGCTGGTTCTGCTGAATGACATCCTTGATCTGTCCAAAATCGAGTCGGGTAACTTAATGCTATCGCCACACAATGCTGATCTGAGAGAGGCGGTATACGACTCAGTAAGTGTGATTTTATCCAAAGCGATAAGTAAGGATATCGAGCTCGACATCAATATTGATTCTCAAACGCCGCCACAATTGTTTTTCGATGAGTACCGCGTGAGGCAGGTACTGACTAATCTGTTATCTAATGCCATCAAGTTTACGTCCAAGGGTACAATTACAACAGACATTGCTTATACACCCATGTCTATGGGGAGAGGCAAGCTGGAATGCAGTGTGTCTGATACCGGTATTGGAATTGAGCCAGAGAAGTTAGAGTCTATTTTTGAACCTTTCACTCAAGAAGATGGCAGTATTACTCGCCAATTCGGTGGAACAGGACTAGGGCTTGCGATTTGTCGACAGCTTGTTGATTTGATGGGCGGTTATATTACCGCGCGCTCAGTGAAAGGGAAGGGATCTACATTCACATTTTGTCTGTATGTAGACACTATCGAAGTTCACGTTCAAACCTTCAACAACCTAAGCCGTGCGACGATTATTTCGAATTCTTTCAATTACCTCGATCAACTGGTCAAAGAATGCGAACGCTTAAACGTTCGACCTAATGTCGTGTCATCCATTTCGGATCTTGATGAGAGCCTGAAAGAAAGCGACTTCATACTTTATTGTCATACGCTGCATCACTCCATGGAGAAAGATCTTGCTACGTTGAAGGAAGCATACCCTTTGACTCGAGTCATCGTGTGTCAGCATCATCTATTTAAAACCAATCTAATCACAGAAACGGTTCACTCAACTCATACATTGCCATTCTTGGGTCGACGATTCTTAAACAGCTTACAATCGCTTGATGTTGGTGAAGAACAAGCGCCGACGGTGGAAGCAAAAGATGAAGAGGTTCGTTCTCTGAACCGACGTATTCTGATTGTTGAAGACAACCTAATGAATCAGAAGATAGCGAGCTTCTTCCTTGAGCAAGCGGGTTATGAATATTTGATTGCCAGTAATGGCCAAGAAGCGGTGGACGTGATTACTCAAGGTGCTCAGTTTGATGCGATCTTGATGGACTGTATGATGCCTGTTATGGATGGGATAACGGCGACTCGTGCGATTCGACAGTGGGAAACCGTTCAACAAGCCGTACCATTACCCATCATTGCTTTAACCGCGAGTGTGTTAGAAGAAGACATTAAAGATTGCTTTGAAGCGGGCATGAATGCCTATTTACCAAAACCTTATAAGTCTCACCAACTGTATGATCTTTTCAGTAGCCTTGATATTGTTTAACTGCTTCATTATCAGGCTAGCGATGTGCAAACTAACGAACTTCCAATCCAAGATTGTATTGTGCAAGGCAACGACCTACATAACTAATCTTTAGTAATGCAGCCACCAAGATAGTGCTGATGTGTGCCATTATTTGAATTGGCAGTGAGAAGTGATCGGCCATCGGATAAGCAACAATAATGCTGAGTAGCATAAGCAAGGCGGTGATAGCTAAACTGAAGTTTGAAACAGAAAGTAGAGTTTGAAAGCGTTGAGTCATCGTCTTCATATTGAATTCCTAGTTACTAATAGTTCTTTTGATACTTAACTAATAGCAATTAGCGATCCAAGTTTAAAGTTGTTATTTATCAGTGTTTTAATTTTCATTGAGGTCTGTTGGGGTCAAAAGGACACGCTGTTTTATCGTGTCGTTTTGACATTTATGTGTTCTTTTACCATTGCCTAAAGCCACAGGTATCAATATGGAACCGAACACCAGAATACAAACCTAGACCAACGTTATTTTTCTGACCAAATTCAGCATGAACCTTTTTAAGCTTCACGTGTAGATCTTCACGAGTAATATCATTGGCGGGAACCAAGTCCAACGCGCAAAATTCCAAGTGTTTACTTCGTAGTGCACCGCCAGCTTGCTGATTGTAGATATCGGTTCGCTCTCCAGATACTGGTATAACAACACCGATTTCAGGCTCAATATATTGCTGTATGTACTTAAGGGTGTTGATCATGTTTGGCACATGTTTCTTATTCGGGAGGGTAAACAAGGTTGTATTACTCATTGCCCAATCCGTCCCTTGCAGCAAGACTAGATGCAGAGGCATGCTTTGAGTTATGCCATTGTCCTTGAGTTGTTGTCCGATTGCTTTGACTTGGTCTTGAGCGTGGTTGAGGAGCATCCAACCTCGAAATGCTGAGCGGGTTGGAACCTTATAGCCATGAACATCGACCACGAGATCGTCATAAGTGATTTCTGTCTCTTCGGTATAAAGCTTCTCAAACTCTTCAGGGTAGGGTTGTGCAGTTGATAGCGCTAAGGTTATCAGAATACTTGCGTACATAAGGTCTCTCCATAGCTGATGTTCACTCGTTATTTTGTTTCATACTGCTGTTGAGTTTTATATCGTTACTTACGTACGCTTAAGTATAGACACTAGAATTTAGGCACAAAAAAACCCACTACAAAGAATGGGTTATTAACATTATTACAAGTTAATCAACGAGGTTAGATTACTTCTTACCCTGGATTTGCTTGTCTTCTTCTGTTAGTTCACGAATGCGGCGGCTGATGTCGCGACGAGCTTTAGAGATCTCTGCACTCTTGATGATGTGATCGTCAACACGGTCTTCGTAGTCAGCCTTCATGTTTTTGATAATGCCTAGGATCTCGTCGTGAGTCATCTCTGGCTTGATGTAATCAAGTAGGTTATCAAGAAGGTCGACACGCTTACGGTTGTCACGAACTTTCTTTTCGTTGTCTAAAAGTTCACGCTTAAGTTTGTTCTTACGTCGTGCTTGGCTAACAATTTCAAATACGCTGCTCATAGATTCCTTTTCCTAATCTTCAAATACATTGTCTGGATCTGATTAAAGCACATCAATTGATGATGTAACAGTCTTTAGATCAAAGCAAAAGTAAGGTTGTTTAATTATTCGTCACTCTCGCTGATGTGTGATTGTTTTTATCTCACCGATCAAGTTAGTATCCCATGTAGATACTGCATTGATACGAAATGTGAAATGAATCAACAACAATTAGAAACCGAAGAATTGGACGATAACGTCACTGAATCTTCAGCAGAACAAAACAAGCTTCGTGATGCGTATGTACAAGAGCGTACTTATTTGGAAGTCGTGGAAATAGAGCTAAACCGTTCTAAGATCATAATGATTGATGAGCAAGGCAGAAAGAAACGAGTACCGATTTTGTCTGAGCACTAGTCTTCATTGACTGCATTGTTAGGTGTTGAGATGGAATTATCAAAATAATAAAAAGGAAAAACGATGAACACAGTACTTTCCCCAATTGAAGCGAGAGTTATCGGTTGCTTGATCGAGAAAGAAGTCACTACTCCCGATCACTACCCATTGACACTGAATAGCTTAACAACGGCTTGTAATCAAAAGAGTAACCGTGAACCTGTTCTTTCACTGTCTGAATCAGACGTTTTAGATGCGGTTGATGGTTTGATTTCGCGTCGCATGGTAAGCGACGAAAGCAGTTTCAATAGCCGTGTTAATAAGTATCAGCATCGTTTCTGCAACACTGAGTTCGGTGATTTGCAATTCACAGAGCAAGAACGCGCAATCATCTGTTGTATGTTGCTGCGTGGCGCTCAAACTCCAGGTGAACTCCGCACTCGAACTGGCCGACTAGCGAACTTCAGCGATGTAAAAGAGGTGGAAGCGACACTTGAGAAGCTAGCTGCAAGAGAAGCGGGCGCGCTAGTGGTCAAGCTACCACGCGAAGCGGGCAAGCGTGAATCACGTTATCAACATCTGTTGAGCGGTGAAGTGGATGTTGAAGCGTTTGCGACGGCATCGGTAAGCGCGGCAGCACCTTCTGCATCGAATGAAAAGTTTGAAGAATTAGAGTCAGAAGTCGCAAGCCTGCGAGCAGAAGTGGCAGAGCTTAAGGCTCTGGTTGAATCGCTGCTTTAAATGTCAGACGTTGATAAAAATGCGGATTGGGTCGTGTACTTGGTCCGCAATCGTTACAATGCCCTTTATTGTGGCGTGACGAATAATTTGGAACGTCGGTTTGAACAACACCAAACGGGCAAAGGTGCAAAAGCACTAAAAGGAAAAGGACCGCTGACGTTGGTTTGGAGTTTTGGGGTTGGGTCAAAAAGTGAGGCGTTGAAAACCGAATACGCGATCAAACAATTACCCAAATCTCGTAAAGAAAAATTGGTATCACTCAAACTAATAATTGAGTGGCAAGAAGACCAAATTCAATATATCGAAGTCTCATAATTCATAGCCAAAATGTTTGTTATTGATTAAATCTTAATAATGTAAGGGTCTATAATAAATCAAGCTAAGCTTATGAATTTAAATGGTAATTACTCTTACTGTTAATAGGCTGAAATCATGATTGAACTAGTTGTTCTTAATCTCCATTCCAAATTAACATGTTACTCATTTAGAATGTCGTTCTAATTATTGTTAGACGCTATCATTTCTCATCGTTGTCCTACATAATATCTTTCAGCCATACAAAGAGATGGTGTCATGCTAGGTTAAAAAATGAGCCAAAGTAGCTCATATAAAACGAGAAAAATATGAAACGTTTACTGATGTTGTTTGGACTTGCCGTATTTTCTGCGTCCGCTCTATCCCATGGTACTCATGTCCTCAATGGGTACTGGGAATACCAAGATTATCTTTCCACTTTTCCAGAGCAAAAAGCATTGACCGATAAAATGGTCGAGGCTGTACAAAATCACCCTGTGCCATTGAGAAGAATCCAAGACGAGCCAATTACGATTTCCGTGGTGTATCCGGGTCAACAAATCTCGGATTACTGGGTTCGTAATATTCAAGCTTTTGAGAAGCGTCTCGATAGGCTGAAGATCCGCTACCAAATAAATCAAGTATTTACCCGTATTAATGCTGATCTCGCGCAGCAGAGCATTTCATTGCAAGAAGCGATTGAAAACAAGACGGATTATTTGATTTTCACGCTAGATACCACGCGCCACCGCAAGTTTATTGAGCACGTGTTGACCTCTACAGATACTAAGTTGATTCTTCAAAACATCACAACGCCAGTGCGAGCTTGGGCAGATAGACAGCCATTTATGTATGTGGGTTTTGATCATGCGACAGGCAGTTTAAAACTGGCGGACTATTTTAAACAAGTAAGCCAACCAAACAGTAAGTATTCTGTTTTGTATTACTCACAAGGCTATATCAGTGATGCGCGTGGAGATACTTTTATCCATGAAGTGAATACTGATACGAACTTTACCCTTAAGTCTTCGTTTTACACCAAATCAAACAAAGACAGTGGCTACCAAGCGGCGAAAATCAGCATAGAGAACGATAAGGATCTAGACTTTATCTATGCATGCTCAACGGATGTCGCTCTTGGTGCAGCGGAAGCCATCCGCGAATCGGGTCAAGACATCTTAGTGAATGGTTGGGGAGGCGGCTCTGCTGAACTTGAAGCCATTGCAAGGGGTGACCTAGATGTTACTGTCATGCGTATGAACGACGACACGGGCATTGCGATGGCAGAGGCGATCAAGTGGGATCTAGCCGGTTTGGAAGTACCTACCGTTTACTCTGGTGAATTTGAAATTGTGACCAAGGAAGATTCCCCAGAACGTATTTCAGAACTTAAACAGCGAGCATTTAGGTACTCAGGTCAATAATGAAGAAAAGCTATGCCAGTACACCAAGGAACACCTTAGCAAAACTCATTACACGTATCATTATTTTAGTGATAGGCGTGATGGCACTTGGCGTGCTTATTCATAATTATGAAACCAGTAGTAGCATCGTCAAACAAGAAACTAATCGAACGGTTCAGCAAACCTCTAGCCTGATCCAGAATATGTTTGATTATCGTTTGTCGGTGTTGCAAATCCACCAAGATAGTAGTTCACACAGTGAGACGCTACGGGAGTATTTTGATACCAACGATGCAGATGCTCTGAGCTACTTTTTCTTTGGTGTTGACCAACGTGAGCCTGATCATGCGCCAGATTTACGCTTTGTCTCTACCCACGATGGTTTGGCTTGGGAAGATGGCAACAGTCAGTTTTATGGTTTGGATGAGTCCAGCTTAAAGCATATTTCTGATGAGGTTTCGTTCAGCAGTAATTGGCATTTTATTAAATTGAGGACCAATATAGGTAAGCGTCACTTGTTGGCTCGC
This sequence comes from Vibrio satsumensis, assembly GCF_050337435.1. Classification (NCBI taxonomy): domain Bacteria; kingdom Pseudomonadati; phylum Pseudomonadota; class Gammaproteobacteria; order Vibrionales; family Vibrionaceae; genus Vibrio; species Vibrio satsumensis. Next base: position 462,214 of record NZ_JAKJSX010000004.1, on the reverse strand, counting down.
CGTACCCCTATTGTTGATAACGCTACTGGGGAAGTTCTTGGTCAGCTCTACATCGCTATTGTGCTTGATAACAACTTCTCGTTGGCTGAGTCAATCCAACAGGGCAGTAACTGCGAAAATATCGTTATTGAGGCGCATGGTACACCGGTTACATCGACATTCAGTGGTGATGAAAGCTATACCATTACAGACATCCTCAATTATCAAATGTACGAGCAGTTGCCTCGTCATTTTGTCACTATCGCAACCATTAAGATCAATGCTGTTGAAACTCCTTTAATCATTCGAGCTATTCAAAAAAACAACAATTTCATTGCGTTAGAAGAGAATTATCAGCGCGCAATCATCGTGGTGATTGTGGTGATCATATTGATGTCTTTTTTTGCGCGAACTTGGATTCAAAGAAGGGTCGCTGCTGAACTAGATAAGCTGATGGATTTCACTCGCTCAGCAAGTGATGGGGAAGAGTACAGCAAGTTCGATGGCTCTAACATTTTCGAATTTCATCATATTGGTTGTACCCTTGAAGACACCTTTGAGCGTTTATCGGAACAGAATCAAAAGTTCCAAGATCTCTTTAACTTTGCCCACTCACCGATCCTGGTTTGGTCTGAGAAAGGCGACTTAATCCAGATGAACCCCGCGGCTCGAATGGCGTTATTTGATGCCGATGACAATTACGGATCGGTGGCTCAAGAGTTTGAAACCCGAATGCTGCCGAATATTCAGATGGTCGTTCAAGGCTCGAAACTAACGGGTATCAATGTGCCGATTGGCAAGAAGGTATTTCGCTGGAACATGTCTGCAATAAGCGTTGAACACGGTATCACTGGTGTGGTAGTGCAAGGACAAGATATTACCAAGCTTATTGAAGCTGAGAGGCAAGCAGATCGAGCAAGAGAAGAAGCAGAACACCTTGCGAATGTACGTGCAGACTTCTTAGCTAAGATGAGTCATGAGATTCGTACTCCACTAAACGGTATTCTCGGTGTTTCTCAGTTACTGAAGCGCTCTATACACAGTGAAGATAACCGAGAACAGGTGGATGTACTTTGTAATAGTGCGGAGCATCTACTTGCGGTACTTAACGATATTTTGGATTTCTCAAAGATAGAGCAGGGGCAGTTCAATATTCAAAAGAAAAACTTCCGTTTGGGGGAGTTGGTCAATACGTTGGACAGCATTTATCGTCCGCTTTGTGAAGATAAATCATTAGCGTTTACGATTGTGAATCACATAGTTGATGACATCGAAATAAATACCGACCAAGTGCGTCTTAACCAGATCATGTTTAACCTGCTGAGTAACGCCCTTAAGTTCACTCACCAAGGTGGCATTTCCGTGAGCTTTGAACTCGAAAGTATCTTTAATTCAGACCATGCTAGTTTGGTCGTTCGAGTGAAAGATACAGGTATTGGTATCGATGAAAGTAAAATTGATGCTGTGTTCGAACCTTTTGTTCAAGCTGAAGAGACTACTACTCGTGAGTATGGTGGAACAGGGTTGGGTTTAACGATTGTAAAAAACCTTGTCGATATGCTGGAGGGGGACATCCAAGTCCGAAGCGTTATAGAACAAGGTTCGGAGTTCATTATAGAAATACCTGTGGAAGTGCGCTCTAAGTCGCTCTTGAGCATTAAGCAACAAGTGAATATCGATCCAGAGGCGTTGTTTAGCCGGTCTTTGAAGGTGCTGCTGGTGGAAGATAATCACACTAACGCCTTTATTGCTCAAGCTTTCTGCAAAAAATATGGAATGGTAGTTACTTGGGCAAAAGACGGTTTAGAAGCGATAGAAATGGCTAAGGCGACAGCCTATGACCTTATCTTGATGGATAACCAACTTCCCAATCTAGGTGGTGTTGAAACTACACAGCAATTAAGAGGCGAAATTGGTGTCACAGCTCCAATTTATGCGTGTACCGCTGATGCTCAAGATTCAACCAGAGACAACTTTATGGCTGCAGGAGCGAATTACGTGATTGTAAAGCCTATTAAAGAAGAGTCGTTACACCAAGCATTTGTTCATTTTAAAAACTTACACTGGGATGTAACGAAATACTAATTTGACTCTTTGAAAGCGCTATAGATCAAGTATTGTGAATAAAATCATTTATACAAAGCCGGCAACAAAGGCCTGCTCTAACAGCAGCGTTTTTAACTCGTCACTCATATCTAGGTGTTCAGGGAACTGAATGCCTAACAGCCAGCCTTGGCCTTGTCGTTTCTTGCTCACCACTTTGTAGACCAGTTCACTATCTAAGTACTCACTTAAGACAGAGTTTACTTGTATCTTCCAACCTACATCGATATCTGATTGTTGCGTGATATAAATGCCGCAACCTGAAACTGAAAAATCGACCAAAGTGGCATCCAATGACAAAGTATCAAAGGTGACTTCACAGCTAAGGCGTACCTTGTATCTTTCGTGTTCTCGGATAGGCTTGCTTGCAAAGCTCGAAGGAGGACGCAGGAAAATAAGGTGCGCGGGCGAGGTGATATGAGCCAGTACATTGGTTTTAAAGGCGACAATATGCCCCAGTTCAGTATCTGTGATAGCACGAACAATAATATCTACATTGATGAGTTTTCTGAGCGTCAGAGCTTCTGTCGCTTTTTGTGAAAGCTCTAGGATAAGGTACTGATCTTCTTTGTATCCGATATAAAGTGTACTGATCTGGATGGAGTCGTCTGGGCCAAATTCTAATACAGCTGCTGTTTTTGTACCTGGTTTAAGGTATCTAAACAGTTCTAAGTTCTTATCTTTATGCATATTCGTTACTGAACAATGTTAACCGCTTGATAAAATAATATAACGCCCTGACAAAACTATGTCATTACTTTCATTGAGGTAATTAGCATTGTAAGCCCAAAAGTGAATCGCTGTCCAAAGTAAACAACGGCTTACTCTTACCGAAAAACAAGATACACTGCTGTCAGTTATATACTTGATGGAGAAATAGTAAATGGAACTGGAAACCTTATTAAATACTCTGGCTGAAACTCCAGAAAGCGTGCAATTTGAAGAAACAATGCAGGTGATTGAAGCTCACTATGATTTTACGGAGAGTGAATTTCGTAATGGTGAGGTGGTGAATGCAGCAGGGCAAAATAATGGTTCGTGTAAGATTTTTGCTTTTGGTTTAGCGCAAGGTCTATCAGTAGAGCAAACACTTGCTTGTTTTGGTCAATTTTATCGTAACGACGTGCTAGCTTTTCCTAAGAACACCGATCATCAAAATATTCGTAACTTCATGGTTCATGGCTGGAACGGAATACAGTTTTCTCAGCCTGCGCTGGTTGCAAAAGCTAAGTAATAAGTAAATTGCTTTAAAGAAGAAGTAAATACTTACTAAACAATAAGTGTTTTGAAGCGAGATTTGATTTTCTCGCTTTTTCTTTTTGAGTGGCTTTTATCTTGGTGGGCTACTGAATCGGCAACTCAGACAAGCACTTACGACACATGCATACCCCAGTTTTAGGTACGGAGTTAGTATCTCTCTTCTCTAGTTCAAAACACCAACACGTTTCTTTACCTGCACTAATATCGCACTGAGCCGGTTCATTGCATTGTGGACACTGGTGAGTGGAACTTACACCGCTAAGGTTATTCATGACTGACAGTCTTTCGTCTTCAGATAAGCTTTTCCAGCCTATAATCTCATCCATAGTTCGAAAGCAGCCACTGCACATTCCACCGTTATTTTTACAAGCCGCTAGGCAAGGTGTTTTCATTTATCTAACCTGTGATTCATTTGCGCTGAAATGTAGCATACTTGTTTCGCTATTAAGAGTCAGAAAAATAAAAATGAGCAAGCGAAAGAAGCAAATGACCTCGTAATTTCAAGGCTTTTCAGGTAGCATCTTGCCCCTTTTGTTGAGTGGGGGATACTATGTTTATTGGATTTGATTATGGAACAGCTAACTGTTCTGTCGCGGCGATGGTTAATGGAGAGCCAAGCCTGTTACCACTAGAAGGTAACAACCATTATATTCCCTCAACTGTGTTTGCGCCCACCCGTGAAAGCGTTTCTGAACATCTATTCCGCCACTTGAATATCAAGCCGAGTGATGCGATCGGTGAACAAGTACTCCGACGTGCTATTGCTCTGAACAGAGAAGAGAGTATCGATCTAGTGCCAGAAGACATGGCATTTGGTCAGGCTGCGTTGGATCTCTATTTAGAAGACCCTCGCGACGTTTATTATGTTAAGTCCCCTAAGTCTTTCCTTGGTGCGAGTGGACTGCACGATGTTCAGGTCAGCTTTTTCGAAGATTTGGTGTGTGCCATGATGGCCAATATTAAGCACCAAGCCGAGCTCACGACTCAAGAACAGATCAAACAAGCGGTTATCGGCCGACCAATTAACTTTCATGGTCGAGGTGGTGAAGAGGCAAACAGGCAAGCTGAAGATATATTGTCTCGCGCAGCTAAGCGTGCCGGTTTCTTTGATATCGCTTTTCAATTTGAGCCAGTAGCTGCAGGTCTTGATTACGAAAGTACATTAACTGAAAACCAAACGGTATTGGTTGTGGATATTGGCGGTGGTACCACCGATTGTTCATTGTTAGAAATGGGACCAACTTGGTCTGGTAAAGCGGATCGTACCCAGAGTTTGCTCGCACACAGTGGACAAAGGGTAGGGGGCAATGACCTAGATATCTATCTTGCTTTCAAACAACTGATGTCACCTTTTGGTATGGCCAGCAAAGGCATTTCGGGTATCGATATGCCACTGACTCAATTCTGGAATCCAATTGCGATTAATAATGTTGAAGCTCAAAAGAATTTCTATTCAAGAGAAAACCTAGCAGCATTGAAATTACTTCGTAAAGAAGCGTCAGAGCCTCAAAAGCTAGAACGTTTGATGAAGGTTTATCATGATACTTTAGGTTACGGCATTGTGCGCAGAGCGGAAGAAGCTAAGATCGCGCTGGCAGAATCCTCTCAATATCGTGCTGCAATTAATGTTGCCTCTGAATTGGTCGAAGTGGACATCTCAATCGAACAGATGGTTGAAGCGATTGAAACACCAAAGTCTAAGATGATTGAGTTGGTTAAAGAAGCGATTCAACAAGGCCAGAAAAAGCCAGACGTAATCTACATGACGGGTGGTTCAGCTCGTTCACCGATACTTCGTGAAGCTGTACAACAAGCTGTGCCTAACGTACCTATTGTGAGTGGCAACTATTTCGGTTCGGTAACTGCAGGTTTAGCTCGCTGGGCTGAAGTTTGCTTCAAATAAGAGTTTAATGATGTGTTATTAGGGAGCAACCAGTTGCTTATTGGTTGCCCTTTTTTTGTATTTTTTCTAGTGCACTTTCAATTGAGTGATTTTTCCTAGCTCAAATTGAGAATTGTTTCACAAAGAAAAATATTTCAGCTGAGTTCTATATGTTACAAAATGTTTCAAGGTTAAAGGTGTGTCACTCAATGGTCTAATGAGTAATATGTTGCTTTGAATTTTAATGCTACTTTCACGATTGAAAAATCAAAATCTGACAAGGTGTCGGTCTCAAAATATAAAAAGGTTACGGCGGGTTTGTGTTCTATCCTTTTGTTTAATATTGATTTTTTGTTTTTTATAGTGTGATTTGTTTTATTTTATATATTTTAATGCAACTTTTTTGTCATTCGTATATTAGTGTTTTCCTACTTGTTAAATGCAGGTAACAACTTCTCCGTAAGCACGAGGTTGTTAGTGAATAACTCACCCAGTTACAAATGGATATGACAATGAATAAGAAACTTTTAGCGCTAGCAATTTCTGGTGCAGTATTTGGTACACAGGCAGTTGCAGTAGAACTTTACAACGAAGACGGCACAACATTCTCAGTTGGCGGCCACGTTTCAGTTGCTGTTGGTGATGTAAACAGTGGTGACCGTATCAACGAAGATGATATCGGTGTAGAGTCTGTTTCTCCACGTATTAACTTCAACGCTACTCATGAACTAGGCAACGGCTTTACTGCTGATGCTAAAGGTGAATGGGCGCTAAACATGCTTGACGGCGGTGATGAAGCATTCACAACTCGTCTAGGCTACGTTGGTCTAACTCATGATGACCTAGGTCGTGCAGCAGTAGGTACTCAATGGGCACCTTACTACAACGTTGCTGGCGTTGCTGATATGCCAATCGCTTTCGCAAACGACTTTATTTACGATGATCACGGTAACCTAGGTACTGGTCGTGGCGAAGAGATGGTGAGCTACGCTAATGCACTAGACTTCGGAAACGCAGGCTCTCTAAGTGCAGCTGTTGCATGGCAAGGCCGTAAGGCAGATAAAGACAATGGCAACGATTACGGAAACCGTGGCCAGATCGCTTTGAACTACGCTATTGCTGACTTTACTGCAAACTACGCTTACAACACAGGTGACGTTGATTACGCAGGTTTTGTTGGCTCAAAAACTGCTGATTCTCACGTATTAAGTGCAACTTACGGTTCATACGGCGCGGAAGGTCTATACCTTGCAGGTGTATACGCAATGAACAACTACATGAACTCTGCGACTGTAGGTAGCTTCACTGGTGTACTAGAAGAGTCTGTAGCAATTGAACTACTAGCTTCTTACGCTCTGTCTAACAGCCTTAACCTAAGCGTTAACTACGAAGCGGTAGAAGACGACAAGAACAGCGAAACTGTATACAGCACAACGGCTCTACAAGCTGAATACAACTTCACATCTCAGTTCGTAGGTTTTGCTGGTTACCAGTTTGATCTTCAAGGTTCAGGCCTTTACAAGAAAGATGCTGACGACCAATGGCTACTTGGTGCTCGTTACTACCTATAAGTCGCAGACTTATTTAGCATAGTGTTTACTCCTTAAGTTTACCTTTTAGGATACTGTCCTAGACACCATGCTAAGCCCTCTCAAACCTTTTGGTTGGAGAGGGCTTTTTTCGTTTAGAACTTTTATCTGGATTGTTATTTCGTACTGCTGCGATCTTCGGATAAAAGTATTTAAATCATTTAATTGAGTTAAAGATCAGAATTTAGATATTGGTAACCATCTTGTCGAAGACTCTCATTTTATGATGCGTTAAACTTCTCACTCCAAAAAATAGTTCAGGGACAAACTATGAGCAGCGTTGTAGAGCAGGAACAATTAATGAATTCGAAGCGAACCGCAACCCCAACTAAGGTGCTGTGTGTTGGGCGTAACTATGTCGATCACATCGAAGAACTCAATAATGCAATCCCAGACTCTATGGTGGTTTTCAATAAGCCGAGCACCAGTGTTACGTCCTCTCTGTCTTCTTTTCATCAAGAAGCCCTGCACTACGAAGCAGAAATCTGCTTCATCGTTAAAAATGGTCAATACTCCGCTGTGGGTTTAGGGTTAGATCTTACCAAACGTGAATTACAAAGTAGCTTAAAAGCGAAAGGCTTACCTTGGGAGCGGGCCAAAGCGTTTGATGGTTCAGCCGTATTTAGTCGCTTTGTTCCAACAGATAACCTAGATATCACAGACTTAAATCTGGAACTGTTTATTAATTGTGTTCGCGTTCAAAAAGGGCACGTAGAGCAGATGCTTTATTCTCCACAAACTATCCTCGAAGAGTTAACCTCTTACACGACTTTGCTTGATGGCGATGTTGTAATGACAGGAACCCCCAAAGGCGTTGGTGAGGTGCATCGAGGTGATATATTCCTTGGTCGTCTAAAGTGTGGTGAAACGACACTGATTGAGATTGAGTGGGTAGCGAGTTAATTAATACTCTATGTTTAGTTAATAAGTTGGTACAAGTGATTAAAGTTGGTTTTTAATTCGAATATACTCCCGCATTACCACTAATTGCATCTGGAAGGGTGTTGGTAATTGATATAAAATTCGCCTCCGTTTTTATCAATGCTGAAACCCATGATCGACTTAACCATTTTACCTGTCTACCTGACTGCCGTTGTTGCACTTCTCCTTTTACCTGGCCCTGATATGTTACTCATCGCGAGCTCAAGTATGAGCTATGGCCGTAAGGTTGGTGTGTTCGCAAGTTTAGGTAACGCGACTTCCGGAATCATCCTGACAGTATTGGCTGCAATGGGTGTTTCAGCATTGATTGCGATGAGCCCAATAGCTTTAAAAGCCCTTCATCTTTTAGGCGGAACCTACTTATTGAAAATGGGGTGGGATTGCCTTCGGACAGAACAGGGGAGCGCGCCTGAGCTAAGCGATAACTTTGCAGCAAAAGCCTACTACCAAAGAGCGCTAATCAGTAACCTGCTTAACCCTAAAGCGTTGGTGTTCTTTGTGATGTTTTTGCCTCAGTTCGTGTCGACGAATATTGAAGCGACTTCCGGTGAGCAGATGCTTGTTCTGGGTTTATTATTGAATGTTCTTGGCCTAACGTTCAACTTTTTGCTGGTGGCTTTAGTGGGTACGATTGGTAAGTCTCTGGTGGAAAATGCTAAGTTTCGCACCTATCAACAAAAAGTGATGGGCGGGGTCTTCATCGTATTGGCGATCTGGATGCTGTCTTCTTTCTTTACGTCGTAAGCTCACAACCAAAACATACTTCCGGGGTTAGTCGCCGAAAAAAATGGACGCTCTAAGCGTCCATTTTTGTTCTTAGCTGTTATACGTTGAACATGTCAATCGTTAAGAATTCAGTTCCTGCTGGTGTTGCTCAATCAGGTTCTCCATGTACTTCTCACCGCGCAGGCGAGTGTCTTCGTACGTTTCTGTCCCTTCAAATCTTGTTACCGTCTCATAATAGACTTTCACTTTTGGCTCAGTGCCCGAAGGTCTTACGATAATGCGTGAGCCATCTTCGAGATGATAGATGAGCACATCACTGGAAGGTAGATTGATCGCTTCGGTATTGCCGCCAATAACAAAGCGCAGAGAAGACTGTAGATCTTCAATCACAGAGATAGCGACACCGTTTATGGCTTTAGGCTGAGCCGAGCGGAGTTTAGAACCAATCGACGGTGAATTTGGGTCTAGGGCAATACTTCGTTGCGCGTTGGTGTGAACCCCATGTTCAAATGAAATCTGAGCAAGGAGATCCCAAACCGTTCGGCCTTGAGATTTTAACTCTTCAACCAATTGAGCAAACACGACGATAGCCGATAGCCCATCCTTATCTCGTACCTGAGTACCAATGGTGTAGCCTAACGCTTCTTCATAGGCGAACAAGAACTCGTTATTCTCATCTTCTAATTGCATGCCAATATTAGCTAACCATTTAAACCCGGTCAGCGTTTGGAAATAAGTCGCACCATGAGATTGAGCCACTTTTTCAAGCAAGGTTGAAGAGACAATACTGTTGCCAACTAACTGGTTTTTCGCGTGTGGCTTTGACAGTAAGTAATGTGCGAATAACACACCTACTTGGTCGCCAGTTAGCATTTTGTATGAGCCATCATCTGTCCTCACAGCAACCGCAAATCGGTCCGCATCAGGGTCATTGGCACAAGCAATATCGGCATCGACACTTTTCGCTAGGTTGACCACCAGATCCATTGCGCCTTTTTCTTCCGGGTTCGGGAAGTTCACGGTTGGGAAGTTACCATCAGGCTCTCTTTGCTCGGCCACGCTGAACACCTTATGGAAACCAGAATCATGAAGAAGATCCTCAGCCATTTGTGCGCCGACACCATGCATAGCGGTGTAAGTGATGGTGGTGTTCGCCGATTCCTTCTCTTTACTCACGTATGGGCTCTGATTGATCGCAGCGCGGTACGTCTGATAATAACCTTCAGTTAACCATACTAACTTACCTTGCGTTTCAGCATCACTTAAACTCATTAAAGGGATTGGCTTGGTTGATGCGATATCGATTTCAGCGGCAATGCCTGCATCATGAGGTGGAATGATTTGCGCGCCATTTTCCCAGTATACTTTGAAGCCATTATATTCCGGAGGGTTATGGCTGGCTGTAACAACAACAGCCGCAGCTGCATTGAAATGCTCAATACCAAAGGCGACGATAGGTGTCGCTGCTACATGAGATGTAAGGTATACCTTAATACCCAAAGCCGTGAGCACAGAAGCTGTATCAATGGCGAATTGCTTTGAGTCTAATCGGCCGTCGTAACCCACGACCACTCCTCGAATGGTAGCATTAGCGACATGTTCGATTAAGTAGTGGCCGAGTCCGGTTGCTGTTTCCTGTATGACTAAACGGTTCATTCGATTTGGACCGCATCCGACTTTACCTCTTAGTCCCGCAGTTCCGAACTCTAATCGTTGAGTAAAGCGGTCTACTAATTCGTCGTGCATCTCCTCGTCGATGAGGTGCTGAAGCTCTTCACGAGTTCTTGGGTCTGGGTCTCTCGCTAACCAGTTCATTGCATCTTGCATAATCACTAAACCTTTAAATGTCTGTATGACTTACTGTTGGATTTAACTTAATTGATATTGATTATCATTTCCATGAGGGCAATCGTAAAACTCGATATAAATTAAATTCCAACGGCAAGAAGGCATGTAGATTAAGCCACTTCAAATAATTGACTGTTTAGTAAGTAAACTTACCTTGAACAATTGGATATCACTAACTAGCCTTTTACATAAATATAACAAAATTTAACAAGTTCGCCGTTTTTGAATCTTTCATGGAAACCTCCAACGCTTTTGAACCGTATTAGTTCTTAGGTTATATGAGGTCAGTAGCCCACTTACAGGCTAATTTCATGTGAGTTGTAGATTGAGATTCGCCTTTTCATGTGTAGCCGGAATAACAATGAATGTTGTCCAGCTCTGAATGACATATAGCTCGCAACGACATTTAGGTCGCAAGTATCCAATTAGGAAGGATAAGGAGAGATCTTTTGAAAAGATTACTGGTTAGGCTAGCGTGGCTTTTGAAGAGTTTTGTTGTGCTTTTAGTATCGCCTTTAGTGCACGCAAGCAGTGATTACAACATGACTCAAGGCGTCACTGAGATCAGTGGTAAGGTGTATGAGCTTCATATGCTGATCTTCTACATCTGTTGTGCGATTGCCTTTGTTGTTTTTGGTGTGATGTTTTATTCGATTTTGAGGCACAGGAAATCGAAGGGCGCAGTTGCTGCTCATTTTCATGAAAGTACCAAAGTCGAAATCCTCTGGACTATTATCCCTATTATCATCCTTATCGCTATGGCCATACCAGCCACCAAAACCTTGATAGCGATGGAAGATACCTCCCAATCAGACCTGACAGTTAAAATCACTGGATCACAATGGAAATGGCATTACAGCTACTTTGGTGAGGATGTCGAATTCTTCAGCCTTCTAGCGACCAGCGACAAAGAGATTGAAGGCATCGAAGTGAAAGGCGCGCATTACCTACTAGAAGTTGATAAGCCACTTGTATTGCCTATTGACCGAAAAGTCCGCTTCTTGATGACTTCCGACGATGTAATTCACTCATGGTGGGTGCCAGCGTTCGCCGTTAAGAAAGATACCATTCCAGGCTTTATCAATGAGGCTTGGACAAAAATCGATGAGCCTGGGGTATATCGCGGCCAATGTGCTGAGCTATGTGGTCGTGCTCATGGTTTCATGCCGATAGTGGTGCATGCCATGGAAGAAGATGAATTTGACGCATGGCTAGCAGAGCAAAAAGAGTTGGCGCTAGCCGAACAGCAAGCCGCGAAAGATGCATTAGATGCGTCACTTTCGTTGGACGAGCTGAACGCTATCGGTGAAGAGGTCTACAAAGCTCGATGTGCAGTTTGTCATCAAGCAAACGGTGAGGGTATTCCTGGGGCGTTCCCAGCCATTAAAGGGAGCCCTATCGCTCTTGGTGATGTCGATGTTCATATTGACACCATTGTTTATGGTCGTGGCGGCACGGCGATGCAGGCATTCGATAATCAGCTAACCGAGAAAGAGATCGCAGCGGTAGTGACTTATCAACGAAACGCTTGGGGCAATGATACAGGCGATATTGTTCAGGCTTCAGATATTAACGCTTACAAAGTTAAACAAGAAGGCGGAGCCCAAGCACCTGACGAACAGGGCTCATCGGACGAAGCACAAAATGATGCTAAGGAGCAATTATGAGCTCACCAATCAATAAGCCGGTGAAATCGGCTCCGGCAGAAGATCAAGTACTGAGCCATTCTGCGGAAGGCACCTTGGGTAATAGTGATTTGCCTGTTGATGATCACGACTCACATGCGGCACCTAAAGGCTGGGCTCGTTGGCTATATTCAACCAATCATAAAGACATTGGGACACTTTATTTGTGGTTCAGCTTTGCGATGTTCTTAACGGGTGGAGCTATGGCAATGGTGATCCGCGCGGAGCTATTCCAACCGGGGTTACAACTCGTTGAGCCAGACTTCTTCAACCAGATGACCACAGTCCACGGCTTGATCATGGTGTTTGGTGCGGTGATGCCAGCATTTACGGGGTTAGCTAACTGGATGATCCCAATGATGATCGGTGCTCCAGATATGGCTTTGCCGAGAATGAATAACCTCAGCTTCTGGATCTTGCCGTTTGCTTTTCTAATCTTAATAGGGTCTTTGTTTACAGAGGGTGGTGGCCCGAGCTTTGGGTGGACTTTTTATGCGCCACTCTCGACAACTTATGGCCCGGACAGCACTGCACTATTCGTGTTCTCAGTACATATTATGGGGATCAGTTCGATCATGGGGGCGATTAACGTGATCGTAACCATTGTCAATATGAGAGCGCCGGGCATGACTTGGTTCAAGTTACCGATGTTCGTATGGACTTGGTTAATTACCGCTTTCCTACTGATAGCCGTTATGCCGGTGCTGGCCGGTGCGGTCACCATGGTACTGACCGACAAATACTTTGGAACAAGCTTCTTTGATGCGGCTGGTGGTGGTGATCCGGTGATGTTCCAGCACATATTCTGGTTCTTTGGTCACCCCGAAGTGTACATCATGATCTTGCCGTCTTTTGGTATTGTCTCAGCCATCATCCCTGCATTCAGTGGCAAGCGTTTGTTTGGCTATCACTCGATGGTATACGCGACTTGCAGTATCGCATTGCTGTCATTCTTGGTTTGGGCGCATCACATGTTCACCACGGGTATGCCAGTATTTGCCGAATTGTTCTTCATGTATTGCACCATGTTGATCGCTGTGCCGACAGGTGTGAAAGTCTTCAACTGGGTGGCGACCATGTGGCGGGGTGCTTTGACCTTTGAGACGCCAATGCTGTTTGCTATTGCTTTCATTGTTCTGTTTACGATTGGTGGGTTATCCGGATTGATGCTCGCTATCGTACCTGCTGATTTCCAATACCACGATACCTACTTTGTTGTAGCTCATTTCCACTATGTTCTGGTGACAGGTGCTGTGTTCTCAATTATGGCCGCCGCCTATTACTGGCTGCCGAAATGGACTGGGCATATGTACGACCACAAGCTCAGTTTGTGGCATTTCTGGACGTCGGTGATTTCAGTCAATGTACTGTTCTTCCCTATGCACTTTTTAGGGTTAGCGGGTATGCCGCGTCGTATTCCTGATTATGCGATTCAGTTTGCTGACGTTAACCAAGTGGTGTCGATTGGTGGTTTTGCCTTTGGGTTGTCTCAGCTAATTTTCTTATGGCTAGCGATTAAGTGCGTAAGAGGGGGAGAGCCTGCACCAAGCAAGCCTTGGGATAGAGCAGAAGGTCTTGAATGGACAGTACCAAGCCCTGCGCCTCACCACACCTTTACTCATCCACCTAAAGTGGATTAGAGGGATGAGCTATGAGTGATAAGCAAAGCGATCCCAATCAAGATAAAAAACAACCAAAGCGCCTGTCTAATAAGCGATCGACTAAAAAGCTGACGGGTTACTTGGTGTTGAGTGTAGTTGCGATGTTTGGCTTCGGTTTCGCTTTGGTGCCGCTCTACGATGTGATGTGTGAGGCTTTAGGGATCAATGGCAAAACTAATACCGTTTCAGCGGTGCAACCTCAGGGAATGCAGCCCGACTATTCTCGTACTGTTCGAGTGGAATTCATGTCGCACATTAAGCCAGATATGCCGTGGCAGTTCTCGCCTGAAGTACGTGTGCTAGAGGTTCATCCAGGAGAGGTAGTTCAAACCAATTACATCGCGAAGAATCTATCTGCGAGTTCATTGGTTGGTCAGGCTGTACCATCTGTGTCTCCAGGTATGGGAGCGACCTACTTTAATAAGATGGAGTGCTTTTGTTTTAATCAGCAGCCATTGGACGGGCACAAAAGTGCAGAAATGGGTTTGATATTTTACATTGAGCCAGATATTCCAGAATCGATACATACGCTTACGCTCTCTTATACGTTATTTAATATTACGAGTGAGGTGGGTGCAGCGGCCAATAAATCTGGGCCTAACGTACTCGCAAGTAATTAGGGATTTACAGAACTAGTATCAACATAAGGAGTTGAGCGATGAGTTCTAAAAAGGAAGTTTATTTCGTTCCACATCAAAGCCACTGGCCATTGGTGGGTGCTGTAGCACTGTTTTTGGTCGCGGTTGGCGCTGGCTTGACGGTACAAAACATGGGTACTGATGCCGCTGGTGGTGTGTTTGGAAAAGCAGTGCTGTTAGTCGGATTTTGTGTGTTGCTTTACATGCTTGCAGGTTGGTTTAGCAATGTGATCACGGAATCATTAAGTGGTCTCTACTCTGAGCAGATATCTCGTTCGTTTCGACAAGGCATGAGTTGGTTTATCTTTTCCGAAATCATGTTCTTCGGTGCTTTCTTTGGTGCGCTTTTCTATGCTCGCATGATTTCTGTGCCTTGGATTGGTGGGGCGGGCAATAATGAAATGACTCACGAAGTGTTGTGGCCGATGTTCCAATCGATGTGGCCGCTAACAACCACACCTGATGGCGTGACGACACAAGCTATGCCTTGGCAGGGTATCCCTCTTAAGAACACCATTATTCTACTGCTTTCATCCGTGACGTTGCACATGGCGCACCTAAGCCTCGAACAAAATAAGCGCATGGCGTTAATCGTCTGGTTGGAGATCACGATTGTTCTAGCTGGCTTCTTCCTATTTTTCCAAGTTGAAGAGTATCTTCACGCTTATCAAGAGATGGGGCTGACACTTCAATCTGGCATCTATGGCAACACATTCTTCTTACTGACTGGATTCCATGGCTTGCATGTCTGTTTAGGAACCCTCTTTTTGATTGTGTTGCTAGCAAGGGTTGCGAAAGACCACTTCACTCCGAAAGACCATTTTGCGTTCCAAGCGGGCAGTTGGTATTGGCACTTTGTCGATGTGGTTTGGTTAGGTCTGTTTGTGTTTGTGTATGTGCTCTAACTGCTGAGCCTATTGGGAATTAATAGGGGCGAGGGTTGGGAGTTATCACTCCTGAACCTAAAGCCAGTAATAACAGTAACACGACAACAGCTGACCATATCACACGACGACCCAAGAAGTGGCTCAGTCTTTTGCCATTGTGTTTGCCCGAGGCGATTTGGATTAGGCCTTTCATCAAGTTGAAAGCGATGAAGAACAGCAAAGCGACCAACACAATTTTAAACAACAACACAAAGGTAGATGACGCCATAGTGATAACTCCAAACCGATTGATTGATGATGAACACAAGTTCCGCAGTAAAGGTTTTTGGATAGCGGTTGTTTTAACTGTGGTTTCAGTCGGCATTTTAATCAAGTTGGGTTTATGGCAGTTAGAGCGAGGTAACGAGAAATTGCGCTATGAACAGCAGCTATCAGAAAGAGCGCAGCAATCGTCTAGGTCGTTGGATACGGTGATCTCTGAATGGAAGGGCTCGCGTACACAAATGCAAGGTGCATCTGAACTGCCGTCTTTAAATGGCTTAAGAGTTGACGTGGAGCTGGAAACACCCAGTGGTTTAGTGGTTTTGTTAGACAACCAGATTAACCAAGGAACGGTAGGCTATGTGATTTACATGTTGGGTGAGGTTCGCTTTGAAGATGACAACAAATCCTTAGTGGCTGAAAAACAGTTATTGATCGATCTTGGGTTCGTTGCAGCGAGCAGTGACAGAAGAGAACTCCCACAACTAGGAAGCATCACACTATCAACCAAAATGTCAGGGCGTTTGTATACACGTTCGGTGAATCCTTTAAGCCATGAGTTAGCTTTAGAAAATACGACACCAAATAGAATCCAAAACCTAAACATAACAGCGTTATCAGAGTACACCGGGCAAGAAGTACTGCCCTTTGTCTTCCAACCTCAGAGTTTAGATTCATGGCCCTATGAAATGTTGTGGCGTCCAACGGCGATGAAATCTGAGAAGCACTTTGGTTACTCATTTCAATGGTTTGTAATGGCTGCCGTACTTTTGTTTTTGATGTTGTTGATAGGGTTCCGATATTTTAAGAAAAATAGCCACATGAATAAGAAGTAGGCACTCGAGATTGAAATAGCGACTTAAAGGCAGTGCTTACCACAAGGAAGAAATATGGATAAATCTCAAGCGCAAATGAACCAGGAAAGCACCGATGCAAACATGGCTGAGCTTAAAAGCCGCCAGACTAAGGGACGTCTGGTATTAATCGGATTATTTTTGATTTTCGCTTTACCTGCGATTATTGCCAAAACCGTGCTGGACCAGAATTGGTATACCTCAGGTGTCACTAACTCGGGCGAATTGATAGAACCCAGAACCACACTAGCGGATTTTGGCATAACGGTACCCATGGCTGGAGAAGGGTGGTTAGTAGGTTATATTGCTCCCACAGAGTGCGAAAGCTTGTGTGAGCAACAGCTCCATTATTTGAATCAAAGCTATTTGGCGCTAGGTAAAAACAAAGAGCGGGTGACCCCCGTTGTTTTTGTATCGGAGGGTAACTCGTTATCGGGTTCGCTCGATAAGCCTGCTCTATCTTTGTTAGCTGGTGGTGATCAGTTAAGTACCGAGTTTTCGCCTGCTTCCATTGTCATTATTGACCCACTAGGACAGTTGGTCATGGAGTACAAAAGCGTTTCTGATCTTTCGCAGTTAGTTGGTCAATCTAAAGGCATGATTCATGATTTAAGAAAGCTTCTCAAACTGTCACGAGTTGGGTAGTTGATAAGATTATCAACTAAAGCTTAAGTCTATAAGCTTTAGCAGATGGAGCTAATGCTTGAGTGTAAGCAACGAAAGGGAATAAGTATAGGGAGATAAACGATGCAGAATAAAGCCCCTGATTTACTGATGCTCGTGATGAGATTAACTATCTTGTTAACCCTTACCGTGATTGTTCTCGGCGCTTATACACGTTTGTCTGATGCTGGCCTTGGCTGTCCTGATTGGCCGGGTTGTTACGGAAAGATCACCGTGCCCTCTGATGCCCAAGCGGTGAATCAAGCCAATCTGCAATTTCCAGAGCGAGCTCTCGAAGCAGATAAAGCTTGGATTGAGATGATACATCGCTACTTTGCAGGAACATTAGGGCTGCTTATCTTTGTCGTTGTAGCTTGGTGTATTAAAAAGAATATTACTTCGATTGGGCTTCCTTTGCTTATTTCAGCCACTGTGATTTTTCAGGCTTTGCTTGGAATGTGGACGGTGACTCTCAAGTTGATGCCCGTTGTGGTTATGGCGCATTTGATGGGGGGCTTCACACTGTTGTCACTGTTGTGTCTGCTCTACTGTCGTTTGTCTCAATTCCAAAGCCGTTTTGGCGAGGCTTTTTATTCTCCATCACTTAAAGTTTGGGCGCTCTTTGGATTACTCATTGTGATTGGGCAGATACTACTTGGTGGCTGGACATCGTCAAACTATGCCGCTTTGGTGTGTACCCAACTGCCTATTTGTGAAGGTAACTGGATGAGCTACCTCGATTTCAAAAATGCGTTCGATTTTGCTCAACGCGGACATGATAATTATGAGTTTGGTGTGTTGGAGTATCCTGCAAGGCTCACCATCCATGTCATGCACAGGTTTGGGGCTATTGTGGCGACGTTAACGGTGCTGATGGTCGTGTACCAGTTATGGAAGTTTGGCCAAGCGCCCCATCAAAAGCTAAGCGTGATTGTGGCATTGGTATTAGCCGTGCAAATCAGTTTAGGGATCAGTAACGTGTGGTTCCATCTACCGATTTCAGTGGCAGTGCTTCATAACTTAGTTGCGGCGATGCTGCTTGTCAGTTTGGTTGTGACAAACTTTGTTGTGTGGCAACGAAAACCAAGTGAGCGCTTGGTAAAGAACAGTGTATTACAAGGAGGTAATCATGGTCAGTAGAACTTCAACACAGCATCAAATTGTGGTTCAAGATACCGCTTCAAGTAATGAAGTTGCTGCTCAAAACAAAGCAGCTTGGAAGGTCTATTTAACACTGACTAAGCCTAAAGTGGTTGCTTTGATGTTGTTAACAGCATTAGTCGGCATGTGTTTAGCGGTGCCTAATGGATTGCCATTACAGCAAGCATTATTTGGCATGGTAGGGATAGGGTTGATGGCGGGTTCAGCCGCTGCATTTAACCACTTGATCGACAAAAAGATCGACGGTCAGATGACTCGAACAAACCGACGACCTTTACCGTCAGGTGAGCTGAGTAGTGTGCGTGTATTCAGCTTTGCAGCGGGTATCGGCTTACTTGGATTCGTCACGCTTGTCGTGTGGGTCAATCAACTCACCGCTTGGCTAACTTTTGCAAGCTTGTTGGGTTATGCAGTGATTTATACCATGTACTTAAAGCGAGCGACGCCACAAAACATCGTGATTGCTGGGATCGCAGGTGCAATGCCTCCGCTATTGGGTTGGACGGCGGTTACCAATGAGTTGCACTCAAATGCTTGGTTGTTGGTGATGATCATCTTTATTTGGACGCCTCCGCACTTCTGGGCGTTGGCAATTCATCGTCGTGATGAGTATGCCAAAGTGAATATCCCCATGCTGCCTGTGACCCACGGAATCGAATACACTAAGACTTCTATTTTGCTCTATACCTTGTTGTTGAGCATCGTGTGTATATTGCCGGTGTTAGTCGGCATGAGCAGCTGGATATATTTGAGCGCTTCATTGGTGCTCAACGGTGGGTTTGTTTACCACGCTTGGGTGCTTAAGTATCGTGATGAGCCTAATATGGCGATGAAGACCTTTAAGTTCTCCATCTATCATCTCATGATCTTGTTTGTTGCTCTGTTGGCAGACCACTATCTACTTTAACAACTGGCGTTTTTACTTTTACTGAACAAGAAAACGGATGCTTTGGGCATCCGTTTTTGTTTGGTTGATGGCTAAAACGCACTTAATACAAAGTAAGTATCTAGCGAGTACTTAGTCCACTTTGTTCCAAGCACTTTGCCAGTGTGAACCGACACCTGGTTCGTACTGAGTTGCTGTTGGTGCCCATTGAACACAGTAGCCAGAGTATGGGAACTCTTTACACTGATAAACGCCACCATCGCTGCTCAATACTTTAGTACCGGCAGTGTAAGACTCAATGCTTTCTGGGAATACGAAGTCGTAATCGCCCGCTGGTGGAGGTGTTTGCTCGTCCATCAGATGGAAATCAAGCGTGTTCTGAACCACTAAGTTACCTTGGTCATCTTTCGTCACAACCACAAGCATGTGGTGGCCAGCTTCAGACTTAGAAAGAGTCAGCTGAACACCTTCAACTTGTCCGTCTGTTAGGTCCGATTTCTGAGATGCAAGCGCTTCACGGTGATGGTTGTACACGGTAAGCTCAGCTTGGATATCGCCTGTTGCCGCTAACGTAAGATCTAGCTGGGTAGGTTGGCTCTCATCGATAATGTACTCTGACTCTAGACCTGTTACTTCTAGCTCATGCTCTGGTTCTGGAGTATCAATCTTGTAGCCGATTTCTACACTGTTAAAGCCAGAGCCTGCTTTTAGATAAACAGGGTTAGTGCCGTAAACGGGGGCGAAATCACCTTGGTCGTTCAATTGACCTGCTTTGATTTGCGTCTGCTCTTGGTTGATTTTAGAAGAAAGAGCGTAAGACCAATTATTGGCTTTGCCTTGCTCAGAACTTTCAATCACAAGCTCAGTGCTGTATGAAGCGTTCTCACCGGATTGATCGAATACGCGAGTGTAAACAGCGTCACCTACATTCAGGTCTTGTGTTGGGTTGATTTGACCGCCTTGATCCCAATCAGGAATGATAGGGCCGTCGCCATCAAACTTCACATCGATAACGTTGTAGAAAGCCGCAGCAGTGTCACCTACATCCCATACCGCAAGGATCACTTGATAACCTTCGCGTTCTGGCACATTACACAAGTGGCTTACTTGCATCGGTGGCTGTTTCATATTGCCTTCAACAACACAGAATGGCGTTAAGTCAAAGGAGCTGCGCGCCAAAGGCTGGTTTGGGTTCCAGTCTGGTTGAGTAATGTAATATTTCCAATCGCGAGTCTTGTGGTTAGCTGTGAACGTCCATTCAAAGTACTGAGAACCAGACTTGATAGGGCGTTTAACCCAGCGATCTGCTTTTTGCTCGTCTAGTGCTGCTGCTAAAGAAGATTGCGCACTGGCGATTTTCCCATCAGCAGGGCCGACTTCAGGAAAGCCTTCAGGGCCTTCCACACTTTGTGGCTCGTATTGGATACCACCACAGTTGGTGTTTTTCTCTTGCGTATCACTCGCGGGGAACTTACATAGGGCAACACGGCTCTCAGCAACGCCATTGTTGTATGCAGAGACATAACCGTGACCGAAGCTTGCACCGCTTACGCTAAGTAGCGATAGTGCGATGAGTGATTTTTTTGGGAGTTGTTTCATTATTTGTCCTTACTGTATTTGGCCGACAAAAAAGAGAACACTCCGGCATGCATTTACACTTAAATCCTATTAAGTGGCGGCCCCGCTATCATAGACAGAATATTTGTCGACAGACCGGTGGCTTTGCGTCCTATTCTTTCAAATAGTTTGCCAGAAGTGCGTTTGAGCAAACGAAATGTAGCCAACCAGTTTTATAAATGCGAATCAATCGATTGAAATGTGGAATGCCAATCTCGAACTTTTAATTCTTAATACAAATTAACTTGCTATATATTTCTTAAGTTAATGTATAAATTATTGATATAAATAAAGAAAGTATTTGCTCTAATCGTTTTTGTGAATACTTTGAGTCTTTGTGTTTCGTTCTGTAGAACAATTGTGCTCATATCAAAACCAAACCTTTGGTTTCCACTAACCGAACTCTGACATGTCATGTATGAAAAAACGGACAATTGATTGGTATGAATTATATAAAGGAGTCGGTATGGAATTCACAGAACAAGACAGAGATGCGTTGTATCAAACGTGGATGTCACAAAAATCGAGAATGCGAATTACGCAGATGGAGTTTTCAAAAAAGCTAGGGATGAACCAGCTTGATTTCTCAAATGTACTGCGAGGGGAGACGCCATTGACCATGTCTTTCATCAGTCACTTTTGCCGTTTACTTCATTTAGAACCTAGAAATGTGTTCCCTTCACTTAAAGAAGGTAATGAGTCTGGACCTAAAGTGGTGTATTTGAAAAGTAGAATGAGTGTTGATGGCGAGATTCAAAACGCTTATATCGAAGGAAATCAGGTGATTGTAGAGTATGCTCATACCGTGCAGCATGACTAATTTTAGAGCTAGCTCTGAGTTTTAACCCCTTTTTCTACAATCTTCTCACATAGGGTATGGCATACTTAGTTGGATTTTTCTATTTAATGTAAGTGCGCTATGAAACCTTTAAAACTTCTCTTGCTTGTTGCAACCATCATTTTTTTGTTTGGTTGTGCAGGCGGTCCAATTAAAACCGCAACCAAGTTCACCAGTTATGAAGATTTTCAGCCAGGTCCTGACGGTGGTGTTGACTTAGTTTGGGCCAGAATCGGTCTGCGTGACGCACAGCGTTTGAAATCCAAGTTAGATGATTACGATTCTGTAGTGATCGACCAAATTTTTGTTTTGGCAGAAGAAGGTTCGTTAGAGCAGGACGAAATTCAGGTGCTCACTACCCACATGGTTGCGCGTTTGGAAGAGAAAATATCGCCTCATAAAACAATCGTCGATGAGCCTACGGGTAAAACATTACGCCTGAGTATCGCTCTGAGTAACGTTGAAACGCCCAACCCGATCTTAGCTGTAACGAGCAGCGTTCTGCCGTTTGGTCTTGCGATGTCAACCATATCTAAGGTGACAACAGGAGAACACACTAATGTTGGGAGTGCGAGTGTAGAGTTGTTGGTCAGTGATGCTCAAGAGGGTACTCCATTATTTGCTGCAATCGACCGAGAAGCGGGGAATAAAGATTTTTCAACCATGATTGATTCGCTAGATGATGCCAAAGATGCGATCAACTATTGGGTTGAACGTTTAGGTGATACTCTACAGAACATAGATGACGCATAGAAAGGCCGAATAGTGCTAGAGAAAGAGAATCTGATTAAGTTGGCTCGAATGCAGATGCCATTTGGAAAGTACGCGGGTCGTACACTGATTGACTTACCTGAAGAATATTTGCTGTGGTTCGACAAAAAGGGATTCCCGTCAGGCGAACTAGGCGACTTATTAAAATTGTGCCTTGCTCTCAAAATTGAAGGGCTTGATAGTGTCGTCAAGCCATTGAAAAGAATGTAATTAAACAAAAGTTCACGCTGATAACGTGAGCTTTTTTGTTTTTCAGTTCTACACAATTTCACAGGAATGGTGAAGCTTGAAGAATTACTACTCTTGCTTTCCTATAAATTACGCAATCGATAACGTGTAAATAATGTTATACGGGGTGTTTTAAATATAAAACACAAAAAAAATTGCGTTTATTTTCAATTAGTGATTGAAACTAGAGTTTTTACTAGTTAAGTTACAGGGAACAAGAAGATTAGTGCTGATAGAAAGTGACGTGAGACAACGTACATTCAGCTCAAGGATAGAAAAAAGGAAGAAGTAAGCAATGTTCCAGACTGATGATGTAAGAATTAACAAAGTAAAAGAGTTATTACCACCTGTTGCTGTTTTAGAAAAGTTTGCAGCGACAGAAATTGCTTCTTCTACAACCTTTGAAAGCCGTAAAGCGATTCACAATATTTTAGAAGATAGTGACGATCGCTTGCTTGTAATTGTTGGTCCATGTTCTATTCATGACACAGAAGCTGCTCTTGAGTACGGCAAGCGTTTAAAAGTGCTGCGTGACGAACTCGGCGATAAGCTTGAAATCGTAATGCGTGTTTACTTTGAAAAACCACGCACAACGGTAGGTTGGAAAGGTCTAATCAACGACCCGTACATGAACGATACGTTCAAACTAAATGATGGCCTTCGTTTAGGACGTAAGCTACTGCTTGACCTAACTGACATGGGCATGCCAACGGCAAGTGAATTCCTAGATATGATCACGCCTCAATACGTTGCTGACCTAATCAGTTGGGGTGCAATTGGCGCACGTACGACAGAATCTCAAGTTCACCGTGAGCTGGCTTCAGGCCTATCTTGCCCAGTTGGTTTTAAGAATGGTACTGATGGCAACATCAAGATCGCAACAGATGCTATTCGCTCTGCTAGCGCTTCTCACCACTTCTTATCGGTAACTAAGTACGGTCATTCAGCTATTGTTGAAACAGCAGGTAACCCTGATTGTCATATCATCCTACGTGGTGGTAAAGAGCCAAACTACAGCGCAGAACACGTTGGTAAGATCAAAGAAGAGCTAGCAGCTTCAGGTCTTCCACAAAAAGTAATGATCGATTTCAGCCACGCAAACAGTTCTAAGCAGTTTAAGCGTCAAATGAATGTATCTGATGACGTAAGTGCACAAATTTCTGGCGGCGACAAAGCTATCTTTGGTGTGATGATCGAGTCTCATCTAGTTGAAGGTCGTCAAGACCTTGTTGATGGTAAAGCAGCAACTTACGGTCAATCTGTTACTGACGCATGTATTGGTTGGGAAGATACTGAAACAGTACTTCGCCAGTTGGCAGACGCTGTTGAAGCTCGCCGTAACAAATAGACCAATTACAGTCAGCGACTAAGCTACTGAAAATTCAAAGCCCTTATTAGCAATCGTTAGTAAGGGCTTTTTTATGGTTTTTAGTTGAAAATTGGAAGCACCTTGTACTCTTAAATGAGAAAAGACAGTAGCTCGTTGACTTTAAATGATAACAAAGCTCTATCTTGTTTGGTTTCAACGTTAAGGCGTATTAATGGTTCTGTATTCGATTGTCTTAGGTTGAAGCGCCATGTTCCCATATCCATACTGATACCGTCTGTATGATCGATCTCAACGGCATTATCTCGGTAGTGCGATAACACGCAAGCCATGACCTGCTCGGGGTCTGAAACTTTGCGATTTATCTCTCCGGAAGAGGGGAATTTCTGCATACTGGTACTCGTCAATTGATGAAGAGATTGTTGAGTCTTCGACATCAGTTCGATAACTAGTAGCCAAGGAATCATCCCTGAGTCGCAATATCCAAAATCACGAAAATAATGGTGTGCGCTCATTTCTCCACCATACACTGCGTTTAACTCTCGCATTTTCTCTTTGATCAAAGCATGTCCAGCTTTTACGCCAACAGCGTTTCCACCTAGTCTTTCTGCGATCTCTATTGTATTCCATGTCATGCGCATGTCGTGCAGTACAGTTGCATTAGAGTCTTTTAGCAAGAAGGCTTCGGTTAGCAGACCAACGATGTAGTAACCTTCAATGTAATTGCCTTTTTCATCAAAGAAAAAGCAGCGGTCGAAGTCTCCATCCCATGCAATTCCAAGGTCTGCAGAATGTTCTAAAACGGCATCTCGAGTGGCTGCTTGACTCTCTCTAATCAAAGGGTTTGGAATACCATTGGGGAAGTCTCCATCGGGCGTATGATGAACCTTGACGAAAGTGATAGAGGCACTGAGTTTGTTAAATTTATTCTCTAAAGCATCAATGACATGTCCTGCGACGCCGTTTCCTGCATTAACTACAATCTTCATTGGCGAAAGCTTAGAAGGTGATATATAGGAGAGTAGGTGGTCTACATAAGGGGCGAGAATACTAGTCGGTCTACTAGAGTTACTTGGTTGCACATAAACGAGCGGTAAATTGCTGTTTAGCTCTTGTTCGAGTACTTCAATGCGTCGTTTGATTTCATCTAAACCACTGTTTTTACTAATAGGGCTAGCGTCTACACCGACCAATTTCATGCCGTTATAATTGATTGGGTTATGGCTAGCTGTAATTTGTATTCCGCCAATCGCTTTTAGGGAACGTGTCGCAAAGTAGACTTCTTCTGTGCCAGTCATACCTAGGTCTATCACGGTAATCCCTGACTCGATTAAGCCTTTGGTCATGGCTTCTTGTAATGAAAGAGACGTTTCGCGGTTATCACGACCAATCACCACTTGCGCCAAGTCATCGAATGAGGTTTCAGGCGTAGCGGACAGGACATATTCGCCAAATGCTCTACCCAGCAGGTAAGCAAGGCGCTCATTGATTTGTTTACCAATGATTCCTCGGATATCGTTATTTTTAAAGCAGCTGAGCTCTAAATTATGTTTCATTCTATTGTGGCTGCTCTAGTTCGATTTGTTGATTTGAGGTGAGCTAGATTGTTTGCTCCGCCCGTAACTATCTTGATATCGAATAATGTCGTCTTCAGTCAAATGGCTACCGGTTTGTACTTCGATCATTTCGAGTGGAGTGTCCCCTAGGTTCTCTAGGCTGTGGATATGGCCTAAAGGGATGTAAGTGGATTGATCTTCTTCAACCAGATAGGTTTTCTCATCGTTGGTCACTTTCGCAGTACCCGCCACGACTACCCAATGTTCCGCTCTATGGTGGTGCATTTGTAACGACAACTTGTGACCAGGTTTTACGGTGATACGTTTAACTTTGTCGCGCTGGCCTAGATCGATAACATCGTATTTACCCCAAGGTCTAAACACCTCACGATGATGCAAATGTTCTGTGCGACCGGCTTGATTCAGTTGACTGACAATCGATTTAACACCTTGAACCTTGTCTTTGTTCGCAACCAATATAGCGTCTTTGGTTTCGACAATAATGAGGTTCTCGACACCTACCGTCGCAACCAGCTTGTTTTCAGCGTGGATGTAGTTGTATTGAGAATCGACAGTTAACACATCGCCTTCAATCACATTGTTGTGTTCATCTTTATCACTGACATCCCAGATTGCAGACCATGAACCAATATCATTCCAACCAACATCCATCGGTATCACCGCAGCATCCGACGTTTTTTCCATCACGGCATAGTCGATAGAGTCGCTCGGGCTGCTTTGGAATGCTTCGGCGTCAATACGGATAAAATCGAGGTCGGTGTTTTGCGTTGTGAGAGCGAGTTTACAGGCCGTTAAGATCTCTGGACGATGTTCAGCAAGTTCTTCAAGGTAGCGTGATGCTCTAAACATGAACATACCGCTGTTCCAGAGGTATTGCCCTGAATTAACGTATTGTTCTGCGGTTGCTAGATCTGGTTTTTCAACGAAACATTCAATGGCAAAAGCATGATGGGAGAGTGGCTCTCCTTGTTTTATATAACCATAGCCAGTTTCTGGTACGTTTGGAGTAATACCAAAAGTAACCAGTTTACCTTGTTTTGCGTATTCAACGCCTCTTGCCACCGTTTGCTGAAATGCAGCTGTTTTTGCGATGTGATGATCTGCAGCCAGCACTAATAATATTGGGTCAGATTTATGTTGTTGGCTGCTGTTCGAGTGACCTAAAGCCTGTAACGCAGCTAGTGCGATGGCTGGGGCTGTATTTCTACCTACAGGTTCTAACAATATTCCACTGTGTTGGATATTGGATGCTCGAGCTTGTTCTGCGGCAATGAAGCGATGCTCTTCATTACAGATGATGAGCGGGGCATCGCAGTTACTATCCGTTAAGTACTCATCAAGACCTTGCAGTCGTTGAAGTGTTTGCTGAAGCATGGACTGCTTGCCGGCAATATTGAGAAATTGCTTAGGGTAAAGCTCGCGAGACAGTGGCCAGAGACGACTTCCGGAGCCGCCAGCTAGAATGACAGGTACAATCATAGAGTGGTAATTGGGTGCATTGGAAGACTGGCACCATGTTACCACGCTTCACCTTTTTTGCTTATCGCTAAGAAATTTACTTAACGATAAGCAATATAGGTGTGCTTATTGATGCGCTTCTGGATTGGACATGATCATAGCTTGAGCTTCGCTAAAACCTTGAGGATCAATCTTGAGTGTTTGTGTTGGGAATGCGATATCCGCATTGTGTTTATGGATGATCGCTAGCACCTGTAACAGAACATCTTGCTTAACTTCATGGTATCTCACCCAGTTGACCGTTTTTGTAAAGGTGTAGATAAAGAAATTAAGCGTTGATGGCCCAAATTTATCAAAGTTAACGATCAGCGTCTGTTTGGCATCAATATCTGGGTGCGTTTCAAGCATGGCTTTTACGTCATCCACAATAACAGCCAACTTGCTTGCGTCTTCGTAACGAAGCCCGAAGGTTTCATTAATTCGGCGGTTTAGCATTCGCGATGGATTCTCCACCACAATGTTACTGAATACCGAGTTTGGTACGTACAAAGGGCGTTTATCGAAGGTGCGAATGATGGTCATACGCCAGCCTATACGTTCGACTGTACCTTCAATTTGGCGGTCAGGTGAGCGAATCCAGTCTCCGACTTTAAAAGGGCGGTCGAAGTAGATCATCATGCCACCAAAGAAGTTCGATAGTAGATCTTTTGCTGCCAAACCAACGATTAAACCACCCACACCACCAAAGGTGAGTAAGCCTGACAGGCTGAGCCCAAATGCCTGCATGATCGTCAGGCCGCCCATAACCATAAAGAACAGACGAGCTACTTTTGCAATTGCTTGTACTGTGGTTTCATCTCTGTTTTTCTGCTCTAAGATGTACGCTTCAGCATTGGTGATCATTCGTAAGGTGAACCAAACGAAGGTACATATGATCAATATGTGCTTGAGCGTTTTTAACCAGTTGATTTCGTTGCCAAACTGGTCTTGAAGGATCAACCCGATAGATACGGTCGCGGGCCAACACCAAAGTAACGTACTGACAGGGGTTTTCAGTGCCTCTAGTAGCAGGTCATCCCAGTGAAAGTGGGTTCTCTGTGCCAGAACTTCCAAGCGATTATGGATAATTCGCCAAGCTACCCAAGCGAGAAAACTTGCAATAGTGATGAATAGGACGCTGTTTGCCCAATCACTATGGCTCTGGTTGATGTAGGTTTGTACTTGGGTTATGAATTCATTCATTGTGTGTGCTGCCGCAGAAATTATGAATTGGAAATTAGCAGAAACTCGAGTTGTTCTCTACCTTTATAAATCAAGCGATTATGACAATAGTATAACCTTATTATTACAGAACTAACTTTTTTTGAGATAGAAACTAATGTAGGTTTGGCTATCCCGTATAATTAAAATTTCTAAACAGGATTTCAAATGAGCGACAAACAATATGCAGTTATCGGTTTAGGGCGTTTTGGTCTGTCAGTTTGCAAAGAGCTGCAAGGTTCAGGGGCGCAGGTATTAGCCGTCGATATTGATGAAGAGCGAGTGAAAGAAGCAGCGGCTTTCGTTTCACAAGCTATTGTTGCGAACTGTACGAGCGAAGAGACGGTTACAGAGCTAAGGCTCGACGAGTACGACATGGTCATGGTGTCGATTGGCTCTGATGTTAACTCCAGTATTCTAACCACTCTGGTGGTGAAAGAGTCAGGCGCAAAAGCCGTCTGGGTGAAGGCGAACGATAAATTCCACGGCAAGATCCTCTCTAAGATTGGGGCTGACCATATCATCATGCCAGAGCGCGATATGGGTATTCGTGTTGCACGTAAGATGTTAGACAGGCGCGTTCTGGAGTTTATTGACCTTGGCAGTGATTTGGCTATGACTGAAATTGTTATTGGTTCAAAACTCTTGGGTAAGCAACTTCGTGACTTGAAGCTTTGCAAAGAGGTAGGTGTCGAAGTTCTTGGATTTAAGCGCGGACCTAATCTCACTAAAGCACCTGAACTGGATATTAGTTTAGAAATCGGAGATGTGGTGATCATCGCTGGGCCTAAAGAGACCCTATCTAGAAAGCTACGTAATTGGTAATGGGAACTTGTAATAGGGTAACAGTATGAATTCGTTTCAGCGAAAAGGTACTTTCTACACACTCACAAGAGATGAAAAGCCGCGTAAAGGCTCTGAACCTAAGATAATCCTGACCAGCTTTTTGGCGGTTCTTATTCCCTCGGCCATCTTACTAACGATGCCCGTATTTTCTGTCACAGGGCTCAGTTTCACAGATGCATTGTTTACTGCGACTTCTGCAATCAGCGTAACAGGGTTAGGAGTCGTTGATACGGGCGAACACTTTACTTTGGCCGGGAAAATCTTGCTGATGTTCTTGATGCAAGTGGGCGGGTTAGGGCAGATGACCTTATCTGCGGTTCTTCTGTACATGTTTGGTGTTCGGTTAAGCTTGAAGCAACAAGCATTGGCGAAAGAAGCATTAGGGCAAGATCGTAAGATTAACCTGCGTAAGCTAGTAAAGAAGATCATCATCTTTGCGTTAGTGGCGGAATTTATCGGCTTTGTATTGCTTTGTTTCCGCTGGGTTCCTGAAATGGGATGGGCAACAGGTAGCTTCTACGCACTGTTTCATGCGATATCAGCATTCAATAACGCGGGTTTCGCTCTGTTCTCAGATAGTATGATGAGCTTTGTTGACGATCCATTAGTGATCTTTACCTTAGCGGCTCTGTTCATTTTTGGTGGCTTAGGCTTTACGGTGGTCGGTGACTTATCGAGTAACTGGCGTAAAGGCTTTCGACATCTGCATCTACACACCAAGATTATGCTAACAGCGACACCGACTCTATTGTTGGTCGGCACGGTGATGTTTTGGCTTTTGGAGAGGAATAACTCAGCAACCATGGAGGGGTTATCGACTCAAGGGCAGTGGCTGGCAGCGTTTTTCCAGTCGGCGAGTGCTCGTACTGCTGGCTTTAATAGTGTGGATTTGTCTCAATACACTCAGCCTGCATTGCTGGTGATGATTGTTTTGATGTTGATTGGTGCAGGTTCTACCTCAACGGGTGGTGGTATTAAGGTTTCGACCTTTGCGGTTGCCTTTGTCGCGACGTGGACGTTTTTACGTCAGAAAAAACATGTAGTGATGTTTAAGCGAACCGTAACTTGGCAAGCGGTAACAAAGTCATTGGCCATTATTGTGGTAAGTGGGGCGTTATTAACCACCGCGATGTTTCTGTTAATGCTTACTGAAAAGGCTGCGTTTGATCGAGTGATGTTTGAGGTGATTTCAGCCTTTGC
The DNA here is from genome assembly GCF_050337435.1 of Vibrio satsumensis. Classification (NCBI taxonomy): domain Bacteria; kingdom Pseudomonadati; phylum Pseudomonadota; class Gammaproteobacteria; order Vibrionales; family Vibrionaceae; genus Vibrio; species Vibrio satsumensis. The sequence continues at coordinate 432,067 of NZ_JAKJSX010000004.1, read as the reverse complement.
AACGGTAGGACTGACGGCTGGATTAACTGCGAATCTGACTGAGCCAGGTAAATACATCATGATTGTTGTTATGGTGATCGGGCGTATCGGTCCTTTAACGTTAGCTTATATGTTAGCTCGGCCAGAACCTTCTTTGTTGAAATACCCAGAAGATACGGTGTTAACGGGTTAATAATGCTAAGAGGCTAGAGTTAATCCTTCTCGTTAGAGCGTTAGAAAAACGAAAGCCAGCGATATGCTGGCTTTGTTATTTATGAATAGAATTCTGTGGAATTGAGTCTTTAACTAGCCCTCAAACATCTCAACGTATTCTTCGTAGCCTTCTTCCGCTAATTTATCCGCTGGGATAAAGCGCATCGCAGCTGAGTTCATGCAGTAACGCAAACCTGTCGGTTTAGGACCATCTTTAAATACATGACCTAGATGAGAATCTCCAAATTTACTACGGACCTCTGTTCTTGGGTAAAGCAGTTTGTAGTCAGTAGTGGTTACTACATAAGCTTCGCTGATTGGCTGTGTGAAGCTCGGCCAGCCTGTACCTGATTTGTATTTGTCTTTTGACGAGAACAAAGGCTCACCGGTGACGATATCAACGTAAATACCTTCTTGCTTGTTATCCCAGTATTTGTTGTCAAACGGGCGCTCTGTTGCATCGTCTTGTGTTACATCGTACTGCAGTGAGGTTAGTTTCGCCTTAATCTCAGCATCAGACGGTTTAACGTAGGTCTTAGCGTTTGCTGTCGCATTTTTGCTGTCGATGATCTGGCGGATAGTTTGTGGGTTTTCCTTTCTATCATCACCGAAGATTTTATCTAAATATTGATCACGACCGGAAGCGTAACGGTAATAGTTATAACGAACCTTGCTCTTTTTGTAATAATCTTGGTGGTAACCTTCGGCAGGCCAGAACTTTTCAAACTTAATCAGTTCTGTTTTTAGTGGAGCACCAAAGATCTTAGCTTTGTCGATTTCCATCATAAAGTTCTGAGCGACGTCTTTTTGCTCTTGATTATGATAGAAAATAGCAGGTCGATATTGAGGGCCTCGGTCTACAAATGAGCCTTTGTTATCGGTTGGATCTATGTGTCTAAAGAATTGGTCAAGAACCTGTTCGTAGCTGACAAGATCTGGATTGTAAGTCACGTTGATGACTTCGATGTGACCAGACTTACCTGAAGATACTTGTTTATAAGTGGGGTTTTCTAATTCACCACCAGAATACCCAGAGATAACGTCGGTCACGCCTGTCAGTTTTTCTAGGTCGGACTCTGTACACCAAAAACAACCACCAGCCAGTGTCGCGATTTCATTTTTACCTGAATCAGCCGTTTTATCCATTGTATTGGCAGTGCCAGTCTGGCTTACAAACAGCGAAATCAGTGGCAGTACGACTACGAGTGATACCAATATTTTAGATAGTTTATTCATAGATACCTCATCTTGACGTTTTTCTTATTCAATTTTGAATGTACGAATAGAGACAGGTTTTAGATGAAAAAAATTGCATCGTTCACAAAAAATATGTCGCCGAGAACATCTTGCTCATAAATGCCGCCAGTAGTAGGGTGTCAGTATTGATATCCAATAATAGATACTGATGGCGGTTATCGTACATCTAAGGAACCACATGCAAGCAGAAGTTAAATGGGTCGAAGGCTTTAAATTCCTAGGTCAATCTCAATCAGGTCACTCTGTCGTGATGGATGGAAGTGGCGGTGCTACTGCGCCAAGCCCGATGGAAATGGTGTTAATGGCTGCCGGTGGTTGTAGCTCTGTTGATGTGGTTGATGGTTTGAAATCTGCTGGCCAAAATATCACAGGCTGCAATGCAAAACTTGAAACCACACGTCGTGAAACCGCACCAAAAATCTTTACCGTGATTAACATTCATTTTGAAGTGTCTGGTGACAACCTAGATCCTGAGTTGGTCGCTAAAGTGTGTGCTGACTCTTTAGAAAAGTACTGCTCAGTGTGCTTAATGCTGGGTGCTGGCGTTGAAATGACGCACAGCTGGGAAATTATCTAGTCTCTGATTGTACTGCTTGGCGGTAGGCTAATTTTTACGACTTACGGGCATAGCTAGATAAAGAAAAGGGCGGAGCACTTTAAAGTGTTCCGCCCTTAATTATTCTAGCTAGAGTAGAGTGCTATTATTCAGTCGTTTCTACAATAACTTCTTCAATTTGAGCTTCTTCTTGGTATTCAAAGCTTGGGATCGTTGCGTCAACACGACGGTTTTGCGCACGGCCTTCAGCGGTAGCGTTTGATGCGATTGGGTTTTCTTCCCCTTCACCAGAAGCCGTAATACGCTCAGCTTCAATTCCTTGCTCTTCGATGTATGCAGCTACAGCGGCAGCACGTTTCTTAGAAATCATCATGTTGTATTCTGCCGCACCAGTTGAGTCAGTGTGGCCAACAATGTTAACGGTCGATTGAGGGTGCGCTTGTAAGACTTCAACAATTGGCTGTACAGCTGTTTTACCTTCTTCTGAAAGCTCTGTGCTGTTAGTCGCAAATGTACCTTGAGAGAAGCTCTCGGTTTGCGCTTTAGTAACAACTACCGCTGCTTCTTCTTCAATAACCACAGTTTCTGGCTCGGTGATTGGCTCAGAAGGTGCTTGAGTCACTGCCGCCGCAGAAGCTGCAGAAGCTGCAGCCGCTGCTGATGCGGTTGTGTTACCTGTACCGAAGTTGTAGCTAAGGCCAACAGTCACAAGGTTGGAGTTAAGGTCTTGGATAATCTTATCGTCAAAATCATCGAAGTATTGATATTCAACTCTAAGCGCCCAATCGTCTGATAGCTGTTTCTCAGCGCCGATACCTAAGGCTAATACAACGTCGTCTTCGTCGTCATGCATGATGTAAGCAGGACCTGCTTTGAAGAAGATATCAAACTCTTGTTTAATCGCTAGTCGATACATCGGGCTCAAAGAAATGGCTACGATAGAATCGCTATATGTTTTAGGCGTTCCGTTGTTGTTAAAGCTGGTATCATAATCACCTAAGTAATCTGCATTCAATTCAAGAGTAATGTTATCGGTAAAGTTGTAACCACCGTAAATACCACCCGCAACAGAATCATCTTCACACTTTTCACCGCTTACACAAGCGCTATCTAGCCAACCCATGCCAACTTTTGCGCCTACGTATGTCGTTGCGGCAATGGATGGAGCAGCAGCGAAACCTGAAGCTGCAATCACAGCACACATGATTTTTGAAAGTTTTTTCATAATCTTATCCTTGGATTAATTTTTATTGTTATCTGAACTGGCCATTAAATCGAAAACTTACCGTGTGGGACACTGCAACGGTAAGTAAATCAAGGCTTTAATTCAGTCAGGGCCTTTTCAGGAACTGTTAACACATTGTTAGTCTGATTGCTTATGAGAGTCAATGTGATTGTTGGGATTTATATTTTTCAAGGTGCCTATTTATAGCTTTTTTGTCGAAAAATTGTTGTCTCAAATGTTGGAAACGAAGAAACCTCGCATCATTTTTACGTGATACGAGGTTTCATTTTGCATGTGTGCGGATTATTGGGCTACAGACCCTGATTTGCAGAAGTGGCAGGAGTTATGGACGCTCACCTGCTAGTAAGCGCTTCTCGATATCAGCAATGATACCTGGCAGATCTGCAATAGTATCGATCAGGTAGTGTGGGTTTGATTTGTTTAGCTTCACGCTGGCTTTTTCACGTGCATCGGCGAGTGTTGCTTCATCTGCGTCTAAGTATTCTTGGTAGGTGAAGCCAGCTTCGTTGCCTGATAGTACAAGGCCTACTGTCCACATGCCTGCGTTGTGGCCTTCATCGATACCCGGCGCAGCGTCATCTACTTTCACACATGCAGCGACGTTTGTTACACCTAGATCTATCACGTTTTTAAGAGCCATAAATGGAGCTGGGCGGCCACCTTGAGGTAAGTCATCCGTTGCAACTACGTTGTCTGGTCGGTAACCGTAATCTGCCGCAGCAGGGATTAGCACATCCATCACTTCACGTGGGTAACCAGAACAAGAGCCAATTTTTACATTCTTTTCTTTTAGGTTATTTACAACTTCAATTGCGTTTAAAATTGGTGCTGCGTGGTCTGCTACTTTTGCTTTCTGAAGAGGCATGAATGCCGCGTAGATCGCATCAACGTCTTCACTTGTCATCGAGCGTCCGAACTGAGCCTTCCAACGAGCGTCAACAGCAGGAATTCGACCAACTGCTTGGATGTGGTCCCATTTGCCGATCCCCATAGGTTCACGCGCTTCTGCTAAGTCGATATCAAAGTTGAAACCTTGTCTGAATGCTTCAACGAAAATACTGGTTGGAGCAAATGATCCAAAATCAACGATAGTGCCAGCCCAGTCAAAGATAACCGCTTGGATAGGTGATGTTGTGTTCATAGTCGTGTCCTATTTCTGTTCTCTCCCAGCTAAAGTTGTTCTGGGAGATGAATGATTGTTTTAAGTTACTGGTTAGATGATGGTTTAAAGGTATTCAAAGTCTTTGCAGACTTTTGCTATCGCTTTTTCGAATACAGACAGAGCGACTTCTAATTCGCTGCGGCTGATGATCAATGGTGGACTCAATTGGATCACGTTACCTTGTGACACCTTAAAGCTCAGGCCATCGTTTAGACACTGGTAAAGCACCGCTTCTGCTTCATCGAAAGCTCGGTTTTTGGTGATGTGGTCAGTGACCAATTCGACCCCCCAGAGCAGGCCAATGCCGCGAATGTCACCAATGACTGGGTACTTCTCTTTCATTTGAAGTAGCTGTTCACGTACGAATGCGCTGTCTGCTTGTACTTTTTCAAGTAGGTTTTCTTGCTCAATCACTTCCATGGTCGCGAGTGCTGCCGCGCAGCCAATTGGGCTTTTCTCGTGGGTGTAGTGACCAAGAGATACTTGCGCTGCCGTGTTGTATTTGTCTTTAGTGATCATGGCTGCGATTGGTACTAAACCGCCGCCAAAACCTTTACCGATACAAAGGATGTCAGGTTCGATATCAAACGCTTGGTGAGTAAACCATTCGCCGCTACGACCCATGCCATTTGGGATGTCATCAATGATCAACATGACGTTGTGTTTGTCACAGATCTCACGGATGCGTCTCCAATAAGCCTTACTTGGCACTTGAACGTCTGTGTTACGCACTGCTTCCGCAATGAAGGCACCAATGCCACCTTCTTTTTCAATCACATACTCAAGGTAATCGGCGTAGTGAACATCACATGCGGTCTCGTTCGCATCACTGGAGTTTTGCCCGCGAAGCGAAAAAGAGTCATTGAGCGGAAAAGCACCACGATAGGAAACCGCTGGTGGAATACGTTCTACGCCAGCCATTAATGGCCCCATTCCTTCGCGGAAACACGCTTCGCCACCTACTGAAATTGCATCCAGCGACGCACCATGGAAGGAATCCCACAATGAAACGACTTTAAAGTTGTTGGTGATATGTCGAGCCAGTTTGAGCGCCATGCCGATCACTGATGTGCCACCTGGAGCAAACAACACGCGATTTAAATCACCACCGCAGATCTGTGTGAGTTTCTCAGCACACTGAACCGCAGTTTCATTGGTAAAGCGACGTGGTGAAAACGGCAATGACGCCATTTGTTGAGTCACTTTGTTAATGATGTGGGGGTGGCCATAACCCAACTGATGGACATTGTTGCCGTGAAAGTCCATGTACTTCTTGCCAGTCGCATCTTGAATGTAGATGCCTTCTGCGGCTTCAAGTGTATCTAGACAAGGCGTTGACATCGCTTGATGAAGAAATACGTCAGAGTCACGTTTTAACATCGCTTGAGTCGCATCATCGTTTAGCGACTCGTTCCATTTTTCACGAGCTGGTGTGGTGTTCACATCGCCTTCGCTTCGAAAGTGCGTCGCCTTTAGAACAGGCTCTTGGTTGGTCGTGGTCATTATTTGACGTCCCAGTACATAGCGTTTTTAACTGCGCCAATTAGGGCTTCAATGTCTGACGGGTAAACTTCACCAATGTTACCGATACGGAAGCAGTCTGCGTTTGAAACCTTGCCCGGATAAATTACAAACCCTTGTTCTTTCAACCGGTCGTAGAATTCCTTGAATTGGTAATCACTATGAGTTGGAGAATAGAAAGAGGTGATGATAGGTGAGTGAAGGTCATCATTGAGTAATGGTTCAAAACCAAGAGAGCGCATCCCTGAAACTAATGTGGTTTGGTTGGTTTGGTAGCGATTATGACGAGCTTCAATGCCGCCTTCTTGTTCCAATTCAAGTAGAGCTTGGTAGAAAGCACGCACTGTATGAGTCGGAGAGGTGAAGCGCCATTTACCATGATTGCTTTCCATGCAGTGCCACTGGTCAAACAGGTCAAGGCTTAATGAGCGAGCTTGGCCTTTGCACTTCTCGAGTTCCGATTGCTTGGCAATAACAAAGCCGAACCCCGGTACGCCTTGAATACATTTATTTGCCGAGCTGATCATGTAATCGATACCTAAGTCATCAATATCCATAGGGATACCACCAAAGCTCGACATCGCATCAAGAATGACGGTTTTATTGTGTTGTTTTGCCAATTTGGCAATGTCTTCAATTGGATTCAGCATGCCTGTGGTGGTTTCACAGTGGACAATCGCCACGTGAGTAATGTCTGAATCCGTAGCCAATGCCGTTTCCATTTCGTTCAAGTCAGGCTGTGATGTTTCACCTGGGGAAACAACATGGCATGGAATATTTAAATATTCTGCGATTTGAGCAATACGAGCACCATACGCGCCGTTATCAACAACAAGAAGCTTGCCGCTTTTAGAGATAACGCTACCGATTGTTGCTTCAACGGAAGCGGTGCCGCTACCTTGCATTAGTACGCTCGTATAACCCGTTTGCTTAGTCGCCAAAGTCACTAGCTTTCTACGAATCACTTCAACAACGTCTTTGTTGTATTCATCATCCCAAGTACACCAGTCTTTTAGCATCGCTTGGCGAACAGTTTCAGAAGTAGATAGAGGACCTGGTGTCAGTAGTAAGTATTCGTTTCTCATGTTCAATTCTCGTGATTTCTCGTTTTGGACTATACCAATATTTAGAGTTACTTTAACAACCAATTTAAACGGTCGTAAATAGCTCAAACATCATTTTCATAAAAGCTTCATATTCAAATACGTCGCTTGTCTTGAGAAAGTTTTCGATCTTGAAACTGCCATTTTTTGTTCATTTAACCGTCACAAAAGTCAATTAGGTTAGTACTCGTTATCTGGTACATACCAACACAAGGCGTGTACTAACAACCTAAATGAATTTATGGATATAGGCGCCTCTGATGAGGCTTCTAATTTAAGAAACGTTAAACCTCGGCAATTTTAATCCTCGGTAACTTTTAATTTTGGCAACTTCTCACTTTAGAGTTGGGCCTGACTGGAGAAAATGATGAAAAACCGTTTTATGAAAGGATCACTTGCAGCATTAGTTACTCTATTAGCTGGTAATGCTTATGCAGCACAGGAAGTGACGGTTTACACCGCTTTTGAAACTGACATTTTAGCGAAGTACAAAAATGCTTTTGAAAGTGAAAACCCAGACATCAACATCAAATGGGTGCGTGATTCTACCGGGATCATGACGGCAAAATTATTGGCTGAGAAAAACAACCCTCGTGCAGAAGTAGTATGGGGTCTTGCGGGTTCTTCTATGGCGTTACTTAAAGAAGAGGGCATTCTTAAGCCTTACACACCTCAAGGTGTAGAGGCGTTGCGTGCAAACCTTAACGACCCGCAATCTACTCAAGCTTGGTATGGCAATGACGCGTTCTTCAATGCAGTTTGTTTCAACGAAGTGGTTGCTAAGCAACTTAACTTACCTGCACCTAAATCTTGGGATGACCTAACGAAGCCTATCTACAAAGGTCACATTGCGATGCCAAATCCGGCGTCTTCTGGTACGGGCTACATGCAGGTTTCGGCTTGGTTACAAAACATGGGTGAAGACCAAGGTTGGAACTACATGCAGAAGCTAGATCAAAACATTGCTCACTACACGCACTCAGGTTCGAAGCCATGTGTTCAAGCAGGTATGGGTGAAGTGGCTATCGGTATTTCTATGGCGAGCCGCGGTGCGAAGCTAAAAACTCAAGGTGCGCCACTTTCTGTGATTACGCCTGAAGGTATCGGTTGGGAATCTGAAGCGGTAGGTCTTGTGAAGCCTTCGGATGCAGCGCAACGTGTTATCGATTGGTCTATCTCTAAAGCTGCGAATGAACTTTACATCGAAATGTACCCAGTTGTTGGCCATCAAGATGTAACAGGCAAAGCAGAGAACTTTCCGAACGTAGAGAAGAATATGGCGAAAATGGACTTCGCTCGCATGGGCAGCGAACGTGCAGATGTTCTGAAAACTTGGTCTGAGAAGTTTGACGCTAAATCAGAGCCAAAATCTTAATCTTTTGAGCTAGTTAGTTTATTGGCTACTTGGTTCATTAGACATTTAGTCCATTAAATACGCAGCCCATTAGAAGTTAGCAATCAGCAAAGGAAGGCTTCGGTCTTCCTTTTTTAGTTTTACGCCTTTAGGTTTTAAGTAAGGTACAACAAATGACAAAGCATTACTCATATTGGTTCAAGCAAGCATTGGAACAGGAATTTGGCAGTATTAATGCGGGACTAGATTCGGCTAAGCCGCTTCAAAAAGACGTTAATTGTGATATCGCCATTGTCGGCGGTGGTTACACTGGTTTATGGACGGCGATTTTAATCAAACAGCAACAACCTCAAAAGCACGTTGTGGTGATTGAAAAAGATTTGTGTGGCAGCGGTGCTTCTGGCGCGAACGGCGGGTGTATGCTGACGTGGTCGACAAAGTATCCAACGTTGAAAAAACTCTATGGAAAAGAACAAGCGAAATGGCTGGTTAAGGAGTCTGAAAAGGTCATTTACGAGATCGAAGCTTTCTGTAACGAACACAACATCGACGCGCATCTGTATCGCAGCGGTACCTATTACACGGCGACTAATCAAGCTCAAAAGGGTGGAATGGAGCCTGTTGTAAATGAATTGGTCAAGCAGGGCATAAATAGCTGGAAGAAGTGCGATCAGTCATTGCCTGATAAAGCGGGTTCAGATCGTCATATTGAAGGTTATTACTCGGAAGCCGCAGGCAGTGTGCAACCGGCTTTATTAGCGAGAGGCTTACGCCGAGTTGCGCTCGAATTAGGTGTCGAAATTCATGAAAACACTGAGATGACATCACTCGACTATGGCTCTCCGGCTCGAATTCAAACCAAAGGCGGGACGATCTATGCCGATAAAGTGATTTTGGCGCTCAACGCGTGGATGCTCGATCACTTCAAAGAGTTCAAACGCAGCATTGTGGTTGTTTCTTCAGATATGGTGGTGACCAAGCCTATTCCTGAAAAGCTCAAGCAATTTGGCCCAGAGAAAGGGGCGGCGGTGGTGGATTCGCGTATCTTTGTCCACTACTACCGAGATACCCAGGACGGACGACTCATGTTGGGCAAAGGCGGTAATAAGTTCTCGTTTGCCAATCAAGTTGAAAGCATGTTTAACCAAACGACCAACTACCTGCCGATTCTCAATCAATCTTTCCAAAAACTGTTCCCTAAACTGGAACAAAGTGAATTCGATTACAACTGGTCGGGTGGCTCAGATCGATCGGTAACAGGATTGCCATTTTTCGGTAATCTAAAAGGCCAAAAAAACATCTATTATGGGCTTGGTTACTCAGGTAATGGTGTTGCTCAAACTCGCATGGGAGGCAAAATTTTGTCTTCAATGGTACTCGATATCGACAATGCTTGGACACGAAGCGGTTTAACTAAAGGCCCATTAGGACACTTCCCGCCAGAGCCATTCCGTTGGGTAGGTGCGATGATGGTTCGTGATGCGGTACGAAGAAAAGAGAACGCGGAAGATTCGGGTAGCACGCCATTGTGGCTAGATAAACAGTTATCCAAACTCGCAGGTGCGGCGGGCAAAGCCGACAAGGTTGAATCATAGATTAATCTAGCGTTTAAATTAGAAGTTTACATTTAGGCTCTCCGTGATTTATGGGTAAGTCACTGAGGGCTTTCAACGTTGAACTAACTTTTAATGCTGAACAAATAGCAATCTTTAATGCTTATTATTTCTGCAATATAACTGTCATTTAGCTTCTATAAATTTGTCACTCAACTGCAATATTCAAAGTTTAAATTTGGTATATACCATTTAAAGAGTGCTGTAGTATGAGCAACCAAACTTATTTGAATATTGAAAACGTTGTAAAACAATTTGGCCAATTTACAGCGTTAAAAGACATATCCCTATCGATCGAAAAAGGTGAGTTCGTCTGTTTCCTTGGCCCGTCTGGCTGCGGTAAAACGACACTACTACGTGCGATTGCAGGACTGGATTTACCGACCTCAGGCTCGATTGAGCAAAATGGTAATGACACGACCTTCTTGCCACCAGAAAAGCGCGACTTTGGCATCGTGTTCCAATCTTACGCTTTGTTTCCAAATCTCACTGTGGAAGAAAACATTGCGATTGGTCTGAAAAACCAAGGCATGTCGACCAAAGAAGCCCTTGAGACGGTTGAGTCTTGGTTAGAGACCATCGGTTTACCAACGTCTGGTCAGAAATACCCAAATCAGCTATCTGGTGGACAACAGCAGCGTGTTGCTCTGGCTCGCGCATTAGCGTTGTCTCCAGGCTTGTTGCTACTCGATGAACCGCTTTCTGCATTGGATGCGAAGGTAAGAACACACCTGCGCGATGAGATCTGCCAATTGCAGCGTAAGCTGGGCATTACCACCATCATGGTGACCCATGATCAAGATGAAGCCTTAACAATGGCCGATCGTATTGTGGTCATGAATCATGGTGTTATCGAGCAAGTGGGTGCTCCGCAAGAAATCTATCAAAATCCAGTCAGCCGCTTTGTCGCTGAATTCGTTGGTAGTATGAACTTTATTCAAGCTTCTGTTGCTGCGAAAGGCAAAATGCGCATTGCAGAGTCGATGTTAGCGTTGCCAGTTTTAGATAACATGACCCCAAAGCATGGCGATCGTTTTGATATCGCGGTGCGTCCAGAGCAAATTCAGTTTGTTGATCGTTTTAACGAGTCTTTGCCAGTCAGGATCGTATCGAGCGAGTTCCTAGGGGCGTTTTATCGTGTTGAGTGTGAGCTGCAACATGACTCAACGGCGAAAGAGATCATCGTTGATGTATCAGTCAAAGAGTTTAATCGATTGAAACTGCGTCGCAGCGATATTCGTTACGTAGCGTTTGATGAAGAAGGTCTGAGAGCTTACCCATCTGAAAGCCTGCAAGTGATGAAAGACGAGGCGGCGTAAACAATCATGGAATCGACTCAAATGATGCAATCTAAGCTGCTAATTCAACGACGAGTACAACCTTTTCTGGCTCGGTTAAGCAAAGACAACGTAATCCTATTCGGGCTTCTGGCTTTTTTGTCTGTGGTCATGACGCTATTCATCCTGATGCCACTGTGGGCAATGTTGAAAAAGAGTGTTCAGAACGCAGACGGTGAATTTGTAGGATTACAGAATTTCGCAACGTATTTTGCTTCTCAAAGCCTGTGGCAGTCGGTAGGTAATACGTTTACTCTTGGGCTGTTAGTAACGGTTGTCGTGGGTGTATTAGCGTTTGGTTATGCCTATGCGTTGACTCGTTCATGTATGCCTTTCAAGGGGCTTTTTCAGGTGTTGGGCTCAGCGCCGATTCTAGCTCCATCGTTGCTTCCTGCGATCAGTTTGATCTTCTTATTTGGCAACCAAGGTATCGCCAAAGAAGTATTAGGGGGAAATTCGGTATACGGTTTGATTGGTATATCACTAGGCCTGATATTCTGGACGTTTCCACACGCCTTAATGATTTTAACTACTTCATTGAGAACCTCTGACGCTCGTCTTTATGAGGCGGCACGTGCACTCAATACTTCATCGCTAAAAACCTTCTTCATGGTGACGTTACCTGCGGCAAAATACGGTTTGATAAGTACCTTGATCGTTGTGTTTACGCTGGTGGTTTGTGATTTTGGTGTGCCAAAGGTGATTGGTGGTAGCTACAACGTTCTGTCTACCGATATCTTTAAGCAGGTAGTAGGGCAACAGAATTTCTCTATGGGCGCGGTGACCAGCATCCTATTGCTATTGCCTGCGTTGCTTGCGTTTACCGTTGACCGCTGGGTTCAAAAGAAACAGAAGAGCTTGTTTGATACTCGCTCCGTCGCTTATCAACCAGAGCCAAACACTCTACGTGATGGCGTGTGTTTACTCTATTGCACCGTAATTTCAGTGGCTGTTGTTATCGTGCTAGGTATGGCGATATACGGTTCTATGGTCACTTTCTGGCCTTGGAATAAAACGCTAACGCTAAATAACTATAACTTCGCAGAGATGAGTACTTATGGTTGGACGCCATTTTTCAACTCTTTAACCCTCGGCGCTTGGACTGCGATTATCGGTACCGTATTGATTTTCTTAGGCGCGTACTGCATTGAGAAGGGCAGAGCATTTGGTCCTGTTCGTCAGGCAATGCAGATGCTTAGTGTTGTGCCAATGGCGGTTCCGGGGATGGTTTTAGGCTTGGGCTATATCTTCTACTTCAATGATTTGAGCAACCCACTTAACTTCTTGTATGGCACGATGGCGTTCTTGGTCATCAACACTGTGGTTCACTACTACACAGTCGGGCACATGACAGCATTAACTGCATTAAAACAGCTGCCTGAGGAAATAGAAGCGACGGCGGCTTCGGTTAACCTACCGCAATACAAACTGTTCTTTAAGGTGACGGTACCCGTTTGTCTGCCGGCGATTTTAGATATTGCGACATACCTGTTTATTAATGCACTTACCACGACATCTGCGGTAGTATTCTTGTATTCTACCAATACGATCCCAGCATCAGTTTCAGTATTGAATATGGATGATGCGGGGCAAACGGGTGCAGCTGCTGCTATGGCGGTGATGATCATGATATCGGCAGCGAGCGCGAAGTTGATTCATATGTTAATCAACAAGTTATTCGAGAAGCGAACCCAAGCTTGGCGTAAACGCTAGCGAACCATTTTATATTGCAGTTGGCCAAGGAGTGGCTGACGACAAGAACAAGAATAAAAGGAAATGAAGTGCAGTACGTAAAAATCAAAGATGTCATCGTAGAGCAGATAGAGTCGGGGATGTTAACACCACGACAGAAGTTGCCTGCGGAGCGCAAACTGGCTGAATCGTTTGATACGACTCGAGTTACCTTACGTGAAGCCTTGTCTTCACTTGAAGCGGAAGGGCGTATTTATCGAGAAGACCGACGTGGTTGGTTTATCTCTCCCGAGCCGCTTCGTTATGACCCAACACAAACACTAAACTTCACCAATATGGCTCTGTCGCAGAACCGTAAGCCGAAAACAGAGTTGGTGGCAGCGAAAGGGATGTTGGCAACCAAGGAGGCGACTAAGCTTCTTGAGTTACAACCGTTCTCAGATGTTTATCGAGTCGACAGAGTTCGCTACCTTGAAGACAGGCCTGTTGTGTATGTGACTAACTACATTCGACCAGAGCTGTTTCCTAACTTGCTCGATTATGATCTGTCTAAATCACTGACGGACATCTACCGCGAGCACTTTGGCATGGTGTATCAGAAGATCCGTTATCGTGTGAGCACAACGTCTTTGCTTGGCGAAACCGCGCAAGCACTGCGTGCAACTTCTGGCTCTCCTGCAATGGTGGTTGAGCGTGTTAACTACAATCAAAACGGCGATTTGATTGATTGCGATATTGAGTATTGGCGTCATGACGCGATCAGTATTGAGTCGATAGCGCAGTTAGAGCGTTAGTCGTACGTTAGAACGCTGGCACATCTCACTTTAGGGATTTGCCCAACTGGAATGATCAAAGGTCTCTTATCTGGAGGCCTTTTTTATCCCCTGTTTTCAGCGACTGCTTTTATCAGTCAATAAGTTAGGAATGAAATGGAATTCTCTGCCATCATCATCGTGATTATTTCGGCTCTGCTGCATGCGGGCTGGAATGTTCTAGGTAAATCAAATCAAGGATCGGGCTCGTCTTTCTTCTTAGCCTCTGGGGTTGCTGCCGCAGCGATATTGACGCCATATTTGATTTGGTATGTTCACAGTGTAGGGCTATCAAATATCTCACTTCCATTTTGGCAGTTGGTTTTCTTGAGTGGGATTTGCCAAATCGTCTATTTGATTGGGTTGGGTGCTGCCTATAAACAAGCTGATATCGGTGTGATCTATCCAATGGCACGAGCACTACCTGTGTTAATGGTTGGCTTGGGTACAGTGTTGATTGGTTATGAGCTGTCACCTAATCAATGGATGGGATTTGCACTGATTACATTGGGTTGTTTGTTTGTACCACTTAAGCAATTCTCTGAGTTGAGGCTCAAGGCTTACCTTAATCTTGGTGTGTTGTGGGCGTTAATCGCCGCCATTGGAACCACGGGTTACTCCATTATTGATAAAGAGGCGCTTCTATTATTAGAGCCTCTAAGTACACCCACCATTACTAACAAGCACACAGCAGTTTTTTACCTGGGTATTCAATTTTGGGCGATCGTGATTCCGCTTAGTATTTGGTTATTCGCAACCAACCAAAGAGTCGAGTTCACCAACGCATGGATACTACGTAAGAAAGCTACGATTGCAGGCATTATGATGGCATCGACTTATGGTTTAGTGTTATTTGCAATGACCATGACAGAGAACGTCAGCTTGGTTGTGGCGCTTAGGCAAGTAAGTATCATCTTTGGTGTTGTGATGGGGATCTACTTTTTAAAGGAAAAGTGGCACGCCACTCGCGGTGTAGGCGTTGTTTTTATCATTGCTGGTTTAGTTATCTCACTGATTTAAAAATAAATTAAATCATGCTTCCAACCTATAATGTGACTTTTCAGCCACATTTTTCTTATTGATAGCAAACGTTTTACCAATGTTAAAGATGTGATCCTTCTCATAGACAAGGTTGTAAAGTTACCGGTAACATCGTCCCTAACGTTACCGGTAACATATAACAACAAACCGGACTCTGTGAAACTCATAAGGATACCCAAATGAAAGCTCTGACTAAAACGCTGATTGCTGCTTCCCTCACTGGCCTATTTGCTACATCAGCAATGGCTGCAGACTTTAAACTTAAGATTCAATCTTCAGATCCATCTGGTGATTTGAACTTCAAGGTTCAGCAAAAGTGGGCTGAGCGTGTAGAGACGATGTCTAACGGACGCATCGACATCGACCTTCTGCCTGTAGGCGCTGTGGTTAAACACACTGAAACGCTGGGCGCGATCAAGATGGGCATCCTTGATGGTCATATCACAGCAACAGGTTACTTCTCTGGTAAAGATCCAGCATTTGGTCTTATCGGTAATATGGTTGGTGCATGGTCAGACACAACACAACTGCTTCAGTACATGAACTACGGTGGCGGTAACGAGCTAATGACTGAGCTTTACAAGCCTTACGGTGTTCAGTTCGTTGGTGCCTCAACAACAGGTGTTGAGTCTTTCATCTCTAAAAAGCCAATTGACGGTGTCGCGGATCTTAAAGGTCTTAAATTGCGTGCGCCTGAAGGCCTAGTACAACAAGTGTTTGCAGCAGCAGGTGCGACTCCAGTAAACCTTCCGGGTTCTGAAGTATTTACCGGTCTAAGCAAGGGCGTAATTGATGCTGCGGACTACACAGTGTTCTCTACTAACCAAAAAGCGGGCATGAACGATATTGCGACGCATCCAGTTCAACCGGGCTTCCACTCACTGCCGCTTATCGATATCTCAGTATCTCAGAAGAAATGGGACAAGATGCCTGCTGATCTACAAACAATCTTACAAACATCCGTGCGTGACTTCTCTTACGACATGACGACTCAGTTAAAAATGGCTGACCAAGCAGCAGTTAAAGAAGCACAAGCGAACCCAGAAATTACGATTCATGATTGGTCTCAAGAAGAGCGTAAGAAGTTCCGTGAGATCGCAAAAGGTCAATGGAAAGTATTTGCAGAGCGCTCTGATAACGCACAGAAAGTTTACACCTCAGTTACCGTGTTCCTAGAAGAAAACGGCTTACTGTAACTTAAACTTAGCTTACTGACGTGGGAGGGCATTGCTCTCCCGTATTTTCCCAGGAAATTTGGCCCATGACAGACAAAATCCCCCACGCCCCAGCTGAAAACGACGAACAACCAAGAAACACACTTGACCGTCTTATTATAAAGTTCAGTAACCTCGTTAGCTGGTTGTTTATTTTTACAGTATTGATTTCATTTTACGAAGTTGTGATGCGTTATGCATTTGATGCCCCGACCACATGGGTACATGAAACGGCTTCTTTCATCGGTGGTTCTTTATTCATTATTGGTGGCATCTACGCTTTTGCTGCGAATAAGCACGTACGTGTGGTTCTTATCTACGATTCAGTCTCTAACCAAGCACGTAAATATCTTAATCTTGTTCAC
Source organism: Vibrio satsumensis (assembly GCF_050337435.1). Classification (NCBI taxonomy): domain Bacteria; kingdom Pseudomonadati; phylum Pseudomonadota; class Gammaproteobacteria; order Vibrionales; family Vibrionaceae; genus Vibrio; species Vibrio satsumensis. The sequence goes on along the minus strand of NZ_JAKJSX010000004.1, from coordinate 415,602 downwards.
CATATTGTTGGTTTAGCCTTTGCTGGCATGCTTGCTTACGCGGCTTATTTCACCGCAGAAGAAGCGTGGTTTGCACCATGGGGTGAATTCCGCCTTGAAACATCAGGCTCAGTGTTAAACGCGCCTTATCCAGCGCTGCTGAAAGGCCTGATTTTTGTCGTTTTGTGTGTTCTTGTTGTCCAGTTTGTATTGCACCTAATCCAAGAGTTGATGGGTCTAAGGAAGAATGACGATGTTTGATTTATCTTCTATTGGTATTGCATGGGGCAGTTTGCTCATGCTGGTTATGATGATTGGCTTGCTACTAACGGGTATGCAGCTTGCGTTCGTAACAGGCTTCGTCGCGATCTTCTTCACTCTATGCTGGTTTGGCCCAGATGCATTACCTTTGATTGCAAGTCGCACTTACAGCTTTGCTTCTGGTTATGTGTTCCTAGCAGTACCCATGTTTGTATTGATGGCTGCTTTACTAGACCGTTCGGGCATTGCTCGTGATTTGTTTGATGCAATGAAATCTGTTGGCCGTAAGGTTCGCGGTGGTGTTGCGGTACAAACATTATTAGTTGCGGTTCTATTGGCTTCAATGTCGGGCGTTATCGGCGGCGAAACCGTTCTTCTTGGTATTCTTGCTCTGCCACAGATGCTTCGCTTAGGGTATGACCGTAAGCTTGCGATCGGTACAACATGTGCAGGTGGTGCTCTCGGCACCATGCTTCCACCAAGTATCGTGCTGATCATCTATGGTATGACAGCCAGCGTATCAATCGGTGACTTGTTCAAAGCTTCTTTCTTACCAGCGTTTATCCTCGCAGGCTGTTACATCGGCTACGTATTGATTCGTTGTAAGTTGAACCCTTCTCTTGCGCCTATTCCTAGTGATGATGAAACAGAGGAAGACATCGCGAATCAGCCTAGCTACTTCAAGGCCCTGTTTTTCCCACTGCTATCAGTCGCAACGGTTTTAGGCAGTATCTACACAGGTATCGCATCAGTAACAGAAGCGTCTGCTTTAGGTGTGGTTGGTATCATGATCAGTGCACTAATCCGTGGCGAGCTGAACTACAACATGTTGAAAGAGAGTGCCATCGCGACAATGCGTACCTGTGGCATGATCATGTGGATTGGTATCGGTGCAAGTGCTCTGGTTGGTATCTACAACCTAATGGGCGGTATTGATTTTGTTGAAGAAACCATCCTTGCACTCAGTGGCGGCAACGCAACAGTAACACTGCTAATCATGATGGCTATCTTGCTGGTTCTAGGTATGTTCCTTGACTGGGTAGGTGTGGCACTTCTAACAATGCCAATCTTTGTTCCAATCATCACTGGCCTTGGTTTCGACCCAGTTTGGTTTGGTGTTGTGTTCTGTCTAAACATGCAGGTGTCTTTCTTGTCACCTCCATTTGGTCCGGCGGCGTTCTACTTGAAATCGGTAGCACCGAAAGACATCAGCTTAGGTGAGATTTTCTCTTCACTACTGCCGTTCATTGCACTTCAAGTATTGGTTCTGGCACTGGTTATTATCTTCCCTCAGCTCGCGCTTTGGTGGCAATAACAATGAAGGTTCCCGAGCAAACTTAACGTTCAGGAACCGACCAGCAGTAACACAAGTTTAACTATTAGATTCGATTGTCAGCTCCAGTATTAGTTGGGGCTTAGGGAAGGCTTGCCTTATGAAAAGCAAAAAAATACTCGTGATGGGCGTATCTGGATGCGGAAAAAGCCTGATTGGTAGCCGTATCGCACTGGCTTTAGATCTTCAATTCTTTGATGGGGATGACTTCCATCCGCAAAGCAATGTAGAAAAAATGCGCCAAGGTATTCCGCTGACTGACGAAGATCGTCAAGGATGGCTAGAAACACTTAATAAGCAATATATCGAACAACCAAGCGCTGTGATCGCTTGCTCGGCACTAAAGCCGCAATACCGCGATATTCTGCGCAACAACAATGAAGATTTGGTGATTGTATACCTACAGGGCAGTTTCGATACGATTTGGAATCGTCATAAAGCTCGTGAAAATCATTATTTTAACGGTCAAGAGATGTTGAAAAGCCAGTTTGAAACCTTGGTTGAACCTGAGCTAGGTGAAGCGTTATTTGTCGATATCTCGCAAGATGTTGAGCAAGTCGTAGAAAGTGCACTTAAACAAATTAAGCAGATAGGCTAAACCATGACTCAGATAAAAAATGACATCGCGATGATTGGTTTAGGTGTAATGGGCAAAAGCTTAGCGCTTAACCTACTCGACAATGGGTTCAATGTTTCGGGTTTTGATTTAAACGCTGACAACATTGAACGTGCAAATTCAGAAGCGAAGCAGCTTAATGAATCCTTTGACGGCAAAGGTCAGTTCACTAAAGGCACTAGCCTTGAACATGTATTACAGAGCTTAGCAAAACCACGTGTTATAGCGTTATCGGTTCCTGCAGGAAAACCTGTCGATATCGTCGTGAATAATCTACTTGATGCAGGTTTGGAGAGCGACGATATTGTTATCGATACGGGTAACAGTTTATGGACTGATACCGAGGCGCGTGAACAGGATTACAAAGGTAAACTTCGTTTCTTCAGTACCGCAGTGTCTGGTGGTGAAGAGGGAGCGCGTGTTGGCCCTGCGCTGATGGCGAGTGGTGACCAGTCTGCTTGGCAATATGTGAAGCCTATGTGGGAAGCGATTGCTGCAAAAGTGGATGCGAACGGTTTACCTGTTGCTCAATTTGAAGCGGGTGAGGCGTGCGCTGCGTATGTTGGCCCTTCTGGCACAGGTCATTACGTTAAGATGGTGCACAACGGCATTGAATACGCCGATATGCAGCTCATCTGCGAAGTGTACCATTTCATGCGTGATGTTCTGGAAATGCCAGCTCAAGAGATTGGTCAAGTCTTTGAACAGTGGAATAACGGTGTTCTAAATAGTTACCTGATGGAAATCAGCGCGGATATTCTTCAGCAAGACGACATTGTTACTGGGAAGCCTTTTGTTGATGTCGTGTTGGATAAAGCCGGGCAGAAAGGCACTGGGTTGTGGACTGCGGTGAATAGTCTACAAGAGGGTTGTCCAACGCCAACCATTGCACAGGCGGTCTATGCACGTGCGATGAGCGGTCAAAAATCACAACGTATTCAAGGTCGCCAGCTTCTAAAAGGCAATATTGCGGATGCCAGCCAATTGGACAAAGCGGAGGTTGTCTCTGAGCTTCATGACGCTCTCTACTGCGCCAAGCTATCTGTTTATGCTCAAGGCTTTGACTTGTTGAAAACAGCGTCAGACAAAGAAGGTTGGAACCTAGATTTCACCCAAATCGCTAAGATTTGGCGAGCAGGTTGTATTATCCGTGCTGCTTTTTTGCAAAATATCACTTCGGCTTACCAGCAAAATAGTGAGTTAGCGAACCTGTTGTTTGATGAGGCTTTCATCAAACAAGTGGAAGAACGTGAATTGGCTTGGCGTATCGTCGTGGCTAATTCTGCTTTATATGGTGTGCCGATGCCGGGCATCAGCTCTGCATTAAGTTACTTTGATTCTTTGCGCTGCGAAGTGTTGCCAGCGAATTTACTGCAGGCACAACGGGATTACTTCGGTTCTCACACTTATTCGCGAGTCGATAGAGATGAGACTGATAAGTTTCACGTGACTTGGAGTCAGTCTCCAAGAACAGAAGTTAAAGTTAACGCTTAAACAATGTATAACGCCCTCGCTACGAGGGCGTTTGTAATTGTGATGCTATATCAACCTTTTAGTAAATTAGGCTTCAAATTCCAAGTCAGTTGGATACACTGTTACCAGTAACATAACTCAAAAATAATAATTATTAATTATGTCGAATAAGAAAAAACGTCCTACATTACAAGATGTTGCCAACTTAGTTGGTGTCACCAAGATGACCGTGAGTCGCTGTCTGAGAGATTCATCTCAAGTATCAGAAGCGCTACGAGACAAGATCAACGCCGCAGTCGATGAACTGGGCTACATCCCTAACCGCGCACCAGATATTCTTTCCAATGCAAAGAGCAACGCGATAGGCGTGCTGGTTCCCTCGCTAACCAACCAAGTTTTTGCTGAAGTGATCCGAGGTATCGAGCAAGTCACCGCGCCAGCAGGCTATCAAACCATGATTGCCCACTACGGCTATAGCGCAGAACTGGAAGAACAGAGTATTGCTTCGCTGCTCTCATACAATGTGGATGCGATCATTCTGTCTGAGAATGTGCATACCGATAGGGCGCGTAAGATGCTGCAGACCGCTTCTATCCCAGTCATTGAGATTATGGACTCGGTATCACCAAGAATTGAACAAGCTGTCGGCTTTGATAACTTCGAGGCGGCTAGAGCGATGACCAAAACCATGCTCGACAGAGGACGCACCAATATCGCTTACTTAGCAGCACGTATGGATGAACGAACTCGCTTAAAAATGGCCGGCTATGAACATGCGATGCAGGAAGCTGACAAAACGCCTGTAACACTGCAAACGGAAGACGCTTCCTCATTTACTCTCGGCGCTAAACTGATTGGTGAGTTACTTGAGAAGCACCCTGAAGTGAATGGCATTTTCTGCACGAACGATGACTTGGCAATCGGTGCTTTCTACGAATGTGTACGTCGTGGTATTCAAGTACCAGAACAGATGGCGATTGCAGGTTTCCACGGGCACGACATCACAGTGGCGATGACACCTCGATTAGCCACTGTGGTTACACCTAGGGAGCAAATTGGTAAAGTCGCTGCAGAGCAAGTTGTGGCGCGTTTAAAAGGCAACAAAGAGTGGGTTGCCAAGCTTGATCTTGGTTACGAGATTGAAGTGGGTGAGAGTATTTAATCTGACAGGTCGGTTTTGCTTTTCATTGGATTCATACCAAAACGCCCTGAACTTCGTTAAGGGCGTTTTCAATTTGTCTTTCTCTGCTTTTAGTATCAAGGCTTGTCTAACAACGATCTTTAGCTCGCTAAGGCCTGAGCATCCTGCTGTTTCAACACTTTGTGACCATCTTCAGTGACGCCACGCTTCCAATAACTGCTGATGTAAATGTTCTCTTTTTCTACTTCTTTTTCGTTACGGAAGTATTGTCTCAGCTCGCGCATGCTTTCAAATTCACACGCTGTCCAAATCGAAACCTGACCGTCTAACCATTCTGAATTGCGAACCGTTCGTGACAGGGATTCTGAGGTTTCGTCTTCAATTAACCAAGTGATCTTGATCCCTTCAGGTGCTTCAAGTGTTTGCTTATCTGCTGCTGAATTAATCTGAATGACAGCATGGCCCGTTGCTGTTTCTGGAAGTGTTTTCACTTTTGCAGAAAGCGCAGGCAATGACGTCATGTCTGCCACTAAGAAGAACCAGTCAGACTCAAGATTTAGCCCTTGAATCAAACCTGGGCCAGCCACTGAAATCGTGTCACCCACTTCTGCGTTCATTGCCCAGCGTGCGGCAAAGCCACATTGCAGATCTGTAGTGATGTGACGAACGAAATCAACCTCAATCCACTTTTCTACAGGGTTGTATTGTCGAATGGTGTAGGTGCGCATAGTAGGGCGTTCACCTTCGTTCAGTTGGCTTAAATCGGTTGTGCCTAATGGCGAGAATAAAAGCTTGATGTAGCCGCCGGCACATTCTGTTGGATACTTACTTAACCCCTCACCGCTAAGCGTTATACGCTGCATGTTTGGAGTAATGGTTGAGGTTTGAGTAACAGTTAATGTGATAGGGCTAGGCTTGCTCATATAGGGCTCTCTTAGATTTTGATTTCCACATCATAATCCTGAACCAGAAAACACTCAATACTAATAGTTATCATTTACTTTTATTTACACAGATGCAACGTAACTTGAATGCTCTGATCTATATTGACAACAACCTCAACAAAAAAGCCCTTTAGAAAACTAAAGGGCTTGATGTATTAGAGCGGGTTAACGTGATCAGAATTAGCTGTTTGCTTGCTCTAGTTCAATCGTTTCGTCAGCGGCTTTTGCAGCTTCTAGCATCTTACGAATAATGAACGATGCAGCCATTGCGATACCCACCATCACTACCGCTAAAACGGTCAGCATTTGGAAGTAGTCACCGTAAACCGTTTGCACGATTTCTTGTGTGATTTCTTGACCTTTCTCTAGTGCAATAGACGTTGAGAATACGGCACCAACAATGCCTGATAGTGCGATAGCAACAGAGAACAAACTTACAGAGAAGTTCTCGATGTGTTTAGGTGCAACAGACAGGATGAAGGCTACAACCATTGAACCTACAATCACTTCACCAAACGCTAGGAAGAAGTGGATCGCTAGGAAGACTTCTGGGCGGATCAGAACATCATCACCAACTGTGGTTACTGCCATCGTAAGGATACCGAAAGCGATAGCCGTAAGGATGAACGAGAAACCTACTTTGGTTGCAGTAGAGAAGTTAATGTTTTTCTTTTCTAGGTTAGAGAAGATACCCGCAATGATTGGGCCTGCAACCATACACCATAATGGATTCATTGCCATCGAAGCTTCAGGTGCGACAGGGATGAAGCCGAATAGGTCACCACGCATTGTGTTGATCGCTACCATTGTCATCGATGTCATCATCTGGCCGTAGTACACGAAGAAACATGTCGTCAGGAATGTGATGATTAAGATTGTGCCCATTTTAAGCATGTCTGATTTCTTCGATTTCATCATCAAAGAAACAAAATAGATGATCGCTGCACCGCCAATTGCGTATACGATGTTTTGGCCAATATCCATGTTAGAGAACATGAAGAATACTAAGCCAATCATAGCGGCAGAAAGACCAAGGAAGGCTGCCCAGTTTTTCGTACTTACTGGTTGTTGATCGATTTCTGCACTTGCTTCAACAAGGCCTTTGCGAACAAAGATCATCATCAGAAGCGCCGCACCCGCTAGAACAGCAGAAAGAAGGAAACCACCGTGGAAACCAACAACAAGCACTAGCATTGGGAATAAGTATTGACCTAGCAGAGCACCAATATTGTTTACTGAGTAGTTGATTGGGTAGCAGTTCTCAAAGTCTTCTTGAGTTTTGAACGTGCGTTTGTAAAGACTTGGGTAAGAAGGGGACATCAAACCACGTGCATAACTTGCTAACGCAATACCACACAATGCCATAGGCACATTGGTTGCTGCAGCGCCTAGTACTAGTAAAACGTAACCACTCGCGAATCCCAGAAAAGCGATGGTTAAAGAACGATAAGCACCTAAGAATTTGTCGGCGATAAAGCCACCTGCGATAGCAAATAGCGGTCCGATTGCAGAGAAAGCACCAACAACCATCATGGTGTCGGCTTCATTGTAGTTCAGATCTTCAAGGAAGAAACGAGTCAAGATCACCATGACGCCATAGAACGAAAGTCCGAACATCATTTGGCAGAACATCATTGATTTGTTTAATCTATTCCACATTATTTTATTCTCACATTTGTATTAATATGTAGTGTAATTACCCAATTATAATATCATTGGTGGTAATACATAAACTGAAACATCTATCCCAAACCGAACTTTACTCGATATATCTTTTCTTATGAGTGCATTCATATTTCTCATGAATGAAATTTGCAACGTTAGATTTTGCTAGTGGATGCATAGCGGTTTGAAATTTAGCCGCCATCATTTGCGGCTAAGTAATGAACTAATAAAGGGAAAGTTAGAGGCATCTATCTGGTAAAGTGTTTTGAGTGAGTATTACTTTCAATTGGCTGCTGGGCTTTAGCCAATAAAAAAGCCAGCTTAGTGGCTGGCTTTGTTGAGATATTGAAACCTAAGTTTACAAGAATGCCGTCTCTATAGAGGCTTTCTCCAATCGTGTTCTTGTCTGTTATTCACACGGTGGTGCCATGTGGATCACGGCTAGGCCTCCTAGAGAAGTTTCACGGTACTTCTTGTTCATGTCTTTACCTGTTTGATACATGGTTTCGATAACCTTGTCTAACGAGATAAGACACTTGCTGGTACGTTTCAGTGCCATGCGTGATGCATTGATCGCTTTCATTGCACCCATTGCGTTACGTTCGATGCATGGTACTTGTACAAGACCGCCGATAGGGTCACATGTCATGCCCAGTGAGTGTTCCATCGCGATCTCAGCTGCAATACAAATTTGTTCGTTGCTACCGCCACGTAGGGCAGTTAGGCCTGCAGCGGCCATTGATGAAGATACGCCGACTTCACCCTGACAACCTACCTCTGCGCCAGAAATTGAAGCATTGGTTTTGTAAAGGATGCCGATAGCGCCAGAGACTGCCAAGAAGTCTTTAAGCTGCTTAGTGTCTAGCTCTTTGATGAAACGGTGGTAGTACATCAATACCGCAGGGATTACGCCGGCAGCACCATTGGTTGGTGATGTCACGACCTGACCACCTGCTGCATTTTCTTCACTCACGGCAAAGGCAAACAGGTTAATCCAATCCATGATCTCCATTGGATCGTTTTCAATCGAGGCATTCGCTTCCAGCTTTTTCAAAAGCGCAGGAGCTCGACGCGTTACTTCTAGGCCGCCATCAAGAATGCCTTCAGTGTCAAAGCCACGTTGCATACACAGAGACATCACCTTCCAGATTTGGTCGGCTTTCTGGTCAATTACATCCATATCTTGGAATGAAACTTCGTTGCGCAGGATTAAACCACCAAGGCTAAGCCCTTGTTGCTCCGATAGTTCAAGTAACTGATCAGCTGAAGAGAAAGGGAACTCAACTTGTGTTTCTGCTTCTTGCTTGCCGTTTTGTAGCTCATCAGCGGTTGCGATAAAGCCACCACCAATTGAGTAGTACGTTTCCATATCCAGAAGGCTGCCGCTTGCGTCAAAGGCAGAGATAGTCATGCCATTTTCATGCAATGGAAGGTTGGTTTTGTGGAAGAGTAGGTCGCTTTCTACATCGAAATGAATTTCATGGTTACCGCTAACCAATAGAGATTTGTCTTCAATCGCTTTACGCATTGCTTGGTTAGCACTGGTAATTTTAATGGTGTCAGGGCGGTTACCTAGCAAACCTAATAAGGTCGCTCTGTCTGTGTGGTGACCAATACCCGTCAATGATAACGAGCCGTATAAGTCGATTTGAATACGCTTCACTTGCTTAAGTTGAGCATTAATTTTTTTGGTAAAATTAAACCCAGCGATCATTGGTCCATTTGTGTGGGAGCTGGACGGCCCAACTCCAATTTTGTAGATATCAAAAATAGACAGCATAGTAACTTCCTGTGAAGACGGTTCGATGAACGAACTCTGTGTAAAATTTATATTTAGTTAGTTCCACTTCTTTGAGTGAACCTATTCGTGATTGAGCCTAATCATTGATTGAAACGGCTCTTTTATCGACTCATGCTAACAAGCATAGAGCGATGAAATACAAGAGCGTGCTATGTTTGCTTTAAAGCGACACGTCTATTCTTGTATGACCTAAAGTGTTGCTATCAATAGTGAGCGTTATTGCGAGCAACATATAAGAATTTCAAAATACTTTTGTTAACAAGTATTGTATACATAATTCACTTCATCTAATCCCCAAAACGAGACTTGAACATAAAATGAGCATTAATCACCTCCTTATTGTGCTGGGTAAGCGACTTAATGAGAATAAATTGACTGATGAAGGAATCAGTCGAGTTGATGCTTTAGTTAAGTATCTGGTGGAGCCTTTGGTCGAAGAGTCGAATCAGCAAACTGCCGTTGCATTCTGTGGTGGGATCACAAAAGGGCAAACCCTCTCAGAAGCCGATGCGATGCACCAGTATTTTAGAAAGCTTGAAAATCAGCGTGCACATCCGTTCCCGTTAGGGGCGGTTTTGCTTGAGCAGCATTCGACCAACACTGTCGAGAACATTCAGAACTTGGCCTCAGAGATGGTTGCAAGCGGGCTGTTTACTCGCGGGCAGAGTGTGCAGGTGACATTCGTTTCTAATGACTACCACTTACAGCGTATATTCGAGATTCAATCGCTCATGGACGAGCAAGGTTTGCTTAAAGTTCTCATCGAGAAGTGTTCCGCACTTGGGGTGGAGCTGCAAGTAGATCGCAGGTTGGAGGCTCATGTTGCGGTGCCATACCCACATCAAAGTGCTCAAGGGCAATTGTTTCTGTTGATGGATGTACTGACGACCTATCGAGTCTATCTTGAAGGTGTCTGTGCGGGCGTATTTAAGCGAGATTTGGAGTTGGTTAGACGAGAGCCCGAAAGGCTGTCTTTGGAAGCACTGATAACTGCCAAGGAGCTCGTCGGACGTTCATCTCACTTTGAAATTGTAGACAGTTTAATCCCAGTATTGGAGAGCTGTATCCAGCAGACGTCAGTGGGTACAGACATAAAAAAAGTCAGGGGATACCTAGCTCTACTAGATACTAACCTGACTTTATTGAATCGTTATTTAGATCCGGAATCGGATCGCACGCATCGCTGGTGGCGATAGGTGATTATTTCTTTCTCGTGATGCCAATAACGGTTTTTAAACTCGCAAACGCAATCAGACAGTAAGCTAGAAGCTCTGTGCCTTCTTCTGCGATGTTTTTAACCGCTCGAACGTAATCATCGCCCATAACATTGTGCCAGAAGCTACCCATGCCAAATAGGCGGGAGAATACCAACAGTAGCATCACGCCAGTCACTAGCAAATTCATGTGTGGGGATGCAAGAATAAGTGCAAGCTGATCAATGGTTCGTTTACCATTTTTAATCGCATAGAAAATTGCGCTACCAGCAACCAAGAGGGCAGGGACAACCCAAGCGCCATGTACAATCTTGTCGAACCAAAAATCCATTTCACGAATAAACATCACACTGAAGAATGCACAGATGAGCATAGCTGCGTGCTTAACTTCACGGGTCTCTCTTGCTAGATAAGCAAAAGACCCAGACGCGATAATAAGCAGTAACTGTTGCAGCATCTCGGTCACCGAGATCTCACCAACATTGCCATTCAACAATACGAAATCAATTCGAAGCGCAAGGTTTGCGACAATACCAATCGCTAAAACAACGAGAGCGGTTTGGCAGCGTTTGAAGATCACTTGAGATGTCGACTGGGAAAGGGTGAACTCTGGCAGTTCAAATGACATTTGAGTTTGTTCTTTCGTTTTTGATTGGCTTTTCATAATAATTCTATGTGTAAAATTTTGTAACAGGCGGGCATTCTATCGGCCTAGGTTAGGCTAATGTCAGAGCTATGTCAGGAATAAAACACTGTTCAATTGGTGTGTGTGTACGGTAAACCGCTGCCTTATGGCAGGCAGTTTACGTAACTTAATTGAATTTTTAGGGGTAGGGTTTTAAAGCTTTGAGATTGGAAACTTGTAAGATAAGTGATTACTTTTCAGTTTCTTGCTCATGGTTATTGCGGTAGTACTCCCACTGTTCAATACGCTCACCGTCATCGAATACACAGTAAGTTGTACGTTGATTGTTTTCAGTCACCGTGTCTAATTCACCGTTCTGTTGAACACAATAAACCGCTGCTGGGTTAGCGACTGAAACACGTTGGCCTTCGCTATATTCTGCATAGTCGTTTGCACAACCGCCCAATACAACGGCACATACAGCCATCAAACCAATTTTTTTCATGTTTATCTCCTACGTGATAACTCTATAATCGAATGCGTTAAGTTCTACAGAACCCAATGAGAAGCTCTATGAAATGAGTATATTTTAGATTTCAGAAAAGGTTGTCCTAATTTGGTCAAGATATTGAAATAGGTTGATATTTCTCCATCTTTAACTACTTTTTGAGTGTTGGATCAAGCTAAGTGGATTTAAGTTAGCGTTGGAATATCTCCGTCCGATAAGTTCTTGTTGACGATTGTGAACCTCGAATCTATTGATGATTATGATATGATGCCGCCAAATTCAGTAGAGCAGTCACAATCATGAGACACCTAAAAACAACCATCCACCCTGATATCGACCATCTAGATAATAAAACGGTCTATAAGCGCAACGCTGCCCGTGCCATTGTGTTAGATGGTGAAGACATTCTGATGCTCTATACAGAGCGTTATCACGACTACACCATTCCTGGTGGTGGTTTGGATGAAGGGGAAGATGTGATTGCTGGTATGGTCCGTGAACTCGAAGAAGAGACAGGCGCGAAGAATATCCATAGCATCAAGCCGTTCGGTATTTTTGAAGAGTTTCGTCCTTGGTATAAAGACGATGCGGATCTGATGCACATGATCTCTTACTGTTACTCATGCAAGATTGATCGCGAGCTTGGTGAAACAGCTTACGAAGACTACGAAGTGAAAAATGGGATGAAGCCAGTGTGGATGAATATCCATGAAGCGATCGCACACAACGAAAAGACGATGGCCGAGAGCCCTAAGAAGGGGATGAGTATTGAACGTGAAACCTTTTTGCTGCATTTGATTGCCAAAGAGATGCTTTAGCTTTTATCAATACAAGCCTGTTAAGCTATTTATTTGCCGCCATTTTTGGCGGCAAAGTTGTTTCTAGCAATGCTAAAATGTAATAACGGTAACCAATCACTGAATGTGGTTGACATTGTCAACTAGATGTTTTTGATGTATCTTTACTCAGCGATGGCCCTATTTAGTTTAACTGCCCGGTCATATCGCTAAATCTCGCTGTGAGCCTGCCCCAAACAAAGAATACTATGAATAAAAGACAGTTTATTGCCCATTATCTGCGCATGAATCGCACCTCGTACTTGTTGGCGATTGTGTTCATCTTTCTCGTCAACTGGTTACAAGTAGAGATCCCTCGTTATATCCAATTGGCGATAGATTTGATTGATGATGCCTCTTCAACTGGCCACCAACAGCTTCAAACCTATGTTTGGATTGTGGTCGGTATGTCGGTTGCCATGGTTGTGGTGAGAATTTTGTCTCGTATTTATGCGCTTAATCCGGGGCGAATTACAGAGGCTGCACTTAAAAGTACCCTTTTACAAAAGCTGAACCGCTTACCAAGTAGCTTTCACGAACACTTTGCTTCTGGTCGCTTGATCTCAATCATCAACAATGACCTGAGCGGTATTCGTTTAATGTTTGGTGTCGGCTTCCTGCAGTTCTTTAATGCGTTGTTAGCTCTGTCGCTGACGCCTCTATACATGTGGCGTATTTCACCAGAATTAACGCTTTATTCGATTATTCCTATCTCAATCGCTTTTGTGATTTTCCGTGTGGGCTTCAAGCGTATGAAAACGCTGCACTTAGAGCACATGAAGCGACTGCAAAATCTATCTGCTCAGTTGATGAGTTACCTATCAGGGATTGATCTGATCAAGAGCCAACAGATGTCACCTTGGGTGAAGGCGGAAACTGAAAAGCTCAATCAACTGTTGCTTGAATGTCGTCTTAAGATCACTCGTATTCAGGTCTTCTTCATGCCGGTGCTCGATTACGCCAATGATCTGATGAAAATCATCATTCTTGGTCTGGGGGGGGGCATGTTGATGAGACAGGAACTCACACTTGGTGAGATAACCGCTTTCTTAACTTACTCGGTTTTGCTCGCTATGCCATTGATGCAGCTTGGCAGAATCGCGACCATTTATCAGCGTGGCATGGTAGGCATTCAAAGTGCACAAACCATTCTTAACGCCAAAGTCCCAGAGTTGGATGAAGATAGGCTCACTGAGTTAGATGTTGAATCGCTAAAAGGAAAAACGTTTTCCGTTCGCAATCTCAGCTTTAGTTATTCAGGTGAAGAGCGTCTGATTCTCGATGACATCAGCTTTGATATCCCAGTAGGCAAGAAAGTCGGAGTACTTGGTGGAATAGGGGCGGGTAAAACGACATTAGTGAACTGCTTGAACCATCATTTGGACGTTCCAGAAGCGGCGATTTTCCTTGGGGAAAAGGACATCACTAGCTTCTCACGGAGTGACTTGCGCCGTTATATTAAAACCGTGACTCAAGACCCTTACCTGTTTTCAGCAACCGTCGAAGACAATATCCGTTTTGGTAGCTTAGATACTGATTTGGCAAAGAGTCAGGTTGATGAAGTGCTAGAGCTCAGCCAGTTGGCCAGTGACGTGACGCGTTTTGAGCATGGCGATCAAACCTTAGTTGGTGAGAAAGGGATCATGTTGTCAGGTGGTCAGAAGCAGCGCCTGAGTATTGCTCGGGCTTTACTACAACCCACCGATTTGATCATCATGGATAATGTTCTGTCTGCGGTCGATTATGAAACCGAAAGAAAGATCTTAGAAGGCTTGTTTAAACGATTGGAAAATCAGTCGGTTCTTGTGGTTTCACACCGCGTTAATGCCCTTGAATATATGGATGAAATCATCGTGTTGAATGAAGGTAAAGTGATCGCGAAGGGCGACCACGCCACGTTATTGAAAACGTGCGATTACTATTACGATACATGGCAACTACAGCAGAATGAAACGGAGGCAGCAGCATGTTAAAAGGTGTTGATCTCAAGTACCTCAAGCACTTTTTTAAGTTTGCTAAGAAATACAAAGGCTTTGCGATTCTGGGCATCGCTATGCTTCCTCTTTCTGTCATCACGAGTTTGTTGTTCCCTTGGCTGATCATTCAAGTGATCGATGTTCACCTGAGCCACGGTGATATGGATGGTTTGCTCGAATACGTCTTCTATCTCGTTGCCGTGTTGGTAGCGAGCTATGTTGTGGATACCACCTATTCGTACAACCTGCGTAAAACCGGACAATACACGATAACTGACATGCGATCAGTGCTGTTTGCTCGCGTGCTTAAACTGCCACGTAGCTATTTTGATAACACACCGATTGGCGTAACGCTTTCGCGACTAACCAGTGACTTGGAAACCATCGGCGAGACGTTTGTTCAATCGGTTGTAGGGCTAGTTAAAGACAGCATTAATACCATTGCTCTGTTGGTGATGATGTTCTTTATTGACTGGCAGTTAACTATGATTGTGTTGATAATCATGCCGCCGGTGATGTACTTGACGGTGTATGTGAGAAACCGACTTCGTGCTTTATATAAGGTGACCCGTTCTTCGCTCGCTCGCGGTATTGGCTTCCTACAAGAAGTCTTATTTGGCATGAAAACCGTTCAGATGTACCGAGCAGAAGAGCAAGTAGAACAACGCTACCAAGGCTATACTGATGAGTTTCTAAGAGCGCAGAAGAAGATCAATAAATACGATGCGATTTTATTCTCGTTTATCTCTGGCATTACCTCGATCACCATCGCGATTATGATCTGGTATGGCTCTGAGCAAGTGATAGAAGGGGCGCTTACTTTGGGGGTGCTGATTGCGTTCATCAACACCTTAGAAAAAGTGTTCGTGCCGATCCGCGATTTTACTTCTCAAATTGCATCAATTCAGAGCTCATTTGCAGCGTTCGATCATATTGAAGAGCTGTTTGTTGAGTCAACGGAAGAGGAAGGACGCAACCTTTTGCCGTCTAACGAGTTAGAGAAACAGCTTGAACAGTTTGTGAGCCTTGAGTTTAAGAAAGTGAGCTTCCGTTACAAAGATGACTCTCCCTATGTTCTAAAGAATGTTTCGTTTGTATTGGAGAAAGGACATCAAATCGCGCTTGTGGGGTCGACGGGGTCGGGTAAGTCGACGATTCTGCGTTTGATCTCTAAAACCTACCAAGACTATGAAGGTAGCATTTTGTTGAATGGAATAGAGTTGTCGCAGATCTCAAGCGAAGACTCTGCTCATTTGTTCTCAATGATGATGCAAGACGTACACTTATTTGAAGAAACAATTCAGTTCAATATTGCACTGGGTAAAACACATTTATCTAGAACAGAGGTTGAACAGGCGGCGCGCTATGTTTATGCCGATAGGTTTATTGAACAACTCCCTAAAGGTTATGATTTCCATCTGGAAAAGAATGGCTCCAATTTGTCTGTGGGGCAAACGCAGCTTATTTCGTTCGCACGAGCGGTTGCACAGGGGGGGCAATTGATGATGCTTGATGAGGCGACCAGTTCGGTAGATTCAATCACCGAAGACCTTATCCAAAAAGCGATGCAGCGTCTGTTTAAGGAAAAAACCGTGATTGCGATTGCACACCGCTTGAGCACCGTTCGCCACTCGGACACCATTCTCGTGTTGGAAAAGGGTGAAATTGTTGAGCAAGGTAGTCATCAACAGTTAGTGGCTCACAATGGAGTTTATGCTGGGTTGTTGAAGGAATCGATTGTAGAAATGAGTGATTCTCACGTTACAGTAGCCTGATGGCTCTAATTTAGGTTCTGATTTTTCGATAGGTGGTATGTTGCGCTAATGTCTATTGCTTGCCAATACCTCTTGGGTCAAAGGAAAATAAAACATAATTTACGATCATTAATATGTTATGATCTCTCTACTACTAAAGGGGTGTCTTCGGGCATCGGGGTGTATGCGAGCAAACAGGCGTGCTTGTGTCAGTCACTTTCTGGCGAATATGGAATCGAAAATGTTGTTGGAAGAAGTTGTAGAAATTATTGAATTAACCGATTCAGACCATTTATCTCAAGCAATGGAACTGTTTAACGAGCATGGCTTTGTTGACGCAGAGCACTTACCTTTTATGACGGTTGTTTTTGAAACAGCACCAGAGCACCTTGCGAAAAAGTTGTCGCAAATAGGCTTTAAAGGTTTAGTACAAGTAGAGAAGAGCGAAGACGCAACTGGCTTTATGATTGTTGATGCTGAACGAATCCAGCTTAGCAAAAGCGCGTAACTGGAATCGCTCCGTAACATCCATTATGACTATTTGAGGTTAACACAGTGACAACAGCTACCGTTTCATCAACAAAGCAACACGTATCCAATGAACATGCACTTTTGGGTGCGTCGTTATTAGCATCACAAAAAGTAGAACTGGCGCTGTTTACTGTGATCTCTAAATTAGCTAAAGCCTTATCAAAAGAGCAGCAACAGTCATTAGGTTTGGATCTGGATACCTTTTTAAGGGAGAAGCCAAGTGAACAAGCCTCTACGTTGAGCCTATACGAACAGACGTTTGGTGAGCAGCTTCCTTTGACGAAAAATGAACTCAACGATTTTATTTATCATCGAAACTTGGTAACTCGTGGCTTTTGGCGAGTGACTGGCGCCGATGTTAAAGGCGGCGAGAAGCTTGCTAACCCAGAACTTTATTTAAAAGAGTTCTTGGCAAAATGTGAATACTGGCAAGTGATGCTTGATACCCAAGCCAAGTAAGCGAATTGAAATAAGAAAGCCATAGCGAACATGTTATGGCTTTTTTGTTTGTGCAAACAACATTAAGTTTCTTAATGTTATATGGTCGCCTCGAATACTTTGGACAACACTTTTAGTGCTTAAAGCTCGCCCCCAATTCCTAAAGCATCATCTTCAAAACATAGTTCTTAGAGACAAAGTGGTGTTTAAGTGCAGCGCTGACATGCAGCACAATTAAACAGGCTAGGGCAATACAACTGGCACGATGTAAATAAAAAAAGAAGCCATTGATTGCAGAGTCAGTAATTAGATTATTTACGCTCACTAGCCAAAATAAAGAGTACGGTTCTTTTAGCATTAAGTAACCAGTACTGAAGACCATAAACATCGTAAGGTACATCAAAGAGTGTGCAAGCTTCGCTACACATTTTTGCCCTTCAGGCACAGAAGTTGGCATGGTTGGCGATGACCGGAAGTGACTCCAGACATAACGAACCACGAATAATGGTGTTGCCACTGTCGCCAATGACATATTGAGTACCGACAGAAAAGAAAACAGCTCAGGATGACTGGTAACATAGTGCATCACATACCCTGCAATTGTTGCATAGATGATTACAGAAGCCATTACCCAGTGCAGTACACGGCTTACTAAATCGTATCGTGGATTATTCAAATTAACCTCGTTCTGATCGTTATTAATATAAAATTCATCTCGATGCAATAAATCAACTCTTGGTATATTCGCATCGCGAATTAATTATATAGAACAGTATTACGCGGTATTTTTATAATTTAGAAATTAATGATGTTGCTTCAGGTGTTTTATAATTATCAATGATGTTTTAGAGTGTTAATTCCAATGCGGACAAGCCAAGTTTGTCGACTTCCTGGCTTGTATACCTATTACAAGATACAGTTAGCTTAAAGATGAAACATATAAGGAATGTATAATGCTTCGAATCTTATTGATTGTAGTTATCTCGGTGTTCAGCTCGATGAGTTTTGCAAGCGAAGAGGATAAATACTCTGAACAGGAATATTTGGATAGACCGCTGATGGAACGCTATATCTTGGACGAGTTGAAGCAACTACGAATGGAACAGCAGGATCTTGAAAGGCGTCTCACCATTCAGATGACAGATCGTGAATTGGCAGTAGCGGATAAATCGTTGAACTATGCCAATGTGACCGTGACGTATTTCTTCTACATTATTGCTGGTGTAGCTTCTCTTATTGCATTGGTGGGTTGGCAATCACTCAAAGAATTGAAACACACCACCAAAGAGATGGCTGACCGACGACTCAACGACATTGCCCAAGATTATGAGAAGAAGTTTAACGTTCTTGAAAGGGATCTTAAGCGTAAGACTCGAATCATCTCTGAGAACAACCGAGAAATCGAAATCATCAATGAAATTCATAATTTATGGTTGAGGGCTCAGAATGCTCAAACTGCCGAGCAAAAAATTGAAATCTACGATGAGATCTTAAAAGTTCGCCCGGGTGATTTGGAAGCACTAACTTACAAAGCCGATGCCGCAATGGACATGCAGGAATACCACTGGGCGATGAGCTTATGTAATCGCGTGTTGGAAGTGGACGATCAAAACGCTCACGCCTTGTATCAACGTGCTTGTGCTTACGCAAGGTTAGGGGCTGAAGGTCAAGCGATCGATGACTTAGAGCGCTCGGTTGAAGCAAGTGGCTCAATGAGAGAGCTATTGGCTGATGAACCTGACTTTGAAATGCTGCGCGGCTTAGAACGCTTCGAAGCACTTCGTGAGGAGTAATGTGAGGTAAAGATCCGTGTTAACTAAGGTGGTGGGCTTTGCACGCTCACCATACTTTCACACCTATCGCGCTATGGTTTCTTACATTCCATTTATTTTCTTGATTGAATTGTTATGTTATAACACTTTTTAAGTTCCTTGTTATAACCGCTAAGTATTTTATGAAGTTCCTCCGTATTGGCCTGATCGTTATTGCTATCAGTGCATTTTTCCTTGCTTCTTTGCTCTCTTTTCACTCCGAACCAGAACCAGAAATCTCTATCAAAATCACACCTTATCAAGATTCTCAACCGAATGATGAGGGAGGTGTCGATTTGCAACCGACTCCCAACTCTTTGGTCAAAGTTCATTATTTTGTGAAAGTTGGTGACACGCTAAGCAATATATTTTTGTCATGGAAACTGCCTTATGGAACGGTTCAAAAGGTAATGGAGGCGGATCTGGAGTCTTTGAAACTCGACACAATAAAGCCTGGTGATCATCTAGAGTTGCTGTTGGATAGTGACTCTAAACAACTCGTTGAGCTGATTTTCCATGAAAGCCTCGTAGAACAAGCTGTCTTTACGAAAAATGATGATGGCAGTTTTAACTACCAATTCCATGAAATGCCTGGTGAATGGAAGGAAAAGCTTTATCAGGGCAGCGTTCATGGCAGCTTTTCAACGTCAGCCTATAAAGCGGGGTTAACTACTAACCAGATAGCCAATATCACCCGCACACTAAAAGACAAAGTCAACTTCTCTAGAGAACTCAGAGCCGGTGATAGCTTTAATGTGCTGGTTAATGAGCAGTACACAGACGATCACCTTACAGGAAAAACGGAAGTTCAAGGGATCTCCATTAAGTTGAGAAACCGAGAAGTGGCGGCTTTTCTAGCACCTGATGGGCGCTTCTACGACAGAGAGGGAAATAGTCTAGAGCAAGCCTTTGATCGATACCCGGTCGACAGAAAATTCCGAAGAATCACTTCTTCGTTCAATCCGACACGAAGACACCCCGTAACTGGGCGAATCTCACCGCACAATGGTACCGATTTTGCGACCCCTGTGGGCTCACCTATCTACTCAACAGGTGATGGTCGTGTGGTGGCACTTCGTGACCACCCGTATGCTGGTAAATATTTGGTGATTGAACACAACAGCGTATATACGACCCGTTATCTTCACTTGAGCCGCTTCTTAGTTAAGAAAGGGCAGCAGATTAAGCGTGGCCAGAAAATAGCGCTCTCTGGCGCAACAGGCCGTATAACAGGGCCTCACTTACACTTTGAAGTGTTGGTGCGTGGTAGGGCGGTCGATGCGATGAAGGCTAACCTTCCAATGGCGAGTTCTATTCTTCCTCAAAATAAGAAAGAGTTCCTTACCCGAATTGCTTCATTTGATGGTTTGATTACAGATCAACAGAGCAGTTCAAGCTGATTTATGGTGGCCATTACACATATAGCCGATAGCTAATGACCGTTGATTTTCCCTTCCCGCTTAATGGGAAGGGGAATAGCAGACAAGTTATTTACTCGACTGTTTTAGCAGCTTGGCTATTTGTCTTTTTATTACTTAGTTAAGCGACGACAACCGCTGTGCCGCTTGCGGATACCATCAACATGCCATTACCTGTTCCTAAAACTTCGTAATCGATGTCGACACCGACCACCGCGTTAGCACCTGCTTCAATCGCTTTCTGTTCTAACTCTTTGAATGCGTAGTTACGTGCTTTTTCCAATTCCTTCTCGTAAGTGCCAGAACGTCCACCCACAAAGTCACGAATCCCCGAAAACATATCTTTGAAAACGTTAACCCCTAGGATAGCTTCTCCAGCAATAACCCCTTTGTAATCGACAATGCGCTTGCCTTCGATTGATTGTGTGGTGGTAATAATCATAATGGCCTCTTGTAAGCTTGCTGAGTTGTTACTCGCTTATTGATTGATAGTTCGGTCTTGTTCTTGAATGTCATTGCTCCGTGTTGTCTCTGAGCGCGTGAATTCATGCCTCAACCATGTTCTCAGTTTTAGCACACTTTCTTGTTTTAATTTGTTTTTTGGGCAAACAAAGTAGAAATCTTGGTGTGGGTTAGCGACTGGCTCGCCAAGCTCAACCAGCATGCCATGACTGATGTCATCTTTCACAAACAAGTGGGGGCTGATTAATACCCCAAGCGAGTGAATCGTAGCTAAAAGCGAGATCTTAAGATTAAAATAATGAGCGTATGTGCTCTTTTACTCGGTCGATGTGTTGGTTTGGTTCAATCTCACAACGCTGCTTAGTCTCTAGGAATCGCTCAGCGTATTTGTCGTAGATTTTGTTTTCTAAGAACAGCAAATACAGCTTGGGATCGATATGACCGCTGGTGGCCATGTCGGTCATGATGTTGAGTGATTCGCTTAGGAGTTTGCCTTTCTTATACGGGCGATCACTAGAGGTGAGCGCTTCGAATACATCGGCAATGGCCATCGCTCTGGACGGCAGAGGTAACTGGTCTTCGTTTAAGCCTCTCGGGTAACCCTTACCATCGATACGTTCGTGGTGTCCGCTAGCAATATCCGGAATATTCTGGAGGTAAGGCGGATAAGGCAGCTTGTTAAGCATGGTGAAGGTTTGAATAATATGATCGTTGATCATGAAACGTTCTTCATCGTTTAACGTGCCACGACGAACTTTCAAGTTGTGCAGTTCACCTTGGTTGTATTTGACCTCTCCTGGCTTAAGCACAAACGCTTCTTGCCATACATCAGCAGGGCTAAAGCCATTGTCCCACGGTATTTTATGCTCAGGCTTATCGGCAAGTAGCGGTTCCATCACCGGTAGTATTTGGTCTTTTCTTGCTGGCTCGGCTCCACTCTCCTCTGTCGTGTCTTGTTGTTCATTGAATCTCTCTTTTTCAGACCAAGATAACCCTAGCTGATCGTCGAGTGTTCGTTTCCATTGGCGCTTGGCTATTCGGTCTAAGCGTTCTAGTTGTTCGTCCGTCATCGACTCTCCACCAAGGTTGCACTCAGCAACGAAGGCAAATTCTTCATCCAATTCTGACAAGCTTTGTTCGAGGGTCTTAAGCTGATCCTCTTGAAGCGCTCCGTTCGCTATGGCTTTCCAATAGTCGGTTTCAGCCTGTTGTTTTAACAGTTCGAAACGCATTCGCACTTCGTGGATTCGGTCGTAAATGGTTTCAAGTTTTGTAGCTTTGTCTACGACATACTCAGGTGTGGTTACCTTGCCGCAGTCATGAAGCCAAGCGGCGAGCATTAACTCTTCCCACTGTTTACTATCCAATGAGAATTGCGGGTAATAACGGTCATCATCAATGGTTGCTTGAGTTAGCCATTTGGTCAGTTCAGGCACTCGTTGGCAGTGCCCGCCCGTGTAAGGTGATTTGGTATCAATCGCTGATGCAATCAACTCGATAAAGGCATTCAGCATGTCTTTCTGTTGCTGCATTTGGTCAATGTTATCTTTGGCTATTTCCGCAAAGCTGAGCAGTTCTCGTAAGAAGGCGTGCTTGTCTGCCTGCATCTTGGTAATCGGTCTTTCATAGCCAATTGCGACGATACCCACCAACAACTTCTCACGGTTTAATAGTGGAAACAGGTACAGATCTGAATTGAAGATCGAATCTTGGTAATAGTTGAGAACATTGTCTTCTCGGTTTAAGTGGATGGTTTCCCCAGATTTAAGTTGGCACAACAACCAAGGGGTATGTTTGATGAAGTCATTAATGTCGGCTTTAAAGGGAATAATGGCGAGGTTAGCCGCAGTATCAAACACGTCTTTCTCTTTTGATTGGGTGAAAAGGACGATGGTTTCTGCTTTGGTAATTAAATAGCTTTGGTGAGCAATATTCTTGGCTAAGATCGAAAATTCCTGATTACCTGCAGTGTCTCGAAGTAGTGTTATCAGATCATGAAGCGTGTGTTCCATCAGCTCAATCGAATGGGCGAGGTTAGCCACTTCTTGAATCATGCTTTTGGGATAATGAGTACGCCTGAAGTCAAATCGAGCGATGTTGTCGGTGAGTTGCATCAGCGTATTAAGCGGCTGAGACAGTCGATTAGCAACAAACCATACGATAGCGAAGCAGATGAACAACATCCCAATCGCGACCGCAACTTGCTTGTCTCGCATTGAGATAAGATCAGCGAGCAGCTCATTGTGTGGCGTCGCTTCTGCCAAGTATAAGGTGACGTTTTGAGTGAGTTGAACCGGCGTTAGCGTTAATGCCCAAGTGTTTAAGTTGTATTCAACGTTTTTTAGGTTGAGGTTAAACTTCTCTTCATCAGAGATAAGCGGCGCTATGACGGAAGCTTTCAATGCTTCCATCTGTTCACGTTTGGGCACATTAAAGAAGCTTAGGTCTTGCTCACTACCAGAGAGTTTTCCCGTCGCTTGGTTATTCGTTTTCTCAATTTCACTTGTGTCATTAGGCTGGGAGGTAAGCTTGGGAATTGATAGATCAAGTTGATGCTGACCGAGAAGATTAAAATGTTGGTCGAACAAGGCGAGTCGAGTTTGCGGAGAGTAGGCCAATTCACTGATCTGGGAAGAGAGAGATTTCAACGTGAAGTCGGCACCAACGACATGCTTGCCATCCAAAGAACGTCTAGAAAGCGTAATGCCATTGGTTTGCAGGAAATAGAACAGGTAGGGCTCAGAAAGTTGTATTGAGCCGTCAGGCTTTGCATTACGAAACCAAGGTCGAGTCGTAGGGTTGAACTTACTCTCGTCTTGTCGGGTACTGATCACTTGGTGTGCGCCATCGAGAAAGCTAATAAAGTTTTCACCATCTAGGTTGGTGCTGCTGACCATCATTGTCGCTTTGGCGGGAGCGTTGTTGTCGGTTCTCTGTTTAATGGAACTCAGAGGCCGAAAGATTCTAAAATTACCATCTTCAGAGCCATAGAACAGAGCGACTAAATTGGTATTTTGTTTGAAGATGATATCGACCGAAGCAAGCCAAGATTCTTTTTCGACGGAGGAGGTTTGATGAGTAACAAACGGGCTTACTGCCATCACGTTTAAGGTTGTGATGACTGGGGCAATAGCTTGTTTAAATACCGATTCCAGCTTATCGCGATGTTCATTACTGACTTCGCGCACGGTGCCTAAAAGCAGTTCTTGAGAGTGCCGATAACTTATCGAAATCAGTACGGCACCGACAAGAGTGGTCAAAATTAAGAAAAGGCTAGTGATGTGGATACTCAGCGGATATCGTCTTCTTCTCATCTAACACTCCAACTTGTGAACTGGTTTAAGTATTGACGAACTTGGGTAGGTTGCAAAAAATTGGTGCAATTACTGAGTTCATTGCGGATAAGTTCGGGCTCTCCGCGTTATTTTGAGTTGTCTAAAGGAATGAATAATAAACCTTTATGTTTGGGTGCTAATTGTCACTTTCAGCTGATAAACTGGTCGCATTGCTGCCATTAGGTATTTCTTTTCAGAAAAAGATGCAGACACTCCTTTCCAGAAAGAAGTTCAGAGTCACTTTCTGAAAAACGTTTTTTGACCAAGCGAAGAGGGCATTGATTCATGGAACTCAAAGTAGATACTCACACTCATACATACGCAAGTGGTCATGCTTACAGCACATTGATCGAAAATGCCAAGTCGGCAAAGCAAAATGGTTTAGCCATGTTTTGTACCACCGACCATTCAGAATCAATGCCTGGTGCTCCACACTATTGGTTCTTCAGCAACCAACGTGTCCTTCCTCGTTTTATCGAAGAGGTTGCCATCATCCGTGGTGTTGAGTCGAATATCATGAACACTCAAGGAGAAATCGATATCCATCCGAGTGTAGATAAGAACTTGGATTGGGTGATCGCAAGCTTCCACGAGCCCGTTTTTCGCCCATTGGATGTCGCAACGCATACAGAGGCTCTCGTGAACGTGATTAAGGGCGGGCGAATTGATGCGCTTGGTCATCTAGGGAATCCTAATTTTGATTTCGATTTTGAAACTGTCATTCAATGCGCAGTTGAGCATAACGTAGCGATTGAAATCAATAACACCACACTTAAAGGTAATAGCCGAGTTGGCAGCGTTGACCGCTGTTATGAGATTGCAAGAATAGCGAAAGCGAAGGGCGCGTTTATTACTACAGGCAGCGACGCGCATTTCTGTTTAGATGTCGGTGGCTTGGACTTGGTCGCTGCATTGTTAGATGAAGTGGGTGTAGATTCGAGTAAAGTGATCACTCATTCACCACAGCAATTCTTAGAATTTTTAGCTATACGTGGGCGTGAATCTATCGTTGAGTTTTCGGGGTTTGAGTGATTGATCGTCTGTTATTAGTTAGCTAGTTTGCATTTCGACACAATCAATTTTTGTGCGTGACGGATTTTTGTATACACTAGCCGGAAAATAATAAAGTCGAAGTGCCACAGTAATGATGGCTCTAACTTCAAAGAGACCGCTTCACTTGGAGAAACAATGAAAACTCGCTCAATCCTTTTATCTGGTTTAATCGCTGCTTCAGTATTGTCTGGCAACGCATTTGCTAATGTAGACCTTAAGAAAAACATGCAAGAAATGAAGCTTGCATTCAAACAAGCGGCAGAAGCTCAAAGCATTGAAGAGATGCAAAAGCCTATCGTTCGTTTAGATACGTTAGTAGCAGAGCTGAAAACGGGTGTTTACCCAGTAGAGAAAGAAGATAACTTCATGGAAGGCTTCAAAAAGATCAGTGCATCACTGGATAGCATTGAACAGAAGCTAGACCAAGGTGACTTAGCGTCGGCACAGCAAGAACTTCGTACTATTGACGGCCTTCGTGAAGAGTACCATGAGAAACGTAATCCAAGTATTTGGAGTAAGATCTTCGGTTAATTTGCTAATCAATTGAGTTTGCTTATCTATCACTGCCGATAGCTATCTTGTTCGCTAGAGTTACCAAAACAAGTTAGTAGATAACAAAATTCAACTTCTAAAACGCCGCTTATATTTCCTTTTTCAGGGAAAATATAAGCGGCGTTTTTAATTGTCTTTTTTCTAATCAGTTTGATGCACTGAGGTGTGTAATATTTTATTAGTGTTTCTGTTGTAACCAGTTTTTAACTAAATAGAGTGTGCGTTAGCTTCAATTTTTTAACCTGATGCTAATCTTTACGTTTACCTATATAACAAGTGCCTCATAATAAGGGAAATTTATAAAGATTAGGAATAATGCGCCGAACTTCGTTCAATTTCTCCATGTTACTTGCTACAGCATTAAGCTGGGTGCTAGTGACATTAATGCCTGTTATCAATGCTCATGGTAATAGTGCGGGAGTATGGGCGTCGTTATGTACGGTCAACGGTTTTGAACTGGTTCAGATTGAAGAAGGTGAACCAAACACACACAAAGGAAAACCGTGTCCGTTTAGCCATTTTTCCACGTTTCACCAAGATGAACTTCCAACTACACTACTGACAACTCGACTGAGTTCTATTGTCTCCGACAGCTACGCTTTTTTGGCTCTAAGCGAACGCTACACGAGGCAAGTTCCACGCGGCCCTCCCTTTGATATTGCTTAAACCTAACCCATTAAAACAATTAAAAAATATAGTATTAAGTAAAGTTAAATATGCTCCGATTACTTTCTGATTTTTCAGAAGGTATGTTTGCGCGTGTCAAAGGAAATAATAATGTTGAGAAATGAATCTCAAGCCTCTGCGAAAGCACAAACTAATTCGCAGTCAGCAAGCAGTGTAAAAACGAAAGACCGCAATAAATTCCTCTACTTCCTCACATGGCGCTGGCACTTCTATGCTGGGCTATTCGTTATCCCATTCATGTTAATGCTGAGCATTACTGGTTTGGTGATGTTGTTTGATGATGAAATTGAATTGGCTTTCCATCACGATGCGATTGAAGTTGCTGCATCGGGTAAACCCGTCAAGGCTTCACTGCAGTTAGCCGCAGTGCAGGATCAATACCCACAAGGCTCGGTGACGCAGTTTGTTCCAAGCAAAGCACCTAATCTCGCTAACCGTTTTTCAGTATCACTTGAAGACGGAACGTCCGTTTTCGCCACCGTGAATCAATACACTGGCGAAGTGGTCGGAGAGATTCCGCGCAGCGATAGCCTTTATCAACTCGTGAATGATATTCATGGCACCTTACTAATCGGTGATTGGGGCGATTACCTTATTGAAGTGGCGATTAGCTTATCGATTCTGCTTCTTATCAGCGGTATCTACTTATGGCTACCGAGAGACAACGCTAGCCGTGCTGGTTTTCTTAAGCTAAGAGTGTCATCAGGGTCACGTGTACTGATGCGTGACCTACATGCGAATATTGGCGGCACGTTATCTCTTATCCTGCTGTTGTTTATTCTTTCAGGATTGGCGTGGACGGGCTTCTGGGGCGGCAAGTTAGTCCAAGCATGGAGCACTTTCCCTGCTCAAATGTGGGATGATATTCCGCTGTCTGATAAGACGCACGCATCGCTTAACCACGGTTCAGAAGAAGAACTGCCGTGGAACTTAGAACAAACACCACTGCCGTTGTCTCAAGATAAGCCTGCAGAGCATGTACACCACGTGGAAGAGGCATCTGAACCTCATGATCACTCTAAGATGGGGGAAGACCACTCTCAACATGTGATTGCAGCAAGCAGCTTTGGTATTGATGATGTCATCGAAAAAGCACGATCTTTCGGCTTCACGCAATACAAGGTGAACTTCCCACGCTCAGAAACGGGTGTTTACACGGTCACAGCCAATACAATGGGCGGGGATATCATCGATCCAATCCAAGATCGTACCACGCACCTAGATCAATATTCAGGTCGTATCCTTGGTGAAGTGACCTGGCAAGATTACAACTTCATCGCCAAGACGTTAGCGGTTGGTATTTCATTGCACCAAGGTGACATCAGTATCATCAATAAGCTTCTAAATGCTTTGTTTTGCTTGGCGTTCATTGTTGTGTCAGTGACTGGCGGTGTAATGTGGTGGATGCGCAGACCTTCTGGCCAACGCAAGCTTGGAGCGCCACCTAAGTTTGGTGACGAAGGCCTATGGAAAGTAGGCTTAGTAACTGTCGTTGTTATTTCAGTGCTGTTTCCACTCGCGGGAGCAACGATTGTGACTGCCTTGCTATTGGATTGGTTGTTGTTTTCACGCGTTGAGAAACTGAAGATGGCGTTAAGCTAATCAATATCTATACAGATCCTCTCAGTTTGAGAGGATCTGTATCATTCACACAATGCTTGCAGCATTATGTATTTCTTTCAGTATCAGTTTATTTCTCCTGCCAGCTTGTCACCCAAGTGTTCCATCGCGTAATCAATGAATACACGCAATCGGGCTGGCATGTACTTGGTTTGAGCAAACTGCATTGCGATAGCACCATGGTAATTACTCTTGATAGTCCAATCTTCCAATACCTGTACAACAGAGCCTTCAGCCAATGCATCTTGAATCACGAAGTCATGGAAAATACCGACGCCAAGCCCTTCTTTCACACCTTTTAGTCGCATTTGCGAGTGGTTCACAGCGTAACGTCCGCTGACGGGGACTGTGTAAAACTCATCATCTTTAAGAAAGTCCCAAATGTGGTCTTTATCTGTTTCTGCAAGGTATAAGCAGTCGTGCTCAGAAAGCTCGGTAGGGTGGAGAGGAATTCCTTTGGCATCTAGATAGTCGGGGCTCGCACATAATACGAGGTTTGTTTTTCCGAGCTCTTTCAATACCAAACTCTCGTCTGGCTTGTCGGTAAGGCGAAACGCAATGTCGATGCCTTGGCGCAATATGTCGATGTCGCCATCTGCTGCTCTTAACTTAAGTTGGATCTCAGGGTACTGGTTTAAGAATGGTACAACGAAAGGCTGTAGAACCGAGTTCAAGAAGGCTTCTGGTGCCGCTACCGTTATAGAGCCCGCAGGTTCAGTATGGTCGGAGGTTGAAAGCTCAACTGCTTGTTGCGCCGCGTTGATCATCACCACGCTCTGATCGTATACCAACTGGCCTGCTTGGGTGATGATAAGGGTACGAGTGGTTCGTTCAAACAGTTTCACCGACAGTGCTTTTTCCAAGCGAGTGATGAGCTTACTCAAGGCTGAAGGTGTCACCCCTAACTGTTTTGCTGCCGCAGTAAAGCTCCCTTCATTTACCACTAAAATGAATGAGGCTAGATCTGGAAGTAGGGCGATGAGTTTAGGGTTGACCATAAGTATCCACGAGTTTCGGCGATGAGCGTAAAGTGATTGTGAGCGATTTACTTTGATTTGTGAATCAATTTCATTAATTGCTTAGTGTGATTACTCTGATAGATTGATGTGTTTGAAGCTTATCTGTATAGCGGCGTTGCTGGTGCTCATTATGAGATAAGCCGGTTTTGATGACTATATCGTTTTGATATTAAAAATTGAGATTTGATATGAAAGCGAAATTATAGGGAAATTAGAGGAGATTTGGCGTTTAAAAGAGAAAGCTAAGGGCGTTAATGTGCCCTGTGTCACTGGGATGAATAATGATTGATGCCTGTGATTCATTAATGTTTTTCCAACTAAAGGGATAATCGAAAAGCGGATGTTCAACTAGAATAGGGGTATAAGTTTTACAGTGTAAATGATCGAATTGAAATCGTTTACATCCCCTACATAATGCGGCGCGCGATGCTGCTGAATAATAATTAGGAAGGAATAGACAATGTCTTCTGCATTTTACCAACAGATTCAAACTCAAATCGAAGAAGTTAAAGAAGAAGGTCTTTACAAGTCTGAGCGCATTATTACTTCTGCACAAAAAGCAGCGGTTTCTATCTCGACTGGTGAAGAAGTACTAAACTTCTGTGCAAACAACTACTTAGGTCTTGCTAACCACCCAGCACTTATCGAAGCTGCTAAAGACGGTATGGATCAGCACGGCTTTGGTATGGCTTCAGTACGTTTCATCTGTGGTACTCAAGACTCTCACAAAGAACTAGAGCAAAAGCTATCTACGTTTCTTGGTAAAGAAGACACTATCCTTTACACATCTTGCTTTGATGCAAACGCTGGCCTATTCGAAACGATTCTAGGCAAAGAAGACGCAATCATTTCTGATGCTCTAAACCACGCATCTATCATTGATGGTGTTCGTCTATGTAAAGCAATGCGCTTCCGTTACTCGAACAACAACATGGAAGAGCTAGAGCAGCAACTAATCGCAGCTAAAGATGCGGGCGCTCGTCACACGCTTATCGTAACTGACGGTGTGTTCTCAATGGACGGCGTAGTCGCTAACCTTCCTGCTATCTGTGACCTTGCTGACAAGTACGGCGCACTAGTGATGGTTGATGATTCTCACGCAGTTGGCTTCATGGGTGAAAACGGCGCGGGTACTCACGAGTTCCACAACGTTGTTGACCGTATCGACATCATCACAGGTACGCTTGGTAAAGCAATGGGTGGCGCTTCAGGCGGTTACACTTCTGGTAAGAAAGAAGTGATCGACTGGTTACGTCAGCGTTCTCGTCCATACCTATTCTCTAACTCTGTTGCACCAGCAATCGTATCTGCTTCTATTCGCGTTCTAGATCTTCTAGCGGAATCTGGCGACCTACGTACTCAACTATGGGAAAACTCTACTCACTTCCGTACTCGCATGGAAGAAGCGGGTTTCACTATGGGCGGTGCTGACCACGCAATCATCCCAATCATGCTTGGTGATGCAAAAGTTGCGGCTGAATTCGCAGAGCGCGCACTAGAGAAAGGCATCTACGTTGTAGGTTTCTCTTTCCCTGTAGTACCAAAAGGCCAAGCTCGTATCCGTACGCAAATGTCTGCTGCACACTCTCGTGAGCAGCTAGACCGCGCAATTGATGCGTTCATCCAAGTTGGTAAAGACATGGGCATCATCTAATTTTAAAGGGGTGCCACGGCATCCTTTAATTAGGTAGAGCAACACCCAATAGAACATATAGATTTTTGATTCTCGCCTTACAGTTAGGCGAGATGAACTAGGTAACATTATGAAAATTAAAGCACTTTCTAAGCTTAAGCCTGAAGAAGGCATCTGGATGACCGAGGTTGAAAAACCTGAAATGGGTCATAATGATCTTCTTATCCGTATTAAGAAAACCGCAATTTGTGGTACAGACGTACATATCTACAACTGGGATGAGTGGTCACAAAACACAATCCCAGTACCTATGGTAGTAGGTCACGAATACGTGGGTGAAGTTGTTGGCATCGGTCAAGAAGTTCGTGGTTTTGAAATTGGCGATCGTGTATCTGGTGAAGGTCACATCACATGTGGTCACTGTCGTAACTGTCGTGGCGGCCGTACTCACCTTTGTCGTAACACAACAGGTGTTGGTGTTAACCGCACTGGTGCATTCTCTGAATACCTTGTGATCCCTGCGTTCAACGCATTTAAGATCCCTGCAGAAATCTCTGACGATCTAGCATCAATCTTTGACCCGTTTGGCAACGCAGTACACACAGCGCTTTCTTTCGACCTAGTAGGTGAAGACGTGCTAATTACTGGTGCTGGCCCAATCGGCATCATGGCTGCAGCTGTTGCTAAGCACGTTGGTGCTCGTCACGTTGTAATCACTGATGTAAACGAATACCGCCTAGATCTTGCTAAGAAGATGGGTGTAACGCGCGCAGTAAACGTGATGGAAGAGAAGCTTGAAGACGTAATGTCTGATCTTGGCATGACTGAAGGCTTCGATGTAGGCCTAGAAATGTCTGGTAACCCATCTGCGTTCAACAGCATGCTGACTAACATGAACCACGGCGGTAAGATCTCTCTACTAGGTATTCCACCATCAGACATGGCAGTAGACTGGAACCAAGTAATCTTCAAAGGCTTGGTTATCAAAGGTATCTACGGTCGTGAGATGTTCGAAACTTGGTACAAGATGGCTTCACTAATCCAGTCTGGCCTAGATCTAACACCAATCATTACTCACCACTACAAAGTGGACGACTTCCAGAAAGGCTTCGACATGATGCGCTCTGGTATGTCTGGTAAAGTAATCCTAGATTGGGAATAAGCGAATAGGGGAAACCCTTAGCTAGTTCTACAATGAAAATGCCCCAAAGAAATTTGGGGCATTTTTTGTTTTCTAGGAATCGATTAATTATTGATGTCGCTGAATGGCTATTTTGTCTCTCGCTAGTCTTTAAAATATGCGTAATACACCGCGTTTAATTTTTAAAGAGGGCTTCAATGGCTTGTAAACCACTTGCACTGATAATAACTGGAATATTATTAACGCCGAATTTTGCTAGCGCTGATGTCGATATTTCGAAAGCCGAAAATGATCAAGCAGCAGAGCAGGCAGCAAAGGAACTTGCAAACCCAAACACAGCTTACGCTAGCCTCAATTTAAAACTCCAGTATTCAGGTGGATACGATGGTGGAGGAGATACTTTCGCAACCGTATTGCAGCCGACACTGCCTTTTCCTATGGATAATGGAGATAAAGTAATCTTCCGTCCGGCTATCTCTTATGTTCAGAATGATTTCCATGTAGATACACCAGCAAGCTCGCAGCGTATGGATCAGTCTGGCGTTACCGACATCTCATTTGATTTAGCTTATGCACCTAAAATGGAGGGCGGTACTATTGTCGCTTTCGGTCTCTTTGCTTCGTTGCCTACGGGCAGCAGTGACTTAACGGCGGATCAATTTGCTATCGGGCCTGAGTTCATGTTCGGGAATGCGAGTAGTGAGCGAGTTGTAGGCATATTCCCAAACCACTTATATGGCGTGTCTGGAGACGGAGCCGATCATTCTGATACTCGAATCAACAGGACGTCGACACAAGTGTTTTGGGTGGAGATCTTAGGAGGTGGTTGGACGGTAGGCTCTGCGCCGACATTCTCGTATGACTGGAATAAGGATCAGGCGGAAATTCCGTTAAATATCAGCGTTAGTAAAACTGCTGTCCTGAACGGACGCCCTTGGAAGTTGGGCATTGAAGCGAATTACTATATCGAGAAAGATGAAAAGACGCATCCAGACTTTATGTTGAGCTTTAATATTAGCCCTGTGGTGGAAAATAAACTGGCGTCTTTACTTGATTAATTTAAGTGTGAAAGAGTAGAAATGAAAAAGGCAGAACGATCATCGTTCTGCCTTTGTGTTATTGGGTTAGTGAGCTTCAATTAACCCGCAGCAGCCTGCATGATGAGGCCACAGATGTAAGCACCGTATGTACCAAGTGCGTAACCCAGTACCGCCATCAAGATACCTACCGGAGCTAATGCAGGGTGGAATGCAGCTGCAACCACAGGAGCTGATGCTGCGCCACCTACGTTAGCTTGGCTACCTACAGCCATGAAGAACAATGGTGCACGAATTAGCTTCGCCATCATAATCATCAGAAGGGCATGGATAGTTAACCATGTGATACCAATGAAGAAGTAACCAGGGTTGTCAAAGATGGCTGTAACATCCATTTGCATACCAATGGTAGCAACTAGGATATAGATGAACGCTGAACCAATTTTCGATGCGCCACTGTGCTCAAGGCTACGTGTCGATTTGAAGCACGAAGCGATCAACGCGAACGTTGTTACCATAACGATTAGCCAGAAGAAGCCAGATGTAAGGCTGTATTTCGCAAGTTCTGGAGCATTCGTTGAGATCCATGGTGCGATTAGGTCACTGAAGAAGTGAGCAAGGCCTGTTAGACCAAAGGCAATTGCAGCGATCTTCATTAGATCGGTAGTAGTGGTTGGTCGAGCGTTCTCTTCTTGGTATTTAGAAACCGTCTCTTTTAGCTCTTCGATAGCTGATGTGTCTGCTTTTAGCCATGCATCAATCTTCTTCTGACGACCTGCCATGACAAGTAATACGGCCATCCAAATGTTTGCACAGATAACATCAACTGTAATCATTGCAGAGAAGAGTTGGTCATCAACCTCGAACACTTCTTTCATGGCGGCTTGGTTTGCACCGCCGCCGATCCAAGAGCCAGCTACTGTTGTAAGGCCACGCCATACATCGCCAGATACAAGGTCAGGGTTGACTTGGTCGATAATCAGAATCGCTAAAGGCCCGCCAATGATAATGCCGACAGTACCAGTTAGGAACATGATGACGGCTTTAGAACCAAGGCCAAATATTTTACGAAGGTCTGCTGAGATGATCAGAAGAACGAGTGCACTCGGTAATAGGTAGCGACTTGCAACGAAGTATAGCTTTGAGTTTGACGCATCGATGATGCCGAAGCTGTTCAGCAATGAGGGAACAAAGTAACAGAGCAATAGACCCGGAACGAACGAGTAGAATTTTTTCAGTGCGCTATTTTGGCTACTTTCCGTGATAAAAACACCGCCAAGAATAACAGCTAACATGCCCATTATTACAGCATCATTAGTAATCATTATTATTATCTCCTTTAAGGTGAGCGCAACCGCCTCACTTTTTGAAGTGCAGGACTATACCGACAACTGGCATACGTTACAAATTGTAACGATAGACATACTTTGAAACGTTTGTGTTAATTTTTACGGTTTGAATTTGTGAATGTGGAGCGTTAACTATTGGTTTTGTGAATGTTTTGATGGCGGCTTGTGAGGCGAGTTTAGATATATGCAATGTAATTCAAGCGTTAGAGAGTGGTCGCTATAAATCGACTCGATGTTCGAATAGTTAGATGGAGTGCATATATAGCCATTTTTATAGTGTGGTTTATGCAAGGGTGGAATGTTTCAATAATGTAAAAAATGAATTCATTTTTGCTATGTGAGTAGAAATTAAAAATTATAGGTAGATCACATAAATGTTGTGGATTACCGATTCCAGCATCGGTTCTTCGTACAGATAGGGCACTTCGTGTGGGTTAGGTGAAGAAAAAGCAGCTTATAAGCCGCTTTTTGAATGGTGTTTGACCTTGTATTTAGAGCCCTGATTAGGATTGTTCTTCCTCAAAGCCGTCGGCATAACCTTTTGGCGGTGGTGTCCAACCTCGTTCTGAACGCGAGTGCTTGTCTGAACGATCTTTTTTCATGTCTTCTTTCATTGCTTCTTCTAGATGAATGAAGATTTGTCGGTAGTTGTTGTCGTAGCGCGGGTTCTCTTCAGCATCAGACCAAGCTTGGTAAAGCTTTTCAGACTTACGACTTTCAACACGTTGATACGTTGATTTTTGCTGTTCGACGAAGAAAGGGTGGTGCCCTAAAGAACGTAAAGCTTCTGCGCCCATTTCGAGTGCCGAGTGGTACGTTTCTGAGACTACAGAATCTGCACCAGCTTCTCGTAGGCGGTAACTGTGACCACGGTCGAATGCTCGCGCCAAGATCTTCACATTAGGGTAGGTGTGTTTAACATACTTCACCAATTCAACGCTTGAGTCTTGGTTATCGATAGCGACGACAAGCATTGCTGCTTCTTCGATTCCTGCGGTATGCAATAAGTCATGACGAGTTGCATCACCAAAGTAAGATTTGATATTGATGGAGCGTAATAAATCGACTTGGTTAGCTTGGTGATCCAGAACCACAGTATTGACATCATTCGACACCAATAAGCGGTTAACGATTTGGCCGAAGCGACCAATGCCCGCAATGATAACGGTGCCTTTCTCTTCAATAGTATCTTCTTCGCGGTCGTTCGATTTTTGTTCGTAACGCGGCAGAATCACTTTATCAAATAGAATGAACAGCCCTGGTGTTAGGAACATTGAAAGTGCTACAACCAGCGACAATGTTTGGACAATGTCAGCAGGTAGTACGTGGTTTTGAGCAGAGAAGCTCAGTAGTACAAAACCAAACTCACCGGCTTGCGCCAAGCTCAATGTAAACAGCCAACGGTCACTGTTTTTGATTTTGAAGATCAACGCCAACGTAAATAGTACTAAGGCTTTAAGAAGCATAACGCCAAGGGTGAGGCCAATGATCAAACCAAAGTCGTTGAATAGAACATCAAAGTTGATGCCAGCACCTACGGTAATGAAGAACAAGCCAAGAAGCAGCCCTTTAAACGGGTCGATATTAGACTCAAGCTCATGGCGGAATTCACTGTTCGCCAATACCACACCGGCAAGGAAGGTACCAAGCGCAGGAGATAAGCCAACAAGGCTCATTAGTGCAGCAATACCAATAACTAACATCAGTGCGGTTGCGGTAAAGATTTCACGCAGGCCTGAGCTCGCCACAAAGCGGAACAGTGGACGACTCAAGAAGTGTCCGCCGACGACTACAATCGCAATCGATGCTGTGATCACAAGACCATAAGCCCAGCCGGGTAGGCCAGCAACAAGACTCAACTCTTCATGGTGATCAGAAGCCGAAGCTACTGCGCTTTGTGCAGCTTCGATTAATTCTGGCAACGCCAATAGAGGGATGAATGCCAACATAGGGATGACGGCGATATCTTGGAACAGTAAGACCGAAAAAGCATTCTTGCCGCCTTCTGTCTTGGAGAGTCCTTTCTCATTAAAGGTTTGGAGAACAATCGCGGTAGATGACAGTGCGAAGATCAAACCTATAGTCAGCGCGATCGTCCAAGGTTGTCCAAAGAACAGGGCAATCCCCATTACAATCGCGGTAGTACCACCAACTTGCAAGCCACCCAATCCCATAAGGCGGTTTCTCATTGCCCAAAGCATCTTTGGCTCAAGTTCAAGTCCGACCAAGAACAGCATCATCACCACACCGAATTCGGCAAAGTGCTGAATGGTCGTGGTCTCTTCACCCACTAAGCCGATGATTGGGCCAATCACCACACCAGCAATCAGGTAACCAAGCACAGAACCGAGGCCAAGCCTCTTGGCGATAGGGACGGCGATGACTGCCGCGAGCAAATAGATAAATGCTTGTAGAAAATATCCTGTCATGATCTAACCTCTGCTCATCATTTCATCGACGTAATGGTTTAGCTTTTCAGCCTTGCTTGCCTTTTTGAGGTCGACTTCGCCGGCAACAAAAGCCTCTAAAAGCGAATTGTAGCTATGTACGTGATCTTGAATTCGGCCTTCTTCTAACGCAGTACGTGAACCAAACAAAGCTAATGGAGCCAAGTAGTTCATGCCGCACAAAGACGCCGTTTGTTCGATTGGGTGAAGCAGTTCACGGATGGTGAAGTGGTTATAACCGTCAGTTTGATAAGCCTCTTTTTTGCCGCCAGCGGTGATACTGCATAACAAGCTTTTACCTTGCAGTTCATTACCGTCGGTGCCGTAAGCAAATCCGTATTCTAGGACGAGGTCTTGCCACTCTTTAAGAATCGCGGGCGTTGAGTACCAATATAGTGGGAACTGAAAAATGATGATGTCATGGTCCAAAAGGCGTTTCTGTTCGCGATCGATATTGATCTTGAAGGTTGGGTATTCAGCATAAAGGTCGACACAGGTGACGCCTTCAATACGTTTGGCTTGCTCAAATAAGGGTTTGTTAGCTTCAGAGCGATGCTGAGAAGGGTGGGCGAATAGCACCAAGACTCGATTTTTCGACATATAGCCCTCTTTGTCCATTAACGAATAATATTTATTGGAATTATAGATATACAATAATAGAAGAATGGTTGAACAACAACGAATTAGCCCATACTTATCTAGTTAGATGCGCGTGTTTTTAGGGACTTAATTATATAAAACACCCGTCAATTTGAGTATTTCCGGCACATGCAGCCGATGACTGAGTAAAACTAATTATTCGCTAATAATAAAAGCGAATAGGTGCACTTTATGTCACCGTTGAAGGCTAACGTAAATAATTCAATCACCCTACATCGAACGACAATGAATAAAGGAAAAGGTATGAGCACGAACTTGCGTCAACAATGTAATTTGCTGCTTTCTGGCCACTTCGATCCAACACCAGCCCAAACCTTCGCGCAAATGGCTGAATGGTGCGAAACACATGATGTGGCGCACGACACCTACGGTGATGGCGAGTTTATCGAGAGCTTTGAGAATAAGGTCGCAGAGCTGCTTGGTTATGAAGCCGCCGTGTTTGTGATTACCGGCACCATGAACCAACCCACAGCATTAGAAATTGCCTGCCAAGAGAAAAGAAACCCAGTAGTAGCGATGCATGAGTCGAGTCATATTATGCGCCATGAACGCCAAGGGTATCAGCTCCAGAACCGTTTCAATGTACTTCCGGTTGGTAATGTATTTCGCACTTGGAATGTCGACGACTTAAAGGCTTGGCCTGATGAGATTGCCGCGGCATTGTATGAACTACCGATGCGAGAGATTGGTGGTCAGCTGCCTGAGTGGGAAGAGCTTGAAGCGATAAAGCAGTACTGCAAAGAACAATCGATTCATCTGCATATGGATGGTGCTCGTTTGTGGGAGTGCGGCGCGTATTATCAAAAGCCATATAGCGAAATCGCGAAGGGGTTCGATACGGCTTATGTTTCGCTGTACAAAGGGTTAAACGGTCTTGGGGGTTCACTCTTATTAGGTGACAAGGCTTTCGTAGCAAAAGCGTCGGCATGGATGAAGCGTCAGGGCGGAAATGTTTATCATCGCACGCCTTACGTGGTTTCGGCAGCAATGCAGTTTGATCAACGGATTGAGTTGATGCCAGCATTGTATGAGCGTACTAAGCAAATCTATCAAATCTTACAAGATTACCCGCAGTTCAAAGTGAACCCGCAGCAACCCCAAGTAAACATGCTTCACCTCTATTTACCGGTGGGTTTTGAGGATGGCATTATCCTGCGCGACAATATAGCTAAGAAGCACAAGATTTGGATAGGAAACCCAGCGATCAGCGAACTGCCAAACCAATGTAAGATTGAATGGTATGTAGGTGATAACTTACTAAACTTGCCAGATCATGAGCTGATCGACATTCTAGACTTTATTAACGAAGAGCTGATTTAATTAACGAAGAGTTGATTTGATCGCAGAAGAGTTGAATTGATTACAGCAGAAGTGAGTTAACTGAAATGAATACAGGAATTGTTTTCTGTATTCATTTTTACGCCGATAAGATGACGGGGATTTGTTACATGTATTGGTTGATGTACACGTCGACTAAAAACATGAATACAGGCACTGTGCTGAGAAGTCCGAAGAAGACGATTGGCACCCAGTTTTTCATTTTCTTTTTAGGTTGCTCAGTGTTGTTCATAAGTTCGGCCTTAAATTAGTTGTTGTAGCTGTTTAGCTTTGTGATACTAAAAATCTACGAACATGGTATCAAATAAAATCGATGATCCCTAAGCGGATTTGGCGTTTCGTGGTGTGTATCAATCACAGAAAATGTAGGCGATTCATAAGCGGTTCATAAAGACTCAATAATAATGAACCTATTAGAACAAGTATTGCCTTATTCGGCATATGAAATAAACAGCATTCAAAGATTTGGAGAAGACAACATGAGAACAATAGGAAACATCATTTGGTTTCTGTTTGGTGGCGTATTTATGGGACTGGCATGGTGGTTCTTCGGACTGCTCGCATTCCTCACCATCGTTGGTATTCCATGGGGTAGAGCGTGTTTTGTAATGGGTAACTTCTCATTCTTCCCATTTGGTCAAGAAGCGATTTCACGTGATGAATTGACCAATGAAACTGACATCGGTACCAGCCCGCTTGGTCTGATTGGTAACATCATTTGGTTCTTATTTGCTGGAATCTGGTTGGCGATTGGTCACATCATGTCAGCAGTAGCGTGTTTCATTACTATCATCGGTATTCCGTTTGCGATTCAGCACCTTAAGCTCGCGGTTATCTCATTGGCGCCAATCGGTAAAACGGTCGTCGACAAGCGTGAAGCAGAAGCGGCACGAGTGAGAAATTATAAAGGTTAAGGCTTCAATTTGAGCTTTATAGAATTGAAAAGCACATCGCATGATGTGCTTTTTTTGTGCTTCTGTTTTTATCTCTCGATGCTCATATCACAAACAATAACTAAACGTGCTTGAGCTAGACATTGTTAAACAGGACTTCAAGCCGAAGGGTGATGTTCGCTTCTTCGGTATGTTTCTCATTGGGCTCTCGTTCCCATTGATAACGAGGAGTGAGTTCGTAGAACAGCCACTCTTTCCATACATTTTGTCGGTAGGTAATCGAAACTTGAGCGTATTCGTAATGATTATAAGGCTCATCTGTTGCATTAATCGTGGCGCTATATTGCAGCGCCTGGTCTTGAGAAAGGTAGTGATACAAGGTTAATCCCGTACCATAGTTCCAACCTTTAAGATCGTCGTTGTACCCCGCAAAGCTTGACCATCGAGCCAAGAAATCATCACTTAAGGAAAGATCAAAATCGATGTCAGTGATTTCGCCAGTCTCTTGTTTTTCTTGATATACACGCTGGGTAAGCCTGAATACCGCATCGGTTGTGAGAGGGTAGGTAAAACGATAGCGAGCTTCGATACGCGGTCGTAATGTCGCCTTAATATTGAAGCTGCTATATCCCTTGGCATAGGCGTCGTAACGCAGACCAAGTGCACTTTCTAATTCCTCAGAATCTTGTGGGAAGAAATCCAAGAACTCTTCATCGCTAACCGATTCATAAATCAATTTGAGGCGTTTGCTAACAAAGGGTAAATGCAAGCGTGCGTTGAGCTTGGTTGAGTAATCTACATCACCACCTTCTGAATAGATGAAATCATTGTACCAACGCACCGAGGTCCCAGCTCTAGCATCTTCCGTAATACGGTCATCAACAAAGAAGCTATCGAACCAGATTGCGGGCTGACAAAACCTGCTGTTTAGGAAGTGATAGGCTTTCTCGACACGTGTGTCTTCCAGCGGCTGGCTGTGACACTCGTCCTTTTCCTCCGCGAGGGCAGAGTGGGTAGCGAGTGATGCCAATAATGAAGTGCTAACTATCCAACGACTCAATGGAACCTATATGTCATTTTATATATCAATAGGTTGACTATAACCAAGCAATTTAAACAATGCGAACTTTTCATCACGAGATGTCGCCGTTAAATCTTGTGAGGCCAAATAGGAAAGGTTGTATTAGTTAGTAGGGTCTGGTTGACCTAAATTAGCAGGGAAGGTTTAGTTTAGGATGAGAAAACGGGCTCTTAAAGAGCCCGTTGTACGTTTCGTTTTTGTATATATTTCTAGATTACATTGCCGCTTCGAAAATCGCAGAAATTTCTTCGTGAGTCGCTTGTTTAGGGTTTGTGAAACCACAAGCGTCTTTCAGTGCGTTGTCAGACAGAGTTGGGATGTCTTCAAGCTTAGCACCAAGCTGTGCGATACCTGTTGGGATGTTCACGTCGTTTGCTAGTTGAACAATCGCGTTGATAGCCGCTTCTGCACCTTGCTCTGGTGTCATGCCTTCAACATTCACGCCCATTGCTTTTGCAACATCACGTAGACGCTCAGGGCAAACTTGCGCGTTGTAGCGTTGAACGTGTGGCAGCAGGATAGCGTTACATACACCGTGTGGAAGGTCGTAGAAACCACCCAGTTGGTGCGCCATTGCATGAACATAGCCAAGAGAAGCATTGTTGAATGCCATACCAGCCATGAACTGTGCGTAAGCCATTTGCTCGCGCGCTTCAATGTCTTCGCCGTACGATACTGCTGTTCTTAGGTGCGCTTGCACTAGTTCAATCGCTTTAATCGCTACTGCATCTGTGATTGGCGTTGCTGCGATAGAAACGTAAGCTTCGATTGCGTGAGTTAGTGCGTCCATACCGGTTGCAGCAGTTAGTGACGCAGGCTTAGCAAGCATCAACTCAGGATCGTTTACTGAGATAAGCGGTGTTGTGTGCTTGTCAACGATTGCCATTTTAATGTGACGTTCCTCATCAGTGATGATGCAGAAGCGTGTCATTTCTGATGCTGTACCAGCCGTAGTGTTGATAGCGATAAGAGGCATCATTGGCTTTTCAGATTGGTCTACGCCTTCGTAGTCTGCAATCTTGCCGCCGTTAGAAGCAACCAGAGCGATGCCTTTTGCACAGTCGTGTGGAGAACCGCCACC
Source organism: Vibrio satsumensis (assembly GCF_050337435.1). Taxonomy (NCBI): domain Bacteria; kingdom Pseudomonadati; phylum Pseudomonadota; class Gammaproteobacteria; order Vibrionales; family Vibrionaceae; genus Vibrio; species Vibrio satsumensis. The sequence continues at coordinate 373,890 of NZ_JAKJSX010000004.1, read as the reverse complement.
TAGAGAAACAACGAAATCACAATCGTTGTCAGTCAGCAATTCTAGACCATCGTTCACGTTAGTGATGGTTGGGTTTGGTTGAGTGCCATCGAATACAACTGCGTCTACGCCGCGCTGGCTAAGAAGGTCTTGTACCTGCTTAACTACACCAATTTGATTCAAGATCTTATCAGTTACGATCAGACCTTTTTTAAAGCCTTGAGACTGAATACTATCAGCAGCATCCTTCAGACAGCCAGTACCCATGAAGTTGATTGTAGGGATGTAAAATGCAGTAGACATTGGAAAACTCCGTTAATTATGATTTTTAATTTCCTACATGTTGTCGGCATTCAAGTGGTCGACCATTGATCTGGAACAACTTTGAATTCGAACTACCACTTTGTGGTTAGTCGTTGTGATAGGGCTCATATAGCAATCGTTTTCATGGTTTTTGGCTGTGTTGATTGTCAGTAATAGATCGCGATAAATCGACTAAATTAGAGACAGTATGGCGCTCTATAACAATGAAAAATAAGGTTTTTCATTGAAAACTCTTCTAGTTAGGCTGGTGTCGACGTTTTATCTGAGTCATCGCTGCATTCAATTTCAGGTTCTTGTGACTCTTCAGAATCAAGCGTGTCTTCTGACTCCTCGTCATAGTATTTGACAAGAAAAGGGGTAAGCATGACAGACGATGGTAAAAAGTGCTTCATAGTACCTCCCGGTACCTAAGTGTATTTATTGTATGGTATTGGTTTAATATGTGGCAAAATTTGCGATACATCATGACTTGTTGCTTGTTTTCTATAAATTCTTAGAACTATATTCAGGCTCACAAAATTGATAGTAGAATGTACATCTGGCCTTTGAGGCTACGAGAAAATAAATACAAGCACTGCTCAACCGCGCGAATAATAGGACATAAAATGAAGTACGATTGGATATTCTTTGATGCAGATGAAACCTTGTTCCACTTTGATGCTTTTCAAGGAATGAAGCTGATGTTCTCCCGGTTTGGCGTGGACTTTAGCGAACAGGATTATTCAGTTTATCAAGAGGTTAATTTGCCGTTATGGGTTGATTACCAAGATGGCCGTATTACGGCAGCACAACTGAAGCACGCGCGTTTTGAAAGCTGGGCAACAAAGTTAGAGACAACAACAGCAGCACTAAACAGTGCATTTTTGACCGCAATGGCAGACATTTGCTCTCTGCTTCCTGGTGCAAAAGAGTTGATGGAGTCGTTAAAAGGTAAAGTGAACATGGGCATCATTACGAATGGTTTCACCGAGCTGCAGTCAATCCGTTTGGAACGAACAGGAATGACAGACTACTTTGACCATGTGATCATTTCTGAGGAAGTCGGTGTCGCTAAACCAGACGCGGAAATTTTTGAACATGCACACAAGCTGATTGGATTGCCATCAAAGCAAAGAGTATTGATGGTCGGGGACAACCCGCACTCTGATATTTTAGGTGGTTTGGATTTTGGTATTGAGACCTGTTGGTTGAACAGCCAAGAGAAAGCGACGCCAGCAGGCATTAACCCTCATTATCAGGTTAAGTCTCTGGCTGACCTGCAAGCACTTTTGTTGGCATAATTGCTAATTGCTAATTGCTAATTGCTATTAGATTTTTGAGTAAATGATTGATAGCCGAGTACAGTTATGTGCTCGGCTACTTATTTTTACCTACTGCAAGTTATCGATAGTGGTGCTTAAGCCTATCTTTGTTTTAAGCTCGCTTTGATTACCCCATTACAATAAAAATAAGGAAGAGGCGTGCTGAAATCTCATCGCCATAGCTGCTACGGCATTGCTGCCATTTTACTTTGGAGCTGCTTAATCGCGCTGTCTCGTAGCGTATCAGAACAACTGGGCCCAATTGGTGGCGCCGCCAGTCTTTATACAGTGAGCTCACTGTTGTTGGTCTGTGTTATGGGGTTACCTAAGCTGTCGCGCTTTTCTAAGTCATACCTGTTGATTGGTGGTGCTCTGTTCGTTTGTTATGAGATCTTCTTAGCTCTGGCTTTAGGGATGGCAAACAACCGACATCAAGCCTTGGAAATGGCCGTTATCAACTACTTATGGCCTGCATTGACGGTGTTGTTCGCGGTATTGCTCAGCGATAAAAAGATTAACTGGTTGGTTTACCCAAGTATTTTCTTAGCCTTCTTTGGTGTGGCTTGGAGTATCAGTGGCGATCAGGGGCTTTCTGTTGATCAAATCGCTGCCAATATTGCCACCAACCCTAAAACCTATTCAATGGCGTTTTTCGGCGCGATTATTTGGGCGGTCTACTGTAATTACACTCAGAAAGTGGCGAAAGGACAGAATGCGATCGTGCTGTTCTTTATCGCGACTGCAATCACCTTGTGGATCAAATACGCAGTGAGTAACGAAACCGGCATGGTGATGACAACCAGTGCTGCAATTGACTTAGTGTTAGCCGGTGTGTGTATGGGCGCAGGTTACGCACTTTGGAATACCGCGATACTTGGCGGCAATATGGTCTTCCTAGCGACCATGTCCTATTTCACGCCTATTTTTGCGACCTTACTGTCTTCTATGATTTTGGGGTTGTCACTGAGCATGACGTTTTGGCAAGGCGTTTGTATGGTGACGATTGGCTCTTTAGCTTGCTGGTGGGTAACCAGAGACAAAAAGCCGACGGTTACGGCGTCGGCTTCTAAAAAGGTTCAATCAGAGTCTTAGTTAACCAGAGGTTGATGGGTTAACTCTTGTTTTTTTTAACTCTCGATTCTTAACTCGCGATATTGAGATTCAATTGAAGCTCATAAGGCATCTTCGATAAGCGTCGCTTAAGTTGGCGGCGCGTACGTTCAATATCATCAACCGCAATTGCATCTTGGTCATTGGTATGAATATCAACGTTGATTCTTAGCTCAGGACCAACCTTAGTCACGCCCATTAGCTCTAAATCTTGATCCGCTTCTTTGTCTACCGCGACAACGTTTTTATCTACCGCATCACAAATGTCTTTGGTTGCCGACATCATCAGTAGTTCACGCATCGCTTCTCGTAACATGTCGAATGGCACTTTGATGAAGTAGAAAGACATCAGCAACATCATCATTGGGTCGGCATATACTGCGTATGATGCAAGAGGTGAGAATGTCATTGCCCACGCTACGACGAAACCAGCCGTTACCGCGACACTCAATAGTGTATCCATCTGCCACTGTTTAGATTCCGCTTGAATAAGACCTGAAGAGATACGTTTGCTCTTGTTCGCGATGTACCACCAAGCATAACCACAGCCCAACACGTTGAAAATACCAAACAGAGTTGCAATAGAAGCATCGACCTCACGACCGCCTGTCATCAAGGCACCAATCGCAGAGTAAAGCGAATAACCAACCACAAGTAGAATCACCACGGCTTTAATCGCAATCACAATCGGTTCGATGATAGCTCGACCGAACGGAAACTCTCTATCTGAAGGGCGGTTAATGTATTTTGAAGCAGCTAGTGACAATAAAGTTAACAGTAAGCTGATAAGAGAATAGACACCGTCAAATACTATGACCAGAGAGCCAACGATAAGACCCAACACCAATCCGCCAATAGCGAAGCCTGATGCTAAAAGGGCTGAGAACAATAGTACTCGATTTTCGTTTTGGCTTTTCCTGTCACACATAATATTTTCCAGATGTTTTTGATAACTTCATTGTTCTAATAATGAGCTAACTTTACAAACCTTATCTGATGACGTTTATATGTACTATTTAATTAGTTCATTTAAATCATTGTAATTCAGTGGTTTAGGTTGATTTTTAGGTGTCAATAAAGTTGACGATGACTGTTTTCTAAGGGATGTGTGCAACTGAGAATAGATGGTTTATGATTAATGAAATATATCAGTCATCAGTGTCGCACAGCTTTGTGAGCTCAATGTTTACATAAACTTAAGCATATCGATAAAGGGAACGCTAGCATTCGAATACGTCGCGTAAATCGTTCAGTTGTAACTGTATGACATCTGGGTCAAGGAGTGGATAAATATGAAGTTTGATAACCTCAATGACAGCGAGTTATGGGAGATTGCTACGCCTATCATGGATAACTTGATGGAAGGTTCAACCAAGGTTGACCATGCTCAACACTGCCGAGATTTTACGCAGCGAATGAAGGATATCGTTACGTCAGAATATTTAGAAAAGGTGTGTCACCATTATCAGCACAGTAATGGTTTTTTTGCTGAACGGGAGCAAGTTGCGCTATTTAGACGCTCAGATTCCATCGCCTTTGTATGGAAACAAGCGTACACCATTGCAAAAGGCGAGTTTGTAGCCGAAATGGTGTTGGTTGAAGAAGACGGGCGTTACTTGGTTGATCACGTGATGGTTTTCTAGAGCAAGACTTAGGTATGGAGTAAAAGTCGTCCGTCTAGAAATCAAACAAGTAATCACTAAGCTGGTCGGCCAACCAATTCATTCCAGGGTGTTCTGCCATGCCCGCTGCAGTGAACATACAGTAGTCTTCTTGCGTTAAGCCGTAGGTGTGTTTGATCACGGCTAGCTCTTGTTCACGCAATAAATGGCGAATCAATGGCTCTGGCATTACACCCCACGCCTCTTCACGTAAAATTGTATCCAACATAAAGTCGAAGCTAGAGAAGCCGATGTAACGGCGAGAGAAGGGCTCAAGCTCAGGGTTGTCCTTTTCATTTAAATAAACCATGGTAGCTTGCATAGAATTTCTTAACACCTCATCAGAGACACGTCGCATCGCGCTCAGATCATGCCCTTTTTTGCACACAGACATCATTCGAATCTTACCAAGAGGGTTGTAGATAATTCTAGGGTCATCGACACGTTCATAATCTACACCAAATGCAAAATCGACTTGCTGAGTTTCGACCAGGTTGGCTAAGTCACCACTAGATGCGAGAACAAAATTGAATGAGGTAGAAGGGTACTTGTTATTTAAGGTGTGAGATAAGTCCTGCCACATTTCGTCAGGTAGGGAGTCGTCTCGTGCAATCCAAATTTCCGCGTTAAACTCCCCCGAAACATGCAAGCAGGTTTGCTTAATACGAGCAGCAGTCACCAATAGGCCTTCGCAATCCTTGTAAATCGCTTTGCCTGCTTCAGAAAGTTCAACGTGGTTTCCGCTACGTACAAACAACTCGACATCTAACTCTTTTTCCAAGGCTTTAATCGACATGCTGAGTTTGGTTCGGTTGCATTCTAACTGGCGCGCGGCTTCAGAAACTGATCCTAAATCAGCAACGGAACAAAAGGCTTGGACTTGAGAAAGGTTCATTTCATTTCCATATTAAGCGGGGGTTGGTGCATATTATCTGAATATTGTGCTGACTATCTTAGAAATAGTCCATCTTTGCATGATAACTCTATGACGAATTGACTAATTTGGTTTACTCTGTGGGGGTTCCGAACCTACAAGAAGTAAAGATGGAGGCCATGATGGCGAAACAATGGGACGAGTACGCCGTTGATTGGGATAAAGATCCCGCGACCGCAGTATTCGCACAGTCCGTATTTGACCAGTTAACACAGCTCGTTGATTTAAACGGAACCCGTGTCCTTGATTTTGGTTGTGGTACAGGACTACTCAGCCAGAAGATATCTCCTTTAGCAAAAGAGATCATTGCACTTGATATCTCCGAAGGGATGATTGAAGAGTTAGATAAGAAAGAGCTACCTAACGTTGAACCGGTTGTTGATATTTTATCGCGCGGACTTGCAGCGCAGCATCCAGCATTCAGAAATCAGTTTGATCTAGTGGTAGCCTCTTCGGTGTGTGGTTTTATCCCTAATCTACAAGACACAGTCAGTCTTATTTACACGCTGCTTGAGAATGACGGCACGTTTGTACACTGGGATTGGTACTTAGAAAACGATAGTGAAGACTATGGCGTAAGCCGACAGCGCTCAGAGAATGTATTGAGTGCAGCGGGCTTTGCAGTGGTTGAAGTCTCTACACCGTTCTCGATTGACACTCCACAAGGAGCGTTAAAGGTGTTGATGGGTGTTGGACGCAAGCAAGCGCTTCCTCACCTGTAATCGTTCGTAGCTTGAGTTAGCATTTAGAATACTCATTTAAAAGACTAAACCCACATTAACGACTTTAAGGTCAGTTATGTGGGTTTTGTCTTTTAGGCGGTATACTTTCCACTAATGCTAAATCTTTATTAACTCTTCTTGTCCTTTATTGTTTATCTTTCGTGTACATCCCATATATTTCCATTTTGGAAATATACCATTGCATACATTTCACTAGTGGAAATCTAATGGCCAGATATAGAATAAGCCCATAACAATATCAAGGGTTTAATCATGAGCCACCAATCTGCTTCTCCACAACTTTCAGAGCAACAACAACGCTTTAGCAATATCATTTCAGATGCCAACCTGTCACCAAAACAGAAGTCGAGCTATCTTGCCCTAGAAGCTGAAGCTAGCCTGCCGTATATGTCGGTAAGCAATGAAGTAGAGCAAGCCTTACAACAAGGTGTGCTGTGTGACATGTTCGAAGGCCATGCACCATTTAAGCCGCGCTATGTGCTTCCCGATTATTCTAAATACTTACATCAAGGCTCAAAGTATTTAGAGCTTAGCGCGGCAACTAATTTCGATGAAGCATTGAACATGCTCACCATCCTCTACCACCACGTGCCATCCGTAACATCAATTCCGGTTTATTTAGGTCAGTTGGATGATGTGTTGATGCCTTTCGTTGGCGAGTTAACGGAAGGTCAGCTTTATCAAAAGCTTAAGCTGTTCTGGATCATGCTGGACCGCACACTACCAGATGCGTTTATGCATGTGAATATCGGGCCAACAGACAATGTTATCTGCCGTACTATTTTACGTGTCGATGCTGAACTTAAGCAGATTGCCCCTAACTTGACCTTTATGTATGACCCAGCCGTGACGCCTGATGATCTGCTTCGTCATGCGGCGAGCAACATCTGTGAATGCAGTAAGCCACACATTGCCAACTACCCAGCGCATGCTGCGGCTTATGGTGATAAACGATTTGGTATTGTGAGTTGCTACAACTCACTGCCTTTAGCTGGTGGTTCTAACACTTTAGTACGTATGAACCTTAAGCAGGTAGCATTGAAGTCTGAAGACAGTGCTGATTTTTTGCAGCAAGTGCTACCAAACTACAGCGCTATCATGGTTGAGCTTATGAATGCGCGTAGCCGATTCTTACATGAAGAATCTAACTTTTTTGAGGGTTTCTTAACCCAAGAAGGCTTGATTGAAGAAGACCGTTTTGCGCCAATGTTCGGCATCTACGGTATGGCTGAAGCCGTGAACATCTTGATGGAGAAAGAAGGCCAAGCCGGACGCTATGGTCACGATGAACAGGCTAATCAGCTTGGCCATCGTATCTCTGAAAAGCTGGCTGAGATCGTTGAAAGCTCTGAAGTGAAGTATGGGTTAGAAGGTAAAGCTCTGCTGCATGCTCAAGGCGGTATTAGCTTAGATGAAGATGTGACGCCGGGTGTTCGTATTCCTTATGGTACCGAACCGGATCCAGTCTCTTACGTTCGTGCTACCGCTGGTCACCATAAGTTCTACACCTCGGGCATCAGTGACATTCTGACCATCGACGAAACAGTGAAATCTAACCCTGAAGCGATGTTCAACTTGTGTAAAGGTGCGATTCAAGCGGGTTACCGTGAGTTCACGGCTAACGTGGCATCAAACGATTTGGTTCGTGTGACGGGTTACATGATTAAGCTGTCTGACCTTGCAAAATACGACGAGCAAGGCTCACGCACCAATACCACCTTCTTAGGTGCTGAAGCTGCGAAGAACACGGGCATACTAGAGCGTAAACCACGCGTGGTGAGCTTAGAGATGTCGCCGACATACGAATAGCTTTAACGTGCGTGCGTTATGTGTATGGTGCGTTTCGAATGCGAACAATGTGAATTATGAAAATTTCTGATCTAACAACTCAAATGGCTAGGGTTAAAAATAATAAGACAGAAAAACAAGCGAAGGTCAGCCGTGTGCTGACCTTTTCTTGTGTTGATGGCCCGGGAAACCGCTTAGTGCTGTTTCTTCAGGGCTGTAACTTTGACTGTATTACTTGCCACAACCCCCACACAATCAATCACTGTAACCATTGTGGTGACTGCGTTAGCGGCTGTCCTAGTGGCGCTTTGAGCAGTGTTGAAGGCAAAGTAAAATGGGATCCAGTTGCTTGCACCAATTGCGACCAATGCATCGATATCTGCGATCATAAATCGAGCCCGAAAATTACCACAATGACAGTCTCAGAGGTGCTTGAACTCGTTAGACATAATCAGTTTTTCTTAAGTGGCATTACTGTTTCTGGCGGTGAAGCGACCATGCAGTTGCCGTTTATCATCGAACTGTTTCAAGCGATTAAACGTGATCCGCAGTTAGCGTATCTCACGTGTTTTATTGATAGTAATGGCTCGCTGTCACTTCAAGGGTGGGGCAAGGTATTGCCTTATCTTGATGGCGCGATGATAGACCTAAAATCATGGCAATCGGAAACACATCAATGGTTAGTAGGCAGAGGTAATCATAGGGTGTTTGAGACCATCAAATACTTAGCTGATAAAGGGAGGTTACACGAGGTTAGGTTGCTGCATATACCGAACAAAAGCGACCTTGAGGACGAAATTGAACAGGTGGGGCGTTATTTAAAGGTGCTGCCAAGTGATGTTCGAATTCGACTCAATGCGTTTCAACATCACGGCGTGATTGGCGAAGCGCTAGATTGGCCGAAGTGTACAGAGCAACAAATGCAGAGCTTTTACGATAAGCTCTACGCCATAGTTCAAAGACCGATGCAAACCCCTGAGGTTTATACCTAATATCTTTAGATAATCAATTATGAAAAGACTTAGGTTTCTACTAAGAGCATTCAGTTTCCAAAAACAGGTCACACAACCATTTGATCGCCTGATCATTCATGTTCGGCTTGTTCCACACTAAGCTATAAGCCACTTTACCGTAATCAAAGGGAAGTGGCTTGCTCACTAAACCGTGCGCTTGTTTTGCATGTTCGGCCCACTGTTTAGAGCTGGTGAATAGGAAATGGGTGTGATGACACAACACTGCCGCTGCGCCGAAATCCGCTACTGATATTGCCATCTCTCTTGGCTTATGGCATTGAACCAAGTTTTGCTCAAAATAAGGCTGAGACAGTTCGTTATCTAAAATTCCAATGTGCTTGTAATCTAAGTAGCCTTCAATCGTCAGCTCTTGCTGAGCAAGAGGGTGGTGTGCACCCATTAAACAAACCATCTCATCTGGAAGAATCGTCTCCCAAACCAGCTCTTTATTATCGGTCGGCGGTTGAGATATATCATGGGGTAATAAGATCAAGTTGACCTTGCCGCTGAGCAAAGCATCGAAGCCGAGCTGTTGCTTTGAATAGATGTTGAGTTTGGCTTTTGGCGCGAGTTTAGTGGTGATTTTGCTTATCTTAGACGCGAACACCTCGAAGGTACTTTCACGCATCGAAAGTGAAAAGCTGCCTTGATACTCATCAGGAGCAAAACTCTTCTGATGAAGCAATCCATTCATACTAGAAAGAATTGCGTGAACCGTTGGAGCGACTTGCAGTGCAAAGGGCGTTGGGATGAGCTTAGTACCATCTCGATAGAACAGCTCATCGTTAAGGATCTCACGAAGTTGAGACAGAGTCTTACTCACACTTGAAGGACTGACACAGAGCTGCTCAGAGGTTTGAGTCACGCTATGAGTGTTCAGCATAATATGCAGCGCAGTGAGGTGCTTAAGGCTCACCCTCGATAAGTGTAAGTAATCCATTTATGACTCACGTATTGAGATTGGCTTGTGATTTTGCATGAACGACAAAACCGAACAAGCCAAATTGTATAAAGGTTATTTACGAGCTAGCTTATGGTGCGCTCGTGAAAAGTGGCCTGCGCAAAATGCGCCTACGATTGATAGCTCACCCGCCAAACACAGTGCAGCACAAACTTCAGCGAGAGCTTGTGATTTACCGTTGCCATGCAGGCCAAGTAAATCTAAACAGGCTTTTTGACTTGGTAAGCCGGTACCACCGCCGACAGTCCCTACCATTAAGTTAGGCAGTGTCACGCTAGCGTATAAACCGCCTTCTTTGTTGAGTTCCATACGCGTCATACCAATCGCTGACTCAGCGACACAGGCCGCGTCTTGGCCGCAAGCGATATAAAGTGCCGCCAGCGCATTCGCATAATGAGCATTGATACCGATAGTACCACTCAAAGCGCCACCGACTGTGGTCATTTGACCAAATTGGACCATCTTCTCTGGCGTCGTATGTAGGTATTTCGCGACAAGCTCTGCAGGAATATTCACTTCTGCCGTTACCTTTTTACCACGAACGCTGCGTAAGGTTTGGGTATTGGCTTTCTTATCGCCTGACAAGTTGCCATCAAGGAACGCATGGTCGGGCTTCACTGGAGTATTTTCTATGATGTACTCAAATACAGCATTGGTAGCAATGGTCACCATGTTCTGACCAGAAGCGTCTCCGGTTAGAAATTCAAACACCAAGTAAACGTGGTTACCTTCGATGTTGATGTTGATGTCGGTAAGTTTGCCGTGCGAAGTTGTCGATTCTGCCAAGATCTTGAACTGGTCATACTGGGTAACTGCCCAAGCCACAAACTGTCCGGCTTCAACTAAGCCTTGGAATGCAAACCCAGGAGTGCGTGTTACCCCTTCATTGAGCAACATTGCACTTGCACCACCACATGCGGTGATCAGTTTTGAGCCGCGGTTATAAGACGCCACAAGCGCTGCTTCTGTCGTTGCGAGTGGTACGAGGTAATCACCCGTAGCAAATAAGCCATTGACTCTTAAAGGACCAGATACACCTACAGGGACTTTAACCGTGCCAATAAAGTGCTCTATGTTTTTCTCATAAGCTTGAATCTGGCTTTGAGTATGAGGGTCGAGCAGCTCTTGCTGCGAATCTGCATTATCGAGAGCAGTCCAACGACGTGTAAGGTTCTTTTCAGTCAGATAAGGGCTCGGAGTCAGTTTATTCACTGGCTTCTCAAAATGAGGCTGGAGCTTCTTTTCTAATTCGTCTGCGGAGATGTCGCCTCCTAAAATAGAAACATAGTCACGGCGATGCAGATTTAGTTTTGGCATAAATAGTATGAAGTAAAGTTTGTGCAGCAAATTGGTTTGCGCTGATTCTACCGAGTAATAAACCAGAAACAAGCGCCTGATATAATGAGTTACAGTTTGTGTGGTTGTTGAAGCAAAAAGCAGCGAAGTTTCACGAAATATAGGCTGTATTTGAGTGAAATTTAGATATGAATGTCGAGAAGGCTACCGATAGCTTCGTTTTGACGATCAACCACACTCGCACCAATGCGGTTATAACTTGCGCTTTGTGTCAGTTTTATTAGGGCATCAGTTGAGGATGAAGTAGGCTCAGGTTCTTTGTCTTTAAACGAAATGGATTGCTCTGGCTCTATTTGATTAAAGCTGAAATCGCTAGTTTGGAAAGCGTCGTCGGATTCTAAGGAGTGTTTAGAGGCTTGATTAAGCTCGATTGCGGCTTCTTCAGCCATGTTGGTTGACTGCTGAATAATGGCGTAACCAGATTGAATACCAGATATCGACATAACAGAACCTTTTATTGACGTATGAAATGAGTCTAGGTGGACGATATTTTGAGCGCAATGGTGAACAGATGAAATTTACGGTGAAAATGTGAACTTAAGCTAAAATAGTGACGTCTGTCTATTAACTGAACAGGTCATTTAGTGCGTTTAACTCTTCATCAGTTAGCACAGAAGGTTGGTCTGTTTCAAGATTACCGTCGATCTCGCCTTGAAGCGCTTTCAATTGCTGTGGACTAAGAAGCTGTATTTGTTGCTTAAATGCTTCAAATTGCTGTGTATTCATATTGTGACCTTAGTTCAAATTTATATGCTCTATAGAGCATAGCCTACTGATACAGGAAATCAAACAAGATTAAGTGAATATTAAATGATGTTTGAAGTTCCCTAAAACTAGGACAACTATAAATTTCTGTGGTCGTTTTTTGTCCGAGAAATGTTAGGCAAAGTTATGGCTTGGTCAATCAAAGTCAGAAAATTCCTACAATGTAAAATCTCTTTAACCCTTATGGAGTAAGGGTAAGCAAGTGGTTGCTCTATCAAGGTTGGGGTTTTGATAGAGCAATATATAAAAACATCTAGCGATCAATATCTGAGCAGTTTCTCTATCTTTTTGTTTTTACGGTATTTTGTTTGTTACTCAAGATACTTCCGTTTCAAACGGTTTATCTATCTTAACCTTAACCGCAAATTTGGTCGCTAAGGTATGCAGTTCTGGTAGCATTCTATAGATCAAATGTAGCTGCTGTAGGACCATTCTGACAGAGCTCTCATCTTCTTCACGCCATTCACTCAAACGTTTATCAAGCTCAGGGTCGTAAGCATTTTTCACTTCACATTGTTCTTGGTGGGAGTAGAGCTGATCATTTAGAGCATCTAGGTGCTCGTGTATTACTCTGTGTGCATCAAGAACTAGCTTATGCGTGGCTTCGTCATCGATACGCGTTCTGTGTGCTCCCAAAGCTGAGATATAGCTGAGTAGGGCATGATTGAGTGTTAGGAATCGGAAGCTCTCATCTTCAGAGGTACGGTACTTGCCCGGCTCAACCAACATGCTACTGATAGCGGCAGTTAGATTTGCATCGTTATTGTGTGCACTACGACGAGCGATACGATAGTTGAGGCTGTCTTTCTTGCCTACGCGGTATTGGCCAATGATCTGAGCGAGATAATTTTTATTGGAATCGAGCGCATCCGCCATTACTTTGTGCAGTCGCTTCGATTGCCAATCCGGCAATACATAAATGACAGCAAGTACGGCGAGGGCACAGCCAATAAAGGTATCCGCTAGTCTTGGTAGAACGACTGCGTAGCCTTCTCCTAACTGGTTAAAGCAGAAGAGCACAAGCAGTGTGATAAAACCGGTCGCGAAGCCGTAGTTATTGATTCTGAACGCAAAGAACATCACGCCACTGATCACAATGAACACCAACTGGCTCTCTTGGGAAGGGAAGAAAGTCAGTAGCGGTACGCCAATCAATAGGCCTGCAACCGTGCCTATAACACGGGCAGTTAGCTTTTGGCGGGTAGCGCTATAGTTAGGTTGGCAAACAAACAGTGTTGTTAGCAGGATCCAATAACCACGCTCAATATTAAACCCTTGGATGATTCCGTAGCCGAGTGTCAGCGTGATCGCCATACGAATCGCATGACGAAACAGCATGGAGTCGGTATGCAGGTTGGCTTTGATTTTATGCCACATTGCCGTCAACGTGTGTGGGTTTGTGTCGTCTAATACACCTTCTTCAATCTTCTCTGCATCTGGGTTACTGATATTTGAGAGCTGTTTTTCAACCGTTGCCAGGTTATTGAATAAGTAATCCAATTGGTTTAACAGCGATTTCCACTCGGGCTTGTTCTGTTGGTGTAGATGGTTAAGTGAAGACATAAGCTCATCAAGTGCCAGTACAGATTTATCACCATGTTGGTATTCCGCACCAACCTTTAATGAGCTCGCCACTTCTTTACAGGCTGTGGCTTGGGCTTCGAGTAGGTATTTAAAACGGAACAACACGTCAGAGCGTTCAAAGTGTTTTGCCAGCTCTTGATAGCGATAATGGCTTGAGCTTACGCGTTCATGAATATCTTGTGCGATGAAGTAAGTATTTAGGAATCGGTCACTTGGTCCATCAATGTGCCCGCGTTTAGAGCGATTAAGCAGCGTCGCTTTACACATGTTGAGTGCGTTAACAGTACTAGCGTTGAGCTTGGCTTCAATGATTCGGTGTGGTTGAGGAATTAAATCTGAAACGGGATAAAATAGTTCCGCTTTTGAATCAATGTAATTGCCGATTTGATCAAATACCGTAGCTAGGTTTTGCTGCACGGGCTGCATTGGCCATACTATCTGCCAAATCATCGACATAAAGTAGTACCAAGCGGCGCCAGTTAACAGTAAAAGTGGCTGAAACCAAAGGTTGGTACTCTCGTGGGCACCGAGCATGGTATAGATAGCAACTAAGAGAGAACCAAACGCGATACTCGCGTATTTGGGGCCAATTGCCCCGAGTATGATAAAAGAGAAGGTTGAAACGAAAAGCCCTAACGCGAATAACCAAGGCGTATCGAAGAGAATCTCGATAGAGAAAGCCGCAACGGCGAAACAGATAAAGGTCAGTGTGAGTGCTTTTAAACGCCCAGTAAAGCTGTCATCACTTTCAGCAAGAGCCGCAGCAATAACACCTAAAATTAAAGGAGTGATCAGTGTGTTTTGTTCATAATACCAAGCAGGAACCACAACACCGAGCAGAGTGATGAGAATTAATACGCTGTAATTTATGGTTTTGTTCGCCCAATAGAGGCGTAATTTGGCTGAGAAGTCCACAGTTGCTCGCTTGACACACTAAAAACCATAATCCTAACAGAAATCAAGCACAAGAATTTGATACTTATCCATAATTGCCCTTAGGTGGTCATGAATGCGTCGATAAGATGTGAGATATTATTAATTCTCATTGCATCATGATATAAATTCAATATTCCTAATTAAGAGCACACTCCAATGCAGCTAAGCGCTAACAAGACTGCACAATTTTTTATTCAAAATGAATATCATCAGGTTGAACTTGATGGCCCACGCTTGCTGTTATCTTCAGTAGGCAGTGAAGAGCGTATTCCGTTTACTATTTGGAGTGGCAAGATCGCGATCAAACGCGGATTGTTTTGGGGATCGCTGCAATTCTTTGCTAATCAACAAGATGGAAAACAGCGCAGTTGGTTGGTACAAGGCCTACCTTGGGATCAATGTCGTCAATTTGCACGTGCGTCAGTTGCCGCTTATCAGAAGTGGCATGACACCCAATGTGAACAATTGGCTGAACACGTTCCTCAATGGGAAGCTGAATTAACTCGTTTAGAGCAATTGCCAGCTTTCCTACCGCATTCTAAGGTCAACACTTGGGTCGATATGGTCAACGCTGGTTTAGAAAGCATGACTATGACTCTGGATGAAGCCGCGCAGCGTATGCCAAACCGTATCGCGAGAATGCAGCCATGGTTATCTGAAACGGAAATCAAGCAAGCTGAAAGAAACCAGCAATGGCTAGAGACCGAGCGAAAAAACTGGGAAGTGTTGTTTGCACAATGTGAATCGTCACCACTAAACTTATCACAGCAGTATGCGGTGTTGATGAATGATGATCACAACCTTATTTTAGCAGGCGCAGGCTCGGGTAAAACCAGTGTTCTGACGGCTCGCGTCGCGTATTTACTGCAAAGCCATCAAGCTCAAGCTGAAGAGTTGTTATTGCTCGCCTTTGGTCGAGAAGCAGCTGAAGAGATGAAGCAGCGCCTCGATAGTAAAATTGGTTTATCAGCAGAGAAGGTACAAGTCAGCACCTTCCACCAGTTGGGTTTAAAGATCCTCAATCAGGTAGAGCCTGAACGCGTGGTTATTTCTCCGTTAGCACTTGATGATAACCAACGTCAGGCGTGGTGTATTGATTGGTTGAAAAAGCACTGGATGACGCCGACTAACTTCAAACGTTGGCAGAAGCACTTGTCTAAATGGCCAATTGCTTACTTAACCGGTGACGATGAGCTAGGTAGTCATGTTTCAAACCTCAAACTGATTGGTTGGCTTGAAAAGCAGCTTGAACAGTTGAATGCATCGGGTTTATCGAAGAAAGAAGTACAACAACAGCTGATTGATCACCGAGACTATACGCGCCTCAACAGCGAGCTTTCACTGTGTTGGCCATGTGTGACGGCTTGGCAAAAAGAACTGAAAGAACAGAATCATATCGACTTCTCAATCATGATCAGTCGAGCGACTCAGTATGTCGAGAAAGGCAAATTTATTTCTCCTTGGAAATTCATCATGATCGATGAGTACCAAGACATCTCTCCAGATCGCCTTGCCTTGGTTGAAGCACTTTGTAATCAGTCGAAAGCTGAGCATCAAGCCTCTATTTTTGCGGTAGGCGATGACTGGCAGTCTATTTATCAGTTTGCGGGGGCGGATGTTGATTTGACCACCGGCTTTAAAGGTCGATTTGAAAGCTCGACCATTCATCACCTCGATACCACTTACCGCTTTAACAATCAGTTAGGTGCGGTTGCCAATCGCTTTGTACAAGAAAACCCGATTCAGATTCCGAAAGAACTTAACAGCTTCAAGCAACAGAAACAGAAGGCGGTGTACAGTGCGCCAAGCAAAGAAGTTGAGAAGATCCTTGATCAATTGAACCGCCAAGCTAAAGGCAAAACCAACAAGTCTGTGCTGCTACTTGGACGTAACCATTACCACAAACCAGAGTTGTTGGAAGACTGGAAGAAGATCTTCACCTCCATTGATATCAAGTTCATGACTTGCCACGGCAGTAAAGGTAAAGAGGCGGACTTTGTCATTATTCTTTGTGTTGACGAAGGACAGTTCCCGACCAAGAAGAAACAGCTGCATGTTGATGGCGCATTGACCGAATCATCAGACGCGTTCCCTTATGCGGAAGAGCGTCGTTTGTTTTACGTAGCAATGACGCGAGCGAAAGAGAAAGTGTGGATTACGCACAGTGGCGACGGGTCTGGCTTTGTGCAAGAGCTGCATGGTTCTGATTACCCAGTGGTTCGTAAGAAGTAACCGCTTAGATTAGGTGTCGACTAAGGGCTCAAGTTGCTTTCGCTGTATTTTATTCGCAGACATAAAGTAGAAGGACATACATATGGAACATGGCTCAATCAATTACATCGAATTTGCCGCGAAGGATATCGCAGCGACCAAGGCGTTTTTCAGCCAAGTGTTTGCTTGGAAATTTGAAGATTATGGGCCTGAGTATTCTGCTTTTGAAGGGAAAGGCTTAATGGGCGGCTTCTATTTAGCAGATCTGGCGTCGAATACAGATAACGGCGCTGCGCTGATGGTTTTCTATAGCGAAGATCTTGAGCAAACTGAGCGCGATGTGATTGATGCTGGTGGGCAGATAAACCGCGAGGTCTTTAGCTTTCCCGGTGGCAGACGTTTCCATTTTAGAGAGCCAAGTGGTAACGAAATGGCGGTGTGGAGTGACAAATAGCCTTTACTAAGAATTTCTATATTTAGATAAACAAAAGCCTGCGATTAAGCAGGCTTTTTAGTCTGTTCTGTAGAGATAACATTTAACGTGCGATTACGTGCGCTCTGCTAGGTACGCTTCGTAGTCAGGGATCTCAATGATCACTTCTTCTTCAAGCAGTGAAGAGTTAAACAGAAAGTTTGCTGTAGCGCGGTTAGTCGCTACAGGAATGTTCCAAACACTTGCGATACGAAGCAGTGCTTTTACGTCCGGGTCGTGTGGAACGGCATTCAGTGGATCCCAGAAGAAAATCAGCATATCGATTTTGCCTTCTGAAATAAGCGCGCCAAGCTGTTGGTCACCACCCATAGGGCCGCTGATCATGCTCTTAATCGCTAAGCCTGTCTCTTTACTTAGTAGAGAACCCGTAGTGCCCGTTGCATAAAGGAAATGTTTTTGTAGTTTTTCTTTGTTCTCTTTGACCCATCTTAGTAGCTCAGGTTTGAAATGGTCATGAGCGACCAAAGCGATATTCTTATGCGTTGGCATAGTACGCGTCGTTTTTTGCATGAATGTTCCCTAAATTATTGTTTCGTTTTTATTGTTTTGAGTTCTTCAGCCAATATAGCACTATGGATTCACACTGAATACCGGTCGAAACTCAGAAGGTGACAATGAGTCGGCGATAATTTGATCTTTGAGTGTTGCCGGTGTTAGCGTTTCGATAGTTGGTGCGCTATGTTCTTCATAAGGTTGTCCGCGCAAGTAATTCGCGGCTTGTTTTACCGATAGGCGACCTTGCTCAACCATTTTATCTGTTGGCGCAAAAAGAACCTTGTTACGAAGTAAGCCACGGTAAGTTCCGTGACTTAAGTAACTCGAAACCAATCCAATTTCTTTGGTTTTACCTGCCGCTCTCAGCTCACTTATCGCGGCTTCAATAGCAACAGCGCTTCCAACAATATATTGAATATCCGGTTGCTCAATGACTTGCTGTACTAAGTTTCTTTGTAGTTCTTTATCGTTATCTGCCCAATAGCTGATCGCGATTTTGATATCGCTCGACTTGATAGCATCATAAAAGCCAAGTGCAACAGGCTTAGTGCCACCACTTGCTTGTGGGCCAAGTAACAGGGCGATAGGTGTTTCTCCTGACCCTTTAGGGTGTCTCTTCGACAAAAATTCTCCGACTTTGAACCCCATTTGATACCAATCAACTCCGACTGTGCCTTTCAATACCTTCTGTTGCTCTTCATTGATGGTTAACTCATTAACGGTCGCAAACACAGGGGTAGAGCCAACCCAATCTGTAAGGTTGTCGTGATAAGCATTAGGCGAAACTGTGCCTAAAATAATGGCATCTGCTCCCCATTGTGTGCAAAGCACCAGTTGTGAGGCTTGTTTGGCCACGTTAGGGTAACCACCAGCTTCCAAAACTCGGAGTTCGACTTGCTGCTTTGCTGCTTCTGAGACCATGCCGTAGTTGACAGATAACCAGTAAGAGTCTTTTAAGTGCGGATAAATGGCGCAAATTTTCTCTTTGTGTGATGTGGCCTCTGAGGGTTTGATTGGGCTTAAAGGCTCGCTAGCACTTGCAACAGTGGTCACTGAGGCCAGTAGTGAGAGAAGAGTTTTTGAAGTGAAAGGTCTAGATAGCATGAATTGCCGTTTTATTGGTTTTAGATAAGAAACACTGCAAAATATAGCGTATTCTGCAGGGGTAAAGAAGAACGTTTTAAGGTTTAGAGTTTATGTTGTTAGCTTCAGCGAGTATTGGACGCAAGCTGCTGGCCTCATTCTTAGTGATGGCACTGTTGGTTCTATTGTCTGCATTGATCGGTGTTTCTGGTTTTAGCTTTGTAGCAAAAACGGAAAGAAACGTCGTTGATTCGGCGCTTCCTGCCATGATCGAAGCTCGCCAGGTTTCTGAGTTGAGTAATCGCATTATTTCATCGGTACAAACGCTTTCTAATGCGAGAAACGAGGCTGAGCGAAAAGAGGCTGGAACGGTATTGTTCGACCAACTTGAGTCGCTTCTTCAGCACATCAAAGAGCTTGGCGTCGACAGCTTCGATTCTCAACTCCTCAATAAACTCGAAAACAATGTCCAAAGTGTTATTAATACACTGGCTGAGTTGGGGGTGTCGGTTGAACGTAAGCTTTGGTTAAGCAAAGAGCTGTCGTCTCGTGTTGAAGAGATGCGCCTACTTGCCGAAGAACTAGAACAGCTGACGCGAACCCAAGTTTTGAACACGGCGACCATTGCAGTTGCTAACGTAACGCACATTTACGACCTGCTAGAAACTAAAGAAACGGATAAAGCCTACCAAGCCCTAGATGCGCTTGTTGAGGTTGACCTTGATTTGTCTGAACGCCTACACGAATTGCATTTGCTGGCGTTTAAAATGCTTAATCAAATTGAAGAAACACAGACAGTTACCAATGTTGAGCGTATTCATCAAATCCAATCTGAATTTGAATCCAACCTAAGAATCATGGCACGTCGTGTTAAAGCGGTCGAAGATCCTACTCGTTCAGCGCAGATGTCTCAGCTTCTTGAAGAGCTAAGAAAACGCCAAGTCGTGTTTGATATTTCGTTAGAACAATATGAGAACACCAAGAAGTCAGAGTTTCTGATGCAAAACACGCTGGAGTTGTTCTCTCAGCTGAATACAACGGTTAACCAACTGGTTGATGATTCAAACCGAAGCACCAAAGAAGCGGTTGATGAGTTGACCAGCACACTGAATCTGGCTCAATGGTCGCTGTCTGTGATTTCGGTTATTGGTTTGGTAATCGTCGCATTTATCGTGTGGCGAGTGGTGTATATCTCGGTTGTTAAACGTCTTACTGAATACTCATCGGCTTTGATGTCTATCGCACAAGGTCGCCTGAATATTGATATCTCGGTTAAGGGTAATGATGAGTTGGCTCATATGGGCGAGGCGATCATTACCGCCAGAAACACCGCGCAGGCACTGCAAGTGGTCGCGGTGGGCGAAGCAAAAGCGAAACGCGAGCTTGAAGAGCACAAAGAGCATCTCGAAGAGTTGATTACTGATCGAACTTATCAACTGCAAAAAACCAATGAAAAGTTGAATATCGAGGTGGGCAATCACGCTAAAGCCCGCAACGCGGCAGAACAAGCAAGCCGAGCGAAATCCGCTTTCCTTGCGACGATGAGTCATGAAATACGAACGCCGATGAACGGTGTGTTAGGGACCGCGAGATTGCTCAAAGATACAGGGTTAGACCCTCTGCAATCAGGCTATGCTGACATCATTAACCGCAGCGGTAAGAACTTACTGGCGATTTTGAATGACGTGTTGGATTACTCCAAGATAGAAGCGGGGCATTTAGAGATACGCACAGCTTCCTTTGACCTTCATCAGATGGTTCAAGACACCTACCAGCTAATGGAAGGACGAGCCGCCGAGAAGAAGCTAAATTTTGATTTCCATATAGAAAGTGACGTGCAACGTTATTGGCGAGGCGACGTAACACGAATTAGCCAAATCTTAAATAACTTGGTCGGCAATGCGATTAAGTTTACTGAAAGTGGCTCGGTCGATATCTTCATTAGCTTAGATGTCGAAGATAAAAATCGAGTGATGTTTGAAGTGTCTGATACTGGTGTCGGAATTGATGCAAGCGAGCAAGCTTGTCTGTTTGATGCTTTTACCCAAACCGATAGCGGTCGTAACAAAACGGGTGGTACTGGACTCGGGTTAGCGATCAGCAAAAGTATTATGCTGGCAATGAATGGGGATATTGGTGTTCATTCTGAAGAAGGCGAGGGAAGCCAGTTCTGGTTCTCACTGCCACTTGAAGCCGGTGAGATGATAGAAACGAAAGTACCGGTCATTGAAGCGTGTATTCGAGCGCAAGTACTTCTAATTGAAGACAATCCGGTGAACTGCATTGTTGCCGAGGGCTTTTTGAATAACTTAGGCCATGATGTTGTGATAGCGACAACCGGGCAAGAAGCGAGAGCCATATTCAGTGAACAAGAGTTTGATATTGCATTGGTAGACATTAACTTACCAGATTGCGATGGGGTTGAGTTAATTCAACAACTTAAAGATGATGCGCTCCAGCATGTGCAAAGTGCCACCCGCAAAGTTCCACCTATGATTGCAGTATCAGCTCACGTATTCAACGAGGAAGTCGAGAGCTATTTAGCATCAGGATTTGATGGTTTCCTACCTAAGCCACTTGAAAAAGAAGCACTTTCTCAGCTCATCGTTGCTCAACTTGATGGTAAAACACTATTGTTGCCACAGCCCGATCCAAATGATGCTGTTTGTAAGCAAAACGGTAACCGTATTATTACGAGCAACTATGATGAACTGCATTCGGCACAGGTGGCTGATGTTTTGGCAAAACACGCGACGACAACTGACGCTCAAGATGAAGGAGGTGCTCCGGTGAAACTGATTGATTCAAAAGTGATCGAGGGCGACCTATCGATCCTTGGGTTAGAGAAAATGAAGCAAATCGTTGTGCTTTTCGAGGAGAGCAGCAACCTTACCTTGAATGAATTAGTCGAGGCGAGTGAAGCCGATAATGGACGAGAAGTGAAGTCTTTAGCGCACAAGCTTAAAGGATCTGCGGGTAGCTTGGGTTTATCAGCACTGTACAGTTTGTGTCAGAGCATTGAAGCAAGCGAAGATCCATTATTGCAGTATAGAGATAACGACCAAGCTTTGTCTGAATTGGTAAAAGGCTCGTTGGAGGCTCTTCTCCCTTATGTTTCTGCGTAATGGTATGAGTTTTTTTTAAACAATACCTAAGCTGCACACCAACAAAAACCCTCTGTACGAATATTCGTCAGAGGATTTTGTATACCGTGCAAGTTAGCCTTCTTTCAGAACGACTAGCCTTTCAAACTAATCTCTCCCAGAGCTAGAACTAAAACCAAGGCTTACCACTTATTATCTATTTTCAAAGCGGTTGTAATCTAATAAACCAAACTCAATCGGTTGGTTTTGTTGATACCAACGATGCACTCGATCACTGAACGGCCAGAACTCACTAGAACTGCGTCGTACCGCAAACTTGTCTAGCATCGCCACGTAGTCCTCTTCTGTGTTTAAGTTTTGCAGCGTTTTAACCAGAGCAGGTATCTCGCTCTCGGTTAATGAAAGGTAAGCGGCAGGGTAGCTTCCCACAACGCCTCGTACGAGTGTTAAGTCGTCGTTGGCGTAATCACGGTTACCTTCTTCATTAAAAAGGCTAGAAATGTTGCTGTGGGCGTTATTGTGAATCATGGTGAACAGTTGCTCTTCGCCGTTTTCACCTTCAATCATGATCATCACTAACTGAGGAACATGACGTAGGCCCTCTCCCTTAATCAAATTCACTTGATTAAGCAGTGCTTCATTCTTTCTACCCAAACCGGTTTCGACAATATCAAAGCGATTATCAAGCACAGGTGCAAGCTTATCTTTTATCATATTAAGCAGTTCACGTTTAGGATCGGCCGTTTTGTAAACCACACTGGTTGGTTGTTCAAAAGGTGCAATATTACGCTGCAAGTAGTCGCTCAATTGTGTGCTTTGGTTTTTATACCAACTAGAGTGCTCAATATGCCGAACGTCTTTAGGAAGAAGGGTTAAGAAATTACTCTCACCTTCAAGGCGCAAGAAGTCCATGAACATGCGTGTAATCAGTTGGTGGCCAAAGTTACCGTAAACATCGAAGCCTGCAACGAGAAGGTAATGAATGCGTTCTAGAAGAGCGTAATCAAGAATCCACGCTGTCTTAGGTTGTGTGCCAACTAACCCTTGCACAACAGATGCGCTATCAAAATGTCTAAAGATGGTGAGGGCTGCATTTGGGTTGACGCCATCGCCATCCCAAATGATGCCAGTGTCTAGGTTCACGCCACTTTCGAACCATTGATTAGTGAAGTCTGATTTCGCATTTAGGTATCGTGCTTGTTGTTTCGCGTATCTTACCCAGTTTGTGACAGGCACAGTGTTGCTCTTGAGCTCACTAGGTAGCTTTAAGTTTTTCTTTTGGCTCGCGTAGAAGGCATTTATTTCTGGTAAATCGGCTTTCTCGGGGTCAATGAAGAAAATCCAAAAGCGGTCGTTAATCACATTTAGGGCAAGTTGACCACGGCACACAGGCCCCTTGATAAAGGCCATGATGGT
Organism: Vibrio satsumensis; assembly: GCF_050337435.1. Taxonomy (NCBI): domain Bacteria; kingdom Pseudomonadati; phylum Pseudomonadota; class Gammaproteobacteria; order Vibrionales; family Vibrionaceae; genus Vibrio; species Vibrio satsumensis. The sequence goes on along the minus strand of NZ_JAKJSX010000004.1, from coordinate 350,633 downwards.
GTTTTGAGCGTTGTCTAACATGAAATGGAAACGCGAGTTTACTGGCAGCGCTTCAAACGAAGTCATTGGGTTAGCAGAAACATCAATGTTGTAACTAGGAAGTTGTTTTACAGCGTAGTTAGCATCGACAAACCAGGTATTCCACTTTTGTAGTCGTTCCTTATTGAGTGCGAAAGGCATGTGCGTTTTGTCGACAATGGTGCCTTGCTCTGGAATGAGGCGGTAGTAAACACGGTCTACTTTTGGGTCGTCATAAGGGCGACGAGTTGTGATGCGTTGTACCGCTTCACCTGGAGGTGTTGCAGAACGAACAAGGGTGAAGAAACGCGTTGGTTGTGCTAGATCAGAAAAATAGACGTGAGATAAAAACAGGTGCTCGTAGATGTAACGAGCTGAAAGTTGGCTCTTATTATCACTTTTATTTAAAAAGCTTTCGTAGACATTAACGAGCTCTTGTTCAGCATCATTCAGTGGAATGTGGTCGTTCATTAATGCGCCATTTTCCAACCAACTCATTAAAGTCGCGTATTCTGTTTTATCTAAATTCGGCATCCCATAAGGCATCCCCCAAGTTGGGTAATCTCTCTCATATTGAGCATACTCTTCAATCGTTGGGCACTGTTGGTCGCGATCGGTTGAAAAGTCGAAACCTTCAAGCTGTGTTTGATCGGGCAGAGGGTGATTCTCTTTCTGAATCAACATGCGAGAAACAAGGCCAGCATCTAGGTTCGCCGTTGAGTTTTGCATGCGCTCGTTGAGAACCGGATGAAAACCCGCATCGCGCCACTCTTGTGTGGTTAAAGCATCTTCAAATAAGCGAGTAGGGGCTGATGCAGTTAAGCGGGTGCCTTGATAAACGAGTGCCTTGCTCGCGCCTCGGTCTATGCCTTCTACTGAAGACATTTTGAGTTGGCAAGGAGCGTCATAACAAGCGTGACAAACCACGCAACGGTTATCAATAATAGGCTTTACTTCGTCAATAAAGTGCTGTGCTTGAGCCGAAAGAATAGGAGCTTGGCGATCGCGTACTTGTTGTTCGCCAAACAGTTCGTCGAAGTTTAAACCCGCGTAGACGGCACAACCTGAGAAGACACTAACAAAAGCTAAAATGAAGAGTTTTTTCAAATTCATACGTATTTATATATTAAGCATTTTCTCTAATTATATCGAAAATGATTGAAAATGCTCATGTTCTAACAATCTTATAGATAAGATCTTGATGGGACAGAGTAACTTGTCGATGCATGTCACTCGCTTTTGCTCGGAAATTAAGGCTTAGGCCTAGCTAGATTCAAGTGCCAAGAGCTCACAGCCATGAGCCAAAAGTAAGACTCATTGATTGACGTAACAAACAGAGAAAGGGACGGACAATCGCTCAAACTCTTTGATCCAGCGCCATTGGTTGTCTTGCAGTTTATCTCCTGGGCCTTTGACTTCAATCCAATGAAACCCTTCGTCTTTGAACGCAATCAAATCGGGCATCCCGGTTCTAAATAGCTTTAAGTCACTCAATAACACTTTGAAGAGTTCGATAATCAAGGCGCTAGGAATAGCTTCCATACTGTGTTCGATGAGTACTTTAGGGAAATGATTCCAATGAACAAAGGGATTGGTGATGCCTTGCTTTTCATCGTAAGTATCAAACAAGTGGCTCAGCCCGTGCTCGGATAGGGTTTGGAACACAGCTTCAATTTGCTCGGCTCGTTTGTCTACGAAGTCTGAGTGGTAAAAGTCCAGTGGCCGATGTTGGTAACGATTGATAAAAGCGCCTTCGACATCAGAGAAAATGACATCCCAGAAAGCCAAACCGAACAAACCACACAGAAAGCTGTTTTCGGAAAAGTAGACATCCCAACCTTGGCTTTCAAAATGTTGTTTTACCGCGAGCTCGACTCGCGTTTGGCTGAGATCCAATTCTAGTTTTATCTGCGCGCAACTTGGCTTTGAAGGGCGAGGGACCTTGTGGCCCTGTTTCCGTAATAACTTCTGTTCAAGCTTAACCGCGACCTCAAGCTCTGACACATCCGATGGAGTAGCTTGTATTTGCGTGACAATGTCACACATTAAGTCCAATTCATCTTGCTTCTCATAGATGCGCGCAAGTCGCTCTCTGCTTGGAGGAAGTGCCGATTGCTTGAACCAAAAAACAGCTTGGTCATTTTGGTTGAGCCTTTCTAGGTCACGTGCGAGGTCATTGATCAATCGCGATCGTTTTCTAGCAATGCTTCTGTGTTCTGATTCTTCTGGCATCGACTGTAAAAGTAGCTCAAGAAACTCACCGTCTTTGCGGTCTCCTTCTGAATACAAGCGTTGAATATCGCGTATCTGGAGCAATTGATTGAGTTGATCTCTGGAAGTGAAGAAGCGGCGCTGCTTGCTTAATGGATAGTTCTCGAAGGTGTTGAGTCCAAGGTCACTTAACACAAACTGGCTTAGGTCTTGGTAAGTATTGGCGAAGAAGAGAATCAGCAATACATCAATTACTTCGGATTCGACCACGTAAATACAGTCGAAGGGTAGAGTTTGGAACTGATCAAAAGCTTGTGGTTCAAGGAACGCTAACAGTTGGTCTTTTTTAGCAGTTTTGTTGTTCTTAAGAGACGGGAATACATATAGCAGTTCAGGCTTGGTGAGCAGGTGCAATCCAAGTTCGATCTGAGTGATTTCCAAGTCATGTTTGTTAGTAGGGTGACTTAACGTAATGAAGCCAGAGGTGTTTAACTCTCGTAGTGCACTATTTAAATCAGGAATCTCAACATAGCTGAGTTTATCACTTCGAAACCAGCAGCCCTTGCGAGAAAGCAAACGAACCATTAAACACCGACTAGCAATTGAAAGACGTTTATATTCAGATAACCAACGGCATTCTTCGTCACTCAAAAGATCGGGGTAGAGTGTTTGAGTGTGTTCAACCAGCCGATTGAAGTTGTCGAGATAGTAAGTAGGGGAGAGCTGAAGAGTGGTTTCGGTCGTCAATGGAGAAGTCGCTTGATACAAAAAGAGCCTAACCCTAAGGTTAAGCTCTTCAGTAACAAATTCAATCTTTTCTGATGATTAAGCTTGTGATGCTTTTAGTTCAGCAACTTTAGCTTCAGAGATTGGCTTAGTGATGATTGCTAGAACAATACACACCGCCATCATAACTGCAGAGATTGTGTAAGCTAGGCCGTAACCTTCGCCGTTTGCCATAGAGAAACCAACAACTGCTGCACCGATAGCGCCGCCGATACCCCATGCCGTGTAAAGCACGCCGTAGTTAGTACCGTAGTTTTTCAGACCGTAGAATTCAGCTGTAAGTGTTGGGAATACTGCTAGAAGCGTACCGTAACCAACAGCTGCGATAGCCGTACCAATGATTAGCGTGAATTCAGAGTTGAACGTAGCGAATAGAGCCATGTTCGCGCCTTGAAGGATGAACGCTAGAAGTAGAGTGCGTACGCCACCGATTTTATCTGCAAGCATACCCGCAGCAACACGGCCGCCTGAGTTGAATACTGCAAGGATAGACGCTAGGTAAACTGCGTTTGGCAGGTTAGCTTGAACGCTAGCAATCGTAGTGATGTTACCGATGATCATTAGGCCAACAGATGCAGCGAACGCGTACATGATCCATAGAGAGTAGAACTGAGGAGTTTTCAGCATTACTTTCCAAGTTAGGTCTTCAGTCTTCTTAACCGCTTTAGGAGCTTGGCCTGCTTTTACTTTAGGCTCAGCTGGCGTGTAATCCGCTGGTGGGTTGTTGATTGTTGCTGCTAGAGGTACTGCGATTGCAAGTACACCAACACCAAGAATCATAAAGCTAGTTTGGATACCCATGCTGTCGATTAGCGCAGAAGTTACTGGTGCTAGGTAGATAGCTGCAAGACCGAAGCCTGCTGCGATAAGACCGTTAACCATACCTTTCTTAGAAGAATGGAACCATTTCATTGCTGATGGAGAAAGACATGCGTAACCGAAGCCGATACCTGCACCTGTCATAACACCGAACGTGATGTTCAGCATCATAGGTGTTGTAGCGAAACCAGAAGCAATCATGCCTAGGCCTGTAAGCGCTGTACCTAGGATAAGGATCTTACGTGGACCCATACGGTCTTGTAGGATGCCCGCAACAAGAAGACAAACAGAGAATGTGATAGTTGCAATAGCGTAAGGAGAAGATGCTTCAGCAGCACTCCAACCAGCTTCAGTTACTAGCGCTTTGTTAAATACACTCCAAGCATACAGGATGCCAAGACAAAGGTTGATACAGAAGCCTGCTAGCAGGATACGTGTTGCTTTATCAATCTTGCTCATTTTTATTCTCAGTTTTGTCATCGGTTAGTGGAGAGCCACTTAACTAAAGACGGGTTATTGTGATTGTTTCTTCAAAATTAGTTTGCGTTTATCAACAGATGGCGCAAAAGAGCGCGGATTATAACCAATAAAAATGTGATTGGAATCTCTTTTTCCATTTTTGGTAAATTAAATTTAGTTTGTTAATGGGTTGTTTTTCATTGGTTTTCAAAATGTTTTTAACACCTTTCTATTTTGTTCATTTTCGCCCTGCCACCCAATTATTCCTGGGATTTCGAGGTGATCACTTTTTAGTAGACTCGTATTCCGTGCGGATATCACAGAGTTGCAAATAATTTTAATTAATTTCTAAGGTTAAATTTGTGTAACAAAATAAATCGAATTAGTGCTTTTTTCATATGAGACAAGGAGTAACGGAGTTCTATTAGAAATGGGATGTTAACCAGTTGTTAATGGTGGTTTTTGTGGGTGCTTTTGCTTACATTTTGTTCGATCTGAGGGGTTGTGTTGTTGTGAAAAAGTGGGAAAATAGTACGTAAACTGAGATTCCAAAAATGAAAGGATGCGTTTCTAGTCTATTACGAGGCGAGTATTATGAAACTATTTTTAATTCTATTGATGTCGATTACTGGTGGTGTAGCAGCTGCTGATCATATTCATTCTTTCTTGTTCGGCTTCTACGTTGCGGCATTGGCTGTAGGCAGTTGTTACTGGCTTGCATTCCGCAGCACGCGTTTCCCACAGTTGGCATTAGTGCTATTGATGTGTGGCTTTTTTGCGAAGATTGCAGTGACGGTTATCGGTGTTTCTTGGGGTATCTCGAACGATATCATTCAATCGCCGTTCATTTTCTCATTGTCATACCTGTTCTTCTTAGTGGTTGTGTCTTATGTTTGGTTTGCATACCGCGATAAACTGACGATGAAAAAGCGCGCTAAACAGGTAGAAGAGTCTCGCAAACAAGCGGCAGCATAATTCGATTTGATTCTTAAAAAGCCTTCTTCGGAAGGCTTTTTTGATCCAGAGATAGTCTATATGGCTGCAGATAAAAGAAACCCCAGTATGGTGACATACTGGGGTTTCTTGTTTATTAATCCTTGATGAAGAACGTTTACTTCTTCATCATCTTAGCGAGATCGGCGAACGGGTTGTGTGTTGCTGACTGATGATCATCTAAACTCGCTTTTGCATCCACACCATAACGCTCATGATCGGTGTATTTTGAATGCTCATGATCGTGACAGTATAGGCACAGTAGCTCCCAGTTACTGCCATCTTCAGGGTTGTTTGTATGGTCGTGATCCACGTGGTGAACGGTAAGCTCTCGGAGGTTTGAGTAAACAAATTCACGCGCACATTTACCACAAACCCAAGGGTACAGTTTTAGTGCTTTTTCGCGGTAGCCTTTCTCTTGGCGAGCATACGCTGCACTCGAACCTGTGAAATCAGAAGACATTGCCAAATCCTTATCAATTGTAATATCCCGATTTTATCACAGCTTTCTTGAAGCTGTTGGTATGTCGTTCGTAAAATCATGGCTAAATGATGCGGTGGATTTATCGATATTAGATTGAAGTTTGAATACAGACTTACCTTCTACACACTAACGCTTAAGCGGGTTATGTCTTTCTGGAATAAGCCATGCTTAACAGTTTGAAAATAAATCGTATTCAGGGGTTTTAACCACAGGCATGTGACCTAATATCAGTTTGTGAGACCCTATATTAATAAGGAAATATCATGTCAGAACAATACACTCCGCCAAAAGTTTGGGTTAACGATACCGATGGTGGAAACAAATGGGCAAACATCAATAGTCCTGAATCTGGAGCTCGCTTTGATAAAGAGCTTCCTGTTGGTGACCATGCTTTCCAATTGTATTCTCTTGGCACACCTAACGGTCAGAAAGTCACTATCTTGCTTGAAGAGTTGTTAGCGGCGGGTGTTAAAGAAGCTGAATATGATGCGTACTTGATCAACATCGGTGAGGCTGATCAGTTCTCATCCGGCTTTGTTGGAGTGAATCCAAATTCTAAAATACCAGCGCTTGTCGACAAGTCGGGTGATGAAGACGTTAATGTTTTCGAATCGGCATCTATCTTGATGCATTTAGCTGAAAAATTTGGTCACTTCTTACCAAAAGAAGGGGCAGCAAGAACACAAACCATTAACTGGTTGTTCTGGGCACAAGGTTCAGCCCCATTCCTAGGTGGAGGCTTTGGCCATTTCTATGCTTACGCTGATGAAAAGCAAGAGTACCCAATTAACCGCTTTGCGATGGAAGCTAAGCGTCAGCTAGACGTGTTAGATAAACAACTCGCTAATAACACATTTGTGGCAGGTGAAGAGCTAAGCATCGCTGATATCGCGATTTGGCCATGGTATGGCAACCTTGTGCTTGGCAAAATCTACGATGCTGCTGAGTTCCTACAGGTTGAGTCTTACACCAACGTTGTGCGCTGGGCGAAGCAACTAGAAGCGCGTGAAGGCTTCCAACGAGGTCGAGTGGTTAACCGTTCATTTGGCGAAGAGTGGGAGCAAGTACCAGAGCGCCATTCTGCGGAAGACATTGATAAAGTTTTGAAACTAAAGCCGTAATATCGATATAGTTAGTTCTATATATCGTTAGATAGGAAGCGCCATGTATCGTTTTGTATATGGCGCTTTTTTTATCCTGCTACTTGGCAAATTGATTCAAATTTAAAGTTATTATTACAAATTAGTAAAAGTGATTTTATTTAAATTGGGATTATCATTAATTCTGTTATAAATATAATGCGCTCCATCAGAAAGATTTTGCCTTTTGGCATGGTGGGTAAGCGAATGTTGAAACAGAAAGAAAAAATTGTTGTGGTTGGTGGAGGTGCTGCTGGCCTTGAATTGGTTACGCGTTTAGGTCGTGACAAACGTTATGATGTGACACTCGTTGAGCCGTCGTCACATCACTACTGGAAACCGCGCTTGCACGAAATCGCAGCAGGAACATTCGACGAAGAGCTCGACGCTGTTAGCTACTTCCAGCATGCATCTTGTAATGGCTACACTTACGTTCAAGCTTCAATGAGTGGCTTAGAGCGTGCTAACAAAGTCATCCAGTTGAACCACTTTAGCGGTATGACTCAAGAGCTCGAATACGACTATCTCGTAATCGCTGTAGGTGCCATCAGCAATGACTTTAAAACAGAAGGCGTCAGTGAACACTGTTTATTCCTCGATTCAGCAGGGCAAGCACAGAAAGCTTGGCAGGAAATCAACCCTCTACTGAGATCAAGCAGTCAGCGTAAAATTTCAATTGTTGGCGCAGGTGCAACTGGTGTTGAGCTGGCGGCAGAGCTGGCAAAAGTAAGCGCCAAGCTACAGCGTTACCGTCAGGAAGGTAGCCTTGAAATCACCTTAATTGAAGCGGCAGAACGCGTGTTACCTGGTGGGCCAGAATGTATGTCGAAACGAGTTCATGAAGCTCTGGTAAAACAAGGCATTAACGTTAGAACTGGGACTCGAATTCAAAGAGCAGAAGAGGCGAAATTAGTCACTTCAGAAGAAGAGGTTATTTCAGCAGATCTGCAAGTATGGGCTGCTGGTATTAAATGTGCGGATTGGCTAAGTGAATTAGACGGTTTAGAAACGAATCGAATCAATCAATTAATCGTTGAGCAGACACTAAGAACGACCAACGATAGCGATATTTTTGTGATTGGTGATAGTGCAGAGTGTCCGCAACCGGATGGTTCTTTTGTTCCACCAAGAGCTCAAGCTGCGAATCAAGCCGCAGGTCACTTGGCTAAGCAGTTAAAGCGTTTAGCGAAAGGCAAGGCGTTACAACCATTTGTTTTCCACGATGGAGGCATGTTGGTAGCGGTTGGGCATGACTATGCAGTCGGTGCTCTCATGAATGACAAAGTGCTTTTGCGTGGCAGATTAGTGCGAAACCTTTACGACACAATTTTCCGTTTACATCAGCGAGTCTTGTTTAGTTGGGGTAGGGTGACAGCATTGGTTGTTCTGAAAAGGTTGAAATGCGCGTTGAATCCATACAGTAAAAAGATTTAGTCATAGCGTATTTGTTCTAGGAAGCAATACTCCTACTATTCACCCCTATAAAACGCCACGCTCAGAATTGAGTGTGGCGTTTTTTTTAGAGGTCGCTCTAGTTGCTCAATCGTGGCGAGTTTACTTTTCTATAGATATTGATTCTAAAGCACCCCCTAAAACAACAATTTAACTTCTCGTTAATGATCAAAATTTGTTTCTCAAGAATTAATTGTTATGTTATAACGTACCAACTAAATTCTTGGTGAGTATTATAAAAGGAAAAATACAGTGAATAAAAAATTGGTTTCTCTAGCGATTGGTAGCATTCTTTCTGCCCCTGTTTTTGCTGATACGCTGTCAAACCCGCAAATTGGCGTTGTACTTGATGGTTACTATCAGGACGGACAGCGTAATAATTCGGAACGTGATGAAGGGTTTGGCCTTGGTCATACCGAATTAAACATGTCGGCCAATATCGACGATAAGTTCTATGGCTCTTTAACGACCGTCATTGAAAGTCATGATGATGAAACGGAGTTGTTGCTTGAAGAAGCGTTCATTGAAACCTTAACAATGCCTTACGGCTTGAGTATCCGAGGTGGTCGTTTCCTATCAGATTTTGGTTACCTAAATAACCAACATATGCATACTGATAGTTTTGTTGAGCGTCCTGCGGCTTACCGCACATTCTTAGGCTCTCATTATTACGATGATGGTGTTCGTGCGAACATCGTTCTTCCTACAGATCTGTATGTGAAGTTTGGTGTTGAAGCGCTAAGTGGTAGCAAGATGTCTTCTGTTGATGATGGCTCTGACGTTGGTGTTTACACTACAACTCTTAAGCTGGGTGACGACTTTTCAGAGTCATCAAGCTGGCAGTTTGGTCTGAGCTACTTACGAAATGAAAACGGTAAAGTTCGTGAGTTTGGAGACCATGATCACGGGCATGACCATGACCACGATCATAGCCACGGCGCAGCGGTAACGGGCTCAAACTTATACGGTGCTGATTTTGTATGGAAGTGGGCTCCAAACGGTAACTACAAATACCAAAACTTCACGCTTGCAGCTGAGTACATGCTGTTGGATGGCATCGTTGATGACAAATACAAAAATGATGCGGAATCACCAGATACGCTAGCAGGCTATTATGTATCGGGTGTTTACCGATTCAGCCCAAGCTGGTCTGCTGGCCTGCGCTATGGTGAAGCGGAAAGCTATGATGGACACGCACATGGTGACCACATGCACTTTACTGCAATGAACGACAAAGAAGCGGATGCAATGATCGCTTGGGACTCATCTCATTTTGGTACAGTTAGAGCGCAATACTCTCGTGTTGAAAACCAAAGTAAAGAGACAGATAACGTATTTACCCTTCAGTATGTGATGACCTTTGGGGCGCACGGTGCTCATGCATTCTAGGAAATCTCTACTTACAATGGCAACAGGTGTTGCCATTGTATCCTCATCTATAATTGTATCTTCGCCTGCAATGGCGTTGAATATTTTCGTTTGTGAGCCTGAATGGCAAGCACTTGTTCACAGTCACGCTCCTGATGCCAACATCTACTCGGCGACTACGGCTAAACAAGACCCGCACTATGTACAAGCAAGACCGTCACTTATTGCCAAAATGCGTCAAGCAGATATGGCGATGTGCTCGGGGTCTGAATTAGAAGTAGGCTGGTTGCCAATGTTGCAAGTACGCAGTGGTAATCCTGCGGTTCAAGATAGCGCGCCAACCATGTTATACGCGAGCGATATGGTTGGTATGCTTGATACCCATGACCATGTCGATCGAAGCATGGGAGACATCCATGCTCATGGAAATCCACATGTTCAGTTTGCTGCTGAGTATATGATTCCTATCTCCAGAGAAGTCACCAAACGTTTACAACTGGTTGATCCTGACAATGCACATATCTACATGCGAAATGGCATGAAGTTTCGTGCCAACTGGCGTAATAAATTGGCAGAGTGGGAAACCAAAGCTGAGCCGTTACAAGGTAAAAAAGTAGTCGGTTATCATGCCACGTATCGCTACCTCTTTGACTGGCTAGATATGGCGCAAATTGCTGATTTAGAACCAAAGCCTGGGATATCACCGACTACGTCGCATTTGCAGTCATTGACCAAGTTGGATCCTGCTTCGTTTGATGCGATTGTGTATTCATCACATCAAGATAAGCGTCCTGCTAATTGGCTCAATCAACAAACCGGTAAACCTATGGTTCAGTTACCACTTTCAGTTTCAGAAGGACAGAGCTTAGACGAGATGTACGATCAAGTGATTGATGATCTGTTGGATACATTGGTCGATTCAGAAACACCTAAGAGCTCGTGATGTGGATGGAATATAGCTGGCTGGCACCTGCCGTATTGTGTGGTTTGATTGCATTAGTCGGTAACATCGTGCTTGGAGAGCAAGTCCTCAAACGCCAGATCATCTTTATTGATCTCGCTGTCGCGCAAGTGGCTGCCCTTGGCGCTGCTTTGAGTCAATATTGGTTGAGCCGATATGCACTGTTTAGCGGCTCTTGGTTTGCAGAGATGATTGGCCCGTGGGTCATGTCATTGTTGCTATGCGGATTAATTGCGTTAATGGAAAAGCGTTACAAACAACACTTAGAACCAATGATAGGAAGTTTGTTTGTGGTATCGGCTTCATTAGCGATATTACTGGTAAGCAAAGATCCTCATGGTGCCGATTTTATTCAAGGCATTCTCAACGGGCAGCTGTTGTGGTCTACCTGGGATGACGTTTGGCCATTGGCAATAATCACGGCCGCGATGTTGGTGTTAATTAGCGTAAAGCCTGAATTTATGCAGGGTAGTGGCTTTTATCTTATCTTTGCTATTTTGATGCCGATCACCGTAAAGCTGACTGGGATATATTTGGAGTTTGCGTTACTGGTGATTCCCGCGTCGTGTGCAGCTGCGTATAAAGGTGTTCAGTTCTTTATCGCGAGTATTGGGATTGGCACTGTCGGTATTTTATCGGGCTTAGCGGTGTCGGCTTATTATGACTTACCGAGTGGCGCCAGCATTGTCATTACGTTGTTTCTTGCAGGGGTAATATTTAATACGGTGTCATTATTTCTTCGATACCTGCGAATTAACCGAACTGAACATATATGTCGAACTGACTAGGCTACTCTTCTGATGACTGATGACTGATGACTGATGACATTGAGCTTGATAGCTCAAGGTATATAGTTTGTAAGCATATCGAAGGTAGAGCGAAAGACCGTGGGCATGAAACCGTTCATTTCTATAGAACAGGTGGTACTGGCATATTATATTTAGATTTAGCTATTGGAGGCTATTTAGGTATAAAATCGCGTCATCATAATTCTAAAGGATGGTGCCATGTACCACGGTCATATCTATTTCCCTCTGCGATTTGCAGAGCAAGCAGAAACACTGCGTCAAAAGATTCTATCTGAGCGTAAAGATGTATTAGAGACTTTCCCATTAATACAGCGCTTGGTTGGCCCGCATAAGATGCCGATGTTTGAGATTCATTTTGCGAACAAAGAGTCGGGCATTGTTGAGTGGTTGGAGCAAGAACGCGGTGATATGTCGGTGCTTATTCACCCGGTAACCGGTGGCGAAGAAACTTTGGATCACACAGTACGCGCGATTTGGCTTGGTCGTGAGCTGGGTGTCTTTGAAGAAACGCTGACTAGCTAATTTAATTCGCGCCCGACAGTACGTACCTAATCAACGTACTTAGTAAATATCGCTGCTGTCGGGCGTAGCTCTCAGATTCTTCTCCAAATAAAATATCCTCCTTCAATTATAAATCTTTCCTGCTGATCCTCAATTATGCTCTGCGATTCCTCAGTTAGCTAATACATCAAACACTCCATTTACTGGAGCCATTTCCCTTTGGGTTGCGTGTTATTTCTAATACAGCAATTTGGGACACTTTTTTCTATGTCGGATTGGTAATACTGACGCCATATTCATTTATGGGCTCAATAATGCTATTCAAACATCCCATCTCTCTGCTAACGATTATTCGGCTTAACCCATTAAAGGTCGCCGCGACTTGGTTAATGGTTCTGGCTGAAAACGTGATGCTTATTCTGCTTCCACTGTTTATTGGTTACGCCATCGACGGCGTCTTAAACCAAAGCTTCCAGCCTTTGATGATGCTGGCACTGATTCTCTTTGTACTGGTCATTCTAAGCGTGGTTCGTCGCTTCTACGACACCCGTTTGTATGGTGCTATTCGTGTAAAACTGGCAAATATCGTGGAGCGAAACCTGCGTGGCTTATCTGTATCAACCAAAGACGCTCGTCTCACCATGTCGCGTGAGCTGGTTGATTTCTTAGAAGACGATTTGCCTGCTTTGATGACGGCTGTGGTTCAGCTTGTTGCGACTGTGGTGATTCTCTCTACGTTTCATTTCTCATTGGCGCTTTGCATGTTGTTTTCTGGGCTGTCGATGCTTGCGATTTATGGTGTGTTTCACCGAACCTTTACTCGGCTAAACGGCCAATTTAACGACCAAGTTGAACAGCAGGTTCAACTGTTGAGCGGCGTTCGCTTATCTGCGCTTCGTTGGCACTTTGAGCGACTTAAACAGTGTGAAATCAAGCTTTCAGACACCGAGGCGATTGTTTACGGGCTGATCTTTACCGTGCTGTTTGGCGCAGTCGTGGGCAATTTGTGGATGGTGAGCCAGCTAATTCAGCCTACTGCAGGGCAAGTGTTCTCAATCGTTACCTATTCATTGGAGTTTGTTGAAACCGCAGTGATGTTGCCAATTACTCTGCAAACCCTTTCTCGTCTTACTGAGATCAGTCAGCGACTCAATCATACCTCTGTCCAACAGGCTACCAAGGAGATGCCTTATGAAGTTTAAAAAGCCACTTTCGGTATTAGTCGGTTGTGCGGCTATCTTTGCTGCCTTGATTGTTGTCGACGAATTGGAACCTGAGGCAGCGGAACCTGTGAAGAAACAAGCAGTACTGGCACCGGTTTCTGTATTGGAGGTGACACCTTCGCAGCACGAATCGACGTTAAGGGTACTTGGTTTAACCGCTGCTCGTTGGCCAATTCAACTTAAAGCGTCGAGTAGTGCGCAACTTAAGTGGCTGAATGAAAATATTGAACCGGGACAACTAGTGACTAAGGGCGATGTGTTGGCGAGGTTAGATACCAGCGCCGTTGATGCGAACTTGGCGCAAGCGTTAAGTGTGTTAAAGCAAGCTGAGTTGGAATTGAAACAGGCTAAACATGAACAAACTGTCGCTCTTAAAATGCTTAACCCAAAAACAAGTTCGTCCTTTGCGCGCAGGGAGCCTCAAGTGCTTGCCGCGAAAGCCAACCTGCAACAAGCCCAACAAGCTTATGTCAGTGCGAAGAAGCTCGTGGAAGAGTCAGTGATCACCGCGCCTTTTGATGCGGTCGTCATGAAGCGCCACATTAGCCCAAGAGAGTGGGTAGAGGTGGGGCAAGTGACCTTTGAGTTAGCCGCCAGTGATTCGATTGATATCGAGCTTCCGATTTCTGAAATGCATTGGCAACAAGTTCAAGCAGCCCTTACTGAGCCGAGTATCACAGTGGTGAACCGCTCTGGGGATCAGTGGTCTGCAAAGGTGCGCTATGTGTCGCCGCAAGTTGACTCGGTCACTCGCCAAAGACAAGTCGTGTTGTCGGTTGAGGCGCCTTATCAAAGCAAGCCAAGATTGTTTCCAAATCAACAGGTTCAGGCCGTGGTTAACCTCGGTCTACAAGATGACGTCTTAAGCGTACCTTTGAGTGCGATGACGCGAGACGGGTATGTGTGGACGTTGGACACAGAAGATCGCTTACGAAAAGAGTCGGTAACGCTTATTGGGCAAGGCAGCCAAGAGCTTGATATTCGCTTCAATGATCAAAGTGATAAGGCTCGCCGTGTGGTGCAATATCCGCTTTCTTCCATGCTTATCGGTAAACAAGTCGCGCCTAAATTCGATGAAGGTCGCTCTGAAGCCATGCTCGCTGGTAAATCTGATGCAGCACAGATGAAGGAATCAAACCAATGAGTTGGATGACAAAATGGTTCATTAATAACCCAGTCGCTGCCAATCTGTTGATGATGGCGATTGTTATTAGTGGTGTGTTGGCGTTTGGGCACCTGCGAGTGGAGTCGTTTCCACAAATCGCACCGTTATCAATCAGCATTACTGTGGCTTATCCTGGCGGTACTGCACAACAGATTGATGAGAGCGTGACGCAACGAATCGAAGAGTCGATCAGTGGCATTGCAGGTATCAAACAGATCACCAGTCAGTCGAGTGCTGGTGTGTCTCGGGTCGTGGTGCGTAAAACCAGCAGTACAGATTTAGACAAGCTGTTGGATGACATTCGTAACCAAGTAAACGCCATCAACGGCTTTCCCGTGCAAGCAGAAAGGCCGCAAGTGGTGCGTAACGAATTTACCAATTTAGCAGCCTTTGTGGTGGTGTCAGGTCCAAGAACCGATGACGAATTACAACCTATTGCCAAGCAACTTGAACAAGCGCTGAAGAAGAACCCTCAAATTTCAAAGGTTTCAAACTGGGGAACACGAACGCCTCAGTTGGTTATCGAGCCAGACCCTGACCAACTGAAAGCGTTAGGGCTTAGCTTGGAAGATCTCGCAAGTTTAGTTGAGCAGCGTTCGCTTGAGTCTCGTAGCGGCGAGCTTATCAGTAACAAAGGCCGAATGGTGATTCGTGGTGACGGTTATGCCGATGATTTGCAGAAGCTCAATCAGCTAGTCGTGATTTCGGGAAGTAACGGAAAAATACACTTGGGAGACATCGCCAAGCTAACTCGTGGCTACCAATACAGTGGTTCTATCGTGCGTAACAACGGCTCCAACGCTATTGCTTTATTGGTCAGTACTAGCCAAACCGATAACCTGCTTAAAGTCAGTGAAGCGATCAGCGAAACACTGGATGCGCAACGTGCGATTTTGCCGTCGGATATAGAGCTGAATACCATGGCTGATATGGCACCTTATATTGAAGAGCAGCTGTTTCGTTTGAGCGAAAATGCATGGCAAGGCCTGATAATTGTGCTGATCTTACTTGGGATATTTCTAGAGATTAGGCTCGCGTTTTGGGTCGCAATGGGGATTCCGATAGCACTCACTGGAACACTCGCCGCAATGCAGTGGTTTAACTACAGTATCAACGACATCACCTTGTTTGGCTTTATCTTGGTACTCGGTGTGTTGGTGGATGATGCTGTGGTTGTAGGTGAAGCGATACATGAAAAACGGACGGGAAATCCTAGTCATTCCGGCACTTCAAAGCTAAACGGCTCCTCTAATATAAACGGAAAGACAGCCGCTTGGCAGGGCGTGCATTCCGTGTCGGTGGCAACTGTATTTGGTGTGCTAACGACCATTGCTGCATTTTCTCCAATGCTATGGATTAACAATGAACTGGCTAAGGTGCTTGCTGGGTTTTCGGCCGTGGTGATCTTCGCTTTGATCTTCTCGCTGATTGAAAGCAAATTCATTCTACCTTCACACTTGGCTCAGCTCTCTGTGAAAAAGCCATCTACCAGTATTTTCGCCAAGGTTCAGAATGCGGCTCAAGGTGGCTTGCAGTGGTTCAATCTCAACATCTATAAGCCAGTATTGGAGTTTGCACTTGGCTACAAAGTGGCGTCTTTGCTTGGGTTTGTTGCGGTTATCTCATTGGCTTATGGCATGTGGTCGAATGGTGCTATTCGAAGTGCGCTGTTCCCTGAAATTCCAGGCCGTTACATCACAGCAGTGATTGAGTTAGAAGACGGTGCGCCGTTGCCACTGCAGCGCCAAGCTTTGCTGCAAGTAAAGCAAGCAATGACTCAGGTAGAAAATGGCTTGATGGAGGACTATCCATTACAAGAGAAGCCCGTGGTGAACCTGCTTGCATGGTCTGATGGCTATGGCGAAATAGAAGTCACTGCCGAACTTACCAATGAATCTTTAAGCTTATTGCCGGGTAACTTACTGCTGAAGCGATGGCGAGAAAGCACTGGGCAAATTGAAGGGGCTTACTCGACCAAATTCAGCGCAGCAGAGGAGCCTGCTGGTGGTACATTCTTAACGATCTCTTCCAACGATCGTGAATTGGCGTCTCGTGTCAGTGAACAACTAGCAGATACTTTAGCGTCCTTAAAAGGTGTTTCGGATGTTTACGATGATGGTCAGGATGGTTTACCACAAGTTCGCTTAGTGCTGAATCAATATGGTCAGCAGCTTGGCTTAACGCAAGCCACGCTAGCTCAACTTGCAGGCGAAGCATTTGGCGAAAGGGAAGTTCATCGTCTTTTAGAAAACGGACAAGAGACCAAAGTATTGCTGCAATACCCAAGGGATGAGCGCAGAACCTTAGCTCAGCTACAGCAAGCCATTATCATGTTGCCGAACGGTGGTAGCGTGATGATGGGTGATATTGCTGAGTTCCGTCACGAGCAAGAACCGCAAGCGGTTTATCGTCGAGACCGAGAGCAAGTGATTAACCTCTATTGGAAGCAAAACCGCGACCTACAATCACCAGAAAAAACACGTGAGCAACTTGAAGATACGATTGAGTCTCTGCACCTTCAATATCCAAGTGTAACCATTAAAGCGGGTGGTGAATTTGAAGAAATCGGGGAAGTGTCGGATGGCTTTAAATCCGCAATGATTCTGACTCTGCTGATGATCTACATCTTGTTGGCGGTGCCTTTGAAGTCTTACTGGCAACCAATGATTATCATGGCTGTCATCCCGTTTGGATTCGCAGGTGCGATTTTTGGTCACTACTTGATGGACTTGCCGATCAGCATTCTTTCAATGTTCGGTATGATGGCCATGACGGGGATCGTGATTAACGATTCGTTGGTGCTGATCACGCGTTTTAATGCTGAATATCGCCAAGGTGTGCCACTACAGAAGGCGTTAATAATTGCAGGCACCAGCCGGTTGAGAGCGATCTTCTTAACTACGATAACCACTGTGTGTGGCTTGCTGCCTTTACTAAGTGAAACGGCAGAACAAGCACAATACCTAAAGCCTGCAGCGGTATCCTTGGTATTTGGCGAACTGTTTGCCACTGCGGTAACGCTGATTCTGATACCTGTGTTGCTTGGTTTGTTTTGCCGCAAACCGCCTCAAGTTGAAGATCTAATCGAAAATGGAGCGGTCGAACAAGAACCACAGGTACAGACACAGCTCACTTTGGAGCGCTCGTGATTGATTTTATAAAGGACAAAGACGATAGTGAAGCCAAGCGATCGAATTCAATCAAGTCGACAGAGACGAGAGCTTCTATGCCTGAAAACAAAGACCGTATGACGCAACGGAGTAAACCTGACTATCACTCAGTGCCCGGTTTTAAATTGGTGCCTGAGATTGCGTTAGTGGAATCTTTACCTGAGCACCTTCAAAAACGCTTTAGCCATGCGCTTAACTTAATGCATGAAGAGTGGGGGGAGCGTCGCACTTGGGAAGAGATCGCGACCGAGAGCGCAATCTCGCCATACCATTTTCATCGCCAGTTTACTGAGCTGTTTAATGAAACGCCGGGGCAATACCTAAGCCGAGTACGTCTACAGATTGCCGTTAGTTTGTTGATCAATGACGAGCCATGGAGCGTGATTGAGATTGCTCAGTATTGTGGGTTCTCGTCGTCACAATCGTTAGGCAAGGCGCTCAAGCGTGAGCTGGGCGTGACGGCAAAGCACATTAGAGAAATGGGTTACAACGCGACCCCAAAAGAGACGGCCGATTTTATCCAAAGGTTGGCGCATCCAGGTGTGCAGTCTTCCATCGAAAAAGAGTTGGTTAAGTCGATGCCGACAGAGTTGGTTTGGTATCCAGAGCGCGGTATGCAGAAGCTCAAACTAGACGATCCAGACTGGGATACTGCGTTTGAAATGTATGGTCTGAAATCAACACAACTCATGGGCACAACACCAATTAAGCAGATGAGAAACAAGTGGGACGACATAGACGCTGAAATCGGTAACTGGCAAGTGGCTAAAGAGCGTTACGATATGACCATTCCAGAAGGATACTACTTGTGCAGCGATGTTTATCTGGTTTCCGATGTCGCCTACAGTACGGCTTTAGAAGCGCTGTTTAACGCGGTTAAGCAACAAGGCTTGCAGTTAGACGTAAATGGCTATTTGGTGGAGATGATTCGCCATATAGATAATGACGATGTGGAAGGGGTGACTTTCTCTTTTCAGTTGCCCATCTTAACGACCCAAGACAGCGAATAACAAAAAGGCTCCTCATATGAGGAGCCTTTGTTTAATGATAAGCCGCTTTATAGAAGGAGCTTAACAGAGTAGGGGGATTAAGCCTCTGCCGTTACTTTAGAGCTGCTCATCTTTTTAAGTGCTGCGTAGCCAAAGCCTGTTACTAGCGTACCTGCTGCAATCGCCACTAGGTACATAAGTACTGGAGAGATAGCGCCAGGAATCAGTAGTACGAATAGACCGCCGTGTGGAGCCATCAGTTGTGCACCAAACATCATTGATAGAGCGCCCGTTAGTGCACCACCTGCCATACATGCTGGGATAACACGCATTGGGTCTTTCGCTGCGAATGGAATCGCACCTTCAGAGATGAAACATAGGCCAAGAACGAATGATGCTTTACCTGCTTCACGCTCGCCTGCTTCAAACTTGTCTTTCACTAGGAAAGTCGCAAGGCCCATACCTAGAGCAGGAACCATACCTGCTGCCATGATAGCTGCCATTGGTGCGTAAGTTTGTGAAGCCAATAGACCAACACCGAATGTGTAAGCGGCTTTGTTTACTGGGCCACCAAGGTCGAAACACATCATTGCACCTAGAATCACACCTAGAAGAATCGCGTTAGACGTACCCATGTTGTTTAGGAAGTCTGTCATTGCGCTCATTACGCCAGAAACAGGACCACCTACGATGTAAACCATCACAAGGCCAGTGAACAAACTCGCGATAAACGGAATGATCAGGATTGGTTTAAGCGCTTCCATCGATTGTGGAAGTTGAACTTTGTCGGCAATGAACTTCGCAGAGTAACCCGCAATGAAACCAGCCGCGATACCACCTAGGAAGCCTGCGCCTGTTGAGCTAGCCAGCATACCGCCGATTAGACCAGGAGCTAGACCCGGACGGTCAGCAATCGAGAATGCAATAAAACCAGCAAGAACAGGAATCATCAGTGCGAATGCAGAACCACCACCGATAGTCATCAGTGCAGCTGCTAGTGTGCCTTCTTCTTTAAACGCTTCGATACCGAATACGAAAGAAAGAGCGATGATCAAACCACCCGCAACAACCACTGGAAGCATGTGAGATACACCTGTCATAAGGTGCTTGTACACGCCTTTTTTCTCATCAGCTGGTGCAGCTTGTGAAGAAGAAGCTGTGTGTTGGTATGGCTTAGCTTCAGCGAACGCTTTCTCAACTTCTTGTTGAGTCTTCTTAAGAGCTGGACCCGTTGTTGTTTTGTAAAGAGGCTTACCGTTGAAACGATCCAGTGGAACGTCGATGTCAGCTGCGATGATAACTAGGTCAGCGTCTGCGATTTCTTGGTCTGTTAGTTGGTTCTTAGCACCTACAGAGCCGCGAGTTTCCACTTTGATTTGGTGACCTAGGCGTTTGCCTTCTGCTTCAAGCGCCTCTGCTGCCATAAAGGTATGTGCAACACCCGTTGGACAAGCAGTAATCGCAACGATCTTTTTGCTACCTGTAGCTGGTGACGTACCCGTCACTTCAACAGTGCTCTCAACTTGAGAAGCGTCTAATACCGTTGCTTCTGCTACCGCTTTCTCTAGAAATGCTTTTGCATCTGCAGTGCACTCAGAGATAGCAGCTTGGTAAACCTTTTTGCCTACGAAACGTGTTTTATCTACGTTTGTGTTAGCTGCAATAACCACAACGTCGCTGCTGTCGATAGCGTCTTGTGATACTGGAGATTCAGGTAGTACGCTTGATTGGCATTCAATAGCGGCGTTCCAACCCAGTGCTTTTGTTGCTTGCTCTAACAAGCCTGCTGCGATGATGCTGTTTGCTACGCCACTTGGGCAAGCTGTGATAATGGTAATATTCATAATAAACCTTTTGTCCTATTTGCTTGTGTCTAACTGGCTAGTTGGAGCACTAAGCGCCTGTAATTGGATATTTTGTAGTACTGAATCCAGCTCTTGTTGGCTGGTGATGCCCACGCCTACCTGTGAAACTGCTAGAGCAGATAGGGCGGTTGCGAATTTAATAAGTTCTGGTTTTTGCATCTGTTGCATGTGACCCCAACACAGGCCCGCAACTAAGGTGTCGCCTGCGCCTACTGTGCTTACCACTTGCATACGCGGCGGTTGAGCATGTAACCATTCACCTTGGTTTAGCCACATCACGCCTTCAGCGCCAAGTGATACCACGATGTTATCGATGCCTTTTTCACTCAGGGCTTGGCCTGCGTGTTGGCATTGGTCACGTGTGGTCAGTTCTGCATTGAACAGCTGAGACAGCTCTTCGTCGTTTGGTTTAATCAACCAAGGCTGAGCATTGATACCGGCTTTTAGTGCGTCACGGCTGCTGTCGAACAAAACCTTTTTACCTAGGTCTCGTAAGCGTTGTACCCAAG
This sequence comes from Vibrio satsumensis, assembly GCF_050337435.1. NCBI lineage: Bacteria > Pseudomonadati > Pseudomonadota > Gammaproteobacteria > Vibrionales > Vibrionaceae > Vibrio > Vibrio satsumensis. The sequence goes on along the minus strand of NZ_JAKJSX010000004.1, from coordinate 329,712 downwards.
AAGCGCAAAGCTCTGGCGATACGCCTTGTGGCAAACTGCCTGCAATCACGAAGTATTCGTGGTCTTTAGCCAGCTCTAGCAAGGTTTCTTCAAACGCTTTAACAGCGTCAGCATCAACAGGAACACCTGGGAAGTTGATGTCGCTAACTTGGCCAGAGTTCTCTACCAGTTTTACGTTGATGCGAGTTGCGCCATCAACACGGATAAAGCGGTCAGTTGCGCCCATCTGTTCAAACAGTTGGCAGAAGGCTTCTTCGTTATTGCGACCAAGGAAGCCAGTCACGGTTACTTTAGCGCCAAGCTCTGAAAGTACTTTTGCTACGTTTACGCCTTTGCCTGCTGCATGCAGTGAGCCTTTGTTCACTAGGCTAACTGAACCTACATTTAGTGCGTCGATAGCACCTGTCAGGTCTAGGGCAGGGTTAAGCGTAACGGTAACGGCTTTGATTTGTTTATCAGACATATCGATTCCTTAACCTTCGCCAAGGCCTGAAGCGATAGCTTTGCCAATCGATTCAAGTGCTTGTGCTGCATCATCACCTTCAGCAACAAACTGAAGCTGGTGACCGTGTTTAACGCCAAGTGCGATGACTTTCATCAAGCTCTTCGCGTTCACTTCTTTTCCGTCGCCATCTAGGTTTGAAACGCGGATAGTTGATTCGAATTTCTTCGCTTCAGCAACCAACATTGCACCCGGGCGAGCGTGTAGGCCGTGTGCATTCTTGATTTTGAATACTGCGCAGTTGTCATCGTCTTGAGACGCTGTAGAAACCGCTTCACCTTTTAGAAGGCCAATTACTTGTGCAATATCAGCCGTTAACAGTTGTTGCTGTTTACCTTCGAAAACCATCTTGCTTAGGTTTGCCAGAATAGATTGGTGCGCGCTGTTACAAGCGGCGAAAGCGACTAATGCTTTCACTGGTGTGCCTTCGTACTCACAGTGGTTTGCTGTTGAAACAAACGATACACCAGTGCGAGTTACGCCTTTATCGCTGCCCAACAACCACAGGCCTTGGCCTAGGTGAGTCGGTGTTTTTGTTACTAGGTCAGCAACGAATGCGTTGTCTGTGCAACCTGTGTTCTTAAGTAGGCCGCCCGCAACTGCAGACATTTGAACCATGTCGCTTGCAGGGAATAGTAGCTGAACTAAAGAAGCGTCTAGGTCGGCTTCTAGCTGAACTTCGCCATTAAGTAGGGCGATGATTTCGTCTTCTGATTTCGCTTGCTTTAATTTCTCTTCAACGCCGTCTGCCGCTAGAACCTTTGTTAGTTGCTTAAGGATGCCTAAGTGCTCGTCAGATTTCGCTGCAATACCAATTGCTACGTAAACACGGTTGCCGTCTGCCCAATCAATGCCTTCTGGGAAGTGGTGAACGGCTACGCCTGTCTCTTTTACTAGGCCACGCGTGTCAGTGGTACCGTGAGGAATCGCGATGCCGTTACCTAGGAACGTTGAGTTCTGGTTTTCACGGTTCAGCATTCCTTCAACGTAGCCAGAGTCAACTAAGCCTTTCGCGGTTAGGTCGCCAGCAATGTTCTGGATAGCTTTGAATTTGTCATCGGCCGTTTGACCAAGAGTGATGTCAGATTTTGATAATTTAAGCATGGTGCCTCTTTAGCGTATCGCTTGAGAATTTGTGTATCGCTACGATTCAGTCTAGAGCAAATGTTAGTGAGCTTTACTCGTTGCTTGCTCTTTGTTTTATCCTAGCTGAATCGGTTCAGCATTCAGTGTAAAAAAATTCAGCAAAGCCGATTTTGGTTTTCAAAATAGTTTTGCTGCTTGTCGTAATTTCAGTTTCGTTAATAACGAGAAGTTGAATCACGGCAAATGACGCTCAATCCATTCAAAAGGATGATTGAAGTCACTTTTCAGATTTTGCTGAATCCTTTCAGCTTTTATACTGAATCGATTCAGCATATAATTCAACTAATCCAAGGATCAGAAGATTGGTTATATGATCCTACGCACAAAATACAGGTCACCCATATGACACTAGATGAGATTGCCAAACTAGCCGGTGTGTCGAAAACCACAGCCAGTTATGTGATTAATGGCAAGGCGCAGAAATACAGAATCAGTGAGAAGACTCAGCAGAAAGTCATGGCAGTTGTCGAAGAGTATAACTACCGTCCAGACCATGCTGCTTCGTCGCTGCGTGCTGGTAATAGCCGTTCATTTGGTTTGATTATTCCTGATCTGGAAAACAGCAGTTACGCGCGTTTAGCAAAATTGATAGAGCAGAACTCACGTAAAGTGGGTTATCAAATCCTGATCGGTTGCTCTGATGACGATGCAGAAACCGAACGTAAAGTAGCAGAAGCGTTGGTGAGCCGTCGTATTGATGCCTTGCTGGTGGCAAGCTCAATGCCAGACGCCAACGAGTTCTACTTGAAGCTGCAAAGCTCGGGCACGCCAGTGATTGCAATTGACCGTCCGTTAGACGATGAACACTTTGCCTGCGTGATCAGTGAAGATTTCGAAGCCGCGTTTGAACTGACGCATTCGATTCTTGATGACAGCATTCATAGTGTTGGTTTGATAGGTGCACTGCCTGATTTAAATATCTCACGCGAACGTCAGTTAGGTTTTGAAGCCGCAAATAAAGCGCATACTCAACAAACAAGGCTGACAGAAAACAAGCCGATGGTTGTGGGTTATGGTGAGCACTTTGATCGTGAATCCGGTCGAGAAGTGTTTGAAGAGTGGATTGCTAAAGGCACAGTGCCCGATGCGATTGTGACTATGTCTTACACCTTGTTAGAAGGTGTACTGGATGTGATGGTTGAAAAGCCAGAGCTGATCAATCAAGTGAAACTAGCAACCTTTGGTGATAACCGATTATTGGATTTTTTGCCTTTCAAAGTCCATTCACTTCCGCAGCAATTCGAAGTGATTGCCGATAGTGCTTTTGCTTTGGCATTAAATGCGTCGGCTAAGCGTTACCAAGCTGGTATTGAGCTAGTGCCGAGAAGCTTAGTTAGACGAGGCTAACTCGAGCTTTACAGTTAGCTAGAAGCCTCGCGTTTAGCTCGAACTTGGATTTAACTCGTACTCAGTAATAAGCCCATTTCTACAATGGCAACAATGCCGAGCAACAAGGCCAACACTTTCCAAAACTGGATTGGGTTTCGGTTTATTAAAGGTTGCTTGGCTTTGCTTTTTACCAAGCTTTGGTTCGGTGTGTAAAGGTCAGCGACAAAATCCCCCAACACTTGATGACGTTCGCTTGGCGATTCCGCACTGGCTTTTTGTAACACCAAATCCACCCAACTTGGTAAGTCAGACCGCTTTTGTGTGATGGGCTGATATTCCCATCGATGGTGACGAGATTGATTAAGCGATTGTGCCGTCATCTCAGAGTAGGGCAATGTACCCGTGAGCATCTCATAGCCGATCACTGCGATAGAGAACAAATCTGAACTTGTGGTCGCCGTATTGTGCTTGATGGTTTCTGGAGCAATATAATTGACCGCGCCTAATGGCGTGTCGTCCTTGTCGGTGAGCTCTCCCTCTTCAAGGCCTCTCACCAGCACCGCACCAAGGTCGATGATTTTAATCTCACCATCACGTTGAATCATGATGTTCTCGGGCTTTAAGTCTCGGTGCACCATGTCAGCGCGTTGTAATACTCGAATACCTTGCGTGATCTTTTCTAAGATTTCGCGCACTTCGTTTAGTGACGGTTTTGGATTATCGTACATCCATTGTCTTAGCGTGATGCCTTCGACCCATTCGCAGATTTGATATAAGAATTGCGAATGCTCTGGTGTCGGATAAACCTTCATGACGCGTTTGTTGTTGAGCAAGATGCCAGCCCATTGTTCGTTGAAGAAGGTTCTAAGTTGAGCAGGGCTATCGTGGTATTGAACGGAAGGGACTTTTAGCACGAACTCGGTTTGTGTCTCTTTCTGCATAACACGATACACATGGCTTCTTGAGCCTGCATACAACACCTCAAGTACCATAAAGTTGTCGATACTTTGCCCGAGTTTTAAAGCGGGTGGGATGGCACGTTTAGCCAGTTTTTCATGGAATTCAATCAGCGAAGGCTTAGGTAGGTGGTTAACTTGCACAATCAAGCAGCTTACGTTGTCTGAACTGTTGTAGCTTAAAGCGGTATTACAGATCGTTTGTGCAGCGTGTTCGAAATCAACGCCGGGTTTGTCGATATGTTCCTTGAATGTGTTGGGCGAGACAAACTCATGCACACCATCCGATGTGAGGATGAAGCAATCATTCTTCTTGATTGGCAAGGCTTGATAGTCAACGTTGAGCTGATTATCCATACCTAAAGCTCGCGTCAGGTAATGCTTCTGCCCCATGGTTTTACGAGTATGGTCTCGAGTAAGTTGGCGCAGTTCACCATCTCTTAATAGGTAAATTCGACTGTCACCCACATGGAATATATGCGCGGTGTTCGATTTCAATATCACGCTGCTAAAGGTGGAAACGAGCGCATTGTGGTTAACTTGTTGTGCGGGATGAATATTAGAAACAGAAGTGTTGAACAGCCAAGAGTTGAGCGAGGTTAGGACTTTTTGCGCTGAACGCTGAATGCTCCAGCTATTGGGCGTGGCGTAATAGTCGTCGATAAACTGCATCACGCTAGTGTGACTAGCTTTTTGGCCGTGCTCACTGCAACTTGCGCCGTCGGCTATACAAGCAACACTGCCTTTTAGCTCTTGCTCTGCACGAGTCTTAGGGTGCTTTACAATGATGGCGTCTTGGTTTTCATCACGTACGCCTTTATTGGAATAACCACCAAACTTAAGCATAAGCTGATTATTGGATTCAGGCGTGATGACTTGCCCTTGGCTGAATGAAATCGTCATAACTGGTCTGCTTCTTAACTGTCTTCTTCTTAACTGGCCGTTTTCTCATCTGCTTGAGAGCACATCTGAGAAAGAACAAAAGCTCTAGTGAACGTAGAGCTTCTGAACGAAGCACCAAAGCGGTGATACCAACCTTGGTGCTTCTCCCGATTCAATGAGTGGTTAGCTCGATACGTTAATTAAGGTCACGCTACCGTCGTCATTCACTTCAGCAATTTGACCGTTAGGCTCTTCCATGAACATCAGAGTAACGAAGCCTAGTACCGCTGTTCCTGCAATCACTAAGAAGAAGGTTTGGTAACTTACGAACGAAAGTACCGTTAGGTAAACTACCGCACCCACGTTACCGTAAGCCCCGGTCATACCTGCAATTTGGCCTGTCATACGACGTTTAATCAGTGGCACTGTTGCAAACACCGCACCTTCACCCGCTTGCACGAAGAAAGAACACGCCATTGCCGCAACAACTGCTAACCATACTGGCCATGTGCTGTCGACTTGACCCATTGCAAAGTAACCCACAGCAAGACCAATCGTAAGAATAAGCAGTGTTGGTTTACGACCAAACTTATCTGAAATCCAACCGCCACCTGGGCGAGACATTAGGTTCATAAAGGCATAAGCCGATGCAACCATACCTGCAAGAACCGGCGTTAATTCAAAGGTTTCAGAGAAGAACAGTGGCAGCATAGAAACAACAGCCAGTTCAGAACCAAATGTCGCGAAATACAACACGTTCAACACAGCAACTTGCTTGAATTTGTATCTGTGAATTTCTGGTACTTCTTCTTTGAATACGTTCTTATTTACCTTCCAAACTTGCGACACTTCGTACACGTAAAGTGCGGCTAAACCTGCATACACTGAATATACCGCCATGTCAGACAACATGTTGATGTTGCTTGGTGATAGCTTCCATGTCAGTAGCGCTAAAGCGGCATACATCGGGATCTTCATAATGAGTAGGAAGAAAAAGTCACCCTTTGATGTCACTTCCATTGCCGTTACTTGAGCTGGCTTGAAGTAAGTCGAACCTTTTGGTGTATCCGATACATTTTTGTAGAAGATAAACGAGAACGCTAAGCTCATAAGGCCAGTAATACCGACCGCATAACGCCAGCCGTCTTCGCCACCAAATGCTAGAGCGAGAGTTGGAAGTGTAAATGCTGCCGCTGCTGAACCGAAGTTACCCCAGCCGCCGTAAATACCTTCAGCCGTACCCAGTTCATTGTGTGGGAACCACTCAGACACAAGACGAATACCGACCACGAAGCCTGCACCGATGAAGCCTAATAGGAAACGTGCAATCGCCGCTTGAATGAAAGAGTCTGCCATAGCAAACATAAAACAAGGGATTGAACAGATCGCGAGTAGCGAAGAGTAGACCAATCTAGGGCCGTATCGGTCGGTTAACATACCAATCGCGACACGCGCTGGAATGGTTAAGGCAACGTTGAGAATAAGGAGTGTTTTGATCTCTTCAGTGGAAAGGCCAAGCGACGTTTTTACCATTTGCAGTAGTGGAGCAAAGTTGAACCACACTACAAAGGTGATAAAAAAGGCCATCCAACTTAGGTGTAAGGTTTTCATCTTACCCGTAAATGAAAGCAGCGAAAATTTTGTGTTATCCATGGTTTAAATCCTTTAAATCTGGAAAATTACCCGGTTTTAGCTCGTGCGTTACTTCCGAAATTCGAACGCATTCATGTGGCTAAACCCTATGCCGAAATTGCTCACGCCTATAAAGCGTTTACATGATGATGTCGGCGTTTAGTTAACTGGCGATAGCAAGCGGTGCGAGAACCTGTACTTGCTCTCCTTGCTTGCGAACTTCAAATTTCACGAGCTTGAGATCGGGTTGTTCAAGGCACGCGCCAGTTTCTAAGTGGTAATGCTGCTTATATAAGGGCGAGGCTACGTAAGGCTCACCGCTTAATGAACCAATTATACCACGTGACATAACATTCGCCTTGCCGATAGGGTCGTAATTAGAGAGCCCATAAAGCGTGTCGCTGCGCTTGCAGTAAAAAATAGCCACTTGGTTATCGTCTACTTTGGCGCAAATTCCACCATTTGGGGTTAACTCCCGGGTGCTGCATACGGTTGTCCAATTTTCCATGACTTTCTCCTAGTCAAAACATAAAGCTAATAATCAATTTAATTAGGGTGATAGCCGACAGCAGTTTTCTTGGGCTGCGCCACTGTCGACTATCGATATTGGGTTTCGTTGTTACTGATTCACTCACACGTCCATTCGGCTTATGAAACTTCCGTGACTTCGATTTGGTCTGCTTTAGTCAGCTTTGTATCGCGTTTTGTATTCGAAGAATCACTCAAACTTGGCTTTGGAAAGCGTTGCTCTCGTTCTTTGATGAATGACAGGCTAGTGTCCATTTCTTCGCTGTTGATGTAGTGCTGGAAGCGTTTCATCTTTTCAGGGTTTTCGATGGTCGTTTTCCATTCACACTGGTATTTTTCGATGTTGAGGGCGATATCGGCTTCAAGTTCTTCAGCAACGTTGAGCTTGTCTTCAATCACGACTTGTTTGAGGTATTCGATGCCGCCTTCAAGGTTTTCCATCCATACCGATGTACGCTGTAGGCGATCCGCGGTACGTGTGTAGAACATCAGAATGCGGTCGATGTATTGCAGCAGAGTGGTTTCATCAAGGTCGGTAGCAAAAAGGTCACCATGGCGAGGACGCATACCGCCGTTACCACAGATGTAGAGGTTCCAGCCTTTGTCGGTAGCGATAATGCCAAAGTCTTTCGATTGAGCTTCTGCACATTCACGAGTACAGCCAGAAACCGCAAACTTGATCTTGTGTGGCGAGCGTAAGCCTTTGTAGCGGTTCTCGAGTCTAATCGCTAAGCCAACACTGTCGTCGACACCGTATCGACACCAAGTGCTACCGACACACGATTTCACGGTACGTACTGATTTACCGTAGGCATGGCCAGTTTCAAAACCTGCATCGATCAGCTTTTTCCAGATGATTGGCAGTTCGTTAAGTTGCGCGCCAAACAAGTCGACACGTTGACCACCTGTGATTTTGGTATACAGGTCGAACTCTTTTGCGACTTCGCCAAGCACGATTAACTTATCTGGTGTGATTTCACCGCCAGCAATACGTGGTACCACAGAGTAGGTGCCATCTTTTTGCATGTTACCGAGGTAGATGTCGTTGGTGTCTTGCAGTTCGATGTGTTGATCTTCGAGGATGTAATCGTTCCAGTAAGAAGCCAAAATTGAACCGACTGCTGGCTTACATACGGTACAACCTAGTCCGTTTCCGTGAGAATCTAACAGCTCATCAAAGGTCTTAATTTTGTTGACGCGGATGATGTCAGTGAGTTCTTGGCGAGAATAAGCAAAGTGCTCACAAATATCGTTAGAGACTTCAACACCTAGGTTACTTAGCTCACTATCCAGAACCTGTTTAGCAAGAGCAGAACAACCGCCACAACCGGTTGAGGCGTTGGTGGTTTCTTTCAGTGCTGCCATGGTGGTGCAGCCAGCAGATACCGCGTCTTTAATGTCGCCTTTGGTCACATCAAAACATGAACAGATCACAGCGCTGTCTGGCAGAGCTTCAACACCCATTGCCGAACCTGAATCATCCGCCAAGTTAGGTAAAATCAGTACCGATGGGTTTTCAGGAAGGGGCATATCGTTTTGCTTGATTTGCAGTAGCGAGCCATAGGCTTCTGCGTCACCAACCAATACTGCACCGACAATCTTTGTACCGTCAGCTGAGATGATCAGGCGCTTATAAACTTGTTCGATTTCATCGTTATAGGTATACGACTGAGCGCCTTCCGTCTTGCCGTGTACTTCACCAATACTGGCTACGTCTACACCCAGTAGCTTGAGCTTGGTGCTCATGTCTGCGCCAGTGAATTCAGACTCGTCAGTGCCGTCAGAGACAATATGCGAAGCCGCGATTTTTGCCATGGAATAACCAGGGGCTACTAAGCCGAAGATCTTGTTGTCCCAAAGCGCACATTCACCAATGGCGTAGACGTTATCGATGTTGGTCTGACAGTGGTTGTTGATGACAATACCGCCACGTTCGCCAATCTCGACATCAGAGCTTCTTGCAAGCTCATCTTGAGGGCGAATACCTGCCGAGAACACGATCATATCGGTTTCTAAATGGGTGCCATCCGCGAAGTTCATGCGGTAGCGAGAGGTTTCGCCTGCCACAATTTCAGAGGTTGCTTTCTCGGTATGAACTTGCACACCAAGGTCTTCAATTTTTCTGCGCAGTAGGGCGCCGCCACCGTCATCTAATTGAACGGCCATTAGGCGAGGCGCGAATTCAACCACATGGGTTTCTAAGCCAAGGTTTTTGACTGCGTTTGCGGCTTCTAAGCCAAGCAGACCCCCACCAATGACCACGCCTGATTTGCTGCTCTTGCTTGAAAGCTCGATGGCGTCTAAGTCTTCGATAGTACGATAAACGTGACAGTGTTCTTGGTCGTTACCGGGAATAGGAGGAACAAAAGGAAAAGAGCCCGTCGCCAAGATTAGCTTGTCGTAACTTTCAACATGACCACTCTCAGTGATGACTTGTTGATTGGCTGTGTCTAGCTTGGCGACTTTCTGGTTCAACAAGTAGTTCACGCCGTTGCTTTGGTAATACTCTTCACTGGTTAATGACAAGTCATCAGCGGTTTTACCATTAAAGTAGGCGGTGAGCTGAACACGGTCGTACGCTAGCCTTGGCTCTTCGCTAAAAGTAATTACATCAAACTCATCACTGTCTGATTGCAGGATGTTGTCGATAAATTTGTGTCCAACCATGCCGTTACCAACAACGACGATTTTCTTCTTGCTCATAATCCATTCCTTATTCTCGGCATCACCATCACTAGCATCTAATTTCTAGTCGTTAGCAGATGAATACCGGGTTGAGATTCCACTCAATTCATAATCATTAAGAAAAACAAAAATGTTTTTTCTAAGTCTTGGTTTTTAGTGGAGCAAGGAGGGTGCCAGATTGCGAGTTGTTCATTTAAATAAAATTTAATCTATATATTTCAGATATTTAAAAATTTAAGGTGGCACGTAATTACCCCTAAAGTGGTATGTAAAATTTTTGTTAGATTTATATAAATGAGCGTTTGTGGTGCAACTTTCCGCAAGATGGTGCAAAAATTAAGTTTCTATCTTGGTTAAGTTCGATTTTGTTCAGCGTTGATATTTTATCTTTAATTAAGTTGTTGTTTTTAATTGGAAATATTTCAATTTGGTCGACTGGTATTAAGTGGCGTGCTATTTGCTTGGTTTGAGTTATTACAATTATGGATAATTGAGCGAGAAACGGATGACCGATTCAAACAGCGGCTGGATAAAATCAACCTGTGCTTATTGTGGTGTAGGGTGTGGAATAGAAGCGAGACCGACATCGTTAGGAAAACTAGAAGTACGTGGTGATAAAGATCATCCATCAAACTATGGAAAACTATGCACTAAAGGGATTGCGCTTGGTGATACCGTCACGCCTTTAGGACGCCTAACACAGCCTGCTCATATTCAGAATGAGCAAAAACAAGAGCTGGATTGGAACAGTGCCACTCAGTTGGTCGCAGACAAATTCAATCAAACCATCGAAGAATTTGGGGCCGATTCGGTTGCGTTCTATGTTTCTGGTCAGCTGCTTACCGAAGACTATTATGTTGCCAATAAACTGATGAAAGGCTTCATCGGCAGTGGCAACATCGACAGTAACTCTCGCCTTTGCATGGCTTCAACCGTGGTCGGGCATAAGCGAGCATTTGGCGCAGACACAGTACCTGTCTGTTATGAAGATCTCGAGCAAGCCGATCTAGTCGTGATTACAGGCTCCAACCTAGCATGGTGTCACCCGGTACTTTTCCAAAGGCTAAGAGCCGCGAAACAAGCCAACCCTGCATTGAAAGTGATCGTCATCGACCCGCGTTACACCGACACCTGTGAAATTGCTGATATACACTTGGCATTGGAGTCAGGCTCAGACGTGGCGCTGTTCAATGGTTTGCTAGCGTACTTAGATGACAACGACAAACTCGATGCTGATTACATTGAAAAACACACCCAAGGTTTTACTGAAGCGATACGAACAGCCACAGATTACCGTTATACCGAATCAGGCTGGGGCAAAAAAAGCGTTCCTGAACTGACGGGGCTTAGCGAGCAACAACTCGAACAGTTCTACCAGTTGTTCGCATCTAACGAGAAAGTACTTACCATCTACTCTCAAGGCGTAAACCAATCCACCCAAGGGTGCGACAAGGTAAACGCCATTATTAACTGCCATTTAGCGACCGGGAAAATCGGTAAGCCGGGCATGGGTCCATTCTCTGTCACAGGCCAACCGAACGCGATGGGTGGGCGTGAAGTAGGCGGTTTAGCCAATACCTTAGCGGCACACTTTGAATTTGGTGATCCGCAATCACACCAAACCGTGAGCGAATTTTGGCAGACCGACAGCTTAGCCACTCATGCAGGGTTGAAAGCGATCGACCTGTTTGATGCCATGAATGAGGGCAAGATAAAAGCTGTGTGGATCATGGCAACCAATCCAGTGGTGAGTTTGCCTGACAGCGAGAAAATCAAAACCGCATTAGAGATGTGTCCGTTTGTGGTGGTGTCGGACTGCATTGCCGATACGGAAACCACACGTTTGGCTGATGTGGTGTTGCCTGCGCAGGGGTGGAGTGAAAAGTCCGGCACTGTGACTAACTCTGAGCGTCGAATCTCACGTCAGCGCCGTATATTACCGAGCCCTGGAGAAGCCAAACCGGATTGGTGGATCTTAAAAGAAGTCGCGCAAAAAATGGGATTCAATGAACAGTTTGATTACCGCCACGAAGGCGAGATCTTCAAAGAGTATAGCGAGATGACAGCGCTCGGCAATGAAACGGGCAAAGCGCGCGATTTGTGCTTAATTGGATTAACCAAACTGGATGAAAAAGGCTATGGCGAGCTGACTCCACAGCAGTGGCCAGTACTTGAGTATCAACCAGAGATCATTGAACAGCGCATGTTTACCAATGGCGAGTTCTTTACTGAATCTGGCAAGGCGCAGTTTATTGCGGTTGAACACGATAAGCCGATTGCTGATACCAGTGTCGAATTTCCACTCATCATGAACACAGGGCGAATCCGAGATCAATGGCACACCATGAGCCGAACTGGCTTGGCTGCTGGCTTAGGTGAGCATACACCCGAACCTTTTGTTGCCATGCACCCAGACACGGTCGCTGCACTTGGTTTAGATGAGTTTGGGCTAGATGCCTTCAATCACACCACTATTAATCCAGTAGTGAAAGTGCGCAGTGCACAAGGCGAATGCCAAGCTCGATTAGTGGTGACCAAAGAGATGCGCCGAGAACAAGTCTTCATGCCAATTCACTGGAATGCCCCAACCGCCAAAGATAGCAAACCATGTGACCTGATTTTGCCTCATACCGATGCCGCATCAGGCCAGCCAGAATTCAAACACACACCTGTTGTGGTAGAGCCGTGTGGTTATCGCAGTGAAGCCGCACTGGTCAGCGACAAAGTGATGGATTGCAGCGGCTTTGATTACTGGGTACGTCAAAGAGTAGAGGGCGGTTTTCTGTATCGTATATCTTCATCTAAGAACCCAATGGAGTTGGTGATTCAGCTTGCCAACACCCTTGATGCCTTACCAGAACCAAACACGGATGCGATTAAATCACTCCATTACCACGGCAATAAATCGTTCAAGAATTATGGTTCTGCCAAGCTGGATCAATTTGGTGTGAAGCAAGCCTTTGTGGTGAACTGCAAGCTCGACCATCAAAGCATCGACTGGCTGGTGGAGTGCTTAACCCGAGAAGCCGATGAAGAGTTCGAAGCCGAGTTTTTGAGTACATTGGCGAAGTAGTTACTACCTCTCACTCACCATAACTATAGCAAAAACGCCGACAATCATGTCGGCGTTTGTGTTTGAAAACACGGTTTCCAAGATACACCCTTCATAGCCTGAACTGCGGTTTACTCATACATTGGGCGTTTTTCTGCATTTTTCCGAAACTATATGGAAAATATCTGCTTTTCGTCATGTTTGATACGAAGATAAGTAGGTAAGATGATGTTATTAAATGAGTTATTGGGCTTGGCCTGAACGGTTTAGATTACTAGACAGAATTGTTTCAGAGACAAAATGCAGAATTATTCTGTCTAATATAGCTGTTAGTACACTATGAAAAGGTTCAGTATTTGATGGATTTATCGTTAGTTTTTAGCCATGCTTTGGCGTTTTTAATTGGAGCATTGTCACTTTATTTTACCGCTTACACCAAAGCCAAGGGGGTAAACAAAGCTCTCAAAGAGGACATTGAGTCATTGGAAACCTTGAAGCAACAGATCGTTGCCAAGCACACTAATGAGCTAGAAAGTATTAAAAAACAACACCAACTCGATATAGAAAAGCGCAAATTCAAATACGAAGATAAACGAGCTCAGTTTTCTAAGTACTTTAGATTGATCGATGAGTTTAACTCGAAGTGCAATTCAGTATTTGTGGAACGCTTTCCTCAAATGAACCAGCGTCTGTTAGCTGGGCAAATTTCTGGGTGTCAGGACACTGCAAACAAGAGCCTACTAGATTTTAATCATGAAATTATGCTCTTGTTTAATGAATTAAATGAAGAGCAAATTAAGGTTAATACCGAGTCAAACAGTATACGATTAATCGCCTCTCCAGAGGTAGATGCTCTTCTTGATAGTTTTTCAGAAAAAATAAAACAGTCATATGAAGACTCTGTTGCAATGCTTAAATTTATGGGGACTCCCGAATTTATTCTCGACAAAAGTTTAGTTAAGCCACTTCAGGAGCAACTTGTTTCAAGTGGTGCCCAAGTGCTAAGGGCACGTGAGGCGTTAAAACAGCAAATGAAGTTTGAATTAGACGAAATATAGTGTACTAACAAAGCGTTTAAGACGGATTCCCAACGCTCGGCATTTTTAGTTTGCTTTGAATTTAGTGTTTACGGCACAATACTTTAGGTGCAGTGGTCTGCGTTGCTCACCACTTAACGCGGCGTTAGGTTTTTCCGCGGTCAAATTGAATTGAGGGGATATCATGGATTATCAAACGAAGCTCCAATTTGCACATAAAGAGCTCAATGATAAAGGTGTTTGGAAGTCGAATTACAATCCACCAATAGCCAAGTTACTATGCAAAATGGGACTTAACTTCCCGCCGCCTTATTATCAGACCTTCATGGACAACTGGATTATTTCAGCCATCATGTTCGCTCCTGTTTGGGGTGTTTTAAATTGGTTTGTGGTTTGGAGTAAAGCAGATAAGCCAGTTCTCGAAGCTGTCTATATGTCTCTGATTGGTGGTGTTTTGTTTGGGCTAATTATGGCGACATTTTACTTTGTTAGACGAAAGCAATTGAATCTGTCGGAGTGGAGTTCTTTGGGAGAATAGCCCCAAAATCTAACAAGTATTTAAGAAGGATTCGCAACGCTTGGCGAATTTCGTTTAAATTCAGCTTTAGTGTTTAAGGTGGCTTGTCGAGGCTATGGCGTCGCTCACCTCTTAAGACGGCGTTATGTTGCGGATTGAATTTATCCTATTGGAAGGAATGTATGGTTGTACTGAGGGAAATGCGTCAAGAAGAGTATCCTGATTATTGTCAGTACTTTATTGACGATTATAGTCGAGAAATTGCTCAAAACTATGGGCACTCAATGGAGCTTGCCATTGAGTTGGCAAAAAAAGATCTTCATCGTTGTTTTCCGAACGGGTTGGAGGGGAAAGAGCATTCGTTGCTTTGTATCGAAAGCGAATTGAATGGACAACAGTGCTTAGTTGGATATTTATGGCATTCCGTTAATGTTACTGACAAGTCTACTTTTATATACGACTTTTACGTGTCGAGTGAATATAGAGGTTGTGGTTATGGAACAGCGGCGATATCTGAATTAGAAAAACAGTTGCAAGAATGCGGTGTTGAACAAATTAAGTTGAGGGTTGCTTATCATAATGAACGAGCCCTCAAACTATACCAAGCTGTAGGTTTTGCCATTACGGGCTTCAACATGTCTAAAAAAATAGGTGATATAGCCTCAACATAACAAACTGTTTAAGAGTGATTCGCAACGCGTGGCATTTTTACTATGCGTTGCGTTTAGTGTTTAAGGTGGTATGCGGTGGCATCGGTATTGCGTTGCTCACACCTTAATCCGGCGTTAGCTGCTTTGAGGTTAATCATTAGTAAGGTGTCGTAATGAGAATATTGGTAACAGGCTCTGCGGGTAGGGTCGGGCGTGCAATTTATATTAAATTAATGCGAACACATGACGTAGTCGGCATTGATAAAACACCTTGCTCAACAGCCGATTATATTGGTGATATCCGTGATAGCGCTCTGATTGATGGGGTTCTTGAAAATATTGATGTCATCGTTCATACAGCAGCTCTTCATGCTCCTCATGTTGGTTTAGTACCTGATTCAGAGTTTACATCTATCAACGTAGATGCGACTGAGAAATTGGCTTTGGCTGGCGTAAAAGCAGGTGTTAAGCACTTTATTTTTACCAGTACAACCGCGTTATACGGCTATGCCTCGACACCTAAAAGTATTGCAGGTTGGATTGATGAGGAAGTTACCCCAAAACCCAAGTCGATTTATCATAAAAGTAAAATTGCGGCTGAAACTAAGCTAGAAGAAATTTCAAATCTGTTTCAGCTTCCAGTGACTGTGTTGCAAATGTCGAGATGCTTTCCTGAGCCTGCGGATTTAATGGCTATATTTCGCCTGACTCGTGGTATTGATGCTCGCGATGTAGCAAATGCTCATTTATGTGCTGTGGAAAAACGCTTAAGCGGTTTTAATCGTTTTATAATCTCAGGTGCAACGCCTTTTCATTTTTCTGATTGTGAAGCTCTATATAATGAAGCTGGAGCTGTTATCACACATAAGTGCCCAGAAATCGCGCTAGCATTTCAACAAAGAAGCTGGCAATTACCTCAAAGCTTAGATCGCGTATATGATTCGTCGTCCGCACGTGAGAAATTAGGTTGGTCTCCTATACATGGTTTTGAAAGTATTTTAGAAATGCTAGATACTGAAACCGCTGAAGTATTACCAGTTTTGAAACTCAGCTAATAAAGCTTTTAAGACAGATTCGTAACGCGTGGCATTTTGGCGATGCGTTGGTTTTAGTGATTAAAGTGGCTTTTAGAGGCTTTTGTATAGCGTTACGCTCTCGTATCGTTCAGAAGCTGCTTTTAGTTTTGAGTTCTGTGTTGCAGGACGGTCTAAAGCATCCATTAGCAACATAGCATCAGCTTGGCTCAGTTTTAAAGTTTGTTCACGTTCGATGACTTGTTTCGCTTTTTCAACTGCAGCGCTTAGTACAAATGAGTCAATACTAGACATGCCGGCGATCGCGGCTGCTTTAGTTAGTAAATCTTGTGTATCGACATCAACTCTAGCGGTGATGCGAGGCAAGGTAGTAGCCATAATGTTATCTCCTGTTGTGTCAAAGTGTCACATGGGTGTTATGGTCTTAAAGTGTGCAATAAGCAATTCTGTGTCACTTTGGCACTCAAGCCAACAAACGTTTAAGAATCAAGACAACCAAACAGGGCGCCAACAGGCGCCCTTTGTGTTAGTTGGAAACGCTGTAAGTGTCGTAGTCGCGCAGTAAGAAGAGTGCGACACAGGCAGCGAGCATTGGCCAAGAGGCAAAGAAAAGTAGGTTATTGAATGGGTCCATGTATTTAGCGAAAGAAGCGAAGGTGGAACCTGCATGCAAGACCAAAACCGCACCGTAGGTGTACTTCTTCCACATGCCAACCACGAATGCGCCTAAAAAGCCGAGCTGCGCGACACCCAGCGCCATCATCGCGTTGTCCGAGATGTCGATGCCATAAAAACCAGACAGTACTTTTGTCGCGTGTTCAGGGACAAGGATCTTATCTAAGCCCCAGAACAAGAAGACGATAAAAATGCCGACTCTCAGCAGCAATAGGCTTGTCGCCAATTTGGTTTGAAGTGTCTTTTCCATGATATTCCTTTTGTGTATTCAAGATGCGATGACGTTAAATGTTCATCAAAGGAGACCTATGGCTATTGTGTTTTCTTTCGCGGTTTTTCAGTGACTTATGTAACAAGGAATGTCTGATTAACCTTTGTTTATATAATATGTCATTTTTTTGATGTGGTATCATTCATGTAGTTAATTATTAATGGATATATAACGTGAAAAAATACCTACTATTATCGCTTTCGGTTTTAATTTTGGCTGGTTGTGGAGCCCCTCGTTACACAGGAAGCGCGATTCCAGAACCTACGACTGAAGTGGATGTTGTTATTGTTAAAGATGCCGAAACACGTGAAGGGTTTTTAAATACCATGGAAACATGGCTGCAAGATAATGATTATACCTACACCGTCGTACCAGATAAGTCGCAGCACGATCTTGATAAGCTAACATTGGAGTATGAAGGCCATTGGGGCTGGGACTTAGCGTTGTTCTTAAAGCAAGCGGAGATCAATGCCTATCAGAACGGGCAAAGAGTCGGTGAAGTAGAGTTTAAAGTTCCATATACGGCTAACCCGAATAAGTTCGGCAATGGATCTAAGCGTATTGGTTTTATGATGGATACGGTATTTGGTAAGAAAACCGCTGAAGAAGCGACAAAAGCGGCCAATTCATCAGATTCAAAAGCGACGAACTAGTCTAATTGGCTTACTAGTTAACCCCTTTATTCTCTTTAAGCTCTGCTCGAAGAGACGAAGATGTGAAGTCGTTGCTTTTACAGTTACGGCTTCACATCGCTCATATTAATTAAAGATCTTGTCTGAAGTGATACCTTACTCATTTGGCTTAGTATTCAGGTCTGGTATCAATAAACTTTGTTAGCTTTGCTTCTTTTCATTTCGAGCCAGCCAGATGAGCGGCAGTATGATCATCGCAGTGCCAATCGCCATTGCAATATCAGGCATTTCACCAAACCAGACCAACCCAACTCCCACCGCTCCGAGTAAGCCGCTGTATTCAGCACTGGCGATTTTATTGCTTTCTGCCGAGCGGTAAGTGACGACACATATCGCCGCGTAGATGAGGATAAAGCTGCTTGAACCTGCGGCAGTGATAAGCGGTGACCAATCCCATTCACGGCCTTCCCAAATGGCGAGCCCAAGTGATGCAGGAACGCCTGCTAAATTGGTTAACAACAACGTTTGTGCCACGGTTTGATGCTTCGGAAGTTTGCGAATTAACAAGTTATTACTGGCAATAGTTAACGCCACGATAAGCGCTGCAATGGCCGCCCAATCGATCTCTGTCGGGCGAATGATGACCAGAACGCCCATAAAGCCGAATATTCCAGCAGCAACTGAGTAGCGGTTGAGTTGCTCTTTGAAAAATACCAAGGCTAACGGCAGCATCATC
This sequence comes from Vibrio satsumensis, assembly GCF_050337435.1. Classification (NCBI taxonomy): domain Bacteria; kingdom Pseudomonadati; phylum Pseudomonadota; class Gammaproteobacteria; order Vibrionales; family Vibrionaceae; genus Vibrio; species Vibrio satsumensis. The sequence goes on along the minus strand of NZ_JAKJSX010000004.1, from coordinate 311,448 downwards.
AAAGGTGCGGCGTAGAAAATCGCGTTGGCGGTGGCCAATGGCATGGCATTGATGGCAAACACCATAAAGATTGCCCCCAGTAACCATATGTGCGCGCGCAGGGCATGCCATTTCAGCCCGTCGGTGAAACTCTTTTTACTCACGCCAAAACAAAAAGGCAGAAGGATTAACACGGCAGTTAGCTGTCTGAAGAAGACAAATTGAAACACAGCAATGTCTTCACCCAAGGTTTTAATTAAGGCATCAGAGAAAACCGCAATGAGATTGCCGACAATGAGTAAACTCATTGCCATTCCAACAGACATTGTAGGCATGAAGAAGCTCCTATCATTGACTGACGCGTGTTCAGTGTGAGTTAAAAAGAAAGTGAATAAATGTGATGGCGTAATCTTAATGCATAAAATCGTTTCATATATAATGATATAAATTCACTTAGTATGAGTTGAGCTAATAATGAAATTACCCCCTTTGAGATCAATACAATGTTTCGAATCGGTCGCTCGTTTTAATAGCTTTTCTCAAGCGGCTATAGCGCTTCATGTTACTCAAAGTGCGGTGAGTCATCAGGTTCGCTTGCTTGAGGAATACTTAGGTGAAACCTTGTTTGTGCGTCAGGGAAGGCGTTTATCGCTCACCCCGATAGGAGAGCGTTACTATGAAGAGGTGTCCCATTCATTGCAGAATATCGCGCAAGCCAGCTACCAGATCCGCGAAGGTGACAGTGGCAAAATTCGGATTGCAATGTACAGTTCTCTGGCGGTGAAATGGTTGGTGCCTAGGCTCGAAAACTTACGCCAGCAGCATCCAGAAATTGATTTAACGTTAAGTATGGTGGCCGATGAGCCTGAGTTTTCGGATCAAGTAGCCGACTGCTTTATCACTGCCTACCCGCCAAAGAAAAACTACGTTAGTGACTTCCTATACAAAGAGCAGCTCTATCCGTTCTGTAGCCAAAAGGTGTGGCAGAGAATCGAAGATAAACCTTTGCCAGAGGCACTATGGGATCAGCAGTTACTTTCAGTAAGTTCAATCTTTAAGGACGGCGGTGAAGCGAAAGATTGGATTCAGTGGTGTGAACGTGGTGGTTTCAGCTTGCCAAAGGATGTGAAAATTAGCCAATTCAGCCACATGGTACTGGCCGCCGAGGCCGTGAAATACCATCAAGGTATTGCGTTCCTGAACGACTACTTTCTTAACGACCAAGATCTTCAACAAAACTTGGTTCGTATCCCAATGCACGATTTGCCGACTGGCGACAATATGTATTTTGTCTACAAAAAGTCGAGAGCTAAGCAGTTTGAAATCAAGACTCTAGGCCATTGGCTTAAACAGCAATGCTTTGATTATGAGTAAACAGTGAAACGTAGCGTTGAAAGAAACCGCTCACGTTCATACACATGCGTGGTATCTAGATACCACGCATGTATTTTAGGGGCGTGAACAAGGTTCTTATACTTATTTCTATTCTGGTGTTGAGGTGGACAAGATTTGATCGCTATAGTTCGTGGTCATGTGCTGCTGTCTGAGTAAGCTGACGGTCAGGTTTATCGGCATTGGCTTATAAAAATAGAAGCCTTGAATATAATCGACGCCCAGTTTAGACAAGATGTTCACTTGGGATTCGTACTCGACACCTTCAACGATAACTTGCATGCCCAGAGTTTGAGAAAGTTGCAGCATGGATTCAAGCAAAGGGATACCAAGGCTGGACTCGTCTGAAATGTTTTTCACGAATACACGATCAATTTTGAGAATGCTGAACGGGAATTGCCTAACAAAGTCTAACCCTGCGTAACCAGTACCAAAGTCATCAATCGCGACTCTTACGCCCATGTTCGATAGTTTGGTTAGGTTGTCTCTAATTTTGACCATGTCGGCATCAGAACATTCACCATCCTCTGTTACTTCAAATACCACCTGTTTGAGAATCTCAGGGTGTCTTTTAAATATGCTAAGCACATTGTTAGAGAAGTTACTGTTAGACACGACGTTTCGGCTGATGTTGACGCTAATGTACTTTGACTCAAATACATCTTGATTGTTTTTCAATGTTATTAATACTTTGCGTAATACGAAGTAGGTCAGTTCTTCAATCAAGCCTAAGCTTTCAGCAAGCGGTATGAAAATGGCAGGGGAGACGTTACCTTCAATGGGGTCGTTCCATCGTAATAGTGACTCACAGCCGACGATCTCGTTGGTGTTTTGGTTAACGATGGGTTGCATGTGTACATGTAGGTGTTTGTTTTTTAGCGCGCTTGAAAGTGAATACTCTAAGCTACGCTGGCTCTGCTTTTTGTGTTTAGCAGAGAGCAGGCAGATAGTGGTGATTCCCGCCATGAGAAATCCAAACCATGAAAAGCTCATGAGGAAGTGTATGTAGTACTGGTGTCCGATGTAGGAGGTAATGGCCAACGGGTAGGCATCTGATTGTATGCGTACTTCTGCGAAATATGAGCCGGGATCGGTAGGGTGGATATCTCTTTTAATCACTTCAACCTTAGAGTTTATACCATGGCTACTCAGGCTCGATTCTACAAGGTCGTAGATGAAGTGTGGCGGTATCATAAGGCTCACCCCGGCTTCTTCTTTGTTCGAGAAAATGAGCATGATGGATTGTACTTTAGTAATCGCTGCACTCGAGTAAGACAGAGTGGTTAAATTTGGATCTTCATTGAGCCTTTCTCGAATGGTGCTATATAAGCGAAACGACACATCACCATCCGTGGTTGAGCAATAAAAGCGGTTGTATTCATTGAATACGGCGGCTTCTTTTACCCAATCGGCATTGAATACATTTTGACGAAGCTCGGTCACGATGGTATCGCAAGATAGATCGGGTGTGATCCCTAAGAGAAAACGGTCAAACCTCACCTGGATTTCTTCAAGCCTTGTTTCCACTAGCTGTGAAGACTCTTCGGTTAACGCATTGTAGTGAGACGGTGTAAAAGGTATGAGTAATGCCATCGACAAAATGAAAGAAATGGCAAAGTAGAATGTGGTCTTGGCAAAATGTTGGTACTTAATATCCATAGTTGGAAAAGCGTTACCGATTGGATGAGCATTCGATTTAATTTATAAATTTAACGATTATGTAGCAAGAGTAATAATAAATATTGTGAATGCACGCATGTGTTATTTATTGAAATAGAGCATTTTCTGCTCTTACTTTATAAATCAGAATGTTATACACCTCTAGAAAGTTTAGTAGGGCGCTGTGTTGCTAGAGCCTAAGTTTATGAAGTAGATGAGATGCAGCAAATCACCGCTTTGTTAGACCATTAAATCGTTAGAATGAAGATTTAACGGTATAAGATCGAAAAACGCAAGGTGATTAAGCCTTGCGTTTTAGTTTGAGAGCGAAGCGTTCTTAAGCTTGATCATTCATTTGATTCAGATGCTCGACTGAATTCGCGGTTTTCATCCGCTGTGCTTGGTGGATATTGACCATAAGTCGGTTAAGCAACTTTTGCAGCCGTTCAATATCAGGCTGTTGTTGGTTTTTTGCCTGTATTTCTAGCTCCAGCGCTTGCTTAGAAAGCGTATCGAGTCCTAAGTTTAGCGACATGCCTTTAATGGAGTGTAGGGTGCGACAAAGTGGCTCCAACTCCTTCGCTAGATAGTATTCAATCAGCTGATCAACAGATTGTTCAAATTCTATGATGGTTGAGTCGATAAGCAAGCTGAACCCTTCCGCATCATCTTTCAGAAGGTGTATTATTTCTGAGCGACTGATTTCTTCTTCCGTTAATCTTAACGTTTCAATTGGCTTGCGGCGCAGTTCGACGATATTCTCGTTAGTACTTGAACCTTCTATTGTTGCTTGTTTAGGTAGTCGATCCGAAAACTGTTGTAGGGCGTCGAAAAAACTCTCTTGCTGTAGGGGCTTAGTAAGAACATGGTCGACGCCAGCCAGAATAAAGTTGTCATGAGCTTCACGGAATACATCTGCCGTGTAGGCGAATATCAAGGTGTCTAGCTTTAGTTGCTCGCGGATGTATTGAGTTGTTTCGACCCCATTCATTTCAGGCATGTGATTGTCCATCAAGATAAGATCATATTTATTGGTTTTGAGGCGTTCAATTGCAAGTTTTCCGTTTTCTGAAAGGTCGACATGATGGCCGAGCTTTTCGCAGAAACCTTGTGCAACGATCGCGTTAATACGATTGTCTTCGACCAGTAAAATGCTCAACGAGCTGCAAGTCAGCTTCTCCGTATTGATTACTGGTGTTGCGACATCACCAGTTTTCCCTTCTTGCCATGCGATAGACAAGGAGACTTGAAATTTTGTTCCGAGACCGACAGCACTGGTTAATGTGATTTCTCCGTTCATGAGGTTGACTAGGTTCTTGACGATTGCGAGGCCAAGCCCTGTTCCGCCAAATTTCCTTGTTGTCGAAGTGTCGGCTTGTTCGAACGAATGGAATACCTGCTCGTGCTTATCTTTCGGGATACCAACCCCGGTGTCTGTTACGGTGAGGATTAGTTGGTTGTTGGGGCGATTAAGGTCAGCTTGAATGGATACATGACCTTCTTTAGTGAATTTGGTCGCATTGCCGCCCAAGTTGAACATGATTTGGCGTAGCCTTGCACAGTCTCCGACGAGTTGGATGTTTTTCGGTATGTTATTTTCGATCAACAGGCGAATGCCTTTTTCATCGGCTAAAGGTTTTAGTGCGCTGCATACAGGCTGCATGACTTGAACAAAATTAAAGGGCGCCACCTCTAGTTCAAGCTTGTTTTCTTCGACTTTAGAGAAGTCGAGAATGTCGTTGAGTATGGTCATTAAGTGATGGCCAGAATCAAGAATGATATTAATGTTTTCTTTGGTTTCTGGCTCTTTAGTTTGGGCCGCTATGATCTGAGAGATGCCAAGTACGCCATTCATTGGTGTGCGAATCTCATGGCTCATGGTCGATAAAAACTCGCCTTTTGCTTTTACTGCCGCTTCAGCTTTGGCGCGTTCCGCGATGAGTTCTTGGTTTTTTGCTCGCATTTCATTGTCGTTTTTTACTAGGTTTGTCGCCATTTTTTTGAAGCTATGCGTGAGGTGGGCAATTTCGTCTTGGGTGTCCGAATTCGAGTTTGTCTTGAGCGTGGCAGCGCCTTGCTTTAACTGGCCAGCGGCAACCTGGTTGGCGGCTTCGAGTAGTATGTCTATTCTTCTTTTTATACGGTTTGAAGACCAAGCGGCCACAATCAGAGATACGAATACCGAAAAGAGAGTTCCGACTAATAGAACGTAATCGGTTTGCTGAGCAGAGTTATCAGATTTTGTAACTCGAATGCTGATCAGCTGTTGCTCTACCTCAATGAACTGAGCTATCTCCAAGCGAATTTGATCCATAAGCTGCTTACCGGTTTGCAGTAGAGTGATATCGATAACACTCTGCAGGTCTGCTGGACCTCTATTAACTAGCTCACGTTGCCAGGCCTCTTTGTCTCCCGATTCAATTAGCCATTTATTGTGGGTGGTATCAATTGTGTCCAGAAGTTTGACTTGTTCTGGGTTATCACTGACCTGCTCGCTAAGAATCTGAATCTTTTTAGGCCAAACGTCCAGTGCTAGGTAATAAGGTTCTAGGAATACAGGGTCGCCGGTGATCAGGTAGCCACGTTGGCCAGTTTCCATATCTACCGCTAGGTTAAGTAACTCCTGCGCTCTAGCAATAGCTTTGTGGGTGTGAACCACCCAGTGGTTGTCCTCAACCATTGATTGCGTGTTTTCATGAACAGAAAACGAAACAGTCACGATCAAAGTAATAGGAACGCAAAAGCTGACGAATAGCTTTTTTTGAAGGGAAATATTGTCGAACCAGCCCAAAATCATAAAACAACGCTCTCCATGTCGATGTTATTTATTGATAGTGTAGGAGAGAATTAGTTGCTGAGTGTGCAAATGCATACGCATTGGTGTTTAATTTGTTTATTAACTATGTTTGAGTCAATCAACGGTTCTGGCGTTAATTAAGAGTATTCAGAGGGGAGTGATTCGTACGGTCTTCCAAAGAAAAAAGCCAGCCGACTTGGCTAGCTTTCAAGAATATTGAGCTCGGTCGCGCGTTAAATTGCTTTCACGCTGCTTCGTTCTACGAGAGTAGGCTCTAACTCGACGACCTGTGGGTAAGCGTCTGGAGTTTCGAGTCGGTTTAATAGCGTGTCTACAGCCGCTTTACCCAAACGATGTTTTGGCTGGTGGACAGTGCTTAAAGCCGGTGTCATATATTTAGACAGGTGGATGTCATCGTAGCCAATAATAGACAGATCATTCGGAATCGATGTGCCATCTTGCGCCGCCGCATGAATCACGCCCATTGCCATCATGTCGTTGCTAACAAACAGTGCGCTAGGCATTCCACCACGCGCTTTCAATGTTTGGTAAGAATCAAAGCCGCCATCACATTCGAAGTTCGATTCTACAATCCAATTAGGGTTGATCTCTAAATTTGCTTCTTCCATCGCTTGCTTGAAGCCTTGATAACGAGACGAAGCTTGGTTGCGGTGCAGTGGGCCTGTGATACAACCAATCTGAGAATGGCCATTATCGATTAGATGCTTCGTTGCCATGTAGCCACCTTGATGCGAGTTATCTTGGATCTTGTCGCTGGCAAACAGCATAGGGCCCCAGTCCATAACCACAACTGGCAGTTCTGGATAACGTTCAAACACATCGATATGTTCACCTTCAAGGGTTGAACACATCAGCATTAAGCCATCGACACGCTTTTGCAGCAAAGTATCAATAGACGATTTCATGCGCTCGCTGTCGCCTTCGGTGTTACATAAGATGAGGTTGTAGCCTTTTTCGTAGCAACGACGCTCAACACCTTTCACCACTTCGCCAAAGAATGGGTTGGTAGAGGTAGTAACCAGCATACCCAAGGTTTTGGTTTGCTTCATTTTCAAGCTACGAGCCAATGCTGAAGGCGCGTAGTTCAACTCTTTAGCCGCATTGTTAACACGCTCAGCTATCTCTTCACTGACAAAACGTGACTTGTTGATCACATGGCTCACGGTAGAAGTCGAAACCTTAGCGAGCCGAGCGATGTCTTTCATTGTTGCCATAAAAAATCCTTGTGGGAGTAACTTGCCACGTTGCGCGATATTCTGCCTGAAAACAGGGGCTTATGCTTACTTATTTATAGTTTGAGAGCTAATTACTAAGCCGATAAACGTTCTGCTAAAAACGCGTCTGTTTCAGCTCGGCTTGGAATCGACGTTTGAGCGCCAAAGCGAGTCACAGAAATTGCAGCCGCTGCATGAGCAAACTTAATAGCGCGCTCTAGCGGCATGTCTTCAAGCAAACCGGTAACTAATGCGCCGTTAAAGGTGTCACCTGCAGCGGTGGTGTCAGTCGCTTCAACACGGAAGCCTGCGATCAACTCGCCTTCACCTGCTTCATTCTCTTGACCTTGATGACTTACCCAAACACCTTTAGCGCCAAGTGTGATCATCACAGTCTCGATACCTTTAGCATGCAAAGCCAAAGACGCTTGGTGAGCAGATGCGCTGTCGGTTACGGTAATGCCCGTCAGTACTTCCGCTTCGGTTTCGTTTGGCGTAATTACATCAACACAAGCAAGCAGTGAATCTGACAAAGGGCGAGCAGGTGCAGGGTTTAGAATTACGTGAGTTCCGCTCTCTTTTGCGGTTTTCGCTGCGTACTCAATGCCTTCAATTGGCGTTTCAAGTTGAGTCAGCAGGTATTTAGCACCACGAATCTTATCTAGGTGTGGTTCGATTTGCTTGCAAGTCAGCTTGTCATTCGCTTCTGCAGAAAGACAAATGCTGTTTTCACCGGTTGCTGATACTTGGATCATCGCGATGCCAGTTGGTGTGTTGTCTGCAACGATAACACCGTCGATGTTGATGCCGTCTTTAGCAAAGTCTTGACGGATGTTGATGCCAAATGGGTCGTCACCAACACAGGCGATAAAACCGATATCTGCGTTTAAGCGCGCAGCCGCGACCGCTTGGTTTGCGCCTTTACCGCCAGGAATGACCTGATAGTTACCGCCAATCAAGGTTTCACCCGGGCGAGGGAAAGAAGGAACTTGTAGTACGTGGTCTGCGTTAACGCTACCTAAAACAATCAGTTGAGTCATGATACGAGCCTTATGATATATCGTATTTGAAAATGCATGGGTCTTTCTCATTACGTTAATTCACATTACGTTAATTCTCGTTACGTAAATCGCTCGCCTTGTTAGACGGCGTATGAGAAACAGCGATGCACTGTCGGTATTTTTGTTTTTGGTCTTGAGCCAGCGAGCTAATGAGCAGGGAGATAGGGGACTCCCTGCTTAAATTAGATTCCAGCGCTAAACTGAGTGATTAAATAGAGTTACTTAGCGATGATTTTTAGAGGTACTGGTACGTACTCGTCTACTGTTTCGCCTTTAAGCACTTTGTCTGCCATCTCGATACCTAGAGAGCCGATTAGGTCTGGCTGTTGTGCAACGGTTGCGCCAAGTAGGCCACGGTTAACTGCTGCGATACCGTCTTCAGTGCCATCGAAGCCTACGATCATTACTTCTTTACCTGAAGCTTGTACTGCGCGAAGTGCACCTAGAGCCATTTCATCGTTCTGAGCGAATACTGCTTCAACGTCTGGGTTCGCTGCAAGTAGGTTTTCCATTACGTTCAGACCTTTAGTACGGTCGAAGTCAGCTGGTTGGCTTGCAAGAAGCTCAAGGCCGCTGCCGTTTACCGCGTTCATGAAGCCTTCACCACGTTCACGAGCCGCAGAAGTACCAGCAATACCTTCAAGTTGGATAACTTTCGCTTTCTCGCCTACTTTTTCCATGATGAAGTGGCCTGCCATTTCACCACCGATAACGTTATCAGAAGCAATGTGGCTCACTACGTCACCACGGCTTGCGCCACGGTCTAGCGTTAGTACTGGGATGTTAGAGCGGTTAGCCATGCGAATCGCGTTAGACACAGCATCTGAATCTGTTGGGTTAATCAGGATTGCCTTAACACCACGAATGGTTAGATCTTCAATGTTCGAAAGCTCTTTACTTGGGTCGTTTTGAGAATCAAGAACGATAAGCTTGTAGCCTAGCTCTTCAGCTTTCGCTTCTGCGCCATCTTTCATGGTTACGAAGAATGGGTTGTTCAATGTAGACAGAACGATTGCCATTGTATCTTGCGCCTGTGCAGACACAGATACTGTTGTAGAAAGAAGAGCAGCAGAAATAAGAGTCGCTAATTTTTTCATGGTGTAAGTCCTTTGTGTAGGGTGAGCTAGGAGGTGAGTCCTAGCTCGTAGTTACATTATTTATAGATTCTAATATTTAAAGGTAAAGCAGGGTGTTACTTGTATTAACCTAGAGTGTGAATAGGTTTTATTTGTTTTTGTTGTCGACCAATACCGCCAGAAGAATAACCACTGCTTTTGCAATCATCTGGTAGTAAGAAGATACGTCTAATAGGTTTAGGGCGTTGTTTAGGAAGCCGATAATCAATGCACCAATCAATGTGCCCATGATGCGGCCACGACCACCCGCTAAGCTTGTGCCGCCAAGAACCACGGCTGCGATAGCGTCTAGCTCATAACCCATACCTGCGGTTGGTTGAGCTGATGACAAACGCGATGCCACGATGATGCCTGCGACTGCTGCTAACAGACCACAGATTGCGTAAACGCCGATTTTTACTTTGTCTACGTCGATGCCTGATAGGCGAGTTGCTGATTCGTTGCCACCAAGAGCGTATACGTAGCGACCAAAGCGTGTGTGGTTAAGTAGGTACCATACTGCTGCGAATACCACGACCATGATCCATACTGGAACTGGGATGCCCATTGCATAGCCGGTACCGAACCAAGCGAATGCGTCTGCTGTGTCTGTGAAGCCAGTTGAGATAGGACGACCATCTGTGTAAACCATGGTTACGCCGCGCAGTAGCGTCATGGTCACAAGCGTTGCGATGAAGGCTTGAACCTTACCCTTGGCAATAATTACACCACTGATAGCTCCCAATGCTGCACCTGCTACAAGAGCGGTTGGCACTGCGATCATCACAGGGATTTCCATACCAATCATGCTGGCTGCGAATGCACCACAAAGCGCAAGTACAGAACCAACACTCAAGTCGATACCCGCGGTTAGGATAACCAGCGTCATACCCACAGCGATGATCGCGTTAACCGAAGTTTGGCGCAGAATGTTCAGGATGTTGTCGACAGTAAAGAAGTTCGGGTTTAAGAAAGAAACGACAACAATCAGGAAGATCAAAGCAATCAATGACTTTTGATCAATCAGCCACTCTTTGCTGATTAACGGTTTTTTCTTTGGAGCTTCAGTTGTTTTGCTCATGGTTTTAGTACTCATGCTGCGTCCTCGTTGATCTTTTTACCGACCGCACACGCCAGTAATAATTCTTGGTTTGCTTCTTTAGCATCAAATTCACCGCTTACACGGCCTTCATGCATCACCATGATGCGGTCACTCATTCCTAACACTTCTGGCATTTCAGATGAGACCAAAATAATGCTCATGCCATCGGCTTTAAATTTATTAATGAGTTGGTAAATCTCTTTCTTGGCACCGACATCAACACCACGCGTTGGCTCGTCGAGAATCAGTACTTTTGGTTTGGTCATCAATCCCTTAGCGATAGCCACTTTCTGTTGGTTACCACCAGAAAGGTTGCCAATAATTTGCTCGCGAGTTGGGGTTTTGATGTTGAATAGCTTGATGAAGTCATCAACCGCAATCACTTCGTCTTTATGTTGGATTTGACCGCTTTTAGTCAGCAGATCAAGCGAACATAGCGACATGTTTTCTTTTACTGAAAGGCCGAGAACTAAGCCATCGCCTTTACGATCTTCAGAGATGTAAGCAATGCCATTGGCCAAGCCATCTCTCGGGCTGACAGGGTTAATGGTTTTGTTTTCTAGGTTGATGACGCCGCGCTCACTTGGAAGTGCACCGTAAATCACTTTCATCAGTTCGGTACGACCTGCGCCCATTAGGCCTGATACACCTAAGATTTCACCGCGTTTTAGCGTAAAACTCACATCATGAACACCAGAGCCGGTCAAGCCGATGACCTCAAGGCAGGTTTCACCGTGGCTTTGTCCGATACGTGGATATTGTTCGTCTAGCTTACGGCCAACCATCATTTCAATCAGGCCATCTTCGTCGGTGTCTTTTACTTCACACTGACCGATGAACTTACCGTCACGAAGTACGGTGATGTCGTCACAAATCTCAAAGATCTCTTTCAAACGGTGAGAGATGTAAACAATGCCACAGCCTTCAGAACGCAATTCGTTAATGACCTTAAACAGAGATTCAGTTTCGGTATCGGTTAGCGCATCGGTCGGCTCATCCATGATGATGACCTTAGACTCAAACGATAGGGCTTTCGCGATCTCTACCATTTGTTGCTCACCAAGGCTCAGTTGCCCTAAAGGTGTTTTCGAACTGTGTTTCACATTTAGGCGTTTCAGTAGCTTGTCGGCTTCTTGATACATCTCGTTCCACAAGATGCGACCCATGGTGCTCGTGATCTCACGACCTAAGAAGATGTTCTCGGCGATGGTTAACTCAGGGATTAGATTCAGTTCTTGGTGAATGATGCTAATGCCAGCTTGTTGAGAATCACGCGGCCCTTTAAATGCTGCAGGTTTTCCTTGGTAGGCGATAGTGCCGCCGTCCAAGTGATAGATACCCGTAAGCACTTTCATTAGTGTTGATTTACCCGCACCGTTTTCACCCATTAACGCCATTACGCGTCCTGGATAAACGTTGAGGCTTGCCTTATCCAGTGCTTTAACACCAGGGAAGGCTTTCTCAATTGAGCTAAGTTCTAAAATGGCTTGAGTCATGTCGGTTCCTTTACTCGGGGCCAGTTGTATTTGATTGTTCTGTATATGTATTGCTTTGGTTCAGTGATGACACTGAGCTGTCGTTGCGTTTTGCTTAAGTTAAAAGGTTACGCCAGCTTGGAAAATAACATTCGCGTAAGGCGTGCATTCACCTGTACGAATCACTGCACGGCTATCATGGGTGCGCTGTTTAAATTCTTCATGAGTGATGTAAGTAATCGAAAGCGATTTGCCACAACGTACTTCTTCTGTCTTGATTAAATCAATCAGTGATGCGTGATGTTCTGGGCTTACTTTCGCAAACTCTTCTGCAATCACAACGCCTTCAATTTGAGATTCATCTAATAGGGTTTTTACTGTTTGTTGAAAGCTCGGTACACCATGAGTCAGTGCAAGATCAATGCGAGTTACGTGGTCTGGAATCGGCAGGCCCGCGTCACAAATCGTGATTTCATCTGTGTGGCCAAGCGTCGCCACTAGGTAAGAGAGTTCAGAGTTTATTAGAGTACTTTTTTTCATATCACGACCTATCAAAAAATAACGCTTAATGGGTTGAGAACAACTCAAGAAAAAGCCATCGAAACGTTTCGATAGTGATAATAGTGTCTGATTTATCATTTGCACGTTTGATTGTTTTAGAGTGTGATAACGATCATCGAAACGTTTCGATGGGGCGTTTTTTGGTGATCTCAGTCAACGCCATTGATTGCATAAATTTGGCTACGTGGGTTCAATTGATAGCACATAGCCAAACTTACTGATGGTTATTATCTGGACATTTGGTGTTCTCAATCGCGCGAAGACATTGCGTAGGTTATAAACCACATTAGCCAGAGCATGAGGTGACGAGAGATGCCCGTCCCAACACACATCAACAATATGCTCTCTTGAAACCGGCCTTCCAATATTTTCTATCAGCAAACAGAGCACTGCCAAAAGGTGAGGGCGCAACGTTATTTTGTTTCCCTGTGAGTTAGTGATAGTTCGAGCGTCGATATCAAGGGTTAAGCCGTTGAGGTTTATGGTGTGGGTCATCGTGTTTCTGTTCGTCTTCTTTTGAATGGTGGAGATTGATTGGGTAGTTCGTTAGGTGTGCTAGTGATTCAAAGCGCGCGGATTATGCGAAATAACACCACTCTTGAAAGTAAGCGTTCGTAAGTCTGCGCGAATAAAATCTAAAAATGAGACGGTTTGAAAATTGATTGCCAGGTTTCCTCTAGAAAGGGTGTGTTTTTATTTCTTTATTATTCAGTTGTTTATTTGGTTATTACTGATTGTGTTGTTTGAAATGACAAAGTGATTACATTTTTATTTATTTTTTTGTTTTCTGTGAGCTTAACCTGCTTGCGAATTCGACGGGGTGTCGGGTAACTCTAACAAGATTGTGCTGCACAGGAAGGCGTAACAATCTTGATTTGCACTAAGTAAGGTCAAGCAGTAATGAACAACAAATTAATTCTAAGCATCGCGATGATGTCAGCATTTGCAGCAAACAATGTAATGGCAGCAGACAGTGGTTTCTACCTAGGCGGCGCAATCGGTACATCTGGTATTGATGATGGCGGGCTTTATAACGACTTTTCAGCACCAATGACTGTTGATGCTGAAGACCCGACATATAAGATCATTGCTGGATACCAATTTAATCGTATCATCGCATTAGAGGCGCAATACACGAACTATGGTGACGTCGTTGCAAAAAATGCATTAAACCAATCTACTTACACTTGGTCTCCAACTGCGTTTTCGATCAGTGCTAATTTAGGTTACACATTTGATAATGGAGTCCGCCCTTTTGGCATTATCGGCTTATCGTCAATTGATTTAGATCAATCTCTACCGTTGCTAGATGATGATAGTGGTGAAGGAGTTCGCTATGGTTTTGGCGTTGAGTACACACCTAGGCACATTGGCAACGTTAGCTTTAAGCTAGGTTATGAAGCGGATGCGTTTGTTGTTGAGACCGATTCGCCTTTTGATAATGATAAGGATATTGTGATTGATTCATACTACGCAGCGGTTGCTTACCGTTTCTAAACTTTAGATTTCATCTAGTAAGTATATGAATTTTTTAACACCGAAGTAGCAATGCTTCGGTGTTTTATATCGAGACTTGGGATACATCCGCTTAAAACGAAACGTAATCCGACAGTTAAGTTTCGCGGATATGAGCAGTGACAGAGACGACGGCATGATCAGTACTGAATTGGTCGTGTTCAAAGCTTGGATTGATCAGGTGATGGTCTAACACTGTGTAGCTCGAGATCTCCATCAAGCTTGATGAGTTCTGGCAATCAAACTCGTTCGACATCAAAATGTAATCTAGTACAGACCCTGAAGCACCGTAGTAATGGGTTGGTTTACGCTGCTCAAGCAAGTCTTCCTCATGCAGTTGATGGTAAAGATCCCAACTGTCTTTTAAGCGAAAGTGGGACAGCCAATGCTTACTGTTTTCGTCTCTGTTGATTGAGTAACTCAACAGCCCTTTAAATTCATCATTAAACAGAGGCTTATTAAAGTCACCCATCAATACGACTGGTTGATCGGTTTGGTAGCGTTGATTGGTGATGTATTGATGCAATATCTGAGCTTCTAGACCGCGTTGGACACTTGATAGCCAAGAGCCAAGTTGTTCTTGGTGGAAGCGAATGAGCGTGTCACTTTGTGGTTTTTCACCTTGCTGGGCGTTGTCTGCATCGACAGATTCTGCCTTTGGTTCTGTTGGACGTTGTGATTTGAAGTGCACGACATAACAGTCGGTTGAACCTAAGTGAGGCAGAGTAATGGTCGCGTGAACAGGTGTTCTGTTGAATGAGAATTTGTTGCCAAGGTTGAATGCTGTCAGTAGTTTCGAATCTGGCGTAACAGGCTGCACGTTTTCAATTGGATAGCGCGATGCAATACCAACGACAGGAGAGGTGTACAGGTAATCATCTTCAACATGTGCGCTATCGACCACTGCAAAGTGAGGGTAACCCAGATCATTCATCAATTGTTCTAAAGATTGCGGGCTAAATATCTCTTGGAAGCCAATCACATCACAATCTAATGAACGAATCGCTTCAGCCATCCAATGTTGCTTCTTTTGCCATTCTTCGAAGCTGTAGATGTTCTCAAAATCATAATAAGCATTCGGTGGCTCTAGATAGTTCAAAAGGTTGAACGTTGCGAATGTTATTTGGTTTGGTTTGTTCAAAGTGTCATTCCATTTAGACCTAGGCAGCAAGGATACTCCAGTAAAGTATAGTTTGTTGATTATTTAGAACCTAAATTTCACTTTAGAAGTGAATTAAAGAGAATTTAAGCCGTGGAGGCTTGTGTCATTCACGCTAGACTAATATTAGTGCTTCTGCCTTCCCCCGTACTTTCCAACGCCACTAAACTAATCAACGTAATCAAAGCTAACTGCAACCTATAACTTCGAGCGGTGACGAGTAATTTGTAAATAAACCGTCAGAGATGGAGTGCTGATGGTTTTATTAGTTATTACATGATGTTAGATTTGAACCTATACTTGTTTTAACGGTGTGCATTCAAAGCCGGTTAATCAAGTTGAATATCAAATTCATAACATTTGAAGGGAGAGTCAAATGGGAACAGATTTCCGAAGCAAAGCCTCGCAGCGCACTCAGTTTTTTAGGTCTAATTTGAAGTCATATGCAGTCATGCTGCCGCTTATTGCTCTATATCCCTCCGTTACACACGCTTCTGATACCGAATCAACACCTGCTGTCACCGTAATTGAAACCACTCAATTGGTTGGTTTTGGTGAAGCAAAATATCCAGCCGACTTCACTCACTTTGATTATGTTAATCCTGATGCGCCAAAGCAGGGCAAAGTGACTTATGGCAGCATCGGTACTTACGATAGCTTTAATCGATTCGGTTCTCGCGGCGTTGCTGCAAGTTATACCGGAGAGATCTACGATACCTTGATGTTTTCTCCGAGCGACGAGATTGATGCTTATTATCCATTGATCGCTTCAAAGGTTCGCTACGCCAGTGATTTCACTTGGATGGAAATTGATATCAACCCAAAAGCGAGATTCAATGATGGCGAGCCTATTACGGCTCATGATGTGGCATTCACCTTTAATAAGTTTTCAACCGAGGGTGTTCCTCAATACCGTGTGTATTACAAAGAAATTAAGTCAGTCACCGCAGTTTCTGATTTAGTGGTTCGCATTGAGATGGAGAAGCCAAACCGCGAGAAGTTGTTTAGCTTTGCCCAAAGTACCCGCGTATTACCAGAGCATTATTGGAAAGACAGAAAACTGTCTGAGCCCCTAAGTGAGCCGCCTGTGGGAAGTGGCCCATATAAGATCATCAGTTACAAGTCTGGGCAAAGTGTCACTTACGGCCTCGATGAAAACTACTGGGCTGCCGATCTACCCGTTAACGTTGGTCGTAATAACTTCAAGCAAGTGCAATACGATTACTACCGTGACGACACCGTAATGCTGGAAGCCTTCAAAGCAGGGGAGTTCGATCTTCGAACTGAGAACTCGGCTAAGTTTTGGGCTAACTCTTATACAGGCGCGAACTTCGACAAAGGCTATATCATCAAAGAAGAGATCAACCATGAGAAGCCTGAAACGACTCAAGGTTTTGTCTTCAACATTCAATCCCCTGTGTTTTCAGATCCAAAGGTACGCGAAGCATTAACCTACGCGATGGACTTTGAGTGGATGAACAAGAACATGTTCTACGGTCAATACAAACGTACTCGTAGTTATTTCCAAAACACCGACTACGAAGCGAAAGGTTTACCAAGCGAAGCTGAAGTAGAGTTGCTGTCTCAATACAAAGATCAGATTCCACCGAGAGTTTTCACAGAAGAATTCCAACCTCCAGTTACCGATGGTAGCGGCCGTATTCGTAGCCAAATGCGTACTGCTTTCAAACTATTGAAGGAAGCGGGTTGGGTTCTGAAAGACAAAGTCATGACCAACGAAAAGACTGGCAAGCCGATGTCTTTCGAGTTGTTGATTTACAGTCCGACCACGGAGCGTATTGCAACGCCAGTTCAAAAGAACCTGAAGCGTATGGGTATTGAGATGAAGATCCGCACTGTCGATACTACGCAATACATCAAGCGTCTTCGTGATCGTGATTTCGATATGGTTTCGTCGTCATTTTCTGCAAACCCTTATCCTAGCCCGAACTTAATGATTGTTTGGAACTCTAACTACATTGATTCTACTTACAATACGGCAGGTGTGATGGATCCTGTGGTTGATGCGTTAACAGAACAAATCGCACGTAACCAGCAGAACCCTGAAAAGCTACTTACGCTAGGCCGCTCTCTTGATCGTGTGTTGCAGTGGAATTTCTACAATATCCCGCAATGGCACGTTGGCGAATACCGCGTAGCGATGTGGGACAAGTTTGAGCGTCCAGATGTATTACCTAAATATGATTTAGGTATCGATACATGGTGGATTTCAGAAGAGAAGGCAGCTCTGCTTCCTGAAAAACGTCGCTAGGAGTTAGTTAGCATGGCCGCGTATATATTTCGGCGTTTACTGTTGGTGATCCCCACGCTGTGGGCGATCATCACTATCAACTTTTTCATTATTCAGATCGCGCCAGGTGGTCCGGTAGAGCAAGCTGTTGCCCAATTAGAAGGGCATAACTCTGGCATCATGGAGCGTTTTTCCGGTGGTGGACAAGAAGTTGATTTAAGCGAAAGTGACCAAGCATCTGCCAGTGGCTATAAAGGCTCTCGAGGGCTTGATCCGGAAGTGGTTGAAGAGATCAAAAAGCAGTTTGGTTTTGATAAGCCGATTCATATTCGCTACTTCGATATGTTGAAAAACTACGCGACCTTTAACTTTGGTGAAAGCCTGTTTAAGGGCGGCAACGTGATTGATTTGATCATTGAGCGTTTACCTGTCTCCATCTCCTTAGGGTTGTGGAGTACGTTAATCATCTATGTGATTTCGATACCCTTAGGCATCATGAAAGCGATACATCACGGCTCGCGCTTTGATATTTGGTCTAGCGCTGTGGTGATTGTTGGTTATGCGGTGCCGGGCTTCTTGTTTGCGATCATCCTGATTATTTTGTTTGCGAGTGGTAACTACTTCAGTTGGTTCCCATTACGTGGCTTGGTGTCGAGTAACTTCGACCAGCTTAACTGGTATCAGCAAATTGGCGACTACTTCTGGCACTTAGCGTTGCCTATTTTCGCTATGGTCATCGGCGGCTTCGCCACGCTCAGCATGCTGACCAAAAACTCCTTCCTTGATGAAATCAATAAGCAATATGTGGTGACCGCGCGAGCGAAAGGTTTGGACGAGAGCAGCATTCTCTACAAGCACGTTTTCCGTAACGCGATGTTGATCATTATTGCCGGATTCCCAAGCGCATTTATTAGTATTTTCTTCACGGGTTCTATGTTGATTGAAGTGATGTTTTCACTCGAAGGCATTGGTCTGCTTGGTTTTGAATCGACTATTCAACGCGACTATCCCGTGGTGTTCAGCTCTCTCTATATCATGACCTTGCTTGGCTTGGTGCTGAGCATTATCTCCGACCTGACGTATACCTGGGTTGATCCTCGAATTGATTTTGAAGCGCGTTAGTGGCGAACGAATAACAAGGTATTGATAATAAATGTTTAACAACCCTTTAGCTGAAGCTCGTTGGTTACGTTTTAAAGCAAACAAGCGTGGTTTTATCTCCCTTTGGATATTTACCATCTTGTTCGGATTGAGCCTGTTCGCGGAAATCATTGCCAACGATAAACCATTATTGGTTTCGTATGATAATCAGTGGTTTGTGCCCGTCATCAATGAATACGCCGAGACGGAATTTGCTGGTGAGTTTGAAACCGAAGCCGACTACAAAGACCCGTATGTTATCGAACTCATTGAAGACAGTGGTTATATCGTGTGGCCAATCATTCCCTTTAGCTACGACACGATAAATTTCGATATTTCAGGCGCTGTGCCTTCGGAACCTGATTCAGTCAACTGGCTAGGAACCGATGATAAAGGGCGAGATGTATTAGCTCGCATCATTTATGGGTTCCGTATCTCCGTTTTGTTTGGTTTTATTCTGACGATTGTGTCGAGCGTGATAGGTGTGGTTGTCGGTGCAACACAAGGGTACTACGGTGGTTGGGTGGACTTGTTCGGGCAGCGCTTCATTGAAGTCTGGTCTGGCATGCCGACTCTATTCTTGCTGATTATCCTTTCCAGTTTTATTGAACCTAACTTCTGGTGGTTGCTCGGAATTATGGTGCTCTTCAGTTGGATGAGTTTGGTGGGTATTGTTCGAGCCGAGTTCTTACGCTGTCGAAACTTTGATTATGTAAGAGCCGCGCAAGCCATGGGTGTTGATGATAAACGCATTATGCTTCGTCACATGTTACCTAACGCGATGGTTGCATCGTTAACTATGATGCCGTTTATCCTTTCTGGCTCGGTGACCACATTAACCTCATTAGATTTCTTGGGCTTTGGTCTTCCAGCGGGTTCGCCTTCGTTAGGTGAGCTATTAGCGCAAGGTAAAGCGAACTTACAAGCGCCTTGGCTTGGTATCTCTGCTTTCGTCGTGCTTTCACTGATGCTTACGTTACTTGTCTTCGTTGGTGAAGCGGTACGTGATGCCTTCGACCCACATCAACAGAAGTAAGGATAGGTTATGACTTCAAATACAACGCCTGCTTCTCCAGTTTTGACCATAGATAAACTGTCTGTAGGTTTCGGGCGAAAAAACTCGATAGAACAAGTGACGCAAGATGTCTCTTTAGAAATATACAAAGGTGAAACGCTCGCGCTGGTAGGCGAGAGTGGTTCCGGTAAATCGGTCACGGCTAATTCGATTTTAAAGCTGTTACCAAAAGGTTCATCTTATTACTTAAACGGTAAGATCAATTTCTCTGGCACCGATATTCTGAGTTGTTCTGAAAGACAGTTGCGCGGGATTCGTGGCGGGCGCATCGGCATGATCTTCCAAGAACCCATGGTTTCGCTTAATCCACTTCATCGAGTCGGTAAGCAGTTGGTTGAAACTCTTTCTATTCACCGAGGTATGCGAACCAATAAAGCGCAAGCCTTGGCGATAGAGTGGCTTTCAAAGGTGGGTATCCGCTACCCAGAGCAAAAGATTTCAGCTTACCCGCATGAGTTATCCGGTGGTGAGCGTCAGCGTGTAATGATAGCGATGGCACTGATCAATGAGCCAGAGCTGCTTATTGCTGATGAGCCCACAACAGCATTGGATGTATCGGTACAAGCACAGATCCTCGACCTGCTGAAAGACCTGCAACAAGAGTTGGGTATGGCGATGCTCTTTATCACTCATGACTTGAGTATTGTTCGAAAAATTGCCGATAGAGTAGCGGTAATGAAAGATGGTCGTTTAGTTGAAAGTAACGATTGCCAAACATTGTTCAACGCACCAACTCACCCTTACACTCAAAAACTTATTAACTCTGATCCTAAAGGCTTACCTGTTCCTGTATCACCAGATAGCAAGCCTCTACTCAATGTTGACCAACTTCGTGTTTGGTTCCCGATCACGGGCGGCTTGTTCAAGCGTACGATTTCACACGTCAAAGCCGTTACCGATATGGAGTTTACCTTGAAAAAGGGGCACTCAATCGGTCTAGTAGGTGAGAGTGGTTCTGGTAAATCGACAACTGGCATGGCGATACTGAAGCTGGTGGATAGCGAAGGGTCGATTACCTACGCGAATGAACAAATTCAAGGTTTAAATCGACAACAAATGTTGCCGTTTCGAAGCCGTATGCAAGTTGTATTTCAAGATCCGTTTTCTGCGCTGAACCCAAGGATGTCAGTCGCTCAGGTGATTGGTGAGGGCTTGTTAGTGCATCAACAATTGGATGAGCATGAACTCGACCAACGCATCTGTGAAGTAATGAAAGAGGTCGACCTCGATCCTGAGACTCGCCATCGTTATCCGAACGAGTTTTCTGGCGGTCAAAGGCAACGTATTGCTATTGCTCGTGCTTTGATTCTTAAGCCAGAGTTTATCTTGTTAGATGAACCTACGTCCTCACTAGATAGAACCGTTCAAGCTCAAGTTCTGGATTTGCTGAAGTCACTTCAAGAAAAGTACGGTCTGACCTATCTATTCATCAGCCATGATTTGAATGTCGTGAAATCACTGTGTCATTACACCATCGTAATGAAAGCCGGTGAGGTGATTGAGAAGGGGAATACAGAGACTTTGTTTGGTAATCCGCAACATGACTACACTAAACAGTTGGTGTCTTTATCTGAGGTTGGAGCGCATTAATCGATGAGTTTCGATTCAATATGAAAATCAAAAAAAGAGCCTGATCATTGATGATCAGGCTCTTTTTATTTAAAGCGTATTAGTACTTGCGTGGTACTAGAAAACGATATTCGTTCTTAGGCCAAACAACGCGACTTTACTTTGAGTGCTGACTGCGGGTGTTACGTATTGCGCATCTGCGGTAAAGGTTAACCATGGCGTCGCTTGGAACGCGTAGTAGATCTCAAAACCTTGCTCGTCTTTTAATTCTGCTCCGAGTGGCAAATCGCTAATGCTGTTTTGTAACGCATTAGACAAGTTGTAGTAATAGTAGCCCGCGCCCCATTGATCTTGTGGTCTGTCGAAGAAGAAAGCGTTGCCTCCAAATCCGCCAACAAACGTTCCATCTATGATATTTGGATTACCGTCTGCCGCTGCTGCTCTTAGATAGACTGCGATAGTATCGTTATTGCTCTCGTAGATATTGTGTGTTGCTTGAGCTCGAATGTTGTACTTATATTTTGCGGTTTCACCCAAAGACGAGTAATCCACTCCTTCTTCAGTGCTGTATGTACCAGATATACCAAACGTAGAACTTCTACCGAACAGTTTGAATGAGTGAGTTGCACCTAATGAAAAGTTTACACCATCATCAAACCAATCGTTGAAGCCAAGGTTTTCATCGTACCTGTCTCTTGGATCGTAAATCATCGCGGTGATGCGAGTATCACCTATGGTGTGGTTCATGATGCCACCAATAAAGGATGGGGGAGTCACACCGCTAGGTGGCGCAGCAAAAGCAAGGTTCATGAACCCGTGACGAGTTGCACCACCGTAAAATGGCGCATTTCGTAGTAGCTCAAACGCGTCTATCTTGCCAGCTAGGAGGTTGGTGTTGTCATCAAACTTGTGTGTGTAATACAAGGATGAGAAGAAAGGGCTGCTGCTGTCTGAGTAATGGGCTGAATTAGGTACTGACAGACTGGAGAAGCCAAAGTCGTTCGCATCGCCGTTTAGATAGATCAACTGCGTGCGAAAGGTGCCGTTATTCCATAGGCCAGCATTTTCAGTATCAAGCGCTGCAAACAGATCAAAACGGTGCGTGAATTCATTTGAATTTGATGGTGAGCCAGAAACCGCCGATTGGTAAACGTTGGTGTATTCAGCATCGAGAGAGAGTCCGCTGTCTTTAATACGACTGCGTTCACCTCCCCAATCACCAGTTAATGTATCTGAATATGGCTGGCTTGCATTAGCTAAAGACGATAAAAATAATGGAGCTAAAAAAAAGGGTAATGATAAATATTTCATAATTAAATCTTATTGTTAGAACGTAATCTGGCTAGGCGCATTGAGATAGATAAGCAGGACTGTTCAGCATGTTGGCCGCTCGTGAATGGCGTTGATGTTTAAACAGTGCACTCAAAGCATCAAACGCTTCGGAAATGGACAGGTAACCTTGCTGGTAAGCGAAAGACACCGAACTCGCTTTACCGTCGTTGAGGTCGTGTCTTGAGATCGCAATGCCATGGTTTTGCGCGAGTAAGAACAATGCATCAGCGTTAAGAGGCTGAGGGTCCGCGTTCTGCTGGTGACGCAACTTGTTGACGAGTGAGTGAATACGCTCGATACATTGGCTAAGTCGGTGATAGCGAGAGGTGTTGACCGTTGTCGCAATATGCTGGCAAACCTTTACCAATGCCTCCATTTGATCTGTTTTCGCTGAAGACGAAACCATCTTTTCAATAACTGCATTTAGATCGGCAAGATATTGCGTTCTAAGCTGGGGTAATACCGTCACTTCATCATCCTTAATGTATCCGCGTAGCTCCTTGCCAAGTGACTCTAGATAACCCATATCCAATTCCCAAATGGTAGACATAGTATTGACCTGAGTTGTAATTGACCGGGTCATGTTATCTATTTTGGTGATGATAAAACTAATTTTGAAGTTTTTATGTTTTAATTAACCTATTGTATTTATTGGTTTTTCATTGAATTTCATCTGTTTAATAGACGTTTCAATACCGGTGTCATTAAAGGAGAACAAAAGAGAATATTGGTGGATGGAGAATGGTGCAGTTACGGTGGTAAACAGCGTAATTAAATCAGATTTTTGTTGCTCTCATCAGGAGAGGTGAGATGATACGAAAAGAGGTTAGCCAGTTAAAATGAAGAGGTGTGTACTCAAGAGCACATAGAGAGAAGGTGACCAATGAGCTACGTCTTTTGACGAGTTATCTGTGATGCAAAAGTCTTTGGCTCTGCAAGGATTTAATAAGGTGTCACTGTTGATGAGGAGTTGCGGGGAGCTTTATCTCTATCTGCCAAGTGCCAAGTGCCAAGCATGACGAACACACTTGTTCACGGTATGGGCTCAATTCGCTAGAGCCAACAGTATGGAAGCAGCGCTCGTTGAATTATGTTGTGGTTAATAGATTGCGGCACCAAACGGCAAACGTTCTCGATGATCTGCTAAGTGTCGGTACATTTGGTTGTGATGTGGGAATCTGTGAGATAGGGGATTGAAGGTGTGAGAGCGTGTCGAATTGAGTTAGAGAACTTTGTATAGAGCCATTTTTATATCGGGGATTCTTTATAGCGGAATCAGTAAACATGTACCATAAAAAGAAAAAGTGATAGTGGACGCTGAGGTCACACTATCACTTTTAGAGAACAATGAAGCTTAAGCTATTGAGATGCTCTCGCTCAGCTTAGAGCGATGTTCATCGTTATTACGCCTACGTTATTGCTGTTGAATCGCCGTAAGAGCATGTTGGAAGTACAAGCTTGTCGCACACACATCGTGGTCATGATCATGGTGGTGGTGACCGCGTCCATGATGGCTATTGAGTATGTTCACCACTTTCATATTTTGCTCAGTCATAGCTAAACCAGAGTTACTGTTTTTCACCGGAGCAGGGATACCTTGGTAAATCGTTGCTTCAACTTTTATCTTGTTGATGTCCTCTGGTTTCACTGTGTATGGGTTGTCGTCGAGTACGGTAAAGTTAGCCGTCTTGCCGATATCAATGGTGCCGATATCATTCTCCATACGAGCGGTGTATGCGGCATCAATAGTGATAGCACGCATAGCTTCATCTACCGTGACACGCTCTTCTGGACCCATAACCGTTTCACCAGATAGTCCGATTCTATTTACCGCTGCCCAAACTAGACCTAATGGTTGTGCCGGAGCCATTGGAGAATCTGAATGTAACGATAGAATACCGCCAGCATCGATGAATGAACGCCCACGAGCCATTACCTCTGCTCGCTCTTTTCCGATGCCTTCCTCAGAATACAACTCTGCTAAGATGTGTGTATAGTAAGGGTTCACACTGAAGTTAGCCCCGACTTCAACCGCTCTAGGAATGTCGTTTTTATCTGTAATTCCAAGGTGGTGGAATCCAGTTCGGTGATCGGCTCGACTTTTTTCTTTGTTGAGTTTTTCAACGATGTTCAACGCAGTTTCGAAACCTAAGTCACCATTAGCGTGAATGATGATGGTGTAGTCGTCCTCCCAATAAGGGCGCATGCTGGCCTCAAGATCCTCTGGTTCTTGTAACCACTCGCCAGAATGACCATCGGTGTACCCATCTTTGAGTTGCATTAACTGACTGTACATTGCGCCGTCAGAGAACAGCTTAACGAATTTTGGCAGCCACTTAATCTGCTCACCTTGATAAGACGGGTGTTGAGTCAAACCTTCGGCAATCGCTTTACCTTTGGCAGGGTCGTTTTCCGCCATCATGTAGGTAAAGTTACCGGCTGGCATTAACCAGTAATCCATTGGGAAGTTGCCGTCTTCAAGGATGTCGACTACTTGTTCGAACATCTCTGGTGTTGCAACGACACCTGGATCAATGGCGGTAGTGATACCACCAGAGTGGATGTAATCTTTGGTTCGCTCCATCCCCGTTGCAAAAATGCCGCTATTTACCCAGAAGCTCATTACATCATTGAGAATGAGTTTGCCGCCAGCTTCATAAGCATGGCCTCGTTCCCAGTCCAACTGAGTATACGCATGGCCTTCGCCAGTCCAGTCTTCTTCAGACCAACCTAGCATTTCCATCGCTGCATCGTTGAAGAACAATTCGTGGAAGCTGCGGTGCCAAATGATAATTGGTCGGTCTTCAGAAATGTTATTCAGCAACTCGCGGCTCATTTCATTGCCGTGGAAGTAATGATGGTAGCCCCAGCTTACCAATGGTTCGCCTTCAGCCAGTTCACTTTCTAACTCTGTTAAACTGGCTAAGTAGTTATCATGGCCGATTACGCCTTCAACGTTACCCCACGGTAAGTCCCAATCAGCAGGAGTAATAAAGTCTGTGCCGATCAATAACGCCATCAGCCAAAGGTGAACGTGAGGTTCAACAAAGCCCGGTGTAAGAACGCGATCTTCAAATGATTTATCAATCGTAAAACCATCTTTAGATTGGTACTTAGTGGTGAGTGTTTTTTGATCGCCAAGGTCGAGGATTTTACCGTCTTGGACTGCGATAGCGTCTACGTTGCTATGATCGTGATCTGAAAGGGTAATGATGTCGTTCGATACGTAAAGCGTTATAGGGCTAGTAGAGGTTTCGGCGAAAGCAGGTGTGGCGACTAGGCCAGCAATAACCGTTGAGAGAAGTAGCTTTTTCATAATGAATCCTATTGCTCTCAATTAACGGCCTTGTTCTATGAGAGGGTTAAGTCGACCATCGCGCTTTGGAAAATCAATCTTCCTGTGAGCGCGTAGAAAGTCAGTTCTTTCTTTGTATTCACGGATAAGTGATAAGGAAAGAGAGGCGGTAAACCCATAATTAGCAATGCGTAACTTCTGTTCAATTAAGTGTGTATAGCTAACTTCTGGGCTTACTGCCAATACATAGAGAAGCGAATTTTATCGTTCAAATACAGAGTGAAAACTCTCTTCGCCTCACATTTGTTGCTAATTTAGCAGTGTTATTACGTTTCTAATAACGCATAATGATGGGTAAATCCAAACATTAATAAATCTAAGGTGGTGGGAATGTTTTCTTACGAACACTTAAACTCATTCTGTGCGACGTATGACGAACAGAGCTATAGCAAGGCCGCGAGAGTTCTTGGTAAAGATAGAACGACCATTCGAGAACAAGTGAAAGCGTTAGAAGACAGTTATCGAACCATTTTATTTACGATTGAAGGCAAAAAGGCGATACCAACTAGCTTTGCACGCTCTATTTATAAGCAGTCAAAATTGCTGGTGCAAAACAGTGAGCGATTACATCTAAGAATGATGAATGCTCATCACCAAGAGCTGACCCGTTTGGATTTTTATCACGACACTCTGATGCCCAACGATTTGGTTGTGGAGATAGAACAGCATGTTTTGAAGGCACACCCTGATATGGTGCTCAATTGGTTGCATCGAAATCGAGACGAAATCTTGGTTGATGTGACACAAGCGTATAACAAAGTTGCGATCATGCAGCACCGAATGGAAAACATGTCGGAATACCCAATCAGCGCCATCAAACTTGGTGACGGTGATATTGCTGCTTACGCACGGGTTGATAGTCCTCTGTTCAAAATCAGTGAGATTCGACTTGAAGATCTGCAATTAGAAACGCAGTACATCAGTGAAAACCAAAGTAAAACCATGCCAGAGTGGTTGGGTGTATCACCGTATTTTCGCACGGTAAGTAATAACGATATGTTACTGGAGTTAGTGAAAGTGAATGGGTGGGCGTTACTTCCAAAAAGCTTAGCGACCGAAGCGGTGAATGAAAAAAAGCTCCGCCGAATAGAGTTTAATGAATTGCTTACACACAGCGCAAAGTTTGGGCTCTCGTTTTTCTATCCAACGAGCTTTGAAAATACCAATGTATATAAAGGTTTGGTTGAAGTACTGAAGGGCTACGCAACTAAGAATTTGTAGAACCACCCTTTAATATCGTTTTGAAAGGTAATTAATATAAGTTGAGAGTTCGGTAGATGCACTCAAGTTGAAGCGGAGTGTTGATTATGAATAGACAAAGGCCAAGTGGCCTTTGTCCGTTTAGCTTTGTTTAGTTTGCTGATTGAATTATTGTTTCAGTCACGTCTCCAATCAAACCCGGCTGGATTAACTGGAAGTTGATCGCTTTTCCAGATTCTTGGATATCTCGCATATTATATTGAAGTTGAGTGTAGTCATCTCCCCATTGGTAGCGAAGTAACGCTTCACCTGATTGTAGGTGATAGTTCACCGCATACTCTGTCGCGTAACCTGCCATTACACCATCAATTGATACATTTGGCGCATCATGTGGGATTTTGTAGGTTACGGAATCGAGTTTTACCATGCCATTAATTACACTGGTTGGCTCTGCGAGGTGTCCAGTGTAGTAAGTTGCGTGGATGAATCTGTCTTCTGGGTTTGCGTTGCCACCAGTACCAAGGTTAGTCTGTGAAAATTGTTGTTCTTGTGGGCCCCAGCCACGCTTAGAGCGTTCTACGTTTGCCAAGTGCTGGTCGTAGTCCGGTTGATTCGTCATTACTGTGTATTCAGGTCCGTGCCAAATTCGTGGCCCCTCGGATCTGAACTCAATGATCGCTGAATCACCGGTTGTGTCTTGAAGACTGATGTGTAGTGCAATTCTGATTGGTACACCAGGTACGAATTCTGTTGCAGCCTGTGTTTTTTCGATAAATCTAACCGCTTCTTCTACCGTGCTAAATTGGGAGAGTACATGCTTGAGGTAGGTAAGTGTGCCTAGATCATCAGCTTTCGTTGATTCTTCGGTATCCATACCACGATCGTATAGCACGTTGCCGCTGAGCCCAGCACTATTCATACCATCCGTTATTTGACCGTATGTCGTTAACCCAGTGACATCGTATTTTGAGGTAACTTGGTTATTGTTATCGAGGTGCGTTAGATACGTTGTTTCCTTCGGAATGTTGATGAGATGAACATTGGTTTGTTCTGACCAATCTAAGGTTCTAGTGACGAATGTACCGTTGTCCTTAGTATCCCAAAGTATGCGTGTACAAGCTTCAGCGGCGGTAACAACACCCATTGTAAAAGTAGCAACTATAGCGGTAGATAAAATCTTTTTGTTCATGATGAATGCCTTTGTAGTTTCGGAATACAATTATCATTACATTGGTTTCCCCCCTTAAAAATTACAATGTGCGGGTTTTAATCCATCATTAAGTGTGGGCTTATATTCTTGTTCCCTATAAAACGCTAATAGCTTCGGCAAAATGTGCTTTTGTAATAGCCTTAATCGTCGGTAGGGGCTCTCTATCATTCATAGATACTGGATAATAAAGTGTTAGACCAAAGTTAAAATGATTAGCGAGCTCTTTGATCTCAATCTGCAGCAGTTCACCTCGCTGAAGTTGAGGATCCGCAAGCTCTTTGCTCATTATTGCCCAACCATCGTGTTTGACTAACTCGAGTAACAAATCGTTGTTACTTACTAAGTGATAGTGCGGTGAAATCAAATATAGGTCAGGGAGTGTATTGAAGTGGTTTTCACTTACATATTGCTTCTCTAACCTTAGGTCTTCAATAGAAAGGTTATTGAGATGAGGAAGCTTGCTTCGTTTGCCCGCGTAGATACCTAACTGACCATATCCTAAGGAAAAGAACTCCACATTTTGGCTGAATCGCTGAATGTTTTTGTGCTGCATCAACGCAATACTATTGGTTTGCTTCTCAATAGAATCAAATGCTTCTTCTCGGTTTCGATGTAACCAGTGTACACGCAGTTCTGGACTTTGCTTATGCAATGCATGTTCGACTTTGATCGCTAAATTTAGTGGCAATGAAATATCGTGATAGATGTTGAGCGTGAGCATTTCATCCATATAGATGTTTTCTAAGGATGTACTGAGTTTTTCGGTGTTACTCAGGACAACTTTAGATCTCTGATATATATGCTCTGCTGCGGTGGTTGGTGTCGCTTTTTTTCCTACTATTTCAAACAGGGTTACGCCGTACAAGTCTTCAACCGCTTTTACTTGGTCTCGTATGGTGGTTCGGTCTTTACCTAGTTGTTTGGCTGCGCCACTGTATGAAGACGCTTCGTATGTAGTACAAAATGCTAGCAAGTGTTCGTAGGAAAACATATGTAAACCTCTGCGGGATAGATAGTTAATGTTCTTATGAAAGAAATCATCCCGCATATTTGGTGCTTATGCTAATTTTTATCCTTTGTCGTGCGCTGAAAATGTGATCAGCACAACGACTTTGTTGCTAGATTGAGTTTAATGAAGATCGAGTAGGTTGGGATCTTCTATTTTGTTCTGTCTAACTAGCCCCAAGTAGGGTAATTCGGTAATAATTTCATTTGGTGACAATGAAATGATTTTTCTTGGTGTCGAAAACATCGTCATAATCATATCTTGTGAAAAAGCTTTGAACTTGTCTTGATTTATTTTTTTAGAGGTACTCTCTAAGCGAATCGAATCGGCCACTACATTAAATTGAATATGATTATTTTCGAATCGTTGCCAATGGGTGTCGAATTTTATGGTGACTTCGGCCACAGAGCCTGTCTGGCTGAAAAAGTTAAAATGCATCGCGTGATAAGACTTGTCTGGTGTCATCCAAACTTCCGACTCAGTCTCGACTACGCGTATATCCCATAACTGAGTAAGGTAACCAAATCGACTTGGGTAGCCTCTGTGTTTATATGACCAATATTGGTTCAGAAATACCGATTCAGGGCTGTACTGAGTAATGTAAATATCTTTAATAATGTAAGACGCCAGCGCGACAATAATAAAAACACCGGTCACTATTTTAGTGGTGATAGATGACATACAAGCACCTCCTTATTGTGATCTCGCCAATATAATCGAGGAAGTGCAGGGGCAGAGTTTTTGCGATGAAAAGGCAAAGTGTCAAACAGTGCACTTTGCTGAGCTTCGATGAGCAAGGACTGACAAATCTGAACGTCGTGCTCGCTAGGGCTCTGAGCTTTTTGGTGTATTAACATCGGGATAGGCGGTGCTATTGTCGGCTCAGTTGTAAGCCGACTGAATGCACTATTGTTGTACAAGTCGGCTAAGTTCCAGGCGATAAATAGAACACATGTGAACCTAATAAGGCTATGAATAAAAAAGGTTTTGTTATGTTGAACCCAGTTTGTTGATTTTGACCATAACGAAGCGTGGCGAGTAATCAGTGATTGGGACTCTGCTTCAGTGAGCGCTTGAGTTTCTCCGATATAGGCGTAGCCCTTCATCACTTGAGTTTGGATGAATTTTGGTTGTTCGCTCGAATCTCCCAGTTGTGCACGCAAGTTTTTCACAGCCGTAGCGACACTCGATTTAGCACGTGTACTTTCCCAGATAGCCTCAAGAATAAACGCTGATGTGAGGTCAGAACCTGCATGTTCAATGAAAAGTGACAGCAATTTCCATTCATTGGAACGCAGTTGTGTCTCTTGCAAAGACGTCAGGTTTAACAGCTTTCCGCTTTGACTGTTAAAAAGCAGATTTTGATTTAATAGGTAGAAACTCATCGTGGCTCGCTCAAGGTTAAGTCTAAATCTTACTTAAGGTGGATCGTATCGTCAGTAACTTTTGATCCCACTTGCGACGACGAGCAAGCTCAAGTGGACTCTCTTGTTTAACCAATATGCGATCAGCGTGCGCTATTTTATTGGTCAGCCAAAGGCTTTGATAGTGCAAAATATTTCTCGCTATCGTATCAGCGGTTACTGACTTAGTTTTTGATTTCAACTGTTCAATGGCTTGATTTATGTTGTCGAGTTTGGCTTTTAATCGAGCTATTTGGTCTTGAGGTGAGCGTGTTGGGCGTCCTCTCTTTACGGCTTTATCTATTGTCGAGCTACTTTCAATGTGGCTACTTTGGTTAGATTTCAATCGTGAAAAATCGATGGTGTGTTCATCAAGTTGGTGCTCTTGGCATAGTATCTGGTCTTCTAATACTAGGCTTTGATTGACGAGTTTTTGCAGTTCACTCATCGGTTTTCTACCGGCTTTTGTTTGGGTTGTTGCTTTATTGTTTTTTTCGAGCGTGTTGGCGGACAGTGTTTCAATACTTAGTGCCGGTTGGTTGTGTGTATGACACGTGTGTCTGTATTCGAGGTACGTATCTTGAAGCACTTGCTCTTGTCGCATTAATAGTACAGGCAAGGGGAGTGCTGGCCTACCCGCGCTGCTTTGTGATTGCCTTGGTAGCAGTGAATCAATTTTGTTGTCAATAATATGCAGCATCAGTAACCGAATGACCTTTCGTTGATGCTTGATGCGCTCAAACACAAACGAAGTGTCGTCACTCCAGAAATTATTGAGAATCTTTGAATCATTTAATAACGTTCCGCTACTCTCTCTGATGCCCGATTTGAAATTTTCTATAACGGTATAGAACCAATCATTTTGCTGAAAAACAGTCGCCTTAACTAATGTACTTTCAATCCAAGTGCTCACTGTTTGCGAGATTCCCTTTTGTGAGAAAGCTTTCTCATGGAGCCAAAGCTGATCCGCGAAATCACACACAAGTATTGAACTTGGCTGTGACGGAAGCGACCTAATCCGAAGTTGGTACAGGCTAATAAGCTGCTGCACATTGCCTAATACCTTCTTATTAACGCTTTGCCATTGCTGGAACGGATCAGAATGACGTTGCGCAGATAGCATTAGGTTATCAATGCTGCTCCAAATCTTATACTCCTCAGAGGCGCTGATGATGTCGGCGTTAATGAGAGCCAACTGTTCTGCGTTGTGTTCTGGGTAGTGTTGACGAAGCTGAGCTTGGTAACGGAGGTTAAGACTCACGTAATCTTGATAGTCTCTTACGACGTGTTTACCTAGTTTCACAATTGGAGACAGAGTAGGGCGACCTCGTTGATGAGTATTCATCATACTGACTCTAATGCGGAGAATGGTTTTGCCAGAGGTAGCACTTTGACGGCATTCCAGTGAGGCTTACCTTTTATTTCCTCAAGCTCCATATAGACTCGTTGACCTTCCTCTAAGTTAATTTCACCATCAAATTCAATGACACTGATGTGAATGAGTACATCAATATCACCGTGATCAGGTTTAGCAAAACCAAACCCGTTTTCTAGGTGAAACCAAGTGATGTAGCCACGAGTGCAAATCAAATCGGACATTTACGAGATTAACTCAGTGAATAGGTAATGAGGTGATTCTATCAGTGGGTGCTATGACAAAGTTTGATTTAAATCTATTTAATAAGTAATTAATTAAATCCAAATTCTATGTGGAATCCGACACAAAACCCTCGGTATTTGCCAGTAAATCATGACTTAGAACAAGTTTGATTCCGACGGCGCTACAGCTCAACTCCCTAAATCGCAAAACTTGACTCAAAAGGGCGCAAGTCCATTCATCCATTTGATGTGTTGGTGGGTCATTCCATGAAAAAACAAACTTCAATGCTTCCAAGTACGGTTGCCGTTAATCGCAGAACACCGAGATCTTCTATGAAAGTCTCGGCGTTAGCTGTGCTGGTGGTTGGAGCATTAACGAGCTACGGAGCATTGGCTGAAAGTGTCAGCTTAAGTGAGCTGTATCAGCAATCTCTCGACAATAACCCAGCGTTAAAAAGTGCAGCATTAGCCATTGATAGTGCGACTTATGGCGCAGACAAAGTAGGTGCCGCGTATTTACCTCAGGTTGATGCAAACCTTGCGTATGGTGTGCTTCGTAACAGTTACACCACACTCAACGAGATAGACACCAACGCAGCGCAAGCGTCTGTTTCTGTTGGGCAAAATATTTATAACGCAAAACTGAACGCGGCAAATGAGTTAAGCAATCAACAGGTTGAACTCAGCCAAGTCTCACACCAAGTCGCGCTAGAGAGCCTCGCTTTGCAAGTCGTAGTGGGCTATTTCAATGCTCTTAAAGTGCAAGAGTCGTTAAAGCAAACCAAAGCGACACAAGAAGCGTTCGAAGAGCAGCTTAAGCAAACCGAGCG
Source organism: Vibrio satsumensis (assembly GCF_050337435.1). Classification (NCBI taxonomy): domain Bacteria; kingdom Pseudomonadati; phylum Pseudomonadota; class Gammaproteobacteria; order Vibrionales; family Vibrionaceae; genus Vibrio; species Vibrio satsumensis. The sequence goes on along the minus strand of NZ_JAKJSX010000004.1, from coordinate 278,428 downwards.
CCAATTTTCTTTAGGGATGATTCCTGAAAATGACGTGATTGATGCGCGTGCTCAGTTCGATTTGGTTTCTGCATCGGTGATTGTGGTTGAAAACGAAGTTGAGAAGTCTCTTGATGCGCTTTATGAGTTGTCGGGAAGAGAGTTTACCTCGGTTCACCCATTAAATGCTGACCGCTACTCAGCAAATATTCCCACTCCAGAAAACGCACTGACTTGGCAGGAAAAGGCGCAGCAATTTAACCCAGAAATGCAAATTCAAAAGCAACTGGTTGAAATCAGTAAGCAACAGATTGAGTTGGCACAGGCTGGTCACCAACCAAGTTTAGGGTTGGTGGCGGAATACCGCTACACCTTTGCTTCAGATAGCCGAAGAACCGACATGGGGCAGCCGAGCGATGAATTTCAAAGCCTAGATAATAACTCTACCGTATTTGCAGGCGTTGCAATGACCTTGCCTGTCTACCGAGGCGGGGCAACCAACAACGAAGTACAACAAGCCAAAGTTCAATACCAACAGGCCCTTCAGCTTCAAGAGCAATCTTGGAGAAGCGTGACACGCCAAATCCGCGGTGCAGAAAAAGACCTCAACGCCCTTATTAGTGCCCAGCAAGCTTATGCCAACGCTGTTCATTCTGCTGAACGCTCACTTGTAGCAACCCAACAAGGCTTTGAAATTGGCAACAGAACGATTGTCGATGTGCTGAACGGAGCTCGTCAGCTTTATGCGGCGAAGCAAGACCTGACTGAAGCGCAAATTGATTTCATTTTGGTGTCACTACAGCTCAAGTTCTTGGGTGGTGAGCTTCTACCTGAAGACATCAGTGCGATTAACGCTGGTTTGAAACGGTAGTCGAAAAAGCCGGTTAAAAGCGCTCGCTCTAAATCATGGCGTCAACGCCGAATAGAAAATAGATCAAATGTGATGGCACCTGAGATTGAACCATTAGGTTGAATCAAGGATGCAGTCACTCAATGTATCGACGTATTTGTAGAGAACACACGATGAAAAAAACAATAACGTTATTAACCGCAAGTATCTTACTTGCAGGCTGTGGTGGTAATTCACAACCTACGGAGCAAACTGCTGCTCCAGTGCCTAGTACACCGGTAACGGTGGTGCTTGCAGAGGAAATGGCACATTCGCCAATCCAATATCATGTAGGACGAATGGAGGCGGTTGAATCTGCTCAATTGACGCCAAGAACCAGTGGTTTCTTGTTAAACAAACTCTTTGATGATGGTGCCTTGGTCGAAGCGGGAGCTGTGCTTTTTGAAATTGATCCGACCTCGTACCAAGCGGCATTTGATGCAGCAAAAGCAACCTTATCTGAAGCGCAATCGGCACTGAGTTTGACTCAGCTAAACCATGAAAGAACCACTCAGATGTTGAAGTCGGGCGGTATTTCACAGTCGCAGCTCGATTTGAGTATTGCGGAGCTAGAGATGGCGAGATCTCGAGTGGTATCTGCGCGAGCAAACGTAAGAGTTCAGCAAGACAACTTAGATCAAACCCAAGTTAAAGCACCGTATTCAGGGCAGTTAGGAAAAAGTAACTTCTCTATCGGCGACATGGTAGGACCTAACTTTGGCCCATTAATTGACCTGATAAAGATGGATCCGATTGATGCGACTTTCTCGATTAAAGAAAGCGAACTGAGTCAATATCAGCTTCAAGGTAAGCAAGCGACATCAGTATTGCTTGAGCGTGATGGTCAATTGACGGATTACCAAGGCAACATCGCTTTTGTTGATAACAAAGTGAATGCAGCCAGCGGTACGGTGATGATTTCTGCCTCTTTTGATAACAGCGAAGCGGGTCTGCTGCCGAATCAATTTGTTCGTGTTGGGCTAACGAGTGCAGAGCCGTTAAGCGGCGTGCAAATTCCTCATAAAGCGATCCATCAAGATCAGCTCACTCAATATGTACTTACCATCGAAGAAGGCAACGCGGTGCGTCGTGATGTCGTTGTAGGTGATCGAATTGGACAAGATGTTTTCGTCGCAAATGGCTTGGATGCCGGTGAACCAGTGATTGTTGGCGGACTTCAACGCATTCGTCCTGGTGCCCCTGTTTCAGTTGCGGAGTAATAGATTATGCTCAGTAAATTTTTTATCGACCGACCGAAATTTGCATTTGTTATCTCGATCTTCCTGACCTTGATTGGTTTGATTGCAATTAAAACCATGCCGATTTCAGAGTATCCAAGTGTGACGCCTCCACAAGTTCGTGTCGTAGCGTTCATGCCGGGTGCCAGTGCTGAAACCGTAAAAGAGGTGATTGGTAATCCAATCGAAGAGGAAGTGAACGGGGTTGATGGCATGGTTTACATGCAGTCGCGTTCAACGAACGATGGCCGTTACTTCTTAAACATTACCTTTGATAACAGTGTTGACGCCGATATGGCGATGGTTAACGTATCTAACCGCGTTGCCGTTGCTGAAAACATGCTGCCGTTTGAAGTTCGTGCCCGTGGTGTGCGTATTCGTAAAGCCGCGCCGGATGATTTGCTCGCGATTGCTTTCTACTCTGAAGATCAATCGATGTCAGAACTAGAACTTAACAGTTGGGTTGAATCAAACTTCATGGAACGTATCGCTCGTATCCCTGGCTTGGCGAGCAGTGACTTGATTGGTGCGACCTATGGCATGCGAGTGTGGCTCGATATGGATCGTATGGCGTCACTGGGTGTGACGACATTTGATGTGAAGAACGCGATTCGTGAACAAAATGCAGTCGTGCCAGCAGGGCGAATTGGGCAAGGTCCAAGTCGTGAAAATGCCGCATTGCAGTTTAACTTGATCACACAAGGTCGACTATCGAGTGCAGAAGAGTTTGAACAAATTATTGTAAAAACGTTAGCAGACGGCAATCAAATCTATCTGAAAGATGTATCAAACGTTGAGATTGGCAGTCAATTCTATGATGCCTACGCAACCTACAATGGCGGAGATGCCGCTTTAGTTGCAATGCAGGCCAACCCAGATGCCAACGCTTTGGAAACAGGCGCTGCGGTTAAATCGGTATTGAAAGACATTGAAAGCATCATGCCTGCCGGTATGACTTACGCGATCCCATACGACACCACCTTATCGGTTGAAGCGTCTATTCGCAGTATCGTTGAAACCTTAATTGTTGCTGTCGGGCTTGTGATTGCGGTGACTTACCTGTTCTTAGGTAATGTCAGAACAACACTTGCACCTGTGGTTGCGATTCCTGTGTCTTTGATTGGTACTTTTGCTTTCATGCAAATGGGTGGCTTTAGTATCAATACCGTTACCTTATTTGGCTTGATTCTGGCGATTGGTATCGTGGTGGACAATGCAATCTTGGTGGTTGAGAACGTAGAGCGCATTCTTAACGAAAATCAGACCATTAATGCCAAAGAAGCAACTAATCGAGCGATGAAAGAAGTCACCGGCCCGATTGTCGCGTCGACATTGGTCATGCTCGCGGTGTTTATTCCTGTGGCATTGCTTCCCGGTATCACGGGGCTGATGTTTGCTCAGTTCTCTATCACCATCTGTATCGCTTTGGTGCTATCCGCTATCAATGCACTTACTTTGTCACCTGCACTATGTGCAATGGTTATGAAGCGCAATCCCAAGCCTGCTAAGTGGTTTGTGGCATTTAATGCAATGTTCGACAAAGTGACGACGGCTTACGGCAAAGCGGTATCTTTATTGGTGCGCAAATCAGCAGTACTTCTGGTGGCGTTCGCAGTGGCTATTGCTGCCATGGTAGCGATGAATGACAAGCTACCGACGGCATTTGTTCCAGCCGAAGACAAAGGCGTATTAGCGCTCGCGATGTTCTTGCCTGATAACGCGTCGAAAGAGCGTACTCATGACTTGATTCGTCAAGCTGAAGCGGTATTAAACCAAGACCCAGCAATTGAAGATTTCGCAGGTGCGATTGGCTTCAATGCTCTGACTGGTGGTGTTGCCGCTAACTCAGCGACCATGTTTGTCAATTTGAAAGACTGGGATGAGCGTCTTGCAATGGATGGCGACCATACACAAGCTGCGGTTGCCCAGCGCATCAACATGCAATTGTATGGCATTGATAAGTCGATGAGCATCGCTATGGGCCTACCACCTATTCCAGGTATTGGTATCGGTGATGCACTTGAGTTTATGGTGCAAGACACGTCTGGACGCACTGCTCAAGAACTCGCGCAAGTGACTTACGCGATGATGGCAGCGGCCAATCAAGCGCCAGAAATCACCAATGCGATGACGACTTATCGTGCCAATGTTCCACATTACAACGTTGAAATTGATCGTGAGAAAGCACGTCAGTTAGGTGTACCACTCAGTGCAATTAATGATGCGATGGCGACACATCTAGCGTCTTCATACGTGAATGACTTTGCACTAAACGGAAGAAGCTACCGAGTTTTTGTTCAAGCTAAAGGGGAACAACGAAATGATCTATCTGATGTGTTACGCATACATGTCCCGTCGGCGCTTGGCGAGCAAGTTCCGCTGTCTGCTATCGCAACGATTGAACCGACATTAGAGCCTGACCTAGTCACAAGCTACAACATGTTACCAGCGGCACGTTTGCAGTTAAATCCAGCTCCAGGTTACTCATCTGGTGAAGCGATTGATGCAATGGAGCGTATTGCCGAGGAAGTTTTAACTCAGGGTTACACCTATGAGTGGACCAACATGGCTTATCAAGAGAAGTTGGCGGGGAACACGGCTCAAATCGCATTGGTTTTAGCTCTGGTCTTTATCTACTTGTTCCTTGTTGCTCAGTACGAATCGTGGGCTCTGCCAGCTGCGATCATTATTGTGGCTCCAACCGCTGCTGTGGGTACTTTCGCGGCGCTATTAGCGGGTGGGCAAGCCTTGTCTATCTACGGGCAAATTGGCTTGATTCTATTGATTTCCCTTGCAGCCAAGAACGCGATTTTGATGGTCGAGTTCTCAAAGCTGAAGCGTGAAACTCAAGGTTTAAGTATCGAAGAGGCAGCGATCCAAGGCGGCAAGATGCGTTTTAGAGCCGTAAACATGACGTCATGGTCATTCATTCTTGGCATCTTGCCTTTGGTGTTTGCCAATGGTGCTGGGGCTATCTCTCAGAACACCACTGGACTGGCGCTACTGGGTGGCATGTTGATGGTGCTGGTGGTCGGTTCGATGATGACTCCGGGCTTCTATGCCATTTTCCAAACGCTTCGTGAAAAGCTGAAAACGAAACAACAGTAACCCATAGCCTCAATAAAGTGACGGCAAAGGTGTGTTGTTGCTTTATTGATGGTTTTTACCCTCGTTATGAATTTTAAAGATTGTTTTTATCGTCTGATAATTGAGTGAGGCAGGGAGTACTTCTCTGCCCCGTTTTTGAATATGAGCCATGTGAGTACGGAAGCGGCTATGGCACCAATGAGAATAAGGTTTACACATGAAAAAACTATTACTGACCGCTTCAATGTTAGCTGCAATGTCTGGTACTGCTTTTGCGAATGAAGAAGAAAGCCAAGTGATTGATCCATCGGATCTAACTCGCGTTTATACACAGGCTGCGTTTTTTGTTACTTCTGATGCTGATATCCGTTTGTCTTCAATGCTAACTGGAGCATGGTCTGAAACGACTCAGTTCGGTGGCTTTATCGAAGGTAACTTTGGCGACTCAGATGCTAAGCCTGGCAAAGATTCAATGGGCGTTGACTACCTTGGTAGCCGAGCTCAATATTTCCAAGTATCAGCAATTGATAGCTCATTAATGCCGCGTGTTGGCTTCATGGCGGACTTCATCCACACTAAGAACTCTGCATTGGGCTTGGACGACAATACGTTGATGTCTGTCGGTGCTATTGGTCTGATTAACCCGGCTTATACCGGCGGTGCGATGCTGTTTCCAAACGTAAACTACACCATCGGTGAAGTGTTTGGTGAAACGGCAGACGGCTACATGCTAAACCTGTTTGCCACCATCCCAATGGGAGATTCTGGCGCGTTTGTTCAAGCATGGCCTGAATACATGAACGTTTCTGGCGATACAGTGGAACTTGAATCGACGTCTTTCAATATCATGATGAACGCTCCTATTAAGGAAGACCGAACTCAGTGGCTAATGACGAAACTGCAATACGCATCTGCAGATGTCACTCTGCCAACGGGCGTTACGCTAGAAGGTGACTACGAGCTAAAGGCTGAAGTCGGCGTGAAGTGGTTCTTCTAGTGTGTATAGGTAATTGAGAGAGTTGCTTCGTGAGATAAAAGCGAATCAATAATCTAAACTTAAAAGCGAAGGGAGCTAATGATTTGGCTCTCTTTCTTGTATTGGGCGTCCGTTGGAGTTAGTCAACAAGTGATAAGGTAACGGACATCAAAAATTCAACATGGTCATTTAGTTGTTTTACGATTACACTGCGCCCAATATTTCAGAAGTACATATTTAGGTAGAGGTCACCATGGACCAAGAACATTACGAAGACGCTGATTACGAAGGTCAAGACCTAGGCGAAGAAGGCGAAGAGATTGAAATTGAAGCCATTGGTATCGATGTTTCATCACAGCCAATCGAACTCTACAAAGTGTTTAAAATTGCTAACCTAGTGAGTGGTGGCGGTGAAGCTAAGCACATCATCTCTGAAGGCTATGTAGCGGTAAATGGTGAGCTGGAAACGCGTAAGCGTCGTAAAATGTACGATGGCGACTTCTTTGAATTCAACCAAGAATACTATGTAGTGGTGTGTGATCAACCAGTACAAGAAGAATCAGAAAAGCCGAAAAAGAAAGAAGCGCCTAAACAAAATAACAAGGCGAAGAAAGGCCAGTCTAAAAAGGATTCTAAGAAGAAAGAGTCTAAGAAAAGCAAAGCTGAAATGCTAAGCGCAAAGGCTGAACCGAAGAAAGAGAAAAAAGAGAAGAAACCGAAAAAGAAAGCGGATACGCCAAAGCCAACTCGTGACGACAAAAGCGGCCGTAATTCGATTGAATTCTTCTAAGCTATAGCTCTAAATTGCTGCTCTAAAACTATTCGTTTGAAAATCAAGCAACGTTAAACCTCGGTTTTTCGTTAAGCAGATATCAAAAGGCTCACTATTTAGTGAGCCTTTTTTGTATTTGTTTGCTAGCACAGCTAACGGCCAACAACGCTTATTCTCAGTGTCGAGTGCGAGAAGACGTCAGTTCTGATGCGCGAAGCTGAGCAACGGCTTTTGCTAGTTCAAGCTGAGCTTGTGCAAAGTTGATGTCTACATTGCCCTTATTGATATTTTCTAGAGCTGCATATTTCGCTTCTTCTGCACGAGCGCGGTCAATGTCTTTACCATGCAAGGCAGTATCGGCCAAAACTGTTACCACATCGGGTTGAACTTCAAGCATCCCACCAGAGACATAAAGCACTTGCCCCTCTGATTTAGGGTCTGTGACAAACACTGTTACGCCCGGTTTTATTTTGCTGAGAAGCGGGGAGTGACCGGGGCGGATACCCAGCTCACCATCCGCGCCAGAAACGGCTAGGGCATACGCTGGACCTGAAAACAGCGTACCTTCCGCACTTACAATATTAAGTTGAAATGTATTATCTGTAATTCCGATAGCCATGGTGCACCTACCTCTTAGAGTGATTTTGCTTTTTTAAGCACTTCGTCGATAGAGCCACAGTACAAGAACGCTTGCTCTGGGATGTCGTCATACTCGCCGCTTAACAGACCTTTAAAGCCTCTTAGTGTTTCGCTTAGCGGTACAAAGACACCTTTCTGACCGGTAAACACTTCTGCTACGTGGTAAGGCTGAGTTAAGAAACGTTCAATCTTACGAGCACGAGATACAATCTGTTTATCTTCAGTTGAAAGCTCATCCATACCAAGAATCGCGATGATGTCTTTTAGCTCTTTGTAGCGTTGCAACGTTGTTTGAACTGTTTGTGCAATGTCGTAATGCTCTTGACCAACCACGAGAGGATCCAATTGACGAGACGTCGAATCTAACGGGTCAATCGCAGGGTACAGACCCAATGCAGCGATATTACGAGACAGTACAACGGTCGCATCTAAGTGAGCAAAGGTTGTTGCAGGTGAGGGGTCAGTCAAGTCATCCGCTGGTACGTATACAGCTTGGATAGACGTGATAGAGCCTTGTCTAGTTGAAGTGATACGTTCTTGAAGCACACCCATCTCTTCAGCCAGTGTTGGTTGGTAACCTACCGCGGAAGGCATACGACCTAATAGCGCTGAAACCTCGGTACCCGCAAGCGTGTAACGGTAAATGTTATCAATGAACAGCAGTACGTCACGACCTTCATCACGGAAGCGCTCAGCCATAGTTAGGCCAGTAAGTGCAACACGTAGGCGGTTTCCAGGTGGCTCGTTCATTTGGCCATAAACCATGGCAACTTTGTCTAATACGCCAGCTTCTTTCATCTCGTAGTAGAAATCGTTACCTTCACGAGTACGTTCACCTACACCGGTAAACACAGAAAGACCTGAGTGGGCTTTGGCGATGTTGTTGATAAGCTCCATCATGTTGACGGTTTTACCTACACCCGCCCCCCCGAACAGACCGATTTTACCGCCCTTAGCGAAAGGACAAATAAGGTCGATAACCTTAACACCTGTCTCTAGAAGCTCAGTGCTGTTGGCTTGCTCTTCATAAGAGGGGGCTTCTCGGTGAATTTCGTAGCTTTCTTTCTGACCGATCTCACCACACTCATCGATAGGTTGACCAAGCACGTTCATGATTCGGCCCAGCGTTTCTTCGCCTACAGGGACCGTGATTGGAGAGCCTGTGTTTTCAACGGTTAGGCCGCGGCGCAAGCCATCAGATGTACCCATTGCAATACAACGAACGATGTTGCCGCCAAGTTGTTGCTGAACTTCCAATACTAGCGAGCTTGCTTCGTCGCTGGTGACTTTCAATGCATCATAAACGCGAGGGCTGTTGCCGCCGCTGAATTCGACGTCAACCACAGCGCCGATTACTTTAACTATTTTTCCAACACTCATTCTTAAATCCTCAAATTCTGTTCTGACCCACTCTTTTCTGCCCCTAGACAGCTTGGGCACCTGAGACTATTTCACTCAGCTCTTGGGTAATCGCAGCCTGTCTCGCTTTGTTATATACCAACTGCAAATCATCAATGAGTTGGCCTGCATTATCGGTTGCCGCTTTCATGGCGACCATTCGGGCTGCTTGCTCACAGGCTATACTCTCAACGATGCCTTGATACACTTGTGATTCGATGTATCGATGTAACAGTTCTGAGAGTATGTCTTTGGGTGCTTGCTCATAGATGTAGTCCCAACGACGCGCTTTTTTAGGCTCACTACCAGCCTCAGCTTCTGAAGGGTGGGGGAGCAATTGTAACGTCGTTGGCGCTTGAACCATGGTGTTGACGAATTGGTTGTAAACGAGATACAAGCTATCGATTTTGCCTTCGTCGTAATGCCCTAACATCGCATTTACCGTACCTAAAATGTCTTCTAGTTTAGGTGTATCGCCAAGGCCTGACGTTTGCGCGATGACATTGCCGCCGCGTTGGAAGAACGAGATAGCTTTCGAGCCAATTAAGGTTGTCTCTACCTCGACTCCTTTAGTGCGCCATTGCTCCATTTCCTCTAACACTTTCTTGAACAAGTTTGAGTTCAAGCCACCACACAAGCCTCGATCGGACGAGATAATGATGTAAGCAACACGCTTTGGTTCACGCTGTTGCAGGTATGGGTGCTGGTACTCTAGTGAACCCGATGCGACATGAGAGATAACTTGGCGCATGTTCTCGGCGTAAGGCCGCGTTTGCGTCATGTTGTCTTGAACTTTGCGCATCTTACTTGCTGCAACCATTTCCATTGCACTGGTGATTTTCTGAGTGTTACTAACACTGGCTATCTTGGTGCGAATTTCTTTAGTACTTGCCATAATCTGCTCCTATTTGTTTTGATTTCCAGCTAAGAAACCGGAGCACTTACCAAGCTTTCATTCCAACAAAACCATCTAGAATCTCTTTAAGAGCACTCTCGATGTTGTCGTTGTAATCGCCAGTCGCGTTAATTTTGTCGAATAATGCTGGGTTTTGACCTTTGGCGTAAGCGATCAGCTCTTCTTCAAAACAGGCTATGTTGTTTAGTTCAACACCCGCGAGATAGCCTTTCTCTGCTGCGTAAATAACCGTTGCTTGCTCAGCGACCGACATAGGAGAGTATTGCTTTTGTTTCATTAATTCGGTTACACGCTCACCATGGTCGAGTTGTTTTCGGGTCATCTCATCTAAATCAGAAGAGAACTGAGCGAATGCCGCTAGCTCGCGGTATTGAGCTAATGAAGTACGGATACCACCAGACAATTTCTTGATGATCTTGCACTGTGCCGCACCACCCACACGAGATACTGAGATCCCCGGATCGACTGCAGGACGTAGACCTGAGTTAAACAATTGGGTTTGTAGGAAAACCTGACCGTCAGTGATTGAGATTACGTTGGTTGGTACGAACGCAGACACGTCACCCGCTTGAGTTTCAATGATAGGAAGCGCGGTTAATGAGCCAGTTTGGCCTTTAACTTCACCGTTAGTGAACTTTTCTACATACTCTGCATTCACTCTTGCTGCACGTTCTAGTAGGCGTGAGTGAAGGTAGAATACGTCGCCAGGGAAGGCTTCACGACCCGGTGGGCGTTTAAGTAGCAATGAGATTTGACGGTACGCTACCGCTTGTTTGGATAGATCATCATAAATGATCAGTGCATCTTCACCGCGGTCACGGAAGTATTCACCCATGGTGCAACCCGCGTACGGTGCTAGGTATTGCAGCGCTGCTGATTCTGATGCTGATGCAACAACCACGATGGTGTTTTTAAGTGCATCGTGCTCTTCGAGCTTACGAACAACGTTAGCGATGGTTGATGCTTTCTGACCAATTGCCACATACACGCATTTGATGCCAGAATCTTTTTGGTTGATGATCGCATCGATTGCCAAAGCGGTTTTACCTGTCTGACGGTCACCGATGATCAGCTCACGTTGACCACGACCAATAGGTACCATGGTATCTACAGCTTTATAGCCAGTCTGAATTGGCTGGTCTACAGACTTACGTTCAATTACCCCTGGTGCAATGACTTCTACTGGGTCAAGACGGTCACAACTTATTGGGCCTTTACCATCAATCGGTTCACCTAAGGTGTTCACTACACGTCCCAGAAGTCCGTTACCGACAGGTACTTCTAAGATGCGACCCGTGCCTTTCACTTTCATGCCTTCAGAAAGGTCAATGTAAGGACCCATTACCACCGCGCCAACAGAGTGGGTGTCTAGGTTAAGTGCAAGTGCGTACTTGCCACCAGGTAATTCAATCATCTCGCCTTGCATGACATCAGCAAGGCCATTGATTGTGATGATGCCATCACGAACCGATACGATAGTGCCTTCGTTGCGAGCTTCGGTGCTCACATTAAATTTCGAGATGCGTTCTTTGATTAGATCGCTGATTTCATTTGAATTTAATTGCATAATTGTTACCTATCTCGCGTGAAGTTGATGAGCCAATCGGTCAATTGATGTGTTTAACGAACCATCGATCACGGTTTCACCCGCCTTGATGACCATTCCACCCACTAGCGTGTCATCAATAACCTGCTTCATTTCAACCTGACGCTCTAATTTCTTCTCAAGTGCAGCTGTTAATGACGTAACTTGATCTTGTGTCAGTATTTCTGAACTGGTGACAGTGACAGGCACTACACGTTCATGTTCGTCCTTGAGCTCGCAGAACAATTCAAACAGGTCTCTTACAACAGAAAGGCGGCCGTTCTCGGCCAAGACTCGAATGAGATTAATGACGTGGTCATCAACGAGGCCTTGGCAAATATGAATGATGAGGTTTGCCAACTCTTCGGTTTGTTGTGTAGGAGCACCTTCTGCAGACGAAATCTGACTAGCGATTGTTTCTTCTTCCGCGACAGCCACAAGAATGGACAGCATTGAGTGCCACTCTTGTAACTGGTTCTCACCTAAAGCAAATTCAAACGATGCTTTGGCGTAGGGATGAGCAATATTGGTGTAATCTGACATATTGCCTCTCCTTAGAGTTCGCTAATCATTTGGTTAACCAGCGCGCGGTTCGTTGCAGAATCTAGATTTTTGCTAATCAATTTCTGTGCACTTTGAATCACTGCATCTGCCATATCCGCCTGAAGTTCACGGCGTATCTTTTGGCGTTCGCCTTCTAGCTCAGCTCTACCTTGTTCTAAGATGCGTGCCTTTTCTTGTTCGGCTTCTTGTTGCGCTAAGCTGATGATTTCGTTGCGGCGTTTTCGGCCTTGTTCAATCAGTTCAGTCACATTCTTTCTTGCATCTTCGATGAGTTGTGCGCCATTGGATTTTGCTAGTTCTAGCTCTTTCGCAGCGTTCTCTGAGTGGCGTAAACCATCAGCGATTTCTTTTTGGCGCTCGTCTAACATCGCGGTGAGAGGGGGCCATACATATTTCATGCAGAGCCAAACAAAAATCACGAATGAGATTGCTTGTCCAAACATGCTTGCATTTAAGTTCATACCTTCCTCACTAAATCTTGATTATGTATAAATCGATCTTTTCAAAGCTGTTTGATTAAGCCACAGCGAAGATGATGTATAGACCGATACCAACACCGATCATCGGTACAGCATCCACAAGACCCATCATGATGAAGAATTGAGTACGAAGCATTGGAGTTAGGTCTGGTTGACGCGCAACACCTTCAAGGTATTTACCTGCTAAGTTACCAATACCAGATGCTGCACCTGCTGCACCTAAACCGATCAGTAATGCACCTGCTACATATAAAACTGCGCTTACGATATCCATTTGTATCTCCGATAAATAATTTGTTAGTTAATTTTTGTAGTTATTAATTAGTGGTGTTCTTCTGTTGCCATTCCTAAATAAACAACGGTCAGTACCATAAATATAAATGCTTGTAAGAATACGATTAATATGTGGAATAAGGCCCAAGGTACACTCAGTGCCCACTGCATCCACCAAGGCATTAGTGCAATAAGGATGAATATCATCTCGCCTGCATACATATTTCCGAATAATCGTAAACCTAGTGATATTGGCTTTGAAATTAATGTTATTAATTCAAGAACTAAGTTAATAGGATATAAAAGAGGGTTATCAAATGGCTGAGTAGTTAGCTCTTTGATAAAGCCTTTCAAACCTTTATTTTTAAATGTATAGGTTAACAGTAGAATAAAAACACCGAGTGCCATCGACATTGGTATATTTACGTCTGCTGTTGGTAGGTCTCTAAAGTGCTCTAGACCTACAGCTCGGGTTAACCCCGGGATTAAATCAATGGGTAATAGGTCGACTGCATTCATTAACAACACCCAAACAAAAGTGGTTAATGCCAGTGGTCCTATTAATTTATCTTCTGCTTGAAAAATTTCTTTGACGAGATTATTAACGAAGTCAAAGACAAGCTCGATAAAACATTGAAAACGACCTGGAACGCCGCTAGTGCCACGAGTGGCTACATACCGAAATGCACCGATGAAAAGTAAACCTGTAATCCAAGATACCAACATCGAGTCAATGTTAAACGCCCAGAACCCATCACCTGTAGTTAAGAAGGTTAAGTGATGCTCTATGTATTCGTGAGCGGTAGTGACTTGATCCATACTACGCGTACTCCGATCTATTAGAGGCGGTAATAAATGGTGTTAAGAAGTATCCAACCATAGTAAATATGTACGCATATAATATTACTGGGTTATCCAGTTTGAAGAACTGGAATGCCAAGATAAACATTAAAAACGTATATGTTATTTTTACGACACGACTCATTTGCATTAAGTCACGTAAACTATAATTAGGGTTCTTACGCACCTTTAGGCTTGCATATATAAATCCAAACAGCGGTGGCAACATCGCAATTACGATGCCCAAAGCTGATGATTCCATATCTACTTTATTACCAAAAAACACTTCATATAAAACTACACCGATGGCTAATACTATTTGGCAGAGAACAACTCTTTTAGCGGCAACAAGGATGTCGCTACTAATCCCATTAAGCCTCATAATAAAACCTTATGTTAAACAGTGTAAGTTAATATAAAACACAGTTTAAATTTAACTTGTTACTACATTTCACTTGTTAATAACACTTGATTTGCTTTAAAGAAAAACCCTTGCTGGTTTTATATCTCCTGACGAAATGAAACGAATTAAACTAATTCGCTATCGTTTCGACAAAATATAAATTACGCCTAAAATTATGTGATCAAAACGACAAATATTGATATCAATAATTCCATTTTTGAAATGAGAGTTTTTCATTTATGAAAGTAATCGTTTTATTACTTTATTCATGAATATTTAAGATGCTTTATCCATATGGAAAAGAGGGACTTTTGGGAAGGGTTCTGCGAGCGAAATTATCAACTTATGATCTTATCAATTAAGACTATTCAAACACTTAGGCTCATTTGTAAGCTGAATTGCCAAGTGTGGTTTGAGAGAGATTATGCTTGTTTGAGGCAAGGATGGAAGGTTTCGTTTGTCTGGGATATTAAACGTACGTCGCTCCTTATCAATAAACGAATATTTTTTATATTGTTGTCACTTTGTCATTATTTGCGTACGCGAGCGTGAAAATTCAGCGCCTAAATGTTGATGTTATAGGAGTGATGGTCATGATTGGGTGTGTGAGAAGCATGGTTGGGAGAAGAGACACCGAGTTTTGAGGAAGTAAATGGCAGCAAAGTGCTGCCTAATTTACTTAATCTAGGCTCTCTTATTACTCTTCATAACTGAGGTATTGAACACATAAGTCATGGAAAGCCTGTGCTTGTGGTGAGATCGTACGATCAGACAATCTGAAAATACCAATTTGTCGTTGCAAGGGCGGGTCAATTAATGGAATCCACACTAAGCGGGTTTCGTTGGTTGGGAAAGCCAGTTTAGGTAGCGTAGTTACGCCTATTCCGAGCTCTAACACCGAAAACAGCGAGGTAATGTTCTCTACTGAATACAAAGCTTGTTCGCTGAGCATGCGTGCGGGTGTTGGGTCAAGTAGGGTACAAGTCCCGTTACGAATGAAGGGTTGTTTTAACAATGTTTGCCATTCGATTCCTTCCCGTTGAGAGGCAATAGGATTGTCTTTTAGGCACACCACACCGATCGGATCAGAAAGCAAAGGCGTGAAGTCGATGTTCTCTTCTTCTAAATGGGAGCTATTACCGAGGGCAACATCCACCTCTCCAGAGAGTAATCTTGCTTCTACACCTGCCGCATTATCATCAATCAAACTCACTTCTACATTTGGGTACTGTTCACAAAAAGCCCCTAAAACACTAGGGATTAGTTTTGCGGCTACCGAAGGCACGCTTGCTATTCGAACTCTTCCTTGTTGTCCAGCCGCCGCTGCGCGTAGGTCATTGTCTAATGCTTTGTAAACATTCAAGAATTGAATGATTTTTGGCAAGCATATTTCTCCAAAAGGCGTCAGTGTCGATTTGTTGCCTGTTTCAAACAGAGGTTGGCCGAGTATTTTTTCCAGCTCTTTTA
Source organism: Vibrio satsumensis (assembly GCF_050337435.1). Classification (NCBI taxonomy): domain Bacteria; kingdom Pseudomonadati; phylum Pseudomonadota; class Gammaproteobacteria; order Vibrionales; family Vibrionaceae; genus Vibrio; species Vibrio satsumensis. The sequence continues at coordinate 262,923 of NZ_JAKJSX010000004.1, read as the reverse complement.
TCGATGTAGAAAGTGCCGCTTGCGAGCGATTTGCTCGGTGAGATGCTGCTCGAAATCCCCCTTCTTCGACCACTAAAACAAAATGTTTTAACTGTTGTAGCTTAATACTCATGGCACTGATCCTTCTCTAGCCCTTGCTATACCTTACTTTTTGAAAGGTGATAGATTTTATTTATCAAATGCACAAAATTTACCGTTAGATTTATCAGTCGTCAAGGTGCAGTATTTAACCATCTTGAAACATAGTTGTTACAAAGTTGGATGGAATCGTGAACGCACAAACTAAAAAACACCCAGTAAAAACCGCTCTTTTTGCTTCAAAAGCACCACTAGAGTGGGCAATCGTAAATAACGGCACTCTATACACCGCGCAGATTCCAATTGATGAAACGGGCGCAGTAGTAGAAGGCGGTATCGAAGCGCAAACGCGTCAGACTTTTAACAACCTTGTTCATACGTTGGAGTGTGCAGGCGAATCTATGGATTCCGTGCTGCAAGTTCTGATTTACGTGACAGACCGTGAATATCTAAAAACGGTCAACAGCGTATACGGAGAATACTTCAATGCACCTTATCCAAACCGTGCTGCGGTCGTCGTTGCAGGGTTAGCAAGAGAAGAGATGTTAGTCGAGTTCGTGGTTTATGCATCGGCGTCTCAACCTGAATAATTCGACTGTGAACTAAGGCTATTTGCGGATCAAAACTCTTTTGAATTAAAGCGGTTTATTGATACAAGCGATCGGGTTTACTTTAGATACAAAATGTACGACTTATTTTAGCAATTAATTACCTGAATATTAACAGTTTATTAATTAACCAGATGGTTGCCAGACTCAACCGCAACCTAACCGTTACAAGGACAGAATGATGACTCAATTACAGAATGTTCAAGCAGAAAATGCACTTTACATCGGCGGCGAATGGCAAGCGGGTGTAAGTACCGTTGCGAACATTAACCCATCAGATATTTCTGAAAACATCGGTAACTTTGCACAAGCAAGTGCGGAACAAGTTCAACAAGCGATTTCAGCGGCGAAGCACGCTCAACCAGAGTGGGAAAAAACGCCGATTGAACGCAAGCAAGCGGTGCTTCAAGCGATTGGTGATGAGTTGATTGCACGTTGTGATGAGCTAGGCACGCTTCTTTCTCGTGAAGAAGGTAAGCCTTTTGCTGAAGGTCGTGGTGAGATTTACCGTGCTGGTCAGTTCTTCCAATACTTTGCGGCTGAAGTGCTTCGTCAAATTGGTGACAACGCGGATTCAGTACGCCCAGGCGTTTCTGTAGAAGTGACTCGTGAAGCGGTAGGCGTTATCGGCATCATCTCTCCTTGGAACTTCCCGACAGCAACGGCTGCTTGGAAAATTGCTCCTGCATTGGCTTTCGGTAACAGCGTTATCTGGAAACCAGCAAACCTAACACCAGCAAGTGCGGTTGCGCTTACTGAGATCATTCACCGCCAAGGTATCCCTGCAGGTACGTTTAACCTTGTACTAGGTAGCGGTTCAACGGTAGGTGATGCACTGATCAATTCTAAAGAAGTGAACGGTGTGAGCTTTACCGGTTCTGTTGACACGGGTCGTAAAGTAGCAGCTGCTACAGCGCCAAACTTCGTTCGTTGCCAACTAGAAATGGGCAGTAAGAACGCACTTGTGGTTGCTGATGATGCTGATATCCAAACAGCTGTTGATGCGACTATCGCAGGTTCGTTCTCTGGTGCGGGTCAAAAATGTACAGCATCTTCTCGTCTAGTGGTTATGGATGGCATTCACGACCAATACGTTGAAGCACTGATCAAACGTATGAGCGAACTGAAAGTCGGTCACGCACTAGAAGATGGCGTGTTCATGGGGCCTGTTGTTGACGGCAACCAACTTGAAGCAAACCTAGGTTGGGTTGAGAAAGCACGTCAAAGCGGCGGTGAGCTAGCATTTGGTGGCGAACGCCTAAGCATGCAACACGAAGGTTTCTACATGTCTCCAACGCTGTTCTTGAACACTAAGAACGATTGGGAAGTGAACCAAGAAGAAGTGTTTGCACCAATGGCAAGTGTGATTCGTGTTGCTGACCTAGAAGAGGCTATCGCGACAACCAACGATACTCGCTTTGGTCTAACGGGCGGCATCATCACTCAGAGCCTACGTACTAGCGCGATGTTCAAGCAACAAGCGCAAACCGGTTGTGTGATGGTGAACCTACCAACAGCAGGCACGGATTACCACGTACCGTTTGGTGGCCGTAAAGAGTCTAGCTTCGGTCCTCGTGAGCAAGGTCAATACGCGAAAGAGTTCTACACAGTAGTGAAGACAGCTTACCAGCGTCCTTACTAATCCACTTTCTAAATAAGAATTGGATAGCTGAAGATATTAACTTCCTAGCTATCCAGCTATCGAATTGGCCTGATTCACAGAGTCAGGCCAACATTAAAACCAAAGCAGCAACGAACTTATATAAGTGATTTAACCCATTTTTGAAAACATGTTATTTGAGCGTGTTTTCAAAACCGAGCTAGAACACTGAGCTTTCAATAGGAGTGGTTATGTACCAGCAACGGATTGTTATAGATGGATTGCAATACTGCAATTGGAACAGAGAGTATTTCCAAACACTAAAGGCGAGCGGCATTACAGCAGTTCACGCTACCGCGGTTTACCACGAGACAGCTCGTGAAACCTTATCTCGCTTTGCAGAGTGGAACTTAAGATTCGAGCAGAACGCAGACCTTATCATGCCGATTCACTCAATGGCTGATGTAGAGGCTGCAAAAGCGACTGGCAAAGTCGGCATTTTCCTTGGTGCTCAAAACTGTTCTCCAATCGACGATGAGATTGGTCTTATCGAGGTGATGCGTAAGCAAGGTCTTTTGATCATGCAATTGACGTACAACAACCAGAGCTTATTGGCGACGGGTTGCTACGAAAAGAACGACACCGGTATTACTCGCTTTGGTAAACAAGCTATCGAAGAGATGAACCGAGTGGGCATGATCATCGATATGTCTCACAGTGCCGAGCGTTCAACGCTTGAGGCGATTGACTTGTCTTCTCGTCCTATTTGTATCAGCCATGCGAACCCAACGTTTGCTCATGATGCGCTACGAAACAAATCAAATGATGTGATTAAAGCCCTAACTGCACGCGGTGGCTTAATCGGATTCAGCTTATACCCATTTCACCTACCAAACGGCAGCCAATGTACATTGGAAGACTTCTGCCAAATGGTTGCGACTACCGCTGACATGGTCGGCGTAGAGCACCTCGGTATTGGTAGTGACCTATGCTTAAACCAACCTCAAGCCGTTCTTGAATGGATGAGAAATGGTCGTTGGTCTAAAGCAATGGACTATGGCGAAGGCTCTGCGAACAACTCAGGTTGGCCAGATGCGTTGCCTTGGTTCTGCGGTAGTGCGGGTATGGAAAACATATATAACGGATTGATGCGTCATGGTTTCAGCGAGTCTGAAGCTGGGCAAGTCTTGGGAGAAAACTGGTTTAACTTCTTGAAAGATGGCCTAGAGCCTCAAACCAAGGGTTAATGGTTTCTCGCGAGCCATCATCGAATTAGCAGCCTTGTAACAAACGTTCAATGAGCAAGTGCTGCTTACACCAATTTCACTATTCAAAAGGAACAACGGTCTATTTCGCAACGCGGTAACCCAAACATGGATTAGCCTGCCCAACACAAAAAACAATAGGGCAGGTGTTAAATACACCCTTGTAGTCATCATTCAAATGACAGCTGCAAAGAAACCTCTGGAGTCAGAGTATGTCTGATTTAACCAATAGCGTGAAATCTTCTAGCTTAAATGCGGGTCAAGCACACACAGCAATTAATGCAAAAAGCAACACAAACGAGTCTGAGTCTACGTCAGACAAATTAGGACTATCCAACCCAGCACTTTGGTACAGCGGCGGTTTTATCGCTCTGTTCGTGGCACTTGCTCTATTTGATGGCGAGCTGTTATCAAGCCTAGTAAATGCGGGCTTTGCATGGTCTGTAAAAGTATTTGGTCCTTACTGGCAAATGCTTCTTCTTCTGACTTTTCTTATTGGTCTTGGCTTAGCTGCAGGGCGAACAGGCAAGGTTATCCTAGGCGGCATCGCTAAACCGGAAATGGATGGTTTCCGTTGGATGGCTATCATTTTCTGTACGCTACTTGCAGGCGGTGGTGTATTTTGGGCCGCAGCAGAGCCTATCGCTCACTACGTTAGCCCACCACCATTGTATGGCGCGCAAGAAAATGCGCAGCAAGGCGCGGTGAATGCTTTATCGCAATCATTCATGCACTGGGGTTTCCTAGCATGGGCTATTGTGGGTAGCTTAACGTCTATCGTGGTTATGCACCTTCACTACGACAAAGGCTTACCGCTTAAACCTCGTATTCTGCTTTACCCTGTATTAGGTGAGCGTGCTCTGAAAGGCCACACCGGCGCACTGATTGATGCATGTTGTATTGTCGCAGTAGCGGCGGGAACCATTGGTCCTATTGGTTTCTTAGGCTTGCAAGTGAGCTACGCACTGAACGCACTGTTTGATATTCCAGATGGGTTCACAACGCAGTTGATCATCATCCTGTTCGCTATCGTTCTATACACATTATCGGCATTAAGTGGTCTTAACCGCGGAATGCAAATGCTAAGCCGTTACAACGTAATTTTGGCAATGGCATTGATGGTCTACATCCTGATCTTTGGCCCAACAAACTTCATCTTCAATGGCTACATCCAAGGTGTAGGCAGCATGATTGATAACTTCATCCCAATGGCAACATACCGTGGTGACGAAGGTTGGTTGAGCTGGTGGACAGTGTTCTTCTGGGGTTGGTTCTTAGGTTACGGCCCAATGATGGCTATCTTCATCGCTCGTATTTCACGTGGTCGTAGTATCCGTCAATTGGTGACAACGATTAGTCTAGTTGCACCGTTTGTAACTTGTTTCTGGTTCACAATTGTTGGCGGCTCTGGCCTTGCGTTTGAAATCGCAGATCCAGGCAGTGTGAGTAAAGCGTTTGAAGGCTTTAACTTACCAGGTGCGCTACTGGCGGTAACTCAGCAGCTACCAATGCCAATGCTTATCTCAATTCTGTTCTTGATCTTAACCACGATCTTCATCGTAACGACTGGTGACTCAATGACTTACACCATCAGTGTGGTGATCAGTGGTGAGACAGAACCGAATGCAATTATTCGTACCTTTTGGGGTGTGATGATGGGGGTAACAGCGTTAATTCTGATTTCCCTAGGAGCCGGCGGTATTTCAGCGCTGCAATCCTTCATTGTTATCACCGCGGTACCGGTGTCCTTAATCTTGCTGCCATCACTTTGGAATGCGCCTCAAATCGCAATCAAGATGGCAAAAGAGCAGGGACTCTAAAGATAAGGCTCTGTAAGAAAGAGCTCTGTAAAACAAGAAACTGATTAAATAAGAACAAATCAGCCTTTGAAAGAAGGCTGATGCAAGATTCCGAAAGGAACAGAAAAACCGTACTGGTGAAGATACATCGGGCGGCACGTATTTAGGTCAATCGATCTAGTCAGGACAAATAATAAGGGGTGAGTTTGCTTGCCTCGATAACTATCAAAAACGTGAAAGCTAACCAACATACTGTCGCAACAATGCTTCAAATGACGCCAACGCTCGGTTCTGAATGGCTAGCAAAATCCTATAACTATAAGGTGGTGAGCAAAATGGATGCACATCGTTCTACTTACACTGAATCAGTACTACGTGACGCAACCGTCGTCATGGCACCGGAAAGGCTAGGTGCAATGCACCAAACACGCATCAGCTTCGTGAGAACACTGATTCGTAAAATGGCGCAACAGCAATGGAAAGTGACTAAGCATGAGTGGCAATTAGACACTCAAGGGTTTGGCCATGTTATCTATAAGCTGGCGACGCCAAACCATGTTTATCATTTGGTTGTTTTCTGCGATGAGATCGCAGATGACGAACGAAATGACCGTGTAATTGCTGAAAAGTGGGATGTAACGTTTGCGCTTGTTCTTGGTGATGTTGATGTCACCCTACTTGAGAGACTTCGTGCGAATGTACCGCTACAAGAAGCCGGCCGTAATCCTAACAATGTGCTTGTTTTAGCGCGTGCAAACAAAAGTGTACGTGTGTTTGAACATATCGTTAGTCACTTGGCTAAAGGTGTTCAACCAACACCAAAAGAGCTGGCTGAAGTGGGTTACATCCTGCGAACGACAGCGGTATACGGCAATGGAAAATTTGGAATTGCTGACTTTAAAGTCTTAGAGAAAAATGAAGATTTTAATCAGTCGTTTAGTGCGCAAATGTGTGCGGTTTATATGCTGCGTGAGTTCAGCCTAGATTGGGTTCATTACCTAGCGGAGCAACAAGGCGGAGAACAGGCGATTACCTTGCACAGAGGTTTACAACGCTACCTAGGTGTGGGTAATGCTACTGGTTTAGGCATGGCGCCATATTTGATTAACCACCCAAGTATTGTCGATCAATGGATGACTACTCGTGAACATGCATTAGCTGACGTGTTAGCTAGTCACACGGAGAAGGCATTGATTGAACCACTACGAACATTAGTTAAAAAAGCGATTTGTCATTTAGAACAAGTCGTTACCATCAATGAAACCCAGCAAGAGTTAAACAAAGCGGCGGTTGATGACCTTAAAAAGGCTGAGCAATCGCTTGAAGCGTCTGTCAGCCAATGTGATACGTGGGCGCAGTTAGTTGAACAATCTAAGCACATGAGTATGGAAGCCCAAGAAATCCTTATCTCATGCTTGATGGAATTGTACCCAGAATTAGTGGACGCCCATCAAGAGCATATGAATTGCAGCGAAACACTGTCGCTTCCTAGTGGCAAAAAGATTCAAGACCTTCTTGTTGTATTAGAAGAAAAGTACCGTTGGGCGATCACGACTGATTTTACCAAAGCACAGAACAACTACTGGTTTTGGTATCGCTCTCAAGACAAAGAAGAGCCAAGGCTTGGAGTGCGAGGTGAGGAGCTAGGTGAAGAGCGTGAACTGCCGTTGGATATAGGTCGTCAAGCTTACCGTTTGTACCATGCTTTATTGCAGTTTGCGCCAGAGCTTTCATTAGCTGAGTTCCTTGTTAAGCAACCTCAGCACCGTGCGATAGCTCGTCGTGTATGGACGCTAGGCAACAAGGCGATGGGCGACATTCAAATGAATGTGCTGCATCAAGATTCGCCACCAATGCATTTACTGCGTTGCAAGCTTGCGATGTTTGGCGCGACTAAGTTTGATCCTCGCTCAGACCGTTGGGTACGAGTGACGTTTTTCCAAGGTGCACCACTGCTTGATGAAATTCATCAGGACGAATGGGTGTTCCCAGTCTTACCAAGTGAAGCGGAGCTTGCTGACTCTCAAAAATCTACTACACACATCAACGCTCAACATGGAGGTAAATCGTTATGATCGTTTCTCACAATGAACTGGTAGCGGCCGTCAATAAAGCCTTTCTGGGTATGCGTCGTACATGTGGTGAAGCCGATGTGATAGCGAACATGGTGGCAGATTTACAAATGGTCGGTTTGGATGGTGTTCGTCATTTTAACAATGCGAGCAACTTCATTGGGCTAGAAGACGATTGCCCAGTGGACATTCAAGTGCTTAGTGATAACACGGTTGAAGTTGATCTGCACAAGGCAAGTTTGGCGTGCCACCTTCCAGTGGTGATGGATTACGCGATTGAAAAAATGGTCGGCAAGAAGACGTTGAAAATTGAGCTCAACAACTGTCATAACCGCTGGCTAGCGTATAGCGAGCTTGTGAAACTGGCCGCGAAAGGCATCGCGTGTACTGCACGTTGGGACAACGGATCCAACCCTAAGAGCACTTTGTATGTGCTCAACCGTGGTTGCGTTGCACCAGAACTGTTTTTATCAGATTTGCCTCTGGCATCGGACGATCATATCCATAATATGACCATCGAGCTTTCCGTCCAGGATTTCGATATCGAACGTTTGTCAGATGGCTACCAAACACACATTGAATCGGAAGCGCTTTTTAAAACTCAAGAGAAGGCGTGGAATGAAGGCATTGAAGTTGACGATGGAGAGTGGGGCGCGTTGAAAGAAACGGCGACGGCTATCCTTGTTGAAAACAGCCAACGTTCAATTCAAGGTGCAGGTGAACTAGAAGCTTCTTAGCTATAAGTTATAGAAACTAAGTTTATAGATATTTAGCTTATAGAAACTGAGCCTATAAAGCCTGAGCTTATTGAACTTAAAAGCATCATCTACAACAGATAAAACCAAAGAGCTTAACGTATCCTCACCTCGTTAAGCTCTTTTTATTTGTGCCGCATTTTTATTCTTCCTCTCAATAGCTCAAACCTTAAACTCTCTGTTTTGACACAAGTTGTTACGCGTTGAAGGTAAATTAAGCGATTAGATGAAGCACCTTCACATTCATGTTAAACAAACGGTTTCTTTTACAAGCCACTATGCGTATCTTGCTAACTAAAGGTGCCAATGGGCGCCGTTTTTATTCGTACCGATGACTTTAGAATCAGATAAAAAGGAATGAAGCGTGCAAGCTAACTTTATTGATGGAACCACCCTGTATCGTCAGCACTCTTTTGAGTTGCCACTCGATTACCAAGCAAAAGATGGACAACAGATCCAAGTCTTCGCACGCGAGCTGGTTGATCTCGCTAAAGATGCGCAAGAGCTGCCGTGGTTGATCTACTTTCAAGGCGGCCCGGGTTTTCCTTCTCCACGTGTTAGCGGCCAATCAGGTTGGCTAAAGCGTGCATTGCAAAACTACCGTGTTCTGCTTCTTGATCAACGTGGTACAGGCAACAGTACGGTGATCAGCCACGAAACATTGGCGCACCTGTCTCCAGAGCAGCAAGCTGAATACCTAACTCATTTCAGAGCCGATAACATCGTTCGTGACGCGGAAGCGATTCGTGAGCAGTTCGGTGTTAAACAGTGGTCGACGATTGGCCAGAGCTTTGGTGGCTTCTGCACATTGAGCTACTTGTCGCTGTTCCCACAAAGCCTAAAGTGCTGTTATGTCACGGGCGGTATACCTTCTATCGAACGCGAAGCTGACGATGTGTATCGTGCGACCTACAAGCGTGTAGAAGACAAAAACAAAGCCTTCTTTGCTCAGTTCCCGCAAGCGCAAGCTATGTGTCGTGAGATCTCTGATTACCTACTTAACAACGACGTGAGACTGCCAAATGGTCAGGTGTTTACGGTTGAACAGTTCCAGTTGATTGGTATTAATCTTGGCGGCGGTGAAGCAAACCTTCCTATGTACTTCACATTAGAGACTGCGTTTGTTGAAGTGAACGGTAACAAACAGCTGAGCTACAGCTTCCTAAACCAAATGCAGCAAGAGCAGGGCTACCTAACAAACCCTATCTACGCGATTCTACATGAATCGATTTACTGCCAAGGTACAGCGTCTAACTGGTCGGCACATCGAGTTCGTCAGCAGTACCCACACTTCAACTACCAATCGGGTCGTGAGTTCTGGTTTACCGGAGAAATGGTCTACCCATGGATGTTCGACCAACTAGAAACGTTGAAGCCACTGCGTGAAGCAGCCAATCTATTAGCTGAGAAATCGGATTGGGGTACTTTGTACAACGCGGAGCAGCTGAGCAAGAATACGGTTCCTATGGCGTGTGCAGTTTACGCAGATGACATGTACGTAGAACTGGATTACAGCCGCGAAACACTGGCTAATATTCCAAACTCGAAAGCGTGGATTACCAACGAGTATGAGCACAATGGTTTGAGAGTGGATGGTGAACGAATCGTCGATAAGTTAATGACGATGGTTGATGCATTAGAAAACTTGCCAAAATAATTAATTTTTCCCTGCCAGAAACAAGAAAACGCTGCATCCGTGCAGCGTTTTTTTTATGTCATCGAACTATTCGATTTAAGGAACTAGGAGGGGTAGCCCTTGAAGCCATTAAGGTTGGATGACGATATCTTGATTTTCAGTGGTCGATAAGCTGGCGCGGTTCTGTTCGATAAGCTGAGCCGCATAAGAGGGAGTCACAGCTTGAATTTCGCCTTTTGAACGAATCGTTAATGCTTCCCACGCATGGTCACGATATTTGCCTGTTTGTGTATATTCAATTAGTACTCTCATGATTCTTCCATCCGATGTGTGGTTAACGTGCTACTAACATTAGCGCCATTATTGAGGTTGCACACCTGTTAAAAATGGAACATAAGATTAACCAAATGAGAATGCGAGTAACTTGAAAAAAAGGCCCTATTGCACTTATCTTACTTAACCGTACTTATCGTAACCAAGCGTACCTATTGTAAATAGCTCTCATAAAAAACGCTGCACAATGGCAGCGTTAAAGTAGAGATAGGTTGAAGATTGATTAGCTGTTTTCTAGGCCAACAATCTTTCGTGCAGACATCACTGCACTATCTAAATCGGTCAATCTACCAGCACTGGCTGGACCAAGAACTGATGAATACAAAGCCAACTGCTTCTCAAATGATAAATCTAATTGGTTATATAGATTTTGGCGGATTTGAGCGTGTTGCTGTGGCTGTGCGCTCGACAGGCCTTCCAACGTATCGTAGATGAGTGTAGTTGTATCCATAACTGTCCTTAGTACATCTTTAGAAAATTTTGCATATTATGCACTTGGTGTCATCTTTGTTCTGCGAGATTGATCGCATTATGTGCAGCTCTGCTTAATTGTGTAATCAGTTAGTTACAATTGTGTTGTTTGGCAAAGCGTCGAAAGGGTGCGTTTAGACAAAAGAAAAGGAGACACAGTGGTCTCCCTTTGGTTTATTGCAACTCACTTTCTAAGCCATTTGTCTGTTACCGGATATTGATGGTGTTGTCTCTGCGGTCATACATGTCTGGAGTGGTATGTAAGCCACCTGCGTAACCTGCCGCTTCAAGTGTTTCTCTTACCTCACGAACATGCTCTGCGGTTACTGGTTCTTGCCTGTCTCCAAGGTGCAATCGGACGAAGGTGATCAACTCAGCCAGTCTCTGATCCGATAGGACATCTTCAAAGCTTGCCATTGGCATGAAGTTTCTATCCTTGTCAAGGTAGGTCGGTTGTAAACCGCGAACAGTTACCGCAATGGTGTTGAATGGGTCGCTGTGCATGATGATACCGTTGTTCAACAGAGTAGGGGCGATAGGGTCGCGACCTTTACCATCGTCACCATGACACGCCCCACAGGTCTGACGATATGTGGCGTAGATTTCTCTTTTATACGCGGCCTCATCAAACCCTTTAGGTTGTAACGGTACTGCGTCACTAGCGATGGTGTTGTTGACGTCTCCGCTGAGAAGGTAATAAGACATCGATTCAACGTCTTCACGCGTCATCAAACTCAGACTGTTCTTTACTACGTCAGCCATACCCGCAAAAGCAGTTCCTTTGTCTGAATGACCTGTGTGTAAGAAGTCGGTGAGTATTGCTTCATCCCAACCATCGATATAGAGCTCATTGGCTGTGATATCAGGCGCATTCCAACCATCAATTAAGTTACCTTGGAAAATACGTTCTGGTATTAGAGCTTGGGCAATATTTCGTGGGGTATGGCACTCAGAACAGTGACCAAGACCTGCGACCCAATATTTGCCTTGTTGCCATTTATCGACATCATCAATTTCTCCCTTAAGTTCCTCTGGTACTTCGTAATCAATAGGGTCTGTATCCATAAAGACGATGTTCCAGCCAAGCAAACCTAAGCGAATATTGGATGGAAACATCATGCTGTTGTCATCATTGCGTCGCGGCACGGCGGTGATTGACTGCATGTATTCCCATAAATCAACCATGTCTTGGTCGGTGAGATATTGATAAGAGGTGTAAGGCATTGCAGGGTACAGGTAACCATTCTTACCTTTACCTGCAACTAACGCGGCTCGGAAATCATCGAAGTCATAAGTCCCAATACCTTCGGTGGTGTGTGGCGTTATGTTGGTTGAATACACGGTGCCGAAAGGGGTAACAAAGGGCAGGCCGCCAGCAAAGGGTTCTCCACCTTCTGCACTATGACAAGCCACACAGTCACCGGCATAAGCGAGATATTCTCCGCGCTCAACAGATGATGCTTTCAAACTCGCGAGCCTTTGTTGCTCTACTTCACCAGCATGTCGTATATAAGCCCCAAGCGCGAGTATTTCGTTCTCGGTGAGCTGCTTATCAAACGCAGGCATTAGGTTGTTCAAACCGTAATTGATGGTGTGCTGAATCTCTTCAATACTTCCGCCGTGAAGCCAGATATCATCGGAAAGATCAGGTACGCCAATCGCTGGATTAGCGACAGCACCATCGGCATGACAAGACGAACAGTATTTGACGAACAAGGTTTTACCGAGCTCGACTTTAATCTCCGGCACATCGGTATGACGTTGGTTGAGAGAGGCTAGATAGTAGGAGACTTTTGCCACCTCATCTGGGCGCATGATTTCACTCCAACCCGGCATAGCACCGTTCCGACCTTTAGCTATCGAATGAATCACAGCTTCATCACTGCCACCATAAAGCCATTCTTGGTCTATCAGATTGGGAAAGTGCTTTTGTCCCTGAGCATTATCTCGGTGACAAGCGGCGCAGTGAGTTTGGAACAGGATTTGACCGCTGTTCACAATCTCTGGGACCGCAGCTAATCCTTCTAACGTGGTGTCACTGGTTTGTGAAAATTGTTCGTTAAGGCTGGTGGTCGGCGAACTGAGTTTGTCGTCGCTTTGTTTCCAATCGACTAATCCTTCCCATTCGCCAAGCCCGGGGTAGAGCACTAAATAACCCGCAGACAAAAGAAATGCCACTGCATAACTGACAAATAACAGCTTAGGTGGAGGCGCATCTTTCTCTTCAATACCATCAAAGGTGCCAATGGTGTGGTCGTGATCGGCCTTGTGATTGCTACGCCAGTATTTAACGACAACAGACACCATCAGAACAAAGAATATTAAGGTTAAGAGTACCGCCCATAGATTCCAGAATGTGCTCATTGTGATACCTCCTGTGACGTATCTTTACCCAGGCTTTGTAAATAGCGAATCAGCGCTTCACCTTTGGTTTTGCCTCTTACTTGCAAACGGGCTTCACCAATTTCTTGATCGGTATAAGGCACTCCTAAGGTACGTAACACTTCCATTTTGGCGCTGATATCATCGCCAGTCAGAGTCTGCTCAAACAGCCACGGGTAAGAGGGCATGATCGATGTCGGTACGACTTTTCGAGGATCAATTAAGTGAATAACATGCCATTGGTCAGAATACTTTCTACCTAAGTTAGTGAGGTCTGGGCCAGTACGTTTAGAGCCCCACAAGTTAGGAAACTCATAGATATCGTCTGCTTCTTGGTTCGGGCGACCATTTCGTTTCACTTCTGGCTCAAGAGGGCGAACCATTTGTGTGTGACAAACATGGCAGCCTTCACTGATGTAGATGTCTCGGCCTGCTAACTCAATAGGTGTGAGCGGCATCGCTAAACTGCCTTTGGCAATATCGTCTCCACGGACGATGCTTGGCACTACCCAAACCAATAAAGAGAAGGAGGCGACAACAACGGTAGTCAAAATCAAAATGACGATTGAATGTGTAAAGTCTTTACTCATCATTTAAGCCCCCTCATTAACGGTGTGTTTAGCGTTATGTACGGCGGGCATACGAACCGTTTTGTACAAGTTGAATGCCATTAAGAACAATCCAAGGACGAACAGCGCGCCACCAAAGAATCGTAAGAACAACCAAGGTGCTTTGAAGTCCATTGCCTCTACAAAACTGTAAATCAGTTCGCCATTTTCATTTTGAGCGAGCCACATATAACCTTCACCGATGCCCGCGACCCAAAGTGCTATCGCATAAAGAGCGACGCCTGCATGAGCGAGCCAGAAGTGCCACTTAATCAGTCGTGGCGACCAAAGATCGGTTTGGCCCCATAAGCGCGGAATGAAGTAGTAAAAGACCGCTATCCCTGACATCCCAACCCAGCCTAGTGCTGCTGAATGTACGTGACCGATAATCCATTCGGTGTTATGTGCCACCATGTTGAACCAGCGAATGGCAAGCAATGGGCCTTCAAATGTCGCTAAGCAGTAGTAAAGAATTGCTGAGAAAAAGAATAAAAGAATGTAATCGGACTTCAGCTTTTCTTTGTTTTGTAGAAGGGTCATTGCGCTATTGAACGCACCAGCCCACGAAGGGAGCCATAGGATCAACGACATCACGATTCCGATGTTCTGAATCCAGATGGGAACGGAAGAGTAAACGAGATGGTGTGTCCCGGCCCATGTGTAGAAACCGACCAAGCCCCAGAAGTGGATCACTGACAATCGGTACGAATAGATAGGTCTATCTGCCGCTTTGGGTATGAAATAGTAATTCATACCAATGATACCCGCAGTCAGTAGGAAGCCGACGGCATTATGTCCCCACCACCACTGCACTATCGCATCTTGAGCTCCTGCAAATACAGAGTAAGACTTCATCGCTAACACTGGTATCGCGAGGTTGTTGACGATGAAAATCATGGCAACGACGATGATGAAAGCAGCAAAGAACCAGTTTGCCACGAAGATATGGCTGACCTTCCGCTTTGCAAGCGTGCCAAAGAACAACACCGCATAAAGCACCCAAACCAGCACAATCATTAAGTCGATTGGCCATTCAAGCTCTGCATACTCTTTTGAGGTGGTGTGGCCTGCGGGGAGGGAAATGACCGCTAGTAAAAGAATGAATTGCCATCCCCAAAATACCATCCATGAAAGACTTTTGTTAAACAGGTCACAATGGCCCGTTCGTTGGGCAATGTACAAAGAGGTCCCCATCAAAATATTCACGACGAAGCCGTATATCACACCAGAGGTATGTAGCGGGCGCAGTCGACCAAATTGGAAATATTGGGAATCGAAGTTTAAGACTGGCCAATATAATTGCGCGGCGAGAATCACGCCGATGATCATACCTACGATCGCCCACACTAAGGATGCGACGATGAAGTACTTCACGACCTTAATGCTGTATTGCGTTGTCACTTGTTCCATAACAAGGCTCCTTGCCTAGAGGTTTTGAACCGCTGACTTAATTTTATTCGTTGACTTCATTTGAATCGCCGAGCGAGCTTGAATCATTACCCAGCACTGAATAGAAATAGGAAATATCACGGATATCTTGGTCTGAAAGCGTGTCGGCTTGTTGCTGCATGAGAATCGCTAAGCCACTGGTTCTTTCGCGTGTCTGATAATCTTTCAGTGAAGAGATCAGATATCCCACTTTTTGACCGCGTAGGTTCGGGTAGGGATCTTGTGTTGAAATGCCATCAACGCCATGACAGGTCATACACACTTTGGCTTTTTGTTTACCTAATTCGAATTGCTCTTTGTTAACTTCAGCAGAAACAGGAAACATGACCAACGTCATTGCTAGGGTAGAAAGTGTCGCCATGGGGTTAAATTTTTTTATATTCAAACTCATTCTCGATTCCCTTGATTATGAAATGAGTAAGCTTTTTAAGATCAACGCACGAGATCAACTGGTGGAGTAGAAACGACTGGAACCCGTTATTAAGTCTCTTAAAGCTGCTTACGTTCGATTAAAGGTTATGCAGCAACTAGCATTCTCGCTACTCGCAGACTCATTTTTATTGTCAACTTTATTGGCCATTACGTATTCAGTGGCTGGATTGGATTACTCAAGGTGTTTAAAAAGCAGAGATTTCTACTAGATAAACGTGACCGAATGATTATCTGGGAAGGAGTAAAGGTTGTGTTCGCGCAGGATTATAAGGTGAAATGTTATTTAGTCAGGGTTGAGTTGTACGAATCAAAAATAAGGCAATGTCTAAGCAAGTTAAATGGCCAATATGG
Source organism: Vibrio satsumensis (assembly GCF_050337435.1). Taxonomy (NCBI): domain Bacteria; kingdom Pseudomonadati; phylum Pseudomonadota; class Gammaproteobacteria; order Vibrionales; family Vibrionaceae; genus Vibrio; species Vibrio satsumensis. The sequence continues at coordinate 247,084 of NZ_JAKJSX010000004.1, read as the reverse complement.
ACTAAACTCAGGTTAGTGACCTTTTTAAAACGGAGTTTAAAATGAGAACTGCACTGTTGTTTGTACTTTCATTGTGTTCATTTTCTATTTTCGCTGCATCGCAACTCACTGTATTTGACCATCTAGGTCAAAAGCACCAGTTAAGCCGAGAACAACTGTTACAACTTCCCCAACAAGAGATTGTTACATCATTACCTTGGGTTGATGGAGAGTTGGTTTATAGCGGTGTAACTCTGCAAACAGTGCTTGAAACAATGGATTTACCTATTACATCTCAGGTAACTTTCGTGGCGTTAAACGACTATAAAATCGCGGTGCCTAAAGAAGATTTTTATGATTATCAGCCAATCATTGCGATAAAACAAAATGGAAAATTCATGTCGGTTAGAGACAAAGGTCCTTATTGGTTGATATATCCTCTTTCTTCGACGCCTGATATTGATAACACAGACTTCCATGCCAAGATGATCTGGCAGATACGCGATATTCACTTATAAGGGCTTAGTATGAAAAAGCTGTTGTCATTGACTGCCATTAAAGTCGTCGTGTTATCTTTGGCTGCGGTGGTACTCACCGTTAATATTTACAGTGTCACTCGCATTAACGACATCAACAAAAGCTTTTCGACTCGACAAAATGAAGCCACCTGGTTTGTTTTCCAGTTAGTAAAGGAATATGCCAACTTTTTGATGGTGAGCCGTTCTGAAAACATTGATTATGAAGAGTTATGGCTAGCATACGATATTACGTGGAGCCGTTTTGATATATTAATTAACAGTGCCGAGTCTTCTAATTTTATTAAGTCAGCAAACTTTAAGCCTTATTTTACTGCGGAGTTTGAGAAATTTAAGAGTTTGGAAGCTTCAATTGAATTGGTTGAACGAGGAGTGCTACCGAAGGGTTCTTTACAGAAAAAGGTCGATATTTGTTACCACACACTCGTTGGTTTTATTAACGACAAGTTTCGATTACAAAGCCCTGTGATTGAAGAAAATACTTCAATGGTTGATAAATTAGTTATCGTCCATCTAATCAGTAGCGTGTTTCTAGTTGCCATCTTGTTGATTACAGGAATTATTTTCTATGTGGATTTCTCTATCAAAAGAAAACTCTATTCTACGGATTTTATTACAGGGTTTCGTAATCGAATCTCATTGATGAAATTTGTGAAGAATAGCTACTCAAAGGATAACAACTTTGATCTTTATTTTGTCCGAATCAGAAATCTTAGCGAAATCAATCAAAAATATGGACTTGAATATGGCGACCTTGTCGTGAGTTCGGCAGCTAAGTCTTTGACCGCTAAGATACCGGAAAGCACTATTTCATTTCGCAGTAGCGGAAGCCAATTCTTATTTTTTATTCCTGACCATTTGTATGCGAGTGATGAAATTCAGGAAAGGTTCAATGATGTGCTTAGTGATTACATATCAGCGGGAAATTTAGAGTTGATGATTGACGCTGTAGTAAGGCATAAGAAAAACATAAGCTCTAAAGACATGATGGAGTTATTGACTACCATCAAGGGATAAGATTGTTTAAAAGCTTAGTTCTAATTTCTTACTCCTCATTAATATCGATGTCTCTACCTTTGACTAGGTGTACAGCCTTACATAACAATCCTTATCTGAACGTATTTTATTCGCTTCGGATGAAACTTATGTCTGTTTAATAAACGTTAATCCCAATACACCTAATGTTTATTACTGCGCTTGATTTCTGGTGGTAGCTCAGGTTAAAAATAGATTAACAATTATTTTTGGTTCAGCGCTATGATCCTTTTGTTAGGGACCGATTTTAAAATATCTTGCTGATCTAGAATTGTTTGTGGATTATGGTCACGAACAAATTCGATAAACTCAATGTAAGTTAATGGTTGGCTGAAATAATAACCCTGTATTAGATCGCAGTTGGCTTTTCGAAGGTGATGATATTGCTCGATAGATTCGACTCCTTCCCCAACAACTAAGGTGTCACAAGAGTGGCCCAAGTTAACCATGGATTCGACCATCTTACGGTCAGCTTTGTCGGTGGCGATATTGTCGATAAAGCTCTTGTCAATTTTAAGCTCATCGACAGGATAATGAAGAAGCTGGTTAAATGCTGTGTAACCCGTACCGAAGTCGTCGAGGGAAACTTTTAAACCCAAGCTTCTAATGCTCTCGATTGTCTGTACGGTCAATTTGGTGCTTTTTACATAGCTGGTTTCAGTAATTTCAATGATGATGTTGCCAGGCGGAACTTTATAACGCTCGAGTACCTTACGAATGTTGTCGGCAAAGTTGCGATTATAGAGCTCCATCGCTGATATGTTTATGGATAATGTACCTTTGTAGTTGTGAATCTCTGAGAGCTCTTTATAGCTCTTGATTGCGGTGCTGATGACCCACATGTCGAGTTTGGAGATTAAATTGCTCTTCTCCGCGACTGGAATGAACTCATCTGGCCCTGCTTTGATATCAAAAAGAGCAGGGCAACGAATCAGACATTCCGCGCCGTCGATATGCAGTGTTTGAGCATTGAAGATAGGCATAAAACGAAGTTCAAAGTTGTCACTCTCACAGCACTCCAATAGCCTTTTCTCGATAACATCATGCCTTTCAAGTGAGTGAAGCAACTCTTCGCCATAAACAATTCGGCTCTCGCCGTCACTATGATCCTTAGCATTAATCAACATCTCATCGATACATCGGTGCCATATCTCTTCAAATTTCGGGGTATCTACGGGGAGAACACCCGTTGCAATCGAGAGCCTGAAACCATAGTAATCGAGGAAAGCCGTACCCGTGAGGGTGTTGTTAATGTTCTCAATCTCTTCATTTATTGATTGATGCCCGCCTATTTCTAAGATGGCGATGAACTGGTTTCCTCCCAGCCTTGCTAAAGAATAGTCACTGCAACTAAAGCCGAAAGAGGATTGTTGGTTTTGCAACGTTTCTCTCAATGTTCTAGCTAGACTTACCAAGACGTTATCACCGACTTTTGCGCCATATAAATCATTGATTTTACGGAAGTCGATAATGTCCCAACATACTAGGTAACAGTGTGGGCTCATAGAGCTTTTTAAACGAACATCAAGATGTCGAATGAACGAGCGCCTATTGGCTAACTTGGTTAATTGATCAAATTCGGCTTCGAATTTCAATTCCGTCAATGAATCAATATAGGCGTTCTTGAGTCCGTCAATTTCACTTTGTCCGGATGAGCGTTTAAAGTATCTAAGTTTGAGTCCACCAATGGAGATTTCGTGTAACAAGTCTTTGAGTGGACGGACTAATTGGTAGCGTACGACCATGTGTACGATGAGCATAATAATGAATAATATCGTTAAGCCACCAAGCAAGGTCTCCTGAGCGATGAGGGATTTTTCTGGATTGAATTTCTTTTCACGAATATTAATTTGAGCGAGAAAATGTCGACTATTCATCTCAACGTTGATGCTGTCTTTAGTTTGTTTAAAGGATTTAATAACGAATTGCGTGTTGTCAATATGCTCGGTATTTGATGATGGTTCAATTAGAAGTTGCGTATTGTCATCATCGTTATATTTGGTGAGTAAATTAGAGAGTTGTTTTAATGGGCCATCTGCAATCAATATATATCGATTCAAACTCATTTTTGCGCGTTTGTCCTGGGGGAGTAAATAAGGGTCTATTGCAGCAACATAAGCGTATCTGAGTTCACCACTCACAGAGATATAAGAAAAGCCTTCGTGGGAGAGTTCATTCTTATTGATCAAAGATGTATAGATATCGAAAACTTTCTCGTAGATATTATCGGGGATTTTTAGGCCTTCAAAAGGGTCAACTCGTAAAGTAGATAGCGTTAATTGGAATTTAGGATCAACAATATAGATATTACGTTGACCAAATTGATTTACGTGACTTTGGTTTAAGACTCGAAGTACTCTTTTTTCCAATAGGGATAAGGTGGTGTAGTCTCCGGGGTTTTGAATATATCGTAAGAACTGTAAGGATGAACCAATATCTTTTACTAGTAAAGACAAGCCGAGTTGTTCGTACTCAGCCGCAACTAGGGCGGTATTTACATCGGATTGTACTTCGTCTAAATACAGGTGTTTAGTGTGGTTAGAGGCTAAGTTATAGGTAACCACTCCGCCTATTGCAAATACGAACAATAACGTAGGAATGAGTACAAAATAGAGCTTCTTCAATAATGGCATTGATTATCTCAAACTGTCGACAATACGGTTACGGATTTGAATACTATTGGGCTCGAGTTGCTCATATAGATAGCTGCGTTCTAATACCTCTTTGCTAGGGAATAGCTCCGGATCGTTTTGATACTCTTGAGTGGTCAGTACTTTTGCTTTCGAGCTTGGAGTTGCAAACCAGGAGTCCATCGCGTTTTGAGCGGCGATCTCGGGTTGAGATAAGAATAATAGAATCGTGGTCGCTTGTGGAGATAGCTCACCGTTGTTAATTGCAGCAATACATTCCAACCATAACGTAGTACCTTCGTTAGGGACAATATAAGCCCAAGAAGCATTAGGTTCCGCATCGTTCAGTACATAGCTATCGCCTGAGTAGCCGTAGGCGAGGTTGATCTCAGCGAGACGTTCAGGTTGGTGGATATAGTCAATGACGTACTCACTGCTTTCAATATGAGGCTTTTGAGCTTGCAGGGTTTTGTAAGCTACGCGAAGTTCTTGCTCGTTATTAGTGAATGGCTCAAATTCATTTGCTAACAATGCGGTACTCACCAAATCGGTTGGTTCGTAATACATACTTATGCGACCACGGCTGTTCGCGTCTGGTTCGAGAATAGCTTTCCAAGAGGTGGGAGTGCTTACTTTGTCACTTCGATATAAGATTCCCGCTGTCCCCCAAGCATAGGGGATACCATGCTCTCCACATCCTTCAACCCACCTTGAATCGATGTTGCCAGCAATGGATTGTTGTAGTTCATGAAGGTTATGAAATAGATTCTGTTGGGCTAGTGCCTTGAGCTTTACGCTTTCTATAATCACCAGCTCAAATGCGCCCCGACGTTCGCTTAATAGCACTTCATCTCTGATCGATTCGTCAGAAAAAAACTGTTGTTTCAAAGAAATGCCGTATGTGTCACTTAATTGGGTCACGACGCTGTCAGAGAGAAATTCGTCCCAATTGTAGAGATATATGTCATTCTGTTGGCCAAATGCCGTGCCAGTCAAAATGGATGATGACACAAGAACTGAAGCATAAAGTGATTTCACTGGCGGATTCCTTTCCTACTTTACCTAACTCAATCGTAGACCAAAATTTGCGACATAGTTCAAATTTATCTCTCTAATTTCACTTCAACTTTATGCATTGCATGCAGATACCCAATTCCTGCGATCCAGTTAGAACTATAAACTAGCTTTGGTTACAAGATAATTAAGTTAAATCATGGTGATATTACGCTTTAGTGAACGAAAAGCTGAAAAAGCGCTTACATGAGGCCATAGACTTCTGATTTGGATTGATGAAAACGCGTAGTCTGTCTAATTATTTGAAAATGGGCAAATAAATATGCAATTGACCGAGTGCTTTTTCGTTAATTATGCAATAGTAAAGCATTAATTGAGCTACAAGGAAGTTAGTTTATGGATGCAGGTTTAGTTGGTGTATTTGTTACCGTGGCGATTGCCCACTTTTTGGCGTTGTTAAGTCCCGGGCCAGATTTTGTGATTGTGGTGAAGAGTGCTGTTCGAAATAAGGGAAGAAAGGCGTTAGGTGTTGCATGCGGTATTGCCAGTGCAAATGCTGTTTATATTGCTTTATGCCTAGTTGGTGTCGGCTCGATTTTGGCGGCATCCGTTTCTGTTATGATTGCATTGAAGATTATTGGTGGAGTATTTCTCGTTTATCTTGCTGTTCAAGCGATAAGAGCCAAAAAATGTAATTACAGCAATATTGATGTTGCTGAAGAAAGTACCTCCAATCAAACGACTTTTCTTAAAGAATTCGTCACGGGTTTTCTATCTGGAATCCTTAATCCTAAAAATCTTTTGTTCTACTTGAGCTTATTCACGGTTGTACTGAATAATGAGGTGGGTTTCATGTTCAAATTGGGGTTAGGTATTTGGATGACAGTGGTTGTGTTTGTGTGGGATGCCGCGATTATATTCCTTTTATCTGCACCTAAAGTCCGCCGAGAATTTACGCGTGTCGCTTACTACATTGATAAAGTGACTGGTGTCATGCTAGGCCTACTTGGCTTGACTATTGTGAAATCTGCTCTAGTACGCCATTAGATTTAATTGAATCGTAATTACTCCATAAGCTTACGTTCGTAGCTCAATATGATGTCGGTGTGCCGCGAACGTGCGCTTATTTGTTCCCTAATTAGGGATTACCAAGCCTTATCTTTGGTTTAAGCCATATACTCAACGTTCTGTTGAACTCGTAAACTCTTTTGATAACGCCCAGTTTATCAATCCATACTTATTGAATAAGCAATAGTAAAGTTGCTGTTAAACACTTGTAGCACAGAGTGTTTGTGCTTATTGTAGTCAGCAATATTTAATCAATACCAGAGCTAGGCAGTATTGTGAGTTTAGAGATATATCAAGTAGATTCGTTTACAACTCAAGCGTTTAAAGGGAACCCTGCTGGGGTCTGCATCTCCAAAGAGCCATTGGATGAGTCGCTAATGTTTTCAATCGCTGAAGAGATGGCGGTATCCGAAACGGCTTTTCTTTCGCTTAGCACCATGACGCTTAAATGGTTCACTCCCGAAGTAGAAGTGAAGTTATGTGGGCATGGTACACTGGCAACTGTTCATGTAATGAAAGAACAAGGGCTGATCAATCCAGGTGATAGAGTTGTGTTCAACACATTATCAGGGGAGTTATCAGCCGCAGTTTGTGAATCGTCTATTGAGCTTGATTTCCCAAGTACTCAGTTATCATTGTGTTCCGAACCCAACCTCACGTTACTTGAATATCTTGGCTTAGAGCCGCATCAAGTCGTTTCATTCAGAGAGTTTGAGTCTAAGCAGTTAATTGAAGTTTCCAACGAACAAGTGCTATTGGAGCTTTCACCGAACTTTGATGCTTTAAAAGGCATTCAAGGACGAGGTGTTGTGGTGACAGCGCTATCATCAAATGCGGAGCTTGATTTTGTTTCTCGCTACTTTGCACCCTGGGTTGGGGTTAATGAAGATCCTGTGACTGGCTCGGCACATTGTGCATTGACGCAGCACTGGGCTGAAAAGCTAAACAAAAGCTGCTTCAGTGCTTATCAGGCGTCTCGTCGTGGTGGTTATATGTCGACAGAGTTATTAGCTAACGGGCGAATCAAGCTGATTGGTTCGGCTATTACTGTGATTAGTGGTGTGTTGAAGCTTTAGAGCTTTGTTGAATCTTTAGAGCTCAGTTGAATCTATAAAGCATTGTTGCCGTATTTTTTTGACTAACCAAGTGAGTTTTCTTAGGCCATTTATGGTTGAGCAAAACGGCTAGGGTGTAATGTTATTATTGAAGGAATCACAATGTCAGCCTTTTATCTTTCTCAAATACTCGTCGCGATTGCTATCTGTTTCGATCTTCTGTCTTTTCAGTTTAAAGAAAGGAAGAAAATTGTAACCTGTCTATTCTTTGCTGGCGTGCTTATCTCTAGTCATTTTATTTTGCTCGAGCAATGGACAGCGGCGAGTTTAATGATCATTGCAACAATCCGTTATTTAACGAGTGTATTTTCTACATCGTCTAAGTTTAAATATTTGTTCTGTTCCATGTCGGTGATCGCAACGGTTGTGACTTACTCAGGGCTGACTAGCATATTGAGCTGCTTTGCTTCCGTGTTTCAAACCTTTGCTGCCTTTAACAAAGATGACCGCAGATTAAGAGAATTGATGATCATCGGAACCAGTTTTTGGTTGGTTCACAATTACTTAGTTGGCTCGCCAACAGCGGTTCTTATGGAGGCGCTGTTTATCTGCAGTAACTTGGTGGGCTATTACCGTTTTTATTTCAGAAATAGTGCTGCTGCTTAGGTTTTACAGTGCAGTTCAAGTCCAGGTTGTTAATCAATTCAATGCTAGCTAGGAGAGCTTGATGCCAAACATTTACAATGATGTTCCTTCGTCAATGCCCAATGAAATATTCAATGACCTGCTTGCGAACGACAGTGTTCGAATCGAAAGGATATTGTCGCATGGACATAGCTCACCAGAAGAGGGTTGGTATGACCAAGAAGAGAATGAATGGGTAATGGTGCTTGAAGGTCAAGGTGTCATCGAGTTTGAAGATGGGCGTGTTGTCACCCTGTCTAAAGGGGATTTCATCAACATTACTGCGCGAGAAAAGCACAAGGTCATTGGTACGGATAAAGACATGGTGACGATCTGGTTGGCTGTGTTTTATCGTTGATCTCTTGATCGAAAGCTGAGGTTGTTGAGTTTGGATTATAGAGCCTGTTGATTCAGCTGTTTATTTGCCCCTTTGAAAGGGCTTAGGACAAAAAGGAGTATGTCGTGGTTAGAATTCGAAATTATCAAACGAGTGATGACAAAGCACTGTGGGAGATCTTCTTTCATACTGTACGTAATGTGAATGTTCGAGATTATTCTCAACAGCAAGTCGAAGCTTGGGCACCTAGTAGCTTTGACTTTGCGTTATGGCAAAAGCGTATGAATGGGTTACAACCCTTTGTGGCTGAGCTAGATGGTTGCGTTGTTGGCTATACTGACCTGCAACCCAATGGCCTGATTGACCACTTTTTCTGTCATCATGAATATCAAGGCAAAGGCGTCGCTAGAGCTTTAATGGAGCATGTATTTGAGGTTGGTCGGGCTCGTGGTCTCTCTCGATACTTTTCAGAGGTGAGTATTACCGCTAGGCCTTTCTATGAGCACCTTGGTTTTGCAGTCGTTAATGAGCAGCAAGTCGAAATGCGTGGCGTAAAACTCACCAATTACGTGATGGAGAAGGTAGTGCCTTCAGAGGAACGGTAATCTCATTTTTGTTACAGTTTTTGCCTGATTTTTTGTTCTCCTCTTCGAGAAAAATCATCACTTTAGAGATAATATTCACTTCAACTAATATCAGTGAAGGAAGAAAAGTGGGTATTGAAGCTTTAGCGTTTGTGATGGACGCATTAATCACCGCATGTTGTATGTATATCGCCTCTAAAATGTCATTCGTGGTCGCAGATTTTAAATCCCTTCTTACTATTGCTGTAATCGTTGCTTTGGTGTCATTGATTCCGACAGTGGGCTGGGTGTTAGGGTTGATTCTATTTGTGTTCCTACTGGGGAAAGCGACGCACTCTAGTATTGGTGATTGCATATGGGTGGTGGTTTTCACAAAGGTGGTATCGATGGCGGCCTTTCTGATATTCGGGCGCTTGTTTATGTAATCCGGGTTCTTACTTATATAAAGGCAGGCTCGGCTAATTTGATACCGATCTTAACTTGGTATTTAAACATGAAAAGGGTGTGAACCTGTCACACCTCTAAGAACCTTTGATTTGTGTTCGTCTGTGTTATTTAGGCAGTAATACAGCGTCAATAACATGAATAACACCATTGCTCGCTTCAACATCTGCCATCACGACCTGCGCTTTGTTGATCATCACATTGCCGTGATCAATTCCTACCATTACCGTTTCACCTTGCACTGTTACGGCACTATCAAGTTTCATCACTTCAGACGCCATTATTTTTCCTGGCACCACATGATAGGTCAGTACTGCGATTAGCTTGTCTTTGTTTTCTGGCTTCAACAGCATATCAACCGTTCCTTCAGGTAGTGCAGCGAACGCTTCATCCGTTGGCGCAAACACAGTGAACGGGCCATCACCTTTCAATGTTTCAACTAAGCCTGCCGCCTTTGCTGCAGCTACCAAGGTATTGAAAGAGCCATTTTCAGCCGCTACGTCAACGATATCTTTCTTCATTCCGTGGTGATCAGCGTGAGCAAAAGCTGCAAAAAGAAGCGTCGCAACTAGCACTGACATGGTTTTGATTAGTTTATTAAACATATTGTCTTCCTTTGAGTTGTGTCCGTTATTTTCGAGAGGTATTACGAGAGCTCAATCGTGATAGATCAATTTGTTGTGTCTTTGAGTGAATGGTTAGCGATATCGACCGCGCCAAGCGAATAAATTTACATTGTTAAATGCTTGTTATAATTTTATTTTGATGCTTATAGTTACTTGATGATTATTCAAATAATGGATGTGAATATGAGGTTTGTTTTACCAGTTGTCTTTTCTGCATTGGCTTCAATGCCTGCATACAGTGGTCTCGCTCCAAGTGAAGGTTTCAGCGGTAACTTCAGTGTATTGGCCGGTTTCTACTCTGACAGTAGTAATTTGAGTACTGAACAAGATTCGAATCAAGCAACTAACACCCAGGAAGGGGAGAGTGAAAACCAAGGGTTACTCGGCTTTTTGGGTACTGTTCAATATACTTTTGGCGAATCGCTGACTCACCAAGTGTATGCGGGTACGACGCGAGAGGATATTGCAACAGGTACCATTGCGTTTGAGATCGGTTATAGATACCAACTTTCTGGAGGCACCATATTAGACTTTTCTGTTCTTCCTACCCTTATCTCAGGTAAGGCTTGGTCTGACCCATATGCGGTTGGCGTCAATCGAAACGAAACCGATGTAAAAGGTAATGTTGGGCGATTGCAAATGACTAATATAGGCGGTACTGGCTTTCGAACGGATTTCGCGATTGGTGAATCTGACGTTGATGATGAGTTATCGGGCACCCAAGGCTTATCTCCGGAAGAAGCTGTGCTGCTTGATAGAGAAAGAACCTATTTATACGCCAAAGCAGGGTACCGCTTTATCTTGCCAAACCAAGCAGGTCTATTTGTTCCTTCAATGGTGTATTTCCACTCAGACGCAGAAGGGGGAGCACTCAGCTTCGATAGCTATGGCATAGAATTAAACTACGCTAAGCGAATCGGCCGTCATGGTTTCGTTGTTACGCTCGATGCAAGTGATCGTCAGTACGATGAAGCCAACCCTATTTATGGTAAAGCGCGCGAAGATAATGAATATGGTGCCTTTTTAGCGTACGAGTTTGGTGGCTTGATGGGCTATAAAGATTGGTCGTTTGTCACGTTACTTGGCTTAAGATCTATTGATTCAAATATCGATTTTTATAATTCAGAACAAGTATTCACAAGCGTTGGTGTGGACTATAAATTCTGACGTTCATACTACGTATAAAATTAATCAAACAGGCTCTTAGGCTCAGGTTTTCTATTTTTTTAAATATTTTAGGAGCTTACATCTATTAAGGGTTGTAGATGTTCGTTGCTGTCCGTAATATAAAAAATTAGATGATGGATAGAAATAATATATAAGGAAGCGCTTTGGAAATACAAATAAGACATCTTGAAACGACAGATAGCCAAGATATGTTTGATATCTATCGACACCCATCAGTATCAGAAAATACTTCACAAAAGCCTTTCCTTAGCTCTGATCAGGTAGAGCGGTTGTTTGGTCATTCAGACCATTTCACTTTAGTTGCTGAAGTGTCTGGCAAAGCAGTAGGCCATATTACTTTATTTATGACCACCAAGGTGAGAGACAAACATTGTGCTGGCCTTGCGATAGCGATTAACCCGGATATGCACGGCAAAGGGGTTGGTCAAGCGTTAATGCAAGAAGCTATTAATCAATCCGATAATTGGCTTAACCTCGTTCGACTTGAGTTAGAGGTTCATGCAGATAACCACGCCGCTATTGCTCTGTACGAACGCGCAGGCTTTCAGTTAGAAGGCACCAAAAGGCTGAGTACATTCAAAGCGGGTAAGTACATCGATATGTTACTTATGTCTAGAATTAGGCCTGATTATCAATATTAGTGAGCAGAATCTGTTTCATTCGACATTAGTCAATAAGATAGCTATTACTCAAAGCCCGTATGCATAAGGGCTTTGTATCCAATTAAAGCTAGAAGCACCTAAAGGATCAACAAGTGTAGGTCATTTTTATTGGTTTTTAAGCTAGATAAATGAATTAAGATACTAAGAACTATGATTTTCTTTAGAGGGAAATACAGTGTTGTATTGGTAATGAGCTACATTTAAGTAACGCGGAGAAATACCGTGTCAATGCTGTATGAAGACTATCGGAGGAGGAACTAGTTATTGTTAGAACCAACAATCAGTGAACAAATACAATGGCCATGTGATTTACCACAAGACTTTATAGACAGCCTACTCGAAATCGCTGTTTTAAAGACGGGCATACATAGCCTAGAAATTACGAAAAAATTTCAAAACCTACCGGGCGTTTTCTATATTCTTAAGGGCTCAGCAGGTATCTGCTTTTCAACTGAAAACATGAAAAGCTTATCTGGTGGTGTTATTGGAAGGGGAGATTGGATGGGTGCTTTGTCTATACATGCTGACTACAACCTCTTTGCAGTGGCAGAAGAAGTCGAGCCTATCACTATGGTACTTTTTCCTGAAAGTAAGGTATTAGAGCTCGCAGAGCGGAAGTGCATGGTTTACAAATGGCTACTTCACTGTGGAACCAAAGCGCAATCTATTTGGATGCAGGCTTACTTATCCTCGATTCATGAAAAAGAGCAGAAAACCATTTACGTCTTGTTGGAACTTGCGGCACGCCAAACCAATATTGCAGGTGTGACCGTGAGTATAAATATCTCACAAACTCAATTGAGTACTATTACAGGGATCTCGAGACCGAGATTGAATGAGGTGCTTAAAGGTATTGAGCAACAGGGCTTAGTGAAGATCCAAAGAGGGAAGGTTTTTATAACCGATGTTGAGGGGTTGTATGAGCATATTTCACCGATGAATTTGATGATACGAAATCCTGTCACTGAGATTAAGTCCTAACATGTGTATAACAAGAGCGAACTGAGTCGAACTTTTCTCTCATTATTGTTAAATTTACCAACACTTAATGGGTATTTCACAACAAAATTAGCTTCTGTGTTCTTTTGGGAACATACATTGTTTTTCCATATCTATAACTTCCTCGCTAGATTTATAAATTGAAATAAAGCGGAATAGAATTGTTATGAAAATGGCTGTATTGGAATATAAAGTATTGGGGCTTGGTGATTGGATTAAAACAAGAGTTTCTAGCCGCTGTGCGCACTTACTGGCAGCAGAATACAAAGCGCTAGGATGGCCAACAAAAGTAGATGGAAAAGTGTTATCGACTGAGTCGGCTTAATCAATATAAGCCTAAATCATCTAGATGAAGACAAAAAAGAAGCTGGCAGTGTGCCAGCTTTTTTCATTTTTAAATTCAGACCATTGAGCTACTTGTTCACGTAATCTTTGAATTTCTGCTTGGTTTCAGCATCGGCTTTTTCGTACCAGAAATACAGCATTTCTTCAGCAGTATTCGCCGCATTCGCATCAATCTTTGCTGGTAGAGTGACTGGTTGTACTACAGTCGCAGCTGTGCCTGTACTAGCTCCTAGTGTTAGTGCAGCGACACCACCTTTCTGGTTGTATTCCTTTGCTTCTTGAGGAAATTTACGACCAATCTGCATACCATCTTTCAATAGCTTGTCTTGCTTAACACTGATTGTATTTTGGTTCTCATCAACTAATTTCCAATCTAGGTTCTCAAAGCCTTTCTTCGCTTCAGCGGTATTACGGTATTTAGGCATATCAAACGTTAATACGGCGTTTGTCGTGCTAAAGGTTGCAATAATAGCATCGCTATCAACAAACTCGCGGTCGTTACCTTTATCAAAAGCAAGTTGATATTGGAATACGATTTGGTTTTGGCCGTCTGGAACGGTGAGGGTTTTATGAGATGAAAATAAGCTGCCATCTAGGTCAGGCTTGGCTTCATTTACTGCCAGAATATCAACACTTGATGGAACTTTGATTTCAACGTCAGCTAATACTGCTGGTGCAGCAACGATAGTTGAAAGTAGGGCAATGCTTTGGATTGTCTTCATAATCATACAGTTGTTATGGTTAGTTAAATTACAATCGCACGGTAAGAACTCCAATTCAAGTCGTGTCATAAGGATTTGAAAAAATTTGCGAAATCTTAACGCAACAGTCATATATCAAGGTTCATATTGACTAGTGTGAGTTCATATTTTTGAAAAATGAGCGGATAGCTTTGGTATGAATTGTATTAGTTGACGGTTAGCGCCTATATGTTCTTTGTATTGGATACTAAAAAGCCGAGATAACGTTTGAGCTATCACGGCTTTGTTTGGCTTTACTTGGAGGGGGAGCGTTAGCTAGTTATTACTTAGCTTGTGCTGCTGCCGCTTCTAGTTGCTTAAGTTTACCTTGAAGCATGTAAGCATTCTGGTTGAAGTTACCAGGGTTCAACACTTGGCTTTGCTGCATAGGGTAGTCAGGTAGCGTGTTCATGAACTCTTGCACTTTGCCGCCTACAGGTACGAATAGCCACATGTTGTCTGCCATCCAACGTAGGTACATGCCAGATTCGTGTGGTGCTTTTTCGAATGGGTCAGCACGTAGGTGAACTACTTGAGGCCAGTTTGGTTGGAAACGCACAGCATCAACGATGTTACCATCCATAACAGCGAATGAAATCTTGAAGTCGTTCCAACGTACAGCATTTAGTTCAGCGTTAGCAGAGAAGTAAAGCATGCTGTCACGAGGGCCTTTCTCTTCTTTACCTTGGAAGTAAGGTAGGAAGTTGTAACCATCTAGGTGTACACGCCAGTTTTTACCGTTGTAAGTTGCACCTTTGTCAGACGCTAGCTTCTCAACCACTTTATCATCACCAGCAGCTGCTAGTAGCGTTGGAATCCAGTCTTGGTGACCCATGATGTCGTTGATCTTAGTTCCCGGTTTGATAGTGCCAGGCCAGCGAACTAGCTGAGGAACACGCATACCACCTTCGTAAGTTGTACCTTTCTCACCGTGGAAGTAAGTAGCACCACCATCAGGCCAAGATACTGTCTCTGCACCGTTATCGGTAGAGTAGATTACGATTGTGTTGTCTGCGATTTTAAGCTCATCAAGCTTGTCTAGAAGGATACCTACTTGGTCATCGTGCTCTAACATGCCGTCAGCGTAAATGCTGATACCTGATGCGCCTTGGTATTTTTCTTGTAGACGAGTCCACACGTGCATACGTGTTGTGTTGTGCCAGATGAAGAATGGTTTGTCAGCTTTCACTGCTTTTTCCATAAAGGCTAGAGATTCTTCTAGGAACTCTTCATCCGCGTGCTCCATACGCTTACGCGTCATAGGACCTGTATCTTCAATCTTACCGTCAGCAGTAGACTTGATTACACCACGAGGTCCGAAGTTCTTACGGAACTCAGGGTCTTTAGGGTAGTAGTATGTCTCTGGCTCTTCTTCTGCATTCAGGTGGTATAGGTTACCGAAGAACTGGTCAAAACCGTGGTTCGTTGGAAGGTGTTTATCTTGGTCACCCATGTGGTTCTTACCGAACTGAGCAGTCATGTAGCCTTGTTCTTTAAGAAGGTCAGCGATAGTTGGAGCCCAATCTGGGATACCGTGATCAGAGCCTGGCATACCGATAGTTAGTAGACCTGTACGGAAAGGTTCTTGACCCGTTAGGAATGCAGCACGACCAGCAGTACACGATTGCTGACCGTAGTGGTCAGTAAATAGTGCGCCTTCGTTAGCAATACGGTCGATGTTAGGTGTTTCATAACCCATCATACCGTTGTTGTATGCACTGATGTTGAATACACCAATGTCATCACCCCAGATAGCAAGAATGTTTGGTTTTTCTGCTGCTGTTGCCGCTGAAGAAGCTGCTAATAAGCCAACACCTAATGCTAGTTTATTAATTTTAGTACCCATAAGGACTCCGATTCACTTTAAAGATTAATGCGTTAGAGCAACACATCGTTGGGCAAACATTAATCTCTAAAATCGGTCGTGTCTTTTTATAGTGGTTATAACTAATTGTTATGGGGTTATTGTAACCTTTTGATTTTTAGAGTTTTGGTGCTGTTTACTCATTTTGCCCTCTAACGTCATGTGTGATCCTTATCATGTTTATATACGTAAGTTCCATCGTCTAGTTGTGCGCGTCGCTGTGAAGAAAAATGACAAATAGATTAATAGTTTAGTGAATCTCGCGATCGTTCAAAAAATGGACTATACGTTGTAGGGCAGGATGCAAATAACTAACGAAGAGGTTTCTATGACAGCGAAATATGGCGTCAAACGTCGATTAGCGATTTTGGGTACTGCGATGATGGCGGCTTCCACCACCACATTCGCGGCAGAAAAACCGAATATTCTCGTCATTTGGGGTGACGACATTGGTCAATCTAATGTCAGTGCGTACACCTTTGGCTTAATGGGGTATCAAACTCCGAACATTGATAGCATCGCCAAAGAAGGCATGATGTTTACCGATTACTACGCAGAGCAATCTTGTACCGCAGGTCGCTCTACGTTCATTACAGGTCAAAGTGTACTGAGAACAGGCTTAAGTAAAGTAGGCTTGCCAGGTGCAGATATTGGTCTTCAAGCAGAAGATGCAACCATTGCTGAACTGCTTAAACCTATGGGTTACATGACTGGTCAATTTGGTAAAAACCACCTTGGCGATAAAGATGAATTTCTTCCAACAGCACACGGGTTTGACGAATTTTTTGGCAACCTTTATCACCTAAATGCTGAAGAAGAGCCTGAAAATGAAGATTACCCAACCGACCCAGAGTTTCGTAAGAAATTCGGCCCGCGTGGTGTTATCAAATCATTTGCTGACGGCAAGATTGAAGATACGGGCCCATTAACACGTAAGCGTATGGAAACCGTTGATGAAGAAACACTCGATGCCGCACTCGATTTCATGGATCGCGCTGTGAAAGCTGATAAGCCATTCTTCGTTTGGTGGAACGCAACACGTATGCACTTCAGAACGCACGTGAAAGCGGACAGTAAAGGTGTGACTGGTGTCGGTAACTACGCTGATGGTATGGTTGAGCACGATCGACACGTTGGGCAACTATTGAAGCAAGTGGATGAGTTGGGAATCAAAGACAACACGATTGTTTTTTACTCAACGGATAATGGCCCACACATGAACTCTTGGCCTGATGCGGGGACAACCCCGTTCCGTGGTGAGAAAAACACCAACTGGGAAGGCGCATACCGTGTACCAGCAATGGTCCGTTGGCCTGGTAAGATTGAACCAGGAACAGTATCCAATGAAATCATGCACCACATGGACTGGATGCCAACCTTCGTTGCCGCTGCTGGTGATGACCAAATCAAAGAGAAACTACTTAAAGGCCATACTGCTGGTGATAAAACGTTTAAGGTTCACTTAGATGGTTATAACTTCCTTCCTTACCTAACGGGTGAAGAAGAAAAAGGCCGTCGTTCAGAGATATTTTACTTTACCGATGATGGCGATTTAGCGGCGCTTCGTTACAACCAATGGAAAGCGGTGTTCATGGAGCAACGTGCAACGGGTACCATGCAGATTTGGTCAGAACCGTTCGTGACGTTACGTCTTCCTAAGCTGTTTAACCTGCGTATGGACCCATACGAAAATGCAGATATCACATCGAACACATACTACGACTGGTTGTTAGACCATGCTTATATGTTTGTTCCTGCTCAAGCGTATGTTGGCAAATTCTTAGAAACATTTGCTGAATACCCACCACGCCAAAAAGCAGCAAGCTTTAGCTTGGATCAGGTTATGGAAAAACTCCAAGAGAACCATAACAAGTAAGCTTTGGTTTATTGAAACTGACAGCTTGATGAAACTGATAGCTTGATGAAACTGAAAACACGAAAGAGCTCTTAGGAGCTCTTTTTTTATGCGCATATCGATGAGTAAATACCAGTCGTGAATATGAGTCACAACAATCAAGCTCACTGCCACTAAATAATTGTAAATTCGTTGTTTTTGCGTCTACCTTATTAAGCATAAGGATGTATAAAAACAAGGAATGTTATGTCTGCATGGTTGTGCTTGCTAGTGAACGGATTGAAACACCAGCGAGTTGCAGTATTATCCGCAATGTTGTCTTTACCTATGTTGTCGCTGCTCAGTTTCAATGCGCATGCCAATGAACAGGCTTTACCCGTTGGATCAGAAGCTTCGCATGCCAACTCTAAAGCAACGTATGTTGGATCTGAAGCTTGTATCGACTGTCACAGCGCAGAAGTGGAAGCATGGCAAGGTTCTCATCATGATATGGCGATGAAGCACGCCGACGACGACTCTGTGTTGGGCAATTTCGACAATCAAACTGTGACTCATAAAGGAAAGCCTAACCGTTTTTTTCGAAAGGGTGATGAGTTTTGGGTCAACATCGAAGGGCCAGACGGCCAATTCAAAGATTACAAAATCAGCTATACCTTTGCCTTTGAACCTCTTCAACAATACATGGTTGAGTTTGAAGACGGGCGTGTTCAGTTGATTCCTTTTGCTTGGGATTCTCGTGGTGAGGGAGAAGGCGGCCAACGCTGGTTTCACCTTTACCCTGATACCACCAACACCGATGAGTTTTACTGGACCAACAGTGGCCAGAACTGGAACTTCATGTGTGCAGACTGCCATTCAACAAACCTAAAAAAGAATTACGACAGCGCAAGTAATACTTACAACACCACTTGGTCCGAGATTAATGTCGGTTGTGAAGCCTGTCATGGGCCTGCAAGCGAGCACGTTGAGCAGGCCCAGTTAGCTAAAGATCAGTTAACACAAAACAAGTCAGCCAAAGCCAATGGTGTAAAGGATGTTCAAGTCTCGGCGCATTATGGCTTTGATCGCGACTTGTCGAAGTCGGTGAAAGAATGGGTCTACCAAGAGGGCAACTCAACCCTGCAACCAAAAGACATCGTCCATACCAATCAAGTTCAAACCTGTGCTCAATGCCACAGCCGACGTACTCAGTTGAATGAAACAGGCGACCACGTGAATGGGTCATTCTTTGATAAGTATCGCCTGAGCTTGATTACCCCTGAGCTTTACCATAACGATGGTCAAATCTACGATGAAGATTACGTTTACGGATCTTTCTTACAATCAGTGATGGCTGAAAAAGGGGTCACATGTACTAACTGTCACGATCCACATACTGCAGAACTGAAAATTGCCGAAGAAGCGGTGTGTAGCCAATGTCACATTGCATCAGAGTACACGCCTGAAAAGCACACCTTCCACGAGTCGAATACCGAAGCTTCACAATGTACGACTTGTCACATGCCTGAGACGACTTACATGGAGGTCGACCCAAGACGCGACCACAGTTGGCACATCCCACGTCCTGATATTAGCCAACACATTAAAACACCAAACGTGTGTACCAGCTGTCACGAAGATCAAACCGACCAGTGGGCAGATAAGCAAATCGGTGAGTGGTTCCCAGATTCTAAGTATCGTAATCAGCAGCATTTTGCCGTTGCCTTTTATGCTGACTCAATAGGGCACAGAGGTGCAGAGGATGCGTTGGCATACTCGGCTCAGGACGCCAGCTTAAGCAATATCATTCGTGCATCGAGCTTAGAACGTTTGGGCGGCAATACGGGTAAGAATACGCTTATCTCGCTAGCAAGAGCGGTGAAACATGACGATGAAATGATCCGTTTGGGCGTGGTGCAAGGCTCGTCTGGTTTTCCATTCACTGACCGTTGGCAGATTTTAGAACCGTTACTGAAAGACCCTGTATTGTCGATTCGTTCAGAAACCGCAGGCGCGCTAGTACGTTACTGGGGAGAAATGAATCCGTTGCAGAAAGACCAAATCAAGCCTGCATTAGAAGAGTACATTGAGATACAACAATTCAATGCTGACAGAGGGTTTGGCCGCACGAACTTAGGTAACGTTTACCGAGATTTAGGTCAGCACGACAAAGCGATTAAGTTTTATCAAGGCGCTATTGAAATTGAGCCTTACTTCGAAAACAGCTACGCCAACTTGGCTGATTTGTATCGTGCACAGGGCGACGAGCCAAAAGCATTAGCAACATTGAAACAAGGCATTCAAGCGCAACCTAAATCGAGTGTGCTGCCATACAGTGCAGGGTTATCAATGCTGCGAGTCAAAGATTACAAGAAAGCAACCAACTACCTAAAACAAGCGGCAGAAACCGCACAAACCGACCCGCAATATTGGTATGTGTACGGTTTGGCTTTAGAGAAGTCGGATGTACTTGCGGCAAGTAAGTCATTGCACAAGGCGTACCAATTCAGCCGAAATCCACAACACCTGTATGCACAGTGTGAAATCTTAGCGCGTAATTACCAACAACCCGGTGTACCGAAAGCGTTCGAACAATGTATTTCATCATTGAGCAAAGTGGCGCCACCGGAGGCGATTAACCAATTGAAAGCGATTAGCAAGTAGAAAGCTGGGCTGAAATAAAGCACCAGAATTGACGTGGCTATGCGCTTATAATTTATGGTGCTTATAACTAATAGTTATGGGGCTTGTGAGTAGGATGTACGCAGCCAGATTGAATTAAGGGAAGACCTATGAACCATGCGCAACAAGCAATAAACCAACTGATTGAACAGACAGAGAAAAGTGTTATCGGTCAGAGCCACGTCGTTCGGGCTCTGGTGATAGGGTTATTGACTAATGGGCATGTGCTTTTAGAGGGACTTCCCGGTACAGCGAAAACTCGTTCAGTGAAATCGCTGGCGAACCTACTGAACACCAGTTTTGGTCGAATTCAGTTTACGCCTGACCTGCTGCCATCAGATGTAACCGGTACAGAAGTGTATCAAGAGCTTGATGGAAAGCCTCAGTTGCACTTTCAACCGGGTCCTATTTTCAACAGTATTGTTTTAGCCGATGAAGTGAACCGTGCTCCTGCAAAGGTACAAGCGGCTCTGCTTGAAGCTATGGCGGAAGGGACGATTACGGTGGGTGGTCAAACTCATATTCTGCCAGATCTATTCATGGTGCTCGCTACGCAAAACCCAGTAGAGCAAGAAGGTACGTATCCACTGCCTGAAGCACAAATGGACCGTTTTATTATGAAAGTCACGGTCGACTATCCAGAAGATGAAGCTGAACGCGATATCATTCGACTTGTGCGCAGTGAGGAACTCGGTAGCGAGACGAGTTCGGAATTAGTCACTCCACAGCATATTGAACCTGAATTGGTACTTGAAGCGCGCCGCCAACTTCCAGACATTGCCGTTTCCGATTTAGTTGAGAACTACATCGTGGCTTTGGTAATGGCTACACGAAAACCTGAGCGTTATCCAGAATCAGACTTATCGAAATGGATTGAAATTGGTTCAAGTCCTCGTGCTTCTATTTCATTGGATAAATGTGCTCGCGCTTATGCGTGGCTGCAAGGGCGTGACCACGTCACGTTAGATGATGTGCGTGCCATGTTGCCAACCGTATTAGGCCACCGATTCTCGTTGTCTTACGATGCATTGGCCGATGGTGTTGACCATCAAAGAGTGGTTGAAGAACTGCTTGATAATGTTGAGATCGGATAACTAGGGGGCGTCATGGCGAAGCCAACACAAGCTCCTAAACCGCAAGGCCTTGATCCTCGACTTTACTGTGACTATTCAAGGTTAGTGCGAATTCAGGCTCAAGCTGAGTCATTTTCACTGTTACCTCATTTAAAAGCGGGCAGCGTACTTTCGGGTAGACATAACTCTTTGTTCCGTGGTCGTGGTTTGAATTTTGAGGAGTTACGACACTACCAACTTGGTGATGATATTCGTAACCTTGATTGGAAAGTCACCATGCGAACGGGGAAGCCGCATGTTCGCAGTTACACTGAAGAAAAAGACCGTAATGTGATGATCTGTGTCGATCAGCGCAGCTCAATGTTCTTTGCCTCTCAAGACACCATGAAGTCAGTCGTCGCAGCCGAAGTTGCGGCATTGTGTAGTTGGCGTGTGCTCAAAGATGGCGACCGAGTAGGCTTCGTTTTAGCCTCACACCAAAAACTCTTTCATACCAAAGCGCAGCGTTCTCAATCTGATTTATTGGCTCAGCTAAAACATCTTACTAAAGCCAATCAAAGCTTAGGCGTCAAGGTAAGCGATGGAGATAATGTTGGTTTTAGCCAGTGGATTGAACTGATTAAGCGAATGAGGCTCAAGCAATCAACCTTGATATTTATTAGTGACTGGCGAGACTGCCAAGAACAACATCTCGATCGACTAAAGCAGTTACAGCAACACAATGACATCTTGGCCATTATGGTCACCGATCCATTAGAACAGTCATTACCTCAAGATCTTGCAAGCGCAAACTGGGTGGTGGGTGATGGTCGCTTTCAACTTAATCTGGATAGCCAATCTAAGGTAAACCTCGCAAGTGAAAGTCTTGCTCAGAAAGCGGCACTTCAGAAACAGTCCCTTGCTACATTGATGGCGATGAAAAAACTCCCTTATATTGAATTAGACACGTCGGGCAATCACATATCACAGCTGCAGAAGCTAGTGGGAGGTCGCTAAATGGCTGTTGAACATACGCCCCCAAGTACTTATATCCTCCGCGAACTGCACGATGTAGCGATTCCTGACAGTGTGAGCTGGGCTCCTCAAACGATCGGCTGGAAGATCCTCGGCGTTATTCTGTTATTGGTCGCTATCTATCTGGCTTATCGTTTGGCGCAGAGATGGTGGAATAACCGTTATCGAAAAGAAGCTCTTCAAGAGCTTATGGTATTGGATGCACGAGACAAAAATTCAACCGAGCGAACTTTTAAAGTACTGAAAGTGGTGCTTCGTTACCTAGACAGCAGTAATGCCAAGTTGTTTGGCCAAGCTTATGTGAACCGTCTGAACGCTTATCTGCCTGTTAGCGCTAACACCAGTGAAAACAGCAATGCGTTCTTTGCTGATGAAGTCTCGGAATTATGGATGCAGAGCCTAATTGACCCTAATGTGCGTTTGAGCTTTGAACAGCGTTTAGAGGTGATTCAAACCGCGATGATGTGGTTAAAACTTCACAAGTCGAATGTACAAGTTACGGTAGAGGGGCAAGATAATGTTTGATGTTTTATCTGCCAGCTTTGAATTTGCGCATCCGCTGTGGTTTATCGCGTTGCCTTTGCCGTTATTGGTCTATTTTGCCGTGCCAGCTTATCGAACTAAGCAAATGGCGATTAAAGTGCCATTTTTTCGAGAATTGGTTGAAGCAATTGGGGAAGCACCGTCAGAAGGTGCAAGCCAGTTAACACCAAGCTGGTGGCAACGAACCACGCTCATTATTACTTGGATATTGGTCGTATGCGCGTTAGCGAAACCAACCATTCTTGGTGAGCCACAGGTTCGCGAACAATTAGGTCGGGATGTGATGGTGGTGGTCGATTTGTCGGGCTCGATGGCAGAGCAAGACTTTACCTCTAAGCGGGGCGATAAAATTTCTCGCTTAGATGCGACCAAAGAAGTGTTAGCTGACTTTGCAAAAACCAGAAAAGGTGACCGACTCGGTTTGATCTTGTTTGGTGATGCTGCGTTTGTGCAGACGCCATTTACTGCAGACCAAGATGTATGGCTTGAACTACTTAATCAAACTGATGTTGCGATGGCAGGCCAAAGTACCCACTTAGGTGATGCAATTGGCTTGGCGATTAAGGTGTTTGAACAAAGCGAAAAGCAAAGTGCTGCCGTTCAAGATTCGAGTGTTGATGTCAACGAAAAAGAGAAGGTCGTGATCGTACTAACCGACGGTAATGATACTGGAAGCTTTGTTGAACCGATTGATGCAGCCAAAGTTGCGAAGGCGAAAGGCGTTCGTATTCACGTGATCGCCATGGGTGACCCACAAACCGTTGGTGAAGTGGCTTTGGATATGGAAACCATCAAACGAGTGGCTCAAGAGTCTGGTGGCGAAGCCTTTGAGGCGCTTAACCGCGACGAACTGACCAAAGCCTACGCTCAGATTGGTGAGCTAGAACCACAATTATATGAAAGTACCACTTATCGTCCTAAACAGGGGCTGCACCATTACTTAATGGCGATTGTTGTTGTGATGTATCTGACTGCCTTTAGTCTGGCGACTTTACGTAGAAGGTCGCTTTTGGCTTCTAAAACTAAAAAATTGAAAGGAGAGGATGATGCCTGATTCTCTCACTCTACAACAGTTCTTTACCCAGTTTCATTTTATCCGACCTTTGTGGTTGTTGGCCTTTATTCCGATGTTCTTCCTGTTATGGGTTCGTTGGAGAGAAGAGACCAAACCAACGTGGAAAGACATTCTACCTTCACATTTACGTGATGCATTGACGATTGGCGAAACAGGGTGGCGTAAGCAATTACCGTTGAAGCTATTGGTGGTGATTGTGACTATCGCCATCATTATCTGCTCAGGCCCAACATGGCAACGTGAAGCTTCGCCTTTTGGTGAAGACAAAGCGTCGATGTTGGTTGTGCTCGATAATAGTGAATCCATGCTCGCTAAAGATTTACCTCCGAGTCGTTTGGAGCGATCTAAGCAGAAAATTAGAGACTTACTAGCAGCTCGCAAAGGCGGCACTACGGGCTTAGTGGTTTACGCAGGGAGCGCACACGTGGCAATGCCCGTTACGCAAGACAGCAAAGTATTCGAACCGTTTCTAGCGGCTATCACACCCGACATTATGCCAGTATCAGGTAAGTCAGCAGAAGCAGCGTTGCCACTAATTAATCAGCAATTGTCTGGTGAGTTAGGCTCTTCTGTACTGTTGGTATCAGATGGTGTAAACCCAAGCACCATTAGGGCGTATGAGAGTTTCTTTAACGACAATCCGTATCAGTTGCTCATTCTGGCCGCAGGAAACAGCAATGTGCTGAGCGATAATCCAGTCGACCTCGATTCATTGCGTAATTTGGCGAATAAGACAGGTGGTCGAGTGATTGAGGTGACCGTTGACGATTCGGATATTCAACAGTTGAATCAAGCTGTTGAAAGAAACATGCAACTTAACGGTGAATCTTCTATGCCATGGAAAGACATGGGCTATGGCCTGCTTATTCCAATGGCGATCATTATGTTGTTGTGGTTCAGAAAAGGGTGGTTGGTGCAGTGGTGTGTCGTTGGCATGATGATTTCAGGCAGCATCTATTCACCAAATACTTTTGCGAAAACAGTCAACTTAACGGCTGAGAAACCAATCGTGGTGGAGTCGCTTACAGCTTGGGATAAAACAGCTCAATGGTGGTGGGACTTATGGCTAACGCCCGATCAACAAGGTCAACGTTTGTTGAATCAAAAGGAGTACCTTCAAGCTGCCAAACATTTTACTGACCCAATGCGAAAGGGCGCGGCTTACTACTATGCTCGTGATTTTAAGCTAGCTCACAGTGCATTTTTGCAAACCAAAACTGACCTTGGTTTGTACAATGCAGCGAACGCGTTAGCCAGGCAGCGTGAATATCTTGCTGCTAGAGACCTTTTGAAGTCATTAAGTGAAAAAGGGGACTTGTCTCCAGAACTGAGAACGGATGTGGAAAATAACCTCGCAGTGCTTAGCGGGATTGTCGAAGAGGTAAACCGAACCAGCGAAAGCCAATCTGGAACCACAGATGGTCCTGAAGAATCTTTAGAACTCGAAGATGATCAGCCGCGAACGGGTGATGGCGCTGAAGAAGAAACGGTAGCGGAATTGATGCTCAAGGAAACGCTTAACGCCAATGAAATATTGGGCAGCCAAGAGCTTGCCGACAAGTGGTTAAAACGCGTTGAAGCGGATCCTAAGTTCTTCTTAAAGTCGAAATTTCAAATTCAGTTAAGAGATCCTGCACCGTCTATCGAACAGACGCAAAAACAGGAGCAAGCACAATGAGTCGATATGATTTAACTCTTGAATTGGTTCAAGTAAAGGTAGGGTGGGCAAAGTCGTTGAACTTAACCAAGACCTTGCTTGTGTCGATGGTTTTGCTGTTTAGCACTGCTTTTTCTGCATTTGCTTCTGCTACTGACATCTTCGATCTACAAAAAAGTGGTGACGTTGAGCTTATCGCTTGGGTAGGTGAGAAACCCAAGTCAGGCGACAAGATAACGCCGACCAAAGTCAGCGTAAATGAGCAGGTCATTCTGAACATTGAGGTGGCGACACCGCGCTGGTTAACTGGCGGCACTCGAATTGGCAGTATCGAAATCCCTAACGTGATCGCTAAGCAGCGTAACCAACTCGCGACGAACTATACAGAAAGAGTCGGCGGTACTACATGGTCACGTCAACGATGGGAAGTGACGCTCTATCCGATGACTTCTGGCGAGTTTGTCATTCCAACCGTGCCGGTTCGCGTCCAAGTTTCTGCACCTGATGGTTCTAACGTTGGCGGCACGCTTTACACGCAGCCGATTAAGTTTGAAGCCTCACTACCTTCAGGTTTATTAAGTGATGAATCGCCTTGGTTTTCTGCAACAGATGTGGATGTTGAACAGCAATGGCAACGTTCGAATGAAAACTTGAAAGTTGGCGATGCGGTTACTCGAACGGTAACTATCAAGGCCAAAGACAGCTTGTCTGTATTACTGCCGAATGTGTTAAACAATGAATCGACTCAGCAGTACCAAGCTTATCCTCAACCTAATCGTTTGAATGATACTCAAGAACGTGGTGATTATCGCTCAAGCCGAGTTGAAGATACGGTATATGTGATTCAACAAGGTGGTGAATTTACCTTGCCGGATTTTTCATTCCAGTGGTGGGACAGCAAGAATCAACGTCTTGAAAGTGTAGTGATAAAAGGTGAGGTGTTTGAAGCAAAACACACGCTCCAATCCTTTATCAAGGCTTACATGTCAGTGTTTATTACAGTTGGTTTGGCTCTGTTAGTCTGCATTGCGTTAGTTGTTGCTGTTAAACGTTATTACACAAACCGTCCAACACCGAGTTGGCTGGTATTACGTCGTTTACTTAAGCATGGTAATTGGGCTGAATTGAGAACCTTTATTTATCGTCAATTACGAAACGAAACCTCTCAACTAGAACTGGATAAAGTACAACTTGGTAAATTGAATGGACAAAAGCGTTGGCTAGAGGATAGCGAAGCCCTTCAACAAGGGCGCGAAGACAAAAACGTATTTACTCGTTTATGGAAAGGCTTACGTTACTTACCCGCTGACACATCAAACTCGAGTAATTCTCGTTCAATTTTCGACCGCTTGAAAATCCCGAAAGCCTTGCCAGACTTAAAAGATAGAACTAAGTAGCAAACTTTAGTCATTCGCATCGAACATACTCGGCAGGTTCTCTACTATAGGGAACCTGCTTCTTTAATATGGAACTGTATGAAAAGTACCGAGCTAAATCTAATTCCTATATTTGTCGCTATTTATGAAGAGCAGAACTTATCAAGAGCTGCTAATCGCATGGATATAAGCCAACCGGCTGTGAGTAAAGCGCTTGCAAGGTTGAGAGATATCTATGATGAGCCACTGTTTCACCGAACCACTTCTGGCGTAGAGCCGACCACATTTGCTATTGATATCTATCCTGCAATGGCCGCTGCGCTTAAAAACTTTACTTCTACCTTATCCGCATCAAGAGACTTCGACCCTAAAACTTCAGGCCGCGTGTTTTCAATTGCCTGCGTCTCGGCGGCGAGCTACGAAATGATGCCAAGAGTTATGCAGTTAATCAGCCAAGTTGCTCCTGGTATCGCACTAGAGGTTCATCCTTTATTTACGGAAGACTACGAGTCTGATTTAAGGCTCCAAAGACACGATGTTATTGTCGATATGACGCCAAAAGGAAGAACCATGCTTAAGCATGAGGTGATTTCTCGAGAAGAGTTGGTGGTGGTGTGCCGCAAAGACCACCCTATGATTGGCGATACGATTGATATGGAACAGTTTTTAGCACTTGAGCATGTGGTTGTATCTCGTTGGCATGCACGTAAAAGCTTATTGAGCTCTGAACACTACAGTGACCTAGAAAAACGTAGAATAGTCTATCGTGCTGCGGGTGTTGTCGAGATGCTACCTGTTATTGAAGGGTCTGATTATATCGGGGTGTTACCTATTTCATCAGTGCGTTGTTTTTCTGAAAAGTACGCGGTTAAAACACTGCCTTTACCATTTGAGTTGGAAGACCTCGATATGTGTATGATTTGGCACCCAAGTCGCACTAATGAACCAAGCCATAAGTGGTTACGAGCCAAGATTAAAGCGGCAGCAAAAGAAATATCAAGTTAGTCTAAAGAGAGAGAATGGGTAGTATTCGCGCGATTTTAAATGGAAAAAGCCAAGACTCCAGAGTTAAGGCAAGTCATCTTTGCCGCTAGAGACAATGATATTGTTCTACAAGTTAGAGTGTTCTGGGAATCGTCGGACATGTTCCGCTTAGTGAGCGAGGCAAACTGCCCTTGGTTGGTAAAAAACCAGTGAAGGCACTTGAGTAACCAATCACTGGCTTACTTGACAAGCTGTTTGATTGAAGCTCATTAGTATTAAAAACTGACGTTATGCCTTTTTTGACTCTGCTCGGAGTTAAGCAAGAAGTAAGACAACCAGTCATCAATCGGCAGAGGGCGCGCGAAGAAATAGCCTTGAGCATATTTACAACCAATCTGACGCAGTGTCTTAACGTGGCTCGGGGTTTCAAGACCTTCAGCAATTACTGAAAAGTCGAGTATTTGCGCGAGCTTAAGAACCGCGCAAGTAATTTCGTAATCGACCTTTGAAGAGTTGATGTCTTCGATAAAGCTTCGATCTAACTTTACGCAATCTGCCGAAAGGTTCTTCAATACCGACAGTGAAGAGTACCCCGTACCAAAATCATCGATAGCAATCTTGTACCCCTTAGAATGGAGCACCTCAATGGTTCTCGAGCAGGTTTCAAAATCGCGCATCATGTCTCTTTCGGTAATCTCAAGCAATAATTGGTGAGGTTGGCAATCCGTTTCATCCAGTATCACCTGTAACTGGTCAGCGAGGTCTGTCATATAGAACATTCTCGCTGAGAAATTGATTGAGAAAATCACGTCTTGTAGGTCTATTCCCGAATGTTGCCATTCCGTGATCAAGTTCGCCACTTTCTTAAATACCCATTTATCGATGTCGATGATCAGGTCACTTTTCTCAGCAACTTCAAGAAAATCAACTGGAGGAAGTAATCCTAATTTGGGATGTCTCCAACGAATAAGAGCTTCGGCACCGATGATCTCCTGTGAGTCTAAGTCGACTTTTGGTTGGAAGAAGACTTCAAGCTCGTCGTTGGCGATCGCTTGATGAAGCCCGATGTTGGTTTCGATTAAGTCGTTCACTTCATGGGTCATTCTATCTGCGTATACTCTGTATTGGTCTCTACCATTCCGTTTGGCGTGATACATGGCAGTATCCGCGTTTCGAATTAAGGTTTCACGGTCCAAACCATGAGTAGGGTACTCACACACACCAATACTCGCTGAGACGAAGATAGAATTATTATCGATGTAATACGGCTTTCTTAGCGCTTGATTTAAGCGATCGGCGATGGGTTCACCTTCCTCTAGGCCAACGTTGGAAAACACAAGTAAGAACTCGTCGCCACCCATTCGTGCAACAAAGCCTTTATCGCCGACTAAGTTACTCAGGATGTCAGAGACGTTGACTAATAAGTTGTCTCCGGGCGCATGGCCTAAGGAGTCGTTAATGGTCTTAAATTCATCAATATCGAGATAGAACAATAAGAAAGAGGCGTTGCTTTCACTGGATTTTCTAATTTCTTCATCCAACAGCTTGGTTGCCAACAGTCGGTTGGCTAAATTAGTCAATGGGTCATGGTGCGCGAGGAAGTCGAAGTTCTTTTTCTCTTCAGTGAGATCGAGATAGGCCTCAGATAGCCTTAAGGCCATGTCGTTATAGGCTTTTTCTAAGTGAGACCATTCGTCACGTCTGCCCAAATTGATTGGGTTTTTTAGGCTACCGGATTCTAAACGGTCGAACCCATGTCTAAGCGCATTGAGTGGTTTTCTAATGTGGTGTCTAACAACGTGGCTAACCAGCAACATCGATAATACAAAGGCTGAAAAGCTGATAACAATTGCGTTAAGTCTTGATAAGCCAATCTCTTTTTCAAGTTGGTCTGTTAATTCTAAGGCTTGGCTTTGTACACGTGATTCCGTTTGTTCTACCATCTCCAACAAGTCACTTTGAGCAACTAACAGCGATGCCATCACCAACCAACGCTGTTCCAGGTTTGCTCGAATGCGTTTTAAAGCCGCGTTGTATCGTTTCACCGTGCGGTGGATTCGTTTCTTCTCTGCGATAACCGCCGCCGTTCCAATATCAACGTTTTCTAAGTGGAGTAAAAATATGTCGAGCTCTTTCTCGACTTCGATAAGCAGAACTTTCTCCGTTTCTGGTGTGATACGGCTGTGAATGTCACCGACCATTTTACCCGAGGTGAGGAATGACTCTCGTAGCATGTTGATGAGGTCTAATTCATTGTTATAACGTATGAAATTAGGTTGGTCTAAGTGCTTTAGTTTGCTGTCGGCTATCGCAAATTCGAGTTGATCAAGTTGCTCGGCTAACGCAGCGTCGATTTGATTGGTCTGCTTGAGGATTCTATTTAGTGCTAGCGAACTGCCTAAGAAACGGTGGAAGTTATCGATAAAGGCGTCGATCTTTTGTGAGAATCCTTCGTTGGTCGAGAGGTCTCTCAGCCGTTGCAGTTGGAAGTCAACATTGAATGCTTCTTCAGACAGTGTGGTTTCACTGAACAAAAAGGTCTGTTCCAATAGCTTAACGCGGGAGGTTAAAGTGAATACGCGTCGGCTGATCTCTGAGTTAACAATCAAATCTGATACGTGTGTTGAGGTTTCCGTTTTGAGCGTCGATTCGACGTAATAGAGCGAGCGGATCACCATGATGACGGCAAGGCTCACAATCAATAGCGAAACCAGGTTCGAAATAATGAGCCGTTGGGTTATGTTTATCTGAGGTAGTTTCATTGTGGCTTCCAAATTTTCAGATATGCTTCACGGTAGCCATTTTTAGGGTCGTAGATTCCTTTGTCTGACTGGCTGATGAGTTCTTCAACATTATCGGGCGTGACGAGATGTACAGGGGCAGAGTAGCCACTTGGAGGCATCTGGTTGAATGCTCGGTTGAGCTCGTCGACAATTTGCCAACCTTGTAGATATAAGGGTTCAGGTACAGTAGCCAGTTGGAATTGACCGCTATTAATCCTTTTGTATGCGGCTTTGCTGCCGTCACCTGCCGAAATGTTTTGTGGTATTAGCCGATGCTCTTCGAGATTAGATTCAAAAGAAGGGATAGCGTAATCAATGTAAAGGTCGTTGATGGTTAAGATATGAGTTATTTTCTCGTCATACTTCTTATCAAGTTTCTTCAATGTCGCAGGCATCTGCTCGGCAATTTTATCGAGTGGTAAGTAGTTCAGCTCAAGTACATCACATGTACCGCAACGTTTGATGGTGTTGACCATCGCGTTGGCTTTTATCATCGCTATTTCATAGTTCGGGTCGGTAAACACAATGGTTTTTGCTCGCCCGTTTGAGTTTACGATCGCGAGTAGCGCTGCAACTTCCGCCACATCGAGAGGATCAGTGGTGATGTTGGTGTATAAGCCTATTTCAGGGTTGCCGCCGACAAGCTCGGTTGCGTGCCAACCAATGACAACAATTCCGAGATCTTCCGCTTGTTTCAAAATGGTTTTGTGTCGAACAGCATCAATACCGCCGAGAACAATGGCATCGGGTTCAAAGCTGATCGCTTTTCTGATAGCTGCGCCTTGGCGTACTTCAGAGCCCAAACCATCAATGAACCTTAGATGCCAATTGATGTTTGAAATGGCCTCGGAGATGCCTTTACCCACCCCGTAAACACCACCATTACGTAAATCAGAGGCGACAAAAATAACGTTTTTTTCATGACGTACAGCAGTGCCTTGTATAGGGCCATCCCAAGTTCTTTGGTTGGAAACCGCACGCATCACTTTTTCTTCAGCATATTTGAAGAAATCATCGTCATGATTACCCGCAAAACTCGGAGAGTAGCAAGTAGCAGCAAGCAACAAACTCGCAAAATTTAATCTCTTATTCATATGGCTTATAAAACGCTTTAACTTATAATCACCCTATATTTATAATATTGTTAATAAACATTCAAACATTTGGTAACAGTTATGCCGGGTCAAATTTATAAAAATGTTTTGCCAACCCTACTGACAGCGTGTTTTTGCCTACCTTTGTACGTCAATGCAGATGGGGTAAGATCGGAGGCTGATGTAAAGAAACTTGAAAAATTTCAAGAGACTGTAAGTGGCGAGCCAATGTCATTAGCTCCGATGTCGGTAGAAAAACCGGTAAGAATTGCGCTGATTTATCCAAGTGCAGATATTTCTGACTTTTGGACAAGAAATTTCACCGCATTGAAGGAAAGGCTCATTGCTTTGGAGCTGCCTTTTGAGATCAATGAGTTTACGTCCCGACAAATTGAGCACTCGTTACAGACCCAATACACCGAGCAAGTCCTGAATTCTGAGATGCCTTATGACTTCGTCATTTTTGGTCCTTCTGAGCTTGGTATCCAAGCCGGTAACATTCAAAAATTGTCTGCTTCAAAAGATTTTAAAACCTTTATTTGGGCGTTCCACACACCAAATGAGCAATGGAAACATCAACCAGATAGTTGGTTCGATTTCTCGAGTGCGATGGGGGCTGAGGCTCTATGTGATCACGTAGTAAAAGAACTGGGAAGGGAGGTCGAATTTTCAGCAAATCGAGGTATCCCAGGAATAACAGATACTCAACGGTCACAAGGTTTCATTGATTGCGTAGAAGAAAAAGGCGATTGGTTAACGGTGTATGAGCACTTTGGGCAGTACCAGAAGTTAGGTGGAGCCGATGGCGTTCGTTTAGTGCTCGGCAACTTCCCTGAAGTGACGATGGTTCACAATGCCAATACTGCGATGACCATGGGAGCGGTAGATGCATTAAACAAGGCTGACATGTTATCTGAAATCTATGTGACGGGTTGGGGCGGTACCGCGAAAGAGATAGAAAAGATTCGTTCCGATGAATTGGATGCCACACCTATGCGAATGAGTGATGACCTTGGTGTCGCTACGGCTGAAGCTATTAAGTTTCATTTGGAAGAGCGAGAGGCAGAAGTCCCGTTGGTTTACCTAGGCCGTATCACTGTTGTACATAACAAGATGAATGACGCCCAACTAAATCAGCTAACCAAAGAAGCCTTTCGTTACTCGGGAAAAAATTAAGCTCGACTCAATCGGACCACCATTAATCAAAAGAGCCGCTTGCCTGTTTCGACTGAGTCAGTCAGCAATGGATAAACGGCTCTTTTATTGGGTGGGTGCTGAATTTGAAATTTAGATGACGAAACCTTGGAGATTTAGTCTACTCAGTGATCTCTTGTAACACCTCTCCAATCGAGCCACTTGGTTGGGTGATCCCTAGCTTATTCGAAAGTGTTGGTGCAATGTCGTATGGCGTGATTGCTCGCGAGATCTTCTGAGCTTCAACATCGTAGCCTGCAAAAATAACCGGTACATGGGTGTCGTATTTCCACGGAGAACCATGAGTCGAGGCAATTTGAAGGCCTTCCATGTCGTTAATGTAGCTACGCGGTGCAAATACCACATACACGTCGCCAGAACGAGCTGGATGGTAGTTGTTTTTGATTAGCTGCATTACGTGCGTGTCCGGTACTCGGTTGGCTGCGATATCACTACTTGATACTGCAAATGCAACGCCTTTCACTTTTGCTATTTCATCCGCAATTACTTCTTGTACCTTAGCGAGGTCAAGCTTCTTCTCGGCGATTAAATCGTGATTCAGATAGATATAAGGCTGTGCATACAAACGAATCACATCTTTAGTTAAGCCGAATTCATCCTTCAATCGTTTCTCAACACCACTCGAGAGCAGTTTATCCTTATTAAAGTATTGAGCTTGATTGAAGCCAAGCGCATTTGCCGCAGGTGAAGATTCAGGAACACCGTGGTCGGCAGACAGCACAATTAATGTGTTCTCTAGCCCCACCTGGTTATCAACGGTTTTGAAAAGCTTAGCGAGAGTCTTATCAAGTCGGATTAGGTTGTCTTCTGTTTCTAGGCTTTCTGGGCCGTATAGGTGCACCACGTAGTCGTTTGACGAGAAACTCACAGATAAATAATCGGTTACGTCACCTTGTCCTAGCTTCTCTTGCATCAACAAGGTGCTTGCGAAGTTTTCTGTGATTTCATCACCAGCAGGGCTCACAGTAAGCGTAGTACTGAAGTACTTATAGCTTGCCGGGCCGTATGGGTGAGGGAAGGTGCGTTGGAAATCACCGAGTTTCACTTTGTGTTCGGTATTGTGTTCTTGCAGGGTGTACTGGTCACGCGGTAACGACAGTTCCCATCTCTGTTTTGAGTATTGAGCGGCAATGGCTTTTTCATTCCAGCGAGATACCCAAGCAGGATATTCGTCGTAGTAATAGTTGCTGGTCACAAACTCAGACTGTGCTTTAGAGAACCAAAAAGCTTTGCCACTGTGTCCTGCAAGCGAAATCGCGCCACGGTCTTTTACCGATACACCAAACACTTTCGATTTTCCGCTATTGGAAATCATAAGTTCGTCGCCAAAGGTGGTGGCGAGAATTGGCTCTGGAGAGCGGCCGTCACCTTGCGCTGTCTTTTGTGTTGGATCGATCTCGGTGGCTTTGTCGACACCCGCACCCGAAGTCAGCATGGCGTAGTTGCCATCTTCTACGTTATACACCAAACGTTCTTCGCTACGGTCATACCAAACATTACCTACCATGCCGTGTACGCTCGGTGGAGCGCCTGTTGCAAGCGACACATGTCCTACAATGGTTTCTGTGTTGCCGTGTTGGTAGTTAGCATTGGTGTAATAAGTACCGTCATCCATTAAGTAGCGAAAGCCACCTTCACCGAAGTTATGCTTATATCGCTCGATTAGGTCTGCGCGCAGGCCATCTACTGTGATTTGAAGGACTAGATCTGGCTTTTCCGCAGCCGAAGCAGGGAGGGCACAGAGTAACGCGAGTGTTAGTCCTGAAAGCTTGGTGTATTGCATAGAGTTTCCTTATTCACTGTTGCCGCAGAGTTCTAACGTTTGGCAGATTTCTAATGTTTGGCCAGATTTCTAATGTTTGGCCAGATTTCTAACGTGTGTACAGTGCGAATCGTATTTTTAGTATTGTTGGTGAAGATTATTGAGTCATAACCATCGGCACCTTTAGCTGGTTCACATCTCTAGCTAGTTCACAGCTTTAGTTAGTTCGTATCCTTAACTAAACGCAAGCCCATGTCCGACATAGTGATCGATTGGCTTGCGAAGTCACGACGGTAACTTTCAGATTCATTTTTGTCATAAGCAAAGCTGCCACCGCGAACGGACTTATGCGATAAGCCTACGTTACTGTGTTTAGCGTTGTTTGGATTGTCTGTTGGACCAAATCGGTAGAAAGTGTCATCGAAGGCATCGATAACAAACTCCCCAACGTTTCCTGTCATATCATATAAGCCTAGTTCATTTGGCTTTTTTAACCCGACAGGATGCGCGCTATTTTTTGAATTTGCTGAGTACCACGCAACTTCATCTAAGTTGTTGGAACCACTGTAAGTATAGCCTTTGCTTTTGTTGCCACCTTTCGCAGCAAACTCCCATTCAGCTTCAGTTGGTAGGCGGTACTCTTCGCCTGTTAGTTCATTCAACTGCTCAACGAAATAGTTCGCTTGTTGCCAGCTTAGGTTGTTGACCGGAACTTGCGGGTTTTGGAAATAACTGAGAGATGAACCCATCACCGATTCAAACAATTCTTGAGTCACCTCAAATTTCGCAATGTAGAAACTATCTACAGTTACATCACGGGCTGGTCGTTCTGCTTTGGTCGCCTCTGGGCTGTTTGAGCCCATGGTGAATGTTCCGCCTTCAACCAACACCATCTCTTGGTCAATTTTTTGAGCGATAGGGTGTGTAGGCACGCTTGCACAGCCGCTTAGATAAATAGTCATGGTGACGCCGCTAACTGCTGCTAAATGTTTGTAATTGATAAATTTCATCACGTGCCTCAAATGTTCGAAATAGGGCGTAATTCTAACGTTTTTGGTCATTCCTATTGGTTATAAAGGGTATAACATGCCACTGACTTAATTCGGAATTATGATGGGAACCAGACACTAAGATAGGTAGGTAAATCATGCACATTACTCAAGGTCCACAATATAACGGTAAAGCGTCTAAGCGCCTGCATGTTATGGCTAAGCCGATTGGCGCAGTGTGCAACATTGACTGTAAATATTGTTACTACCTAAGTAAGCAAGATTTGTTGGAGTACAAGAAAGGCAGCTCTCCAAGAATGGATGATGAGACGCTAGAGACTTACATCCGACAATACATCGAAGGTCAAAATACGCCAGAAATCATCTTCTCATGGCAGGGCGGTGAGCCGACCATGTTAGGTTTGGCTTATTTTGAGCGTGTGGTTGAGCTACAGAAAAAGTATCAGCCCGAAGGTGTGTTAATTTCAAATGACCTACAAACTAATGGCACATTACTGAATGACGATTGGGGTCGGTTCTTAGCAAAGAACAACTTCCTGATCGGTTTAAGTATTGATGGTCCTGAAATGCTACACAACGCTTACCGTACCAACCGAGCGGGTCGTGGCACATTCAAACAAGTGATGGCTGCTGTAGAGTTGCTGCACAAGCACCAAGTCAAATTCGCCACGCTTACCTGTGTGAATAATCTCACTAGTCAAAATGCACTCGAAGTGTATCGTTTCCTACGTGATGTGGTGAAGTCTCCACAAATGCAATTTATTCCTATCGTAGAACAAAAAACCTTTAGAACCGTTGCACCGCAAACATCTCAAGTGAGTGAGCAACTCAAGCAAGGTGACAAGCGTCTTATCCCGGGTCACAAAGATTCGATCATGGAATCATGGTGTGTATCGGACTTAGCGTGGGGCAACTTCCTAATTGCTGTGTTTGATGAGTGGGCGAAGCACGACATCGGTAAAGTGTTCGTTCAGTATTTTGAAGCGAGCTTAGAAACGTGGATTGGTCGCCCAAACCCGCTTTGCACTTTGAACGAGATCTGCGGTAAAGGCCTAGCGATGGAGCCTAACGGTGATGTGTTCTCGTGCGACCATTATGTCTACCCAGAATATAAAATTGGCAACATCCACCACGACAAGCTTGATGACTTGGCGTACAGCGCGCCACAACAAAAATTTGGTTTCGCTAAATCACGCACATTGACCAGCCAATGTCAGCAATGTGACTACAAGTTTGCTTGTCATGGCGAGTGTCCGAAAAATCGCTTTATCAAAACTCGTGCGGGTGAGCCGGGCTTGAACTATTTATGTGCGGGCTGGCACAAGTTCTTCTCTCATGTTGATAAATCGATGGCGTATATCGCGCGTGCGATGAGACACCCTGTTGCTCATGGTAAGTACAGTGATTCTGTGATGATGGCGCGTCGAGCAGAACTGGCAAAACAAACAACATTTGAGACTAAGTTTTAAGTCAAGTTCTAGGTTTAGAGTTATCGATCCTAACGAAATTTAATCAGATATGAGTCTAGGGACAGGCTAAGTTCTCCAGCTTAAGGTAATACTATGATCAAGAAGAGTTTAGCGACAGCGGTTGCTTTATTTATCTCAACGTCCGCATTGCTATCAACGTCAGCGATGGCAGCTAATAGCGTTCAACAAACCGTTGATGCACCAGCACAAAATATCAATCAAGTGCTTGAAATGACGGACACTCAAACCCGCATTCAACAGTTGTCTTACATGGCGCAAGATCAGAATCAGTCTATTGAAAACCGTACTGATGCGCTGCAAGAATTGGCAGCTTACCCAAGCCAAAATGCGTTGGTGGCTGTTGCTAGAGGCTTGAAAGATAAAGACCCTGAAGTTCGCGAAGCGTCTGTGATTGGCTCTGAACCTTATCAACTCGAACATCGCTGGGCATTGGTATCTCCGTTGCTTAAAGACAGCGATACCATGGTTCGCCACACGGCAACATCAAATCTAATTCGTGACTTTAATGCCTTAGATGAACAACAAAAAGCACAAATCGAACCACCAGTAAAAGAGCTGATCAGTTTTCTAGAAACGCAAGAATCTGAAAAATACCAACTGCTGTTTGCTGATGTACTTCGCTGGCACAACGAGTGGGATAAGGCGGAAACGGTTTATCTAGAATTGATCAATACGCATCCAAAAGAAGCGCAAGTTTGGTTAAGCTACGCTGATAATTTCCGAGCGCAGAAAAAAGACCAACAAGCGGTCGAAGTATTAGAACGTGGTTTGGAGAGCATACCAAACAACGCCGCTCTGCATTACTCTAAATCTCTAACTTTGGTTCGCCTTGAAGACAAAACTGCGGCAGCCAAAGAGATTGAAGTGGCTGCGAAGCTAGCTAAAGATAACAGCTATTACTGGTACCTAAATGGGGTATTACAAGAAGAGTTGGATATCGACAAGTCGACTAAATCGTTCGAGAAAGCATATTTGATCTCTGGTTCTCCAGAGCAGCTATACGCGGTATGCGATATCTATGTGCGCTACGGCAATGAAAAGACAGATGATTGCTTGGGTGAGCTAGGTAAAGTGGCTCCTGATTATGTAATTGAGCAATTGAAAGAGAAGCGAGTAGCGCCAAGCTCATAATATCCAAATGAGTAAATAGCGAAGCCGATAATGAAAAGCCAGTCAAAATATTCGACTGGCTTTTCGCATCCATGAACTGCTTAGACAAGGTTCAAGCAACTAAAGACAAAATAAGGGCAAGCCTGTTACTTGCCCATTTCGTTTTGTTATTCACCCATAGAGCTTGATGTACGGCGTCTGTCGGTCGCGCCATAGATCTTGCCATCTTTGACTTCAATGGCATTCAAGCCACTGATGACGGGAATGACATGCACCTGATAACCGAGCTGCATGAACTCTGGTACTAGCATTTCAGCGTAGGTTTTCTTCTCGACCAACAAACCTGTCGGATCATAAGGTTTGGTTCGATCAATCTTAGTGCCATACTGAATATTCGGCAGGTCAATCGCTTCCTGCGCAGACAGATCCCAATCGAGAATGCCCAC
Source organism: Vibrio satsumensis (assembly GCF_050337435.1). Lineage (NCBI taxonomy): Bacteria > Pseudomonadati > Pseudomonadota > Gammaproteobacteria > Vibrionales > Vibrionaceae > Vibrio > Vibrio satsumensis. The sequence goes on along the minus strand of NZ_JAKJSX010000004.1, from coordinate 208,146 downwards.
CACAGTTTTCAACACGTACCCCGGAATTTGTGAGCTACCAGGAGAACCTACCACTAAACGCAGGTCGTCTTTTTTATCCATAACCATTAGCGGGGTGATCGCTGAGCGAGGTCGCTTACCTGCTTCAATAGAGTTTTGAGTCGGTTTACCGTTTATTGTGGGTTTGGTGGAGAAATTTGCCATTTGGGCATTCAGAACCACGCCATCGACCATTAGCCCAGACCCCATGCCCGTGCCGACGGTGCTGGTCATTGCAATGGCATTACCGTCTTTGTCGATGATGGAGATGTGCCCGGTATCTTGGCTCTCAAAACCTTGATACTGAGCGTAATCAGTATCGGTTAGCTTGCCTGCTTTTGGTTTTGTTTTCGCAATGCCAGTCTCTGGAATGAGCTTACGTCGCCCATCGATGTAGGCTTTGTCGAGTAGGGCTGCAACTGGCGCTTCGATGTAATCTGGGTCACCGGCATAAGCGATGCGATCGGCTTTGGCGATTCTCATGGCTTCGGTCATCAAGAGCCAAGGTTCAACATCGGTTTTAGACATGTCGGCTAAGTTATAGGCTTCTAACATTTCAAGGCTTTGAGCAACCATCACGCCACCAGAGGCAGGGTAACCAAAGGATACGATCTTGTTACCACGATAGTCGCTCTCAATGACGTCACGCTTTTTGATTTGGTACTGTTCAAAGTCTTCAATGGATAATTTTGCGTGGTCTGAATCGATGCCACTGTTGACCGTTTCGACAATGTTCTTACCAAACTCTCCACCATAAAGATATTTGTCACCTTGTTGCGCAATATTGGTCAACGTATTGGCAAGCTTTGGATTGGTCATCAAGGTGCCCGTCGGTTTGATTTCGTCGTTATCCCAATAGAGCGCTTTGATTTCTGGATCTTCAATTAAACGGTTTTGCTCACGAACCACAATGTCATAGGTGTAACTGTTCATTGCATAACCTTTACTGGCAAGCTCAATCGCAGGCTGCACCAACTCAGACCAAGGTAGCTTTCCGTATTCTTGATGAGAGCTATAGAGCAAACGAAGCGTACCCGGTACCGCGACAGATCTTGGCCCTAAAATCTCATTTCGACTGAGTGCCTTACCATCTTCCATAAACATATCTGGAGTCGCACTTGAGGGCGCTTCGTCACGCCCATCGATTGCGAGGAATTGGTCTTTGTCATGTTGATAAAACAAAGCAAACGTCCCGCCACCAATCCCCGTCATATCGGGCTCGACGACTGACATGGTCATTTGCATCGCCACCATGGCGTCGATGGCATTACCGCCTTGTTTCAGTATCGAATAGCCAGTGCTGCTGACATAGGGGTTTGTCGCACTAACCATGAATTTGTCACCTTCAGTATTCGGCATGATTGGGAAAGGGCTGGGCTCAGCAGCAAAACCCACCGCTGAAACCAAGCTTAAAGATAAAGTTGCTATACGCATGCGTTCTCCATTTAGAGGTTCAATTTAGTCGCTCCAAGGTTGACTGAATAAAAAAGAGTAAGTTCGTGAGCCTGCTACCTTCTTACATAAACCTGACGGTGTTGACAGAGTTATTAAATTGTAGGGCATGTGGAGAATTTAGTTATTGGGGGTGTTTGAATAAGCGTGTTTTTATATTTTTCAACTCGACATTAAGCCCATGGAATACGTGCATTGAAATATAGTGATCGAGTATAAATCCTAATTAACATTAAGTTTTAAACAGGTTGGTAAGTTTGGAATTAAGCGATATTTAATAAAGTTAAAAATTAAAGCTTATGATTTATATGGTTAATTTTCAGATTAGCACAATCTATAAACAATATTTACATATTTGTCACTATTTTTGTATTGACCGATTGAATAACTGGTCAGATCTGTTATTGTGCGAAAAAATAATAGTGCGGTTTGTCATACTGTTTAGCAAGGAAGCTTATGTTTACACTATCGATTAAGAATCGAATTTTGGCGTTATGTTTAGTTTCGTTAGTAGGGTTTATTAGTATTCTATTTGTCGGTGGGGATACACTGACTAGCAACACTAAGCAGGTTAATCGGATTGACCAAGTCACTTATCCCGTAATGAATGCGGCCTCTTTAAACAGTGTGTTGATCTCCCAGTTGGCGGAGCGTTTTAACTTAGCTGTAACGCTTGGCGATGAAGAAATTTTGGAAATGAACAAGCAAACTCTTGCTGCGATTCAAAGTAACTTCAATATTCAAATCACGCTGGATCCTTCTCTGCAGAGTGAATCGACACTTCTGCAAAATAAAACTAATCAATATTTTGAACTTGCTTACCAAATTGCCCAAGGAATGATCGATGAGGAGATCAGCCTTAGTGAGGCCGGTCGTTTGGCAAAAGAAAGTACAGCGATTTTGGATGAGCTAACCCTAGGCATGCTTGAGTTTGGTGCAGACCGACAGTATGAGTTTGAGAATGCAGTGGAAGATTTAGAAGCCAATAACAAACAGGCTAACCAGATCATGAGCATTTCTGGCGCTGTGGCGATGCTTGCAATGTGTGTCTTCGGATGGTTAGTCGTAAGAGGAATTCGAGCGGATCTGGCAAACATTAGCGATAAGATGCACGATATCGCTGAGGGTGATGGAGATCTTACTGTGCGTCTTCAGCACGAGAAAAATGACGAACTTAAGCCTCTGGTGGAGTCATTTAATAGCTTCGTGTCTCACCTACAACAGAACGTAACTCACACTATAGACAATGTTACTCAATTGGACTCTATCTCTGGTTCTCTCGTTAAGTCGAGCCAAGTCACAAGTGAGCTTTCCACTAAGCAACACCTTTCAATTGAAGAAGTCTCAAGTTCATTAAACCAACTGTTTCTTGCGGCTCGAGAGATTGCAACGAATGCAAATGATGCGTCGTCTTCTGCTTCTAGTGCAAGCGAACAAGCAAGCTTAGGGGAGCAGCAAGTTGAAAGCACGATTCTTGCGGTGAAAGAACTGACGAACGATGTCGGTAATGCATCAGAAGTTGTGAAGCAGTTGAACGACAACACTCAGAGTGCAGGCTCAATTTTAGAATCGATCAGTGCGATTGCAGAACAAACTAACCTCTTAGCACTTAATGCGGCAATTGAAGCTGCACGAGCAGGAGAACAAGGTCGAGGTTTCGCGGTTGTAGCTGACGAAGTCCGAACGTTAGCGTCAAGAACACAAACCTCTACCCAAGAAATTCAGTCGGTACTTTTACAGCTACAAGAGCAAGCGCAAACAGCCTCTACCATCATTTCTGAAAGCGTTGTTAAAGCTGAAGATTGTGTAGAGAAGTTCCTAGTCGCTGAAGGGTCGCTGCAAAGAATCACATCAGATGTCACCGAAATCAGCCAACGAAACGAAAGTATTGCTGCCGCGACGGAGCAGCAAGAACAAACCTCGACTCGTATAGAAACCTTTGTAGAAGAGATTCGAAAAATGGCGGAAGGTACCAGCAACAGTGTGAAACAGGTAGATGCTGTGGCTCATGATATCCAAGAAGTTACTCGTAATATATCTACATTAACTGGCCACTTTAAGGTGAGTTAAGCCCCCTAGAATCATTCTTTCTCTCTTTATGGCCATGCCTCAAGGAGGGCGGGAGTATGCCCAAAATTTGGGTTAATTACATAAAAACAAGAAACAACATAACAAATTGGAGTTAGTTATGAAGAAGACAGTGGTTGCTGCCCTAGTAAGTATGGCGTTTGGAGCAAATGCTGCAAATATGGATAACCTTCGTATTAGCGGGTTTGGTTCTGTAGGTATCGGTAAGTCAGATAATGCAATCGGTTATGCAGGCTACACGGATGAAAAACTCGACTGGGAACAAGAGACGCTTGCGGGGGTGCAGTTTGACTTTCAAGTCAACGAGCGTGCTAAATTTGTAACGCAGGTGGTTGCTAATAGCCGCTATGACTATGATCCAAAGTTTGAGATGGCTTACGCGTCTTATGATTTCGACTCGTTTACTGCTCGTGCAGGTAAGCTTCGTCTACCTCTGTTCTTCTATTCTGACTACACCGATCTTGGCTATGCGTATCCTATGATTCGACCTTCTCAAGAATTGTACGAAAACATTGTTTTGAAGGGCTATACGGGAGCTGACTTATTGATTCCGATTGAACTTGAAGATTCAAGTATTCTTCTTCAGCCATTGGTTGGTGTTGGCACGATTGACGAAGAGGATTCAATTGTTGGTGAAGTTAAACTGGATCAATTATTTGGTTTGAGTGCGAACTGGAACGTCGATGATTTTACTTTCCGTGGTTCTTATTTGGTTGCGGAATCGAATCCGTCTTGTGATTTCCAGAACCCACAATCTAGCCCTTACTGCCAGTTAGGTGCTTTACTTGACAGCCAAGACGGTCAGTTTATCTCTCTGGGTGCGCAATATGACAACGGTGATCTACTTGTTAACGTAGAAGCCGCTGACGTTCAAATTGAAGGTCAATTTTACGACTATCAATCGGTTTCTGGCTTGGTTGGTTACCGAATCAATGAGTTTACGCCTTACCTTTCGGTTAGCTGGGTTGAAACCACCGATAACGATGAACGTGAAAATATGACGATAACGGCAGTTAAAGAGTCGATGAATTACGAGCGTATCTCTTACTCTATCGGTAACCGCTGGGACTTTGCTAAGAATATGTCGTTAAAGGCTGACGTGACTTACGTAGATTACCGCGATACGAGTGGTGGTTTCCAAACCAATGTTGAGACGTCTGCCGTCAACCCATTTATGGCGACGGGGAATTACCTTGAAGACAGCTCAATTGTCTATTCAGCTCGTCTAGATTTCGTATTTTAAGGAGACCACATGAAAAGTTTACTGACAGCAATAACCATAGCGGTTCTTTCATTTAATGCTTCTGCAGGCATGGTCGTTATTGGTAACAATGCAGGTGTTGATTCATTATCAAAATCTGATGTTAAAAAACTCTTTATGGGTAAAAAGAGCAAGTTATCAAATGGTACGAAAGCACAAATCGTCGAACTGACTGATGGTTCTGAGGGGCGACTAGCCTTTCACGAGGTAGCAACAGGACGCAGTGAATCGCAGCTTCAATCTGCTTGGTCAAGGTTAGTCTTCACAGGTAAAGCAGAAGCGCCAATTCAAGTTGTAGATTATAGCGAAGCCATCACAACGGTAGCGTCAAAAACCAACGCCATTGGTTACGTTGATGAGTCTGCACTGACGGGAGATGTAAAAGTGCTGTTTAAGTACTAAATCAGCTTCTGATTGATGATAAAAAGCCCAAGGCAAAGATGTTGCCTTGGTCTTTTCGTTTCACTGAGCATACGTTTTCGTGGTAGAGGCTAGAACACGAAACTCAGCATGATGGTATAGAGCACTGCATCTTTATCATCAAAGCCTGTTGGTGTGAAGTCTTCAATAAAGGCGCCGTTGGTCTTGCGTGCTTCAAAATACTGCACTTCACCATTGATGGATACGTTAGGCAGTACGTCGTAATCGATACCAATCAAATAGCTGTTGCCTGTAAGGTGTTCGTTTGAGTTAAATTCTGCACCGTAAACGACATAAGGCGTAAACGAATTCAATCTGTAGCCCAAACTTGCATACATTGATGAAGAGAAGTCACTGATTTGTCCTTCACTTGATAGTACCGCTTGACCAAATTCATACTCAGCACCCAAAGACCAAAGCTGGATGTGTTGGTTGTCTGCAGTAGGCAGCGCACCAACGTTTTTAATCTTTACAGTCTGATCAAAGTTGGAATCGAGGAATGACAAATTCCAACGATAGTTCTCTCCACTTAACTGAAGGTTGGCACCAAACATGCGGTTGGTTTCAAACTCCAGTTCTGTACTCGAATTAAAATCGACTTCGTTTTTGTCTTTTACGCCGAAGAAAGGGGAGAGTAACAGCGTTGCCTCATCACTCACATCGTGAGTCCAGCTGACTTTAATCCCGTTAAATGCGGTGATACCCAATACGGCGTTATATACTTCTGTCGGTGGCCTCGCTGTCATGTAGGCTTGGCCGACATAATAGTACTCAGAGGTAAGAAACAGTGGCAGTCTCAATCGACCGATGCTGACATCAAAGTCATTGAATTCATAGCCAAGGTAAGCCCACTCAAGCTGAGGGTCACTCCAATCGTATTGGGGGGCTTTCACCACTTGAACAGAGGCTTTGAATGAGTTGTAAAAGTAGTCTAATTGAACGCCAAATGTGGTATCACAGTCGTAGCAGCTCTCATCAGTAAAGCCTCGGTTAATGATGAGTGGATTATCATTGTCTGATTTCGCCCAAGATGTTGAACCAAAGCCACTTAATGACAAATTATCGGTAAGTTCAATAATCGCAAAAGCCGGAGAGGAAATCGAAGCACATAGCACTGACGTAATTATCTTTTTCATATTATTTCTCCGAACTTATAATGTAGAGAACGTTGGCATTTTGAGGAACCGAAGAGAGTGGGGAGTAACCAATACGGTTTGGTTTGTCATCCAGCCAGTCCACTAAGCTATCGGTTGATGCCGTTTTGATTTCTCTTGGGTAACGCGCTTTTCCAGAAAAAGATAAGCCAGCCCAGTGAGCGTTCATTTGAGCTGCATTTTTCCCAAGCAAAAGCTGATAAAACTCTCCTCTTTCGGTGCTGTTCTCAGGCCAATCAGACAGTTCAACACGCTTTCCATTGAGGCGTTTAGTTTTACCTCTATATAGCTTTCTTGCTTTGTTTATCGATATCTCTTCAAACCCTGTGTCTAAAGTAAATATTGCGTAATCTTCAGTGGCATGAGCAGGGTTGAAAATAAGTAAACTTCCGAATAACCCTAGAACTGCTCGTAGCAGAACTCTGCACTGGAGTGATTTCACTGTTTTGATCCAATCCATTAGTTTCTCCTAACAAGTCGCACTTTCTATTTGGTGGAATAGCTTTTCTTTTCTTACGGGTTTCGCGACGTACCCATCCATTCCGGAATCAAAGCACTTTTGAATATCATCATCAATTACACTAGCGGTTAACGCGATGATAGGAGTCTTTGTTAAGCCTAAGTTTTTCTCGTGTTCTCTAATCTCCCTGGTTGCGGTGAAACCATCCATCACAGGCATCATGCAGTCCATTAAAATAATGTCGAAGCTACTGTCGTTCTGATACATATCAACGGCGATCTGTCCGTTGTCCGCAATTTCAAAGGTATATCCTGCTTTCTTAAGCATGACGGAAGCAACTTTCTGGTTTACGCGATTGTCTTCAACCAAAAGGATCTTCTCTGACTTGCTTGGCACAACGTTAGGCTCAGCTTGCTCTGGTAATGTTTTCTTGGCTGTTTGTGCACTATGAATAGGAGTAACGGTTGAACTTGTTGATGCTGCTGGCGCGGTATGCGCAGCTGGCAGTGGCATCGCTTCTACAGCCGCAAGCACTTTCTCCTTCAACATCTCGAATTTGAATGGTTTTGGCACGTAGTCGTCCATACCCACATCGAAACACTTTTGAATATCGTCATCAATCACACTGGCGGTAAGAGCGATGATAGGGATGCGTCGCGTAGCATTGGTCTCTTTTTCAACTCGGCGAATGTTGCTTGTTGCTTCAAAGCCGTCCATAACGGGCATCATACAATCCATAAGAATGGCGGCGTAATGTGGGTTTGCGGTAAACATGTCCACAGCTTCTTGGCCGTTATTCGCAAACTCAAATTCAAATCCACTTTTTCCAACATGAAGCCCAGCAATCTTCTGGTTGATCTTGTTGTCTTCAACGATGAGGATTTTGTGTTGAATCTCTACTGGTGGCCGGCTTGCCTCTGATAGTTCCGCCAAACCTCGCGTATCACAAAGCTCAATAGCTTTAATTAAACGCAAGCCGAGTAGGGGCTGTGCGACTTGTGCTGTAACGCTGTCACCAAGATCCGCTGGCTCACTTAAGAAGGAACGTATCAAACAGATAGTGATGCCGTTTTGGTACAGCTTAGCTAAGTTATCGGCGTGGGAGTTAGCTAGGAATGCGTCATCTTCAGCGAAAACGACAGTGATAGGTTTAGTGTGTTTTTGAGTGGCGAGTTGTGATGTAATTACAGCAGTGTCGTTCGTTCGCTGAGTCACTTTTAAGCCATAAAGGTTAAGATCCCATTCTATTCGTTTAGTCAGTATGTTTTCGTTACCCAGCACATAAATATCAGACGTTGCTGTACTTGGTTTCGGTAGCATAATATCGACGGGTAATTCTAAGTCGAAGTAGAAACAGCTGCCTTCGCCCTTGACGGAGTCGAGCTGAATCTGGCCACCCATAAGTTCAACCAACTGTGTGCTGATGGCTAGGCCAAGACCAGTACCTCCGAATTGGCGTGTGGTTGAATCATCTTCTTGAGCAAAGGGTTCGAATATTTGTTTCTGTTGTTGTTTGTCGATCCCAATACCGGTGTCTCGTACACCAAATCTAAGGGTGACACTGTTTTCTGACTTGTTGAACGTTTGGATTGATAGGGTGACGCCGCCTTCTGCAGTAAACTTCACTGCATTCGACATAAAGTTCATCAAGATCTGTCTTAAACGGTGATCGTCTATCATCACGCGTGCCGGTGTGTCTGGGCTGATATCAACATTAATTTCTATTTTTTGTTCTTTCGCTTTTGGCGCCACAATCGAGGCTATGTCGTATATCGATTCTCTGACGGATGCGGAATGCGGGCTGATTAATAGCATGCCAGATTCAATCTTAGAGAAGTCTAAAATGTCGTTGATAAGGCTTAGAAGCAGTTGAGATGAGGTCTCAATGGTATCGACGTAATCTCGTTGGGTTGGTGTGAGCGGTGTATCTGACAGGATTTCTGAGATGCCGATAACCCCATTCAATGGGGTACGAATTTCGTGTGACATGTTAGCCAAGAAGCTACTTTTGGCCTTACTGGCTTGTATCGCGTGGTCCTTCGCTTCTTCCGCGTCTTCTTTGGCGCGCTCTGCGTCTTCTTTAGCAAGCGTTAACCTTTCCTTAGCGTGTTCTCTTTCAATGGTTAGCCGTTCAACTTGTTGAGCAAATAGGCTGAGTTCGTCTTTACCCTGAATGAGCTTGTCTAAAGAAGGGCGTGTTTCATCGTTTTCACTCTTCAAGAACTTAAGTATCAAGCCTAGGTTGTTGGTTACTTGTCTCGCTAAGCTTAGGGTTAACCCCATGACAATGGTAGCGAGTAGGGCAACGATGGAGATAAACAGTGTTCGTTGTACTTGCGCGTCTGAGATCGCTTGCTCAACTTCTTGTTGGAACTCTTGCTTGATAACAGTGCCGAGGCTTTGTAATAAGCTGAGTCGAGCACTCATCGCTTCTAACCCAATAGAAACCTCTTGAGGTGTCAGTTGGTTGATGGCGTTTAGGTCGAGTAATGCGTTTCTGATCTCTTGGCTTTGAGCAAACACATCGTTTCTGAAGACTTCAACCATCAGCGACACTTGATGTTCGTTGGCATTCAATGAAACAAAACGTTCTAGAAACAATTGCTGTCTTTCGCTCAAGGTTTTGATTTGTTCAGCAAGTTCGGGGTCGTACTCTTGGCTAGTTTGGAATATTTCAATCAGAGAAGTACCCAGCTTGAATTCCTCGTTTGACCAAAACATCAACCATTCAAGTTGTTGTAGTGCGGTGAGGTGTTGCTGAATTTCACGTTTGGTGTTTTCAAATGGGACTTTTTCTATTTCAAGGAGCAGCTGTTTGTATAAATCGCTCTGCCACTCAAGGGCATCTAATTTGTCGTAACTGTCAGTGGCTTCCATTGTCGATAGGGTAGCTTCGCTGAAGTCGGCAACAAGCTGGTCCATCTCACTTGAAGTACGCAAGAAAATAGTGGGAGATAGGTTTTTTAGTTCTGCTTTGACTTGGCTACTTTGCCTTGCGAACTCTTCTGGACTAGAGGCCAAAGTGCTCCGATAGAGAACGGAAATATCTTGAAGATAAACAGATAACTGATTTGTTCGTTCGAAATCGGTTAACTGAGTCGTCAAGATATATGCTTGTCTGCCAGCAAGGAAAAGCAGTAGTGAAATGGGAAGTAGAACTAAGCCAAAGAGTTTATGTTTGACTGAAAGGTTATTCCAGACCGTAATCGCCATATAAAGGATCCATCCAACTGTTTTATATAAAAACAGTAGAATAAAAAAAGCGATATTGAAACTTTGGAACGGTAAATTTAATGGAAGTGTGGGAGGGGTATAACTTCTTGTGATTCTGTAGCTTACCTATAAAAGGAATCCATTTCTAACAATGTATAGTGATTATCAGTAGGTTTACTTTTTATGCTTATTGATGAATAGCTTAAAAAGCTGAGTTAATGAGGATGATCTTTATCTTGTTTTGCTTCTAATAGAAGTTGCTTCAGTGCGTTTTTTGCGGAGGGCTCTAATGTCCAAACGCTGAGCATTCTATTTAACGCAGCGCGATAAACTCGATTTTTTAATAGAAAGGCGAGAGTGCTCGCATCATTGTTCAAAACGTGTGTTTGTATGATTGTAAGCTCTGGTTTATTAGCGATTTCAATTTTCTGCAGGTTGAAAGCGGGCAGGAATGAAAATTCGTACCAAATTTCAATGATCTCTCGGAGCTCGATTTCTTCTTCAGGCACGTCACAGTCCTGAAGCATATGATTTTCAGGAATTGCGGATAAGTAAACTACATCAAGCTTGTCTGCAACGAATGTGTACATTTTCTTCCTTGTTCGTGGTGGTATTAGAGCGAATCATCTCTCTTGGTTATGATTTTGTCAATTGCATCAATTTCCTGAAGTGGATAATTGTGAGTAGGCATTCTTGTTCTAACTCAAACTGTTTAAGTATTTGTCTGTTAAGCCAAAATATTTAAGATTCCCGTCAGGCTCTAGAACCAGACTCATGTTGGAAGTGGCGATCAAGCCAGGATCATTGGTTGAAAAAATGACTGTTTTGCTCAACAACTTATCGCTGAACAAACGGTTAAAATACTGCGCGTTTTCATTTTCAGCCCCATTAAAGGGTTCATCAATGATGATCAGAGATTGCTCACAGTTGCCTAAACCAAGCGCCAAACGCAGCTTTTGCTGAATACCATTGGGAAGGCCTTTGCATTTATCGACACTCAATTGAGTTGCCAAGCCTTCCGGCAGCCATTCGTCTAATTCGAAGAAGCTCACCATCTCCTGCATTTTCTCTGTGGGAATCAATCCATTGTGCAAAATGAAGTTGGTTTCCAAAGAACCTTCGAAAATGTGCAAATTGAAAGGGATGTAATTGATTGATGTGCGATAGCGATAGCTATTGAACTGTTTAATGTTGTAACCATCGACAGACACTGCGCCTTGATAGCGGTCTTCTAACCCTGCAATGATCGAAATTAGTGTGGTCTTTCCGCAACCCGTAGGGCCACAAACGACCACTTTGGCACTGGCTGGGACTTTGAAACCAAGATTGGTTAAGCCGGTCGCCGCTCCCGCATATCGGTGGCTGACGCCGCTGCCCACAATGTTGCCTTGGAACAAGCGAATAGGCGGGCTTTTCTCCAAGGTTAATTTGTCATCGTTCATCGACATCAAGTTGTTGATCTGTGCTGATGAAGCCTTGATCGACTGGAACTTAGAAATTGAGTTATAGATGCCCATGATTGGGCCTAACGCTTTCCAAACCAGAATAACGGTCGCGAGCATAGCACCAGCATCGGAAGTGCCTTCCATTACGCCAATGACGGCTGTCACAATACTTGCCGTACCAATCACTTGAATTAAACTGCCGCCAGCAGCCTGAATCTTACTGTTAGTTACGGCAACGCTCTCCGCATCACTGGTGCTTTGCATATGGGAGGCACTAAAACGAGATTGAACCACGCGCAACAAAGGCAAACCTTGAATAGTCTTAATACCGCGAAGGATTTCATTCCATTGGTAAGAGACCATGGCGTTAGCGCGAGAGCTTTTAGATGTGGCTTGTGAGTAGATATAACGAGAGTAAATACAGAACACTAACATCAAGATTAAGCCGCCTATCACCACAAGTGCAGCGGTGCCAGACATCAGAGCAATCGCAATGATGAATACAATCACAAACGGCATATCAAAGTAACTAAGGGTCGATTCTGCGGTCACTAAGCGGCGGAAGGTATCGATATCTTTCAAACGAGCCAACTGAGACGAAACCCCTGCGGTTGAAGTCATTGCGTAGGGTAGCCAAAGCAGTTTCGATATTACGGCTTGAGATATGTGCACCGCGAGATCTTTACCGGAGGTGGCAATGATGTTGACTCGCATCTTTTTGAAGAAGTATTCCGAGAAGCCAACGATCACGGCAAATAGGGTCAACCAATAGAGTGTGGCTTGAGAGCTCGAAGTGAGCGCGAAGTTATACACACTCATAATGAAGAACGGTTGTAACGCTCCCAAGATACTGATCACAAAGCTGAGGATGATCAGGCTTTTGAGTTCATTGTTGTAACGATAGAAAGCGTACTTTATCCAATTGCTTCTGTCTTGAGATTCCGGTGGTGGTTCACGGAACAAACGAGAGTATTCACTAATAGAAATAAGCAAACAGGGCTTTTTACACATTGGATATTCAATGGTGTTGTTGTTCGTGTAATCAAACAGGATCAACTTTCCATCTTTGGTGCCTAAGAAGATCGCACTAAGGTTCTCTATCTCAATAAAGCATGGGTGAGGGTATTTATCGATATTCTCGAGTGTCTTTAGCTTGGTTATATCACAGCGATATCCAAGACGCTCTATAGTTGCAGTAAAACTGTCGCTGTCTTTTGGCTGAGGAATAAAAGCGTCACTGAGTATAGAAGGCGTACCCTCCCATTCCAGCGCTATCAAGGTGTAGGCTAAGCCGCGAATCAGCGGCGACTGACCGTAGCGTTCATCATAAGCACTTGATTCAAAGTCCAACACACGCTGCGGAGCATTGTTGAAGTCAACTAGGATACTCATTGGTCACCTCCGGTAAGTTTTACGCGTTTGAGGCGGTGGTTAAGTTTATCCATTTTATTACTGGCGATGATTAGGATTTTGTCATTGGCACGATAAGCTGTACTGGTGAGTACCATTCGCGCAAATTCTTCATCAAAGACACAATCGATGTCATCAAATATCAACACGCGTTTACTGGCGAGTAGAGCACGAACCAATAATAAGGCATATCCAACCTGGCGAGAGAATGGATTACGCATATGCCCTTTGAGTTCCGTATAAAAACCAGCAGGAAGTCCGTCAATTTGCGCTTTGATATTCATGGTTTCACACAGTGTAAACGCCGTATTATTCAAACTTGGTCGGAAGCAAGTTAGGTTATCAATAATAGTTCCTTCAACAAACGAGCTTGTTTTGTCGACCATCAACACGCTGTTACGCCAAACGTTGTAGTTCACGTCATCGAGAGGGGTATCGTTAATCATGATGTCGAGTTTGTTATCGCTGTTCTGGCGCGTAATACAGTTAGCGAGGTGGGTCTTACCTGAACCACTTTTTCCTGTCAGCAAATAGGCTTGGCCGAGTTCGAACTCGATACGTTGTTTTTCAGAATACTTAACCGAAATACGTTCAACTTCCGTTGTCTCATGTTGATGATCAACAGAAGCCGCAAGCTCAAGCAGTTCGGCGATACGTTGTATGTGGAGTTTGTTTAACTCCCAGCGACTCGCGGTGCGCATCACTTGTTGGTAAGGCGCAAAATAACGGTTGGTCAGCATGATAATGGCGGCCATGATGCCTTGACTCGATTCCATGTTGATAACGGCTGTTGCCAATACCACAACAACACAAGCAATGGAGAGCTGTTGGATCAGCGCCAATATTAGGCTGAAGTTCGATTCAATCTGCTCATATTTAATGTTCTCAACTTCGCGCTCTTCGACCATTTGTGTCATCAGACTTTCAACTCGGTACTCCATGTTTCGAGCTTTGATATCAAGTGGACTAGAGATTATCTCAATGATTTTGGAGGTGGTTAACCCTTCGATGTCTGACTTATTCTGCAAGCTACCAATCTTTTGTTTGGAAAGGCTCCAAGCAAAAATAGCCAAGATGACAGAGGCAATCAGAAGGGTAATGCCAGCCCATATGTTGATGAGTCCTATGATGAGGATTGTGATCACGCTGACGGCAAGGTTGATAAGCGCTCGAACCGACTCTCCACCAAAGAAAGTCTTAAGTTCAGGAATGGTTGAGATTCGTTCTAGGTATTCGCCCGGTTCTAAACTGCGGAATTTAGAGATGTCAGCCAAACAGATGGATTGAAATACCTTGTTGGTTAAGTTGGTCTCAAACTGCCTCATGATGACAGAGGAAATCTTCTCTTCCTGATTTTTCAGATGATAGTCGAGGAAGATGGAAATCAAGATAATTGCGAACAATAAGAAAAGAGTATCTTGTGCTTGGTTGGGTAACACTCGGTCAAAAATGATCAGAATAGAGAAGGGCAGCACCAAGCCAAACAGGGTGGAAATTATCGTAGAGAAAGTCAGATAGCACTTATCAGCCATATTGATCTTTTGCGAAAACTGCTCAGTTTGCATTGCGACCTCCTTTTCTCAATGACTCCGTTGAGAGAAGGTGTTTCGGCACCAAGTCTTGATTGTCTCGTCCCTCAATATCGCTCATCAATTGCATGATGCTCTCTATCGATTGAATTGAGAGTATCCCTTTAATTTGCTCAAGCTTGATGGTCTCGATGATGTAGTCGTATCGTGCGCTTTCATAGTCTCTCAAAGCGCTGAACAGTTTACTTTCCGCTGCCAGCAAGTCGGTGATGGTACGCGTGCCTAATTGGTAGGCTCTTTGGATCCCTTTATAAGAGGCGTAGTTGGCGCGAATGATATTTTCGTAACTGCTTATAGACTGCGAGAAATCGTTAATGTTGAGCACTGAGGTATTCACGCTGTTACGTGTGGTATAAAGCGAATCTTGGTAAAGCAGCTCAGTACGTTCGATGGCCGTCGATGATTTTTGATAGCCATAGTAATCAGAACCACCCGACAAGAGTGGCACGGCGAGGTTTAAGCCAACACTGGTTGAGTTACTTTCACCTGTCGCTGTAATGTCGGTTTTATCGTAGTTATTGGCGTCATCGTGTCGATAGCTGGCTGAAAGCGACACGGTCGGTAAGAAATTCGATCCGCTCTCCTTTAAGCTTCTGCGGCTTCTTTCGACGTTTTTCTTTGCTACCAACAAATCGTTGTTGAGCTTCAACGCTTGATCCATGATTGAGCGTTGCTCGGTTTTGTTGATCCCTTTTAAAGGCACGCTTTCGTATATGTCTTGCGACGGAGTGATAGGGTATTGAATTTGAATAGAGAGTCCGTTGAGAATGACACGTCGGTCTTTCTGTAAGGTTCTTAGTCGGTTCGAAACGCCTTCTTTCTGAGCAATCACTTCATACAGCTCACTGGCTGCGGTGTTACCTAGCTCTACATTGCGTCGCATTTGATGTTCACGCGTTTCAGACGATTTAAGCTCTACCTTGGTCGCTTTAATTTGGGCGTTGTTTTTTAAATACTCAAAGTATTGAGAGCCGATTTCTGAGATGGTGCTTTGGATTTTGTTCTCGTGTTTAATCTCTTCAATATTGAAGTCGAGCTTAGCTGTTCCATATTTGAAAATATCGCTCAGATTGAAGATCGACTGGGAAAGAGAAAGGCTGTAGCTGTTTGAGTTATAGCTAGAAGTCTCATCAGGTACACTCGATAGCAAAGTTTCATTTTCATTCCATGTGGTATCGGCAGCACCATTTAAAGAAGGAAGAAACTTAGAGCGACTGATACCAATGTTGTATTCGTTCTCTTCCACGCCCTTATCACTGGCGCGAAGAGACAGGCTGTTTTGCAGGCCGAGCTCTACCGCCTCCAGCAGGGTAGTCGCCGATGCTGAAGGTGTCGTGCTTAATGTAAGCGCAGCTATGATGCTGTTAGTTAAGTTTCTGTACTGCAACATACTTGTTGATCACCTTGATGATTTGGTCGCTTTTATAAGGTTTGCTGATCACGTAATCCATTCCCGCTTCAATACAAGCCTGATGTTCGTTACTGCTGGTCAATGCGGTTGCACCTATGATGGTGCAAGGGTTTTTCTCGTTTTGTTGTTCGAACTGGCGAATGCGTTTTGTTGCTTCGATGCCCCCCATCCCCGGCATGATGCAATCCATGAAGATGATGTCAGAACGTTTATTCATGAAGTGTTTCACTGCGTCAGCGCCATCGCCAACCATGTCTGGTTCATATTCTTGTTTGGTAAGAATCCGTTTAAGTAAAATCTGCTGAACTCGGTCATCCTCTACGATAAGGAAAGAGCTGTTCTCCATTTGCTCTTCCGAAGCTTCTGCTTCCATAATGGTGAGTAAGTTAGGAATAAACTCATAGGGGATAGCAGGTGAGTTGATGATTTTGTCGACGAAGCTATGGCACTCTTGTGCTTGTTGAGTGTTAGTCACTGACAGTAATAGCTTGGTGTTTGGGTAGTTCTTAAGCTGAGATTTGACCGTTTTGCTCAACGACGGCAGCTTGTTAGGTTCAAAGGTATCGGTCAGCATAATCGCATCGTAATCACCGAACGTTTTCGCCGCTGAGAAAAGCTCATTTGCAGTACGAATCTCGGTTATGTCTAGTCCTAAGTTACTGAGCATTTTCTTCATCACATCAATACGGATTTGAGTATTGGCACACAGCAGTAAACGCTTGCCATCGAAGCGAGTCTTCTCTGTGTGAAAGTTCTTAGCCTTAAGATCGAGTTCAATCTGAAAACGTTCCTGAGCCCCGGATTGGAACCAGTGACTCTCATAATATCCGTAATCCTTCAGAACACTTTTCGCCAAGTCATCGGTGTTCGCAGTATGGTCTTTGTGATCGCTCCAATGGAGTTTATTGAGCTTGGCAACAGAGACATCCAGCGTTGATAAGAAGTTGAGGTTGATGGTGACACGGGTGTTTTCCATATCAGAAGCCGCGCCAGATTCAATCGTCACAAATAGTTTCTTATTTGATTTGAGTTGAATGGCATTGGAAAGCTGCAGGAACAATATCCAGAACAAGCTGGTGGATTGACCTTCTACACGATTGGGTAAGTTGTCAGAGATAAAGCAGTCAAGTTCACCTTCATTTCGTTGAATTTTGGCGCTGATATGAATCATCAATTCCGACAATACGTTGAGTAGTGAAAATTCTTTCGATTTACTTTCCGTACCCTGTGAAATCAAACGGTTATAGTTTTCTGCTAACTCAGATAAGGTACTGCACGCTGAGGTAATATCCTTCGCCATCAATACGCCGTTTTCATCGGTTTCTTGAACCAGATATTGGACACCGCCGTTGATGGTATTGGTGATACCGCGAATCTCATACCCGATCAGTGCATACAGCTGTTTGTAAAGATCGTTATTGCGCTTTTGGTCTTCCAATTTACTGAAGATCAACTTGAGGTGAGAGTAGATTTGGCGTTGTTTGGGGTTGATGCTCACTTCATTAAGAAGCTCTTCGAGTCTTTGTAAATCGAGTTCCTTTAGCTCTTGATACAGGGCATCAAACTCATAGTCGATTTCTCGCTCGTTAGAGCTGGATTTCTTCAGTTTCAACATGGCAACTGAGTTAGAGAAAACGGCAATCACGGCCAATATCACGACCACCATAAACAACCAGACAAAGAACTCATTTTTCTCTGACATTAAGTCACTCGCATGGTTGTTGAACATGGTGCGATAGTTGTCATCCATCTGTAGGTACTTGTTCGTCAGCGATAGGTATAAGTCGAGTATGTCATTGCGTGTTTTAGCGCTGTCGGAAAAGCGATTGATAGCTAATTCAAGTTGGGTGTATTCGGTCGCACCAACCAAACTGAATTCGGTTTTGTTCAAAGAGGCTAAAGAGCGGAATTCATCAATCTCACCCTTCAAAGTAGACAGGTTAAAGTCACTGGTACTGCAATTGTTGGCTTTTAAGCAGTGCTGCAAGGTTTGAATGTCAAATTCTATGGTCTGATTGAGCTTTTGGGCTTGTATCAGAAGTGGGGCGCTTTGCACTTGCGCAACCGAGTCGACTTTTGACCAAGAAAAGTATAAATAGAAAGCGAGAGCTACCAGTACGACACTAAACAAAATGCTGAGTCGCAAGGCCGGTACGGAAATGTTGTAAGAAGGTTTCCCGCTCATTGATTACCTCTCATCGAATGCATCTTCGATGGCAGACATCACAGGTTTCGCTGCGTATTCGATCACGCGACGCGAGCCTGTTTTTACATCTGCGGTAAATTCCATATAGGGCGATAACTTGTATTGAGTGCCTCCTCGTTCAAGAAAGTTTCGATCAATCTCAATCTCTGCCAAATAGAATTCAGCATCTTCTTCTTCATAGGATGAACGGCTGATTGAGGCGATGGTTCCCTCAACAAATCCATATTTTGCGAAGTTATAGGTATCCATTTTTACTTTTACCGCTTGGCCAATTTCAACAAACCCCATGTCTTTACGCGGGATTTTCGCTTCACCGTGTAGGGAGTTATTGATTGGTGCAATATCAGCGATACTCTCGCCGGGTGGTATTACCGCAGAGCGGAAGTTGAAGTGTAACTTGTCGACCACACCATCGACTGGCGAGTAGACGATTAAGCGATCAACCTTGTCGGAATGTTGTGGTTGAAGGATCCGTTTCAGTTTGAGATCTTTATTGGCTTGAATGATTTGTGCTTGGTACTCGGAGTTACGGTTCTCAACCAAATCTCGATGTTGTTTCTCGAGTTTGTCGAGTTGGAAACGTTCGTTCATGACCGACTCATCAAGGTTTTCAATCTCACGAACCATATTGGATTCTTGTACTTTCATATTTAGAACGTCGACATATGACGCCATCTCTTCTTTATAAAGCGTATTTTTGATGTCGAGTTGTTTGCGAATTAGCGATAGTTGGTTATCTGAGCTTTTACGACGTTTTAGCATTGATCCAATCAAAGAGTTTTTGTGTTTAATATCGTGAGTGATCAGCTCTTCGTTGGAGCGGTTCTTCGAGAACTCTTGCTGCCACGTATTCATGTTGACTTGAACTTGTTCTGGGTAATTTTCGATGTAAGAAGCAAAGTTTGGTTCGACCATGTCACGCAAGCTTTCATAACGGATTTTATCGAGTTCCAGCTGAATGATTTCGGTATTCACTGTATCGAGTTGGGTGTTACGGTCGAGTGAACGGATTCGAGCAATAGGCTGGCCTTCATACACAACTTCTCCTTTTCTCACTAACAGCTCTTCTAATATCCCACCCTCCAGATGTTGAACCTTCTCAACATCAGACTCCAATAGTAGTTCGCCACGTACAGAAACAACTATGTCGATGCGTGCTTGTGACGCCACGGCGATAGCCACCAAAGCAAGTAGAAAAATGATGAGTAACGTCTTGTGAACGCTAGTCATCGCACTTGCAAGCACTATGGTGTCATCTGCTGTGACCTTGGAAGCCTCGTTGTTAGAAACGAGTGCTTTTCTGAGGTGATGTTCTATTTGTTTATTGCTCATGACCTACCTCGATGACTCGTCATCTACAACTTACTTAATATCCAACAAGTGATGGATTTGTCGATTGACGTTGTGCAATTCAGTTTTTACATCCTCTAAAAGATCTTCTGGTGCAGGGAATTCGTGCTTACTCAAATGTTCCAATTTGGCCATTTTAGGCGGAAGATCTTGGTCGCATAGCAAGGTTAAGATGGTCTTCAATTTTTTTGAATAACTGCTGAGTTCATCAAAACGATTACCTTTATGAAGCTCTTCTATATTTAGGACTGCATCAGAAAAGTCATTGTAAAAGTCGCTTAATAGCAATTGCAGCCCTTTGTGGTTGTCGTCGACTGAGCGCAACAAATTCGTCATGTCTATCATTGCTCCACTGCCTTAATTGCTTTAATCACAATAACTAAGGATGTTTAAAGGCAGTTTTCAAATTTTTTTTGATTCTTTCTCTTTAAAAAGAAAATATGAAAAATGTTGTATAAAAATTTGGTTTTTCAAAATGGTGTCCTTTAATGCTTCTAAATACGATCAGTTAGCTAGTAGCAACGGAGGCTGTAATGGCAGGCGAAAATAACCAAAACAACCAAAACGAAGATCTAAATGACGCGGTAGAACAAACGGACACGAACGACGCGGGTACACCCTCCCAACAGCAGAATCAACAAAATCAACAAAATACGATTGCGTCGACAATAGCGACGGGTGCTGAAAACACGGATGCGGCCGACGAGGTTAATCAGGCTTTAGAAGACAATCCGAGTGGCGCAGGTAATGCTGAAGATGCGTCGGCTTCTGGTGCGGCTGTTCAAGACGAGACGCCAGAAAGCGATGGAAATTCAGACGCAGCTCAATCCAATGTAGTCGGTGGTGCGGCTTCGGAAGCTGGTTCGGATAATGCTGCTGGTAGTGGTGGCGCAGCTGGAGCGGGCGCACAAGCTGTAGGTGGTGATAACGCAGAGTCTGCGACAGGTGGATCAGACGCTGAAGGTAATGAAGAACAAGGTCAAGCTGCACGAACCTCTGCAGCGCCGAGTTCTACATCTTCTGAATCGGGTGAGCAACAAGTCGGTGACGACCTCGATTCACAGACAGTCGAAGAGACATTTGCCGTTGATGTTCAAGCTTCAGATGAAGAGACAATCAGTGAAGTAGAAGATGACTTTGATTCCGAAACAGTAAGCGAAACGTTCAAAATCCAAGTAGAAAGTGAAAATGATGCGCCAGAAGCAGAACAAGATCTGGCTTACATCATGGATGAAGACGGTTCCATAACATTCACTCAAGAACAATTACTCGAATACGCAAGTGATGTAGATGGGGACGAGCTTGTTGCTTCGAACGTTCAAGTTGGTGCTGATGCAACAGTTCAAGACAATGGTGATGGTACTTTCACCGTTGTTCCTTCAGCTGACTTTAATGGTGAACTTGACCTTACTTTTGACATCAGTGACGGCCAAGAAACGATTAGCAGCGCAATTGATTTAACGGTACGTCCGATTAATGACGCGCCAGTTCCTGAAGATAAAACGTTTGAAATCGAGGAAGACGGAACGCTTGTCTTTACCGACGCTGACCTGTTAACAGGCGCTACAGACATTGAAGGTGACAACCTAACGGTTGAAGGTGTGAACTACGATGGTGGCGACGGTATTCTTACCGACAACGGTAATGGTACGTACACTTTCGCTCCAAACGAGAACTTCAATGGCGATGTAAACTTCGGCTTCAACGTGTCAGATGGCACCGATACGGTATCAGCAAACATTGATGTTAGCGTGACTCCTGAGAACGATCCACCTGTTGCAGGTTCAACGTCTTACACGGTGAATGAAGACAATTCGATTACCATTTCTGATGCTCAACTATTGGCGAACTCTTCTGATATTGAAGGTGATGTATCGATAGACAGCGTAACTTACTCTGGTAGTGACGGTGTCCTGGAAATCAATGGTAACGGCACTTACACCTTCTCGCCAAACGAGAACTTCAGCGGTGAAATTGCACTGGATGTGGTTGTTGCTGATGAAGATGGTGCGACTGACGCGACGACCGCGGGTATCAATGTTCTTGAAGTGAACGATCCGCCGGTTGCAGGCCCAACGTCTTACACCATTGATGAAGACTCTGTACTTACATTCAGTGAGTCACAAGTACTGCTTAATGCTTCTGATGTCGAAGGAGATGTTGAGCTTGTCGGCATTAGCTATGACGGCCCCGATGGCATCTTCTCAGTAAATGGTGATGGCACTTGCAGCTTCGCTCCGAATGAGAACTTTAATGGCCAAGTTCAGCTTGATGTAACTATTCGTGATGAAGACGGTGCAGAAATTGAAACCGTCATCAATGTTGACGTATTGCCAATCAACGATGTACCAGTATCGGGTGATTTGGCATACAACGTAAACGAAGATGGTTCAATTACATTGAGCCAAGATCAGTTGTTGTCTCAAGCATCGGATGTGGAAGGAGATGACCTAACCGCGAGTGACTTAACTGTCGATGGTAACGCAACGGTAACGGCCAATGATGATGGCAGCTTCACTATTGTTCCTGAGGCGAATTTTAACGGTGATATTGATATTCAATTTAATATCACTGATGGCACAGATACCGTTCAAGCCACAGCGGATCTGACTGTTAATCCAGTTAACGATCTACCGGTTCCTCAAGATCAACAATTTAGTATTGAAGAAGACGGTACCCTGCAATTCACAGATGCAGACTTACTGTCAGGCGCAACTGATGTAGATGGTGATGACCTTACGGTTGAGGGAATTAGTTACACTGGTGGTGATGGTGTTCTAACTGACCACGGTGATGGTACTTATACCTTTGCGCCAAATGACAACTTCAATGGCGATGTGAACTTCAGTTTCGATGTGTCTGATGGCACCGAAACCGTTAGCGCAAATATCGATGTCAGTGTCACTCCTGAAAATGATCCGCCTGTTGCTGGTTCAACCTCGTACATGGTTAATGAAGACAATGCGATCACTATTTCTGATGAGCAATTGTTAGCAAACTCTTTGGATGTGGAAGGTGCCGTGTCGGTTGATACTGTCACTTACAGTGGCACAGATGGTGTGTTCCAAGATAACGGCGATGGCAGCTATACCTTCCTTCCTAACGAAAACTTCAGTGGCGATATAAGTCTTGATGTCATCGTTGCAGACGAAGAAGGCGCTATTGATGAGACGACAGCAGGCATTACCGTACTTGAAGTGAACGATCCACCTGTTGCTGGGCCTACGTCATACACCATCGATGAAGATTCTGTTCTAACGTTCAGTGAATCTCAGATTCTTGTGAATGCTTCAGATGTCGAAGGTGACGTGGAACTTGTTGGCATCAATTACGACGGGTCGGACGGTATCTTCACCGTGAATGGTGATGGCACCTGTAGCTTCGCACCAAACGAAAACTTCAATGGTCAGGTTCAACTGGGTGTGACCATTCAAGATGAAGATGGCGCAACAGTTGAAACACAGATTAACGTTGATGTATTGCCAATTAATGATGCACCAGTATCGGGCGATTTGGCTTACACGATTAACGAAGATAGCTCAATTACGTTGACACAAGATCAATTGTTAGCACGAGCGGGAGACATCGATAGCGATAATCTAGAAGCGATCAATCTATCGACTGATGAAAACGCGACCATCCAACAAAACGAGGATGGTAGCTACACCATTACACCAGACGCTGATTACAACGGCGACCTCGACCTGAGTTTCGATATCATCGACAACGATGGTGGTGAGGTTCAAGTTGGTCTCGATATCACAGTTAATCCACTTAATGACTTGCCACAAGCGCAAGATCAACAGTTCACCATTGAAGAAGATGGCACATTACTGTTTACGGACGAAGACCTACTTGCTGGCGCATCGGATATTGATGGTGATGAGCTGTCGATTGAAAATGTCCTTTACACAGGTGCAGATGGTGTTCTGAGTGACAATGGTGACGGTACTTATAGCTTTGCACCAAACGAGAACTTCAATGGTGATGTTCAATTCTCATTCGATGTTTCTGATGGCACCGGCTCGACGGCTGCTGTTATTGATGTCAGCGTGACACCTGAGAATGATCCACCTGTCGCGGGCTCGACGGCTTACACCGTTCAAGAAGATGGTCAAATCACTATCAGTGCTGAACAGCTACTGGCGAATTCTTCCGATGTTGAAGGCGATGTTTCACTATCAAGTGTGAGTTATGGCGGTGATGATGGCTCATTCGTTGATAACGGTAATGGCACATTTACCTTTACGCCAAACGAAAACTTCGACGGTGATATCTCACTTGATGTTGTTGTCGTTGACGAAGATGGCGCTACTGCTACTACGACAGCAGGCATTGATGTTATCGCTGTGAATGACGGCCCTGAAACGTCCGGTATTGAAGCTGAAGTCGACGAAGATAATTCAATCACTATTACTCAAGAGCAGCTGCTTGCGAATGCTACTGACGTTGAGGGTGATGAGTTAACGGCGTCTAACCTGCAAACCAATGATCCTGATGCGACTATCGTTGCAAATGACGATGGTTCTTTCACTATTACGCACACCGAGAACTTCAATGGCGAGTTAGATTTCACATACAGCATCAGCGATGGTGAAAATGAAGTTCTGACCACACTGGATTTAACCGTTAATCCTGTCAATGACGCGCCAGAAGCGGGTGAAGAGATCTTCATCCAAGCAAAAGAAGACCAAACAGTTGGTGTAACGCTTCGTGAAGAGCCTGCATTACGTCTAGATCAAGCACCGGAAAACGGCATCATCGAAGCTAATCTTGATAATGAGTGGGTAGTACTGGAAGTTGGTCAAGAAGTACCGGCTGACACGGAAGTACGTTTCGTGCCAAGTGAAGATGCTCTAGCAAACGGTACTCATACAACACAAATTGGTACCTTCGATGATAATGCGAGCGTGGATGACTGGGGAACGGAAGTTGATCCATATACTCGTGAGTTCTCGGATGGTGACTTAACGGTTACGGTTCAAAGTAACGATGATCCGCTGGGTGCATGGAATGGTAATACTCATATTGGTCATGGTATCGGTGACACCGACCGCCAAGGTCTGAGTGGTGATGAGAAACTGACTATTTCTGTTGAAGGCCAAGACATCAACGAAATCAGCTTCCACCTAGATGGTTTGGGTGGCTGGTTCATGGAAGAGTCTCGTCACTTTACAGAAGTAGAAATCAAAGCGTTCAATGAGGATGGCGACCTAATTGACTCGATGACTTACCACAAAGAAGACCGTGGTACTTTCGAGACCGACTATACGCTTACGGTAAATGAGCCGGTGTCTTACTTTGAACTTGGTACCGTGCAAGGTAATGGTACTTACGTCGTTCAAAACATGACAGTGTCACAAACTTTTCATGATGAAGCCGTGTTTACATCGATTGGTGTAGACGGTTCAGAAATCACTGAAACGGTTGAGTTGAACATCCATGCGGGTGACAACAAAATCGAGCTAACGGCTGATCTTCCTAATATCACTATCGATACGGAAGGTTCTGCTCAGTTTGCTTCTGTTGTAATAACTGAAGAACAGTTACTCGCTCAAGCATCAGATATCGATGGTGATGACCTTGATATTCAGAACTTAGAGCTGGTGGGTGAAAACTCAGAGCATGCAACGCTAACTGATAATGGCGATGGTACTTGGACCGTAACACCGGATGAAAATTTCTACGGTGAAATTGAGCTGGGTTATCAAGTCAGTGATGGTGAGCTGACAGACAGCAACATCATCAACATCAACTTCGAATCAGTAAATGATGCGCCAATCGTTTCTGGCCCGATTGTTCTATCGACAGATGAAGATGAAGGTATCACGTTCAGCGCTGATGACTTGTTGGCGAATACCACTGATGTAGAAGGCGATGCGTTGTCGATTTCTGACATCACTTACGGTGGTGATGACGGTGAGCTAGTTGATAACGGCGATGGTACGTTTACCTTCATGCCGAATGAAAACTTCAATGGTGAAATCGACATCGACTACAAAGTATTTGATGGTGCTGATGAAGTGGCAACGCATCTAGACCTAACGGTTGTACCGGTCAATGATGTGCCGGTTCCGGGTGAACCATTGCATACTCAAATGCTTGAAAACGGCTCTATGATCATCGAAGCGAAAGACCTATTGTCTGGTGCTACCGATGTTGATGGCGACATTCTTCATGTCGAAAACCTATTATTAGCAGACCAAACGCAAGGTACGCTAACAGATAATGGTGACAACACCTTTACCTTTGAACCTGCAGAGAACTTCTATGGTGAGGTAAATCTGACCTTCGATATCAGTGATGGTCAAGCTAGCGCACCAAGCACGGCAAGAGTTGACGTTGAGATTGTCAACGAAGGCCCTGAAGTGAGCGGTCCAATTCAAGCGGCAGTTGATGAAGATGGTTCAATCACTATCACTCAAGAGGATTTGTTGGCGAATGCAACCGATGTTGATGGCGACAACCTTGAAGCGGTTAACTTAGCTACCAACGATCCAAATGCGGTTATCGTAGAAAACTCAGATGGTAGTTTCACAATCACACCAAGTGCCGATTTCTTTGGTGAGATTGAGTTTACTTACGATGTGACTGATGCCATCGAGACAGTTGCAGCCGACCTGAACCTAACCGTAAACCCTATCAACGATGCGCCAGATGTGCCGGACATTTCTTTCACTACGGAAGACGGTCAAGCCATTACCATTACCGAAGCTGAACTATTAGCACAAGCGACAGACATTGAAGGCGATGAGCTGTCTGTGGTGAATGTGACTAGCGCAAGCGACACGGTAGAAGTCACGGATAACGGTGATGGAACATATACATTAACGCCAGAGCTGGGCTTCTTCGGCAATGTTGATCTAGCGTTTGATGTGAGCGACGGCACTGATGTGGTGGCTGCAAACATCGACCTGAAAGTCGAATTCGTCAATGACGCACCAGAAGCAACAACAATGGTTGCAGATGTCGACGAAGACGGTTCAATTCTGGTTACACAAGCGATGTTGCTAGAGAACGCGAGCGACCAAGATGGTGATGAGCTGTTTGCGAGCGCGCTAGAAACCAACGATCCGAATGCAAGTATCGTAGACAATGGCGATGGTACTTACACAGTGACACCTTCGGAAAACTTCAATGGTGATATCGCATTCACCTATGAAGTGAGTGATGGTGAACTCAGTACCGCCAATGACATGACATTGACTGTGAATCCGGTGAATGACATTCCAATTGTTGCTCCAGGCATGTACCACATCGAAGAGGATGGCAGCATCCTGTTCACTCAAGAAGATCTATTGAGTGGTGCGATTGATATTGATGGCGACGACCTAAGCGTTACCAGCATCAATTACTCTGGTGATGAAGGTACAGTAACCGACAACGGTGATGGCACGTTCAGCTTCGTTCCTGAAGAGCACTTTAGTGGTGATTTGCAGTTTAGCTTTACCGTGACCGACGGTACAGCTGAAGTAGAGCAAGACCTCAATGTTCACATTGAAGCGGTCGCGGATGCGCCGGATCTTGTGATTACCGATGGCGATGGCGTTAACGTTGATGACCAAGCTATTTTGGTTGAGCCAGGCGGCATTGTTGAGCTTAATATTGCGGCGGCACTGGTAGACCAAGATCTATCAGAAACACTGACGGTAACGGTTGATGGTGTGCCAGAAGGTTCGGTTATTCAATACGATAACGAAGGCGTTCTGAATGACCAAGAGAACGGCATCACCAGTTACAACGACACAGAAATTACAGTAACGTTTGAAGGTGAAACGGCAGGTTACCAAAACGCAGCGGGTTACTACAAAGTCGACGAAGACGGCAACATCACGGGTGTTGAAGTTGTTTACGAAAACGCGTCACAAGTTGGCGGTGGCGGTGACCTTGTTCCAGGACAAGACCAGTTCAGCTTCCAAGTCGAGGAAGGTGAGAGTTTTAACCTGTTCTTAATTCCAAACGGACATCAGCACAACGACTTTGATGCGATGCAAGACGGTCAGTACGAGTTCCGTGCAGCGGATGGTTCGCCTGCAAACATGGATACGGTTGATCCTCAACTTGTGTTTGTTGCTGCCGATGGAACTGAAACTGTAGTTCAAGGCCAGAATGGTGACGCGATCTTCCATGGTGGTTCAAGCTCTCAGCTAAACCAAGATGGTATAGAACATACACGCACGACGGTTAATGAAGACGGCGAGCTGGTTTACGGATTTGAAGATTTGTATGGTGGCGGAGATGCTGACTATACCGACTTCAACTTCACGATTGATGTGGGGGAAGTGAATAGCCAAATCTACAGCGGTGAAATTACGGTAGGCCCAGATGGCGCGATAAACCTTCCAATAACAGCGATCGACAACGAATTACAACTCCAGTTACCAGAAGATTTTAGTCAACATCTTGAAGTTCATGTAACCGCTACCGCGACAGAATTATCAAATGATGACTCTGAGGTGGTCTCTCAAACTATCTACATTAATGCGACGGGAGTGACAGTTGATCATGCTCCTGAAGCTCTACCTGTCGCTGCTACCGTTCAAGAAGATGGCTCCATAGTGGTCTCGCAAGAAGATCTGCTGGCCAATGCTAGTGATCTAGATGGTGACCAACTAACAGCGCTGAACTTAGCGACTGATGACGACAGCGTAACTATCACAGATAACGGTGATGGTACTTACACATTAACGCCAGATGCTGACTTCAATGGCGATGTTAGCTTTACGTTTGATGTGTCTGATGGTGATGATGTTATCTCTACCAATCTAGAACTAACAGTTTCACCTGTGAACGATGGTCCAGAAGCACAAGATCAAGCATTTACAGTCAATGAAGATGGTGTATTAACCTTCACAGACCAAGACCTATTAACAGGTGCGACGGACATTGAAGGGGACGACCTAAGCGTTGAAGGTGTGACTTACACTGGCGCAGATGGTGTTCTAACCGATAATGGCGATGGCACATACAGCTTCGCGCCAAACGAAAACTTCAATGGCGATGTGAACTTCTCGTTCAATGTATCAGATGGTACCGATACGGTAACTGCTAACATTGATGTCAGCGTGATGCCAGAGAATGATCCACCTGTCGCGGGTAGCACGTCTTACACGGTTCATGAAGACAACTCCATCACGATCAGTAACGAACAATTGTTAGCGAACTCTTCAGATATTGAAGGGGAAGTGGCGATTGATAGTGTTACCTATAGTGGCAGTGACGGTGTTCTAGAAATCAACGGTAACGGCACATACACCTTCTCTCCAAACGAAAACTTTAATGGCGAAGTTAGCCTAGACGTGGTTGTTGTGGATGAAGACGATGCAGCCGTATCGACGACTGCGGGCATTACGGTTCTAGAAGTGAACGATCCGCCAGTTGCTGGCCCAACGTCTTACACTATCGATGAAGACTCGGTACTGACCTTTAATGAGTCTCAAGTTCTGCTGAACGCCTCTGATATTGAAGGTGACGTACAACTTGTTGAGATCAACTACGACGGCCCAGACGGAATCTTCTCAATCAATGGTGACGGCACATGTAGCTTTGCACCGAATGAAAACTTCAACGGCCAAGTGCAGTTGGATGTGACCATTCAAGATGAAGACGGCGCTCAAGTTGATACTCATATTACGGTTGATGTCCTACCAATCAATGATGTTCCATTATCAGGAGACTTGGCATACAGCGTAGAGGAAGACGGTTCAATTACCTTGAGCCAAGAGCAACTTCTTTCTCAAGCTAGCGATGTAGACGGAGACGACCTGACTGCTTCTAACTTAATTGTTGATGGAGACGCGGCAGTTGTTGCTAACGATGATGGTAGCTTTACCATTACGCCAGATGCGAACTTCAATGGCGACATTGACCTAACGTTCGACATTAGCGACGGTACAGACACGCTGGTTGCGACGGCTGACCTCACCGTTAATCCAGTTAATGACCTTCCACAACCACAAGATCAAACGTTCAGCATTGGCGAAGACGGCATCTTGAACTTCACAGATGAAGACCTGCTAACGGGAGCTACCGATATCGATGGGGACGACTTGTCGGTTGAAGGTGTGACATACACGGGTGCTGATGGTGTTCTTACTGATAATGGCGACGGAAGCTACAGCTTTGCGCCAAACGAGAACTTCAATGGTGATGTGAACTTCAGTTTTGATGTGTCAGATGGCACAGATACGGTTCAAGCCAACATTGATGTGAGTGTGACACCAGAGAACGATCCACCAGTGGCGGGTAGTACGTCTTACACTGTGCATGAAGACAACTCAATCACGATCAGTAACGAACAGCTGTTAGCTAACTCTTCAGACATTGAAGGTGAGGTTGCGATTGATAGCGTGACTTACACTGGCAGTGACGGTGTGTTCGAAGACAACGGTGACGGCACCTACACCTTCTCACCAAACGAGAACTTCAATGGTGATGTGAGCGTAGCGGTTGTTGTTACCGATGAAGAAGGAGCAACAGAAGCGACCACAGCAGGAATCACCGTACTTGAGGTGAACGATCCGCCAATCGCAGGTTCTACCAGCTACTCAGTGAACGAAGATGAAGTAATTACCATCAGTGCAGAGCAACTGTTGGCGAACTCTTCTGATATTGAAGGTGAAGTGGCGATTGATAGCGTTAACTACACAGGCGCTGACGGCATCTTTACTGACAATGGCGATGGAACATTCAGCTTCGCGCCGAACGCAAACTTCGACGGAGATGTTAGCCTCGATGTAGTTGTGACCGATGAGGATGGTGCAACGACGGCCACGACGGCAAGCATTGATGTTCTGCCAATTAACGATCCACCAGTATCGGGTGACTTGGCATACAGCATTGATGAAGATGGTTCGATTACTCTGACTCAAGAGCAGTTGCTATCTCAAGCATCTGATGTGGATGGCGATGACCTGACCGCAAGCAACCTAAGCGCAGGCGATAATGCATCCGTAGTTGATAATGGCGATGGTACCTTCACGGTAACACCGGATGCTGACTTCAATGGCGATATCGACCTAAGCTTTGATATTTCGGACGGTACTGAGACGATTTTGGCGAACGCCGATCTGACGGTAAACCCGGCCAATGACTTGCCAACGACATCTGATGTTTACGCGAACGTTGATGAAGACAACGTCATCACTATCACACAGGAGCAGTTACTAGCGAATGCCGCTGATATTGAAGGTGATGACCTTGTCGCTTCCGACTTAACCTTGGTCGGTGACGATGCAACGATTGTCGATAATGGTGATGGTACGTTCTCAATCACTCCAAGCGAAAACTTCAATGGCTACATCGATGTTGCCTACAGCATCAGCGATGGCGACACACCAATTGCCGCTAACTTGGGCTTGACCGTTGATCCAGTTAACGACGCGCCAATTGTTTCTGCTGATGTGGCGATAACCATTGAAGAGGATGGTTCGTACACCATTACTCAAGAAGAACTCTTACAATTCGCGACTGACATCGAAGACGATGACATGACCGCAATTATCGGAGAGCAGGGCGATGAAACGACCGTAACCGGTACTGTGCTGGATGCTGAAACGGGTAGCCCAGTCGTTGGTGCAGATGTCACAATGACCGATAACGCAGGTCACTCGTACACCACTGTGACAGACCAATCTGGTAACTACTCTATGAGCGGTCCAGTTGTTGACCAAGGTACCGTAACTATTGAACAAGAAGGCTCTATTACCAGCAGCTTCCTGGTCCCAGCAGGTGAAGATACTAATGGTGGCGTGACCGCAATATCTGAAGTGCTTGAAGAAACTGATATGCGTATCGTGGTCACATGGGGTGAAAGCCCACGTGATATGGACAACCACCTATGGCTCTACGATACAGAGAATGGCAATGAACTAGACCATATCTACTACCGCGATATGAGCCACGACCTCGGTGAAGGCAATGTTGTTCAACAAGATGTTGATGACACGAATGGCGGTGGTCCTGAAACCATCACTATTCCAAATTATCAAGATGCTGACATGCACTATTCAGTACACAACTACACCAGTAGAAGTTGGGATGTAGATGGTGTTGAAGATGTACAGGTTCAGGTGTTTGTAGGCGATACATTGGTTGAAACCTTCAGCCCAGACTTATCAGATAACCCATCAGGTGATCATTGGCATGTATTCGATATCGTGAACGGCGTGATTGTTCCAAGCCAAGATGTCGGTACACAAAATGCGTTTGATTTGCCAACTGCAGAAGAAGCCCTTGCGAATGAAAATGGCATCGATATCTCTGAATTGCTAAGTGGCGACGAAGATGGCGACTCTGGTGATACGGATGGTAACGAACCAAGTGTTGGTGATATTTCCATCGACAACGCTCTAATCACTGATAACGGTGATGGTACTTACACCATTACGCCGGAAGAGAACTTCAACGGTGAATTCTCCATTAGCTACAACGTGGATGATGGTAACGGTGGGGTGACTCCAGCTGAGCTAGATGTGACCGTAACAGCAGTCAACGATCTTTCTGTGATTTACGATCATGACTACACCATTAATGAAGATGGCTCGTTGACCTTCACTGATGAGCAGTTACTGGCTGGCGCAACGGATATCGATGGCGATGACCTTTCTGTTGAATCAGTTAACTACGAAGGCACCGACGGTGTGTTCACGGATAACGGCGATGGCACTTATACCTTCGCTCCAAACGAGAACTTCAATGGCAGCGTCGACCTTACTTACGATGTCAGCGATGGCACCGATGTGGTATCGGCAAACATTGATGTTCAAGTTGTTCCAATCAATGACGTACCTGTAGCAGGCACAACCTCTTACAGCGTTGAAGAAGATGGCAGTATCACCATAAGCGATGCACAACTTCTGGCGAACAGCTCAGATGTTGAAGGGGATGTCTTTGTTAGCGATGTTAGCTACAGCGGCACAGATGGTGTGTTCACGGATAATGGTGATGGCACTTACACCTTCTCGCCGAACGAAAACTTTAACGGCGACATCAGTCTTGATGTGTCTGTTATGGATGAGGATGGTGCAACGGCTGAAACAACGGCAGGTATCGACGTTATTGCCGTAAACGACCTACCAGTTGCAGGTTCGACGACCTACAGCGTCGATGAAGATAATGTGATTATTATCTCTGATGCGCAGCTTCTTGCGAACAGCTCAGACATTGAAGGTGATGTATCCGTTAGTGATGTTTCTTACTCGGGTGCAGACGGTATCTTTACTGATAATGGAGATGGTACGTACAGCTTCGCACCAAATGAAAACTTCAACGGCAATGTCAGCCTAGATGTCACCGTTGCAGATGAAGACGGTGCAACCGCTCAAACGACTGCGGGTATTGACGTTATCGCAGTCAATGACGCGCCAGTCTCTGGCGACTTGGCTTACTCCGTGGATGAAGATGGTTCAATCACCCTAAGCCAAGAGCAATTGCTGGCTCAAGCTTCAGATGTGGATGGCGATGACCTTACCGCAGCTAACTTAACTGCAGGTGACAACGCAACAGTAACGGCAAACGATGATGGCTCATTTACCATCACACCAGATGCTGATTTCAATGGCGACATTGACCTAAGCTTCGACTTGTCTGACGGTACTGAAACGGTTGTTGCAACGGCAGACCTTACTGTTAACCCAGTGAACGACTTGCCTACGGCTGAAGATCAAAGCTTCACCGTTGAGGAGGATGGAACGCTAATCTTCACGGATGCAGACCTACTAGCAGGCGCTGCAGACATTGACGGCGATGACTTGTCTATTACGGATGTGTCTTACACGGGCGCAGAAGGTGTGTTCACGGATAATGGTGATGGCACTTACAGCTTTGCTCCGAACGAGAACTTCAATGGCGATGTAAACCTTGGCTTCACAGTGTCTGATGGCACTGAGACAGTCGATGCCAATATTGATGTGACCGTAACGGACATTAATGACGCACCAGTGGCGGGTTCAACGTCTTACCAAATGAACGAAGATGGCACGATTACTATTAGCCCTGAGCAGTTGATTGCGAATAGCTCAGACGTTGATGGTGAAGTGTCGCTTGAAAGCGTGACTTACACTGGCTCTGACGGCGAATTGGTTCAAAATGATGATGGTTCTGTGACCTTCACGCCGAGTGAGAACTTTAACGGTGATATCAGCCTAGATGTGGTTGTAACCGACGATGACGGTGCAACAGCGACAACAACGGCGGGTATTGAAGTTCTGGCCGTGAATGATGGACCTGAGTCGGAGGATGTGAAACTCACCACAGCCGAAGACAGCACGATTCTTATCACACAAGACATGTTGTTAGCTCAAGCTACCGACATTGATAACACCGCAGATGAGCTGTCAGCATCTGGTCTACAAATCGACCCTAGCTTGGGTGAGTTGCTAGACAACGAAGATGGTACTTGGTCATTCACGCCAAACGAAAACTTCAATGGCGATGTGCCAATGACGTTTAACGTTAGCGATGGCCAAGAGACAATCTCAGTCGACGGCAACATCGATGTCACGCCAGTGAATGACGCACCTGAAGCGCCTACGATTGAGATGCAAGGCGAAGAAGATGTAGTCATGGTCATTGACCCAGCTTACATCGCGGACCAAGTCACAGACCTTGATGGTGAAGAGATCAGCATCGAAAGCATTACGGTTCGTGCTCCAGCCAATGCGACCTTAACTCAGCAACCAGATGGCATGTATCACTTAGTGACTACTCAAGACTTCAATGGCTTGGTAGAACTGGGTTATCAAGCAACTGATGGTGAAGAGGTGGTTGATGGCTCGCTGAATGTGGATGTGATTCCAGTTAACGACGCACCATTCAATGTCGGTAACGCGATGATGACCACAGACGAAGGTGGCGCGTTCACCTTCGATGCGGGCGACTTGATGAACTTGTTCGGTGATATTGATACGGCTGACCTTGTGGTTTCACGCATTATCACTGCAGACGGTGAAGATGGCGGAGAAGTCACAGACAACGGCGATGGTACTTGGACATTCACACCAACCGGTGACTTTGCAGGCGTTTCAGACCTACAAGTTGTCGTGAGTGATGGTGAGTTTGAAACGGTTCTCGATGTTCCTGTGTACGTTCGTCCTGTTGCGGATGGCGCGGTGATTACCACTGACCATGACGGTCCTCTAGTTTTCGG
The DNA here is from genome assembly GCF_050337435.1 of Vibrio satsumensis. Lineage (NCBI taxonomy): Bacteria > Pseudomonadati > Pseudomonadota > Gammaproteobacteria > Vibrionales > Vibrionaceae > Vibrio > Vibrio satsumensis. Next base: position 173,521 of record NZ_JAKJSX010000004.1, on the reverse strand, counting down.
TGAAGATGAAACGGGTCACTTAGGACTGAACGTTGGTCTAGTCGATGATTCAGAAACGCTAAGTAACCTAGTGATGACAGGTTTCCCTGTTGGATTCGAAGTAACCGATGGTGTGAACACAGTGATGATCACTGAGCCGGGTCAATACATCGACCTGTTCGACTGGGATATTTCAAACATTCAAATGACGCCTCCTGAAGACTTCCATGGTGAGTTCTTCGTAACCGTAAGTGCAACCACGGTCGATTACGGAGATGAGCCAGAAGCGTTCGAAGATGGCATCGATTCTGGTGACTTCGAAACGGTAGCGGGTGATTCCATCATCCTAACCGCGGACGACCTAATTGGTTTGGCTGAGAATGTAGATGCAGACAGCGACGATGAAGTGAAACTGGTTCATCTTGCAGACCGCAGCCAAGGTGAGATTGTCGATAATGGTGATGGCACTTGGACGTTCACACCGGCACCGGGCTTTACTGGCGAAGCAGACATTGCTTACGTGGTCGATAAAGATGGCGTGCTTCATGATGAGCAGACTGGCGTGGTCGTGAAAGAGGGCGATTCACAAGAGAATGCAGCACCAGAAGTGAACAGCATCACAACCACTGAAATTGCAGCGGACGCCACCTTGTCGTTCACTGATCAAGACATGTTAGCGAACCTGAGCGATGCAGAGGGCGATAGCATGAGCATTGAGTCAGTGAGCTTGATGGAAGGTCAGGGTGTGATAGAGAGCGATAACCAAGGTAACTATCAATTCACACCGGCTGAAGATTACACCGGAGATGTTCAAGTTGGATTCATAGCGACCGATGGCGAAAACCGCATCGAAAGCTTCTTCAACGTGGATATCCAAGGTGGCGATGAAGCAGCCGCGAGTGAAGGTTATGCCTTAGCGGATGATGGTTCACTAACTATCACAGAGTCTCAGCTGGTGGATGAGTTGGGCGTTAGCGATACAGCACAAGTTGTTGACGTTGCAGACGCGAACGATGCAGGCTTCTTCGCTGAATCTGGTGAAGGCGAATGGACATACTGGCCAAACGAAGACTTCGACGGCAACTTAGCGATGAATGTCGACGTTAACGATGGTGGTGAAGTATCGAGCCATAGCTTAAGCATCCAAGTAGCTGATGATTCAGCACAGAGTGATGAACCACAAGTACAAGCCGCTCAAGCAACTGAAGAGCAGCAAGTGGACGTCGCACAACAAGCTGATGACCAAGCTCAAGACAGTGAAACAGAAGCTGAAGATAGCGTTGCTGACGTGACAGCGGCTCCGGGCGATACCATCTCTATCTCGATTCCAGATGAGGTGAGTGGTAACGAATCGGTTGATTATGCTGAAATGTCAGGCTTACCTGAAGGTTCTACAGTGAGTAACGCACTGGACAATGGTGATGGTAGCTTCACAATCAGTGGCAACCTAGAGCACCCTGTATCTGTCGAACTTCCAGAAGGTTATGAAGGTACTAGCGAGATCCAATTCCAAGGTTACGACGAATTGGGTAGCTCAATAGACGGTGCAAGCGGTTCTGTTGAAGTTGAGGTCGATGATCAATACACCATGCAAGGTTCTACGCAAGAGCAGCAACCGGACATGGCGGGTATGGAATCTGGTGGCAGCGACTGGACAAGTTCAGGTGGTCAAGATCAAGGTGTTGACTTCACGGACGACTCTGGAAGCTTCGATTCAGACTCTCAAACTGGAACCGATCAAGGCAACGACTTCGACCAAAGCTCGATTTAATCGAAAGGGCTTAGTTTTAGTCTGAACCGATATTTAGTTTAAACCAACAAGTAGATAGGGCAGCGTAAAGTTGCCCTGAGCAAAGCCATGTAGAGTGACCTTTGCATGGCTTTCTTATTTGTCGCTGAGATTCATTCTTTGGCTTCAAAAAACCTGAGAATCTACAAGAATGTTCTTAGTTACTATAGAGAGAGTTAAAAAGGAGTGAGGGCATGTATCGTTATGTCAGTTCACCGCAAGCGTCGAAGTACATAGTGCCACCACCTCAACATCGAGAGTTGTCGAGTGTGGATGTGCCTGAATCCGAATTAGAGATGCGAGAAATATTGAATAATTGGTTTGCTGATGGTTTAGCGCCCATTATCGAAAGTGAAGATGACTACATCTCTGCGAGCGATCAAGTTCGATTTGAAAAGCTTAGCCGCACCGTTGGGATGTTGTTGAGAAACAAAGATTATTATTTTGCCGCCAAACGGATTTTATCAGTGTGGGAGCAAGATTCTCTTGAAACCACTTATATCAATTATCTCATTTTGCGCAGTGAGCGAGTCACTTATTAAGGTAAGTTAACACAGTGGCATTTGCCATTAATGACTTAGGATTCGCGAGCTTACGATCCTTTTATTTTTCTAGAGAATCAGGCAAACAAAAAGGGCAAGCTTTTAGGCTCACCCTTAAGGTTCTTTCTTTACTTAACGTTACTGTTTTTACTTAACGTTACTGTTTTTACTTACCGTTATTTTCACCTAATTCTATACAGGTTTGCGACTTACACCCAACCATCAAATTTGAGTCGTTTCTGAATTCTTTTGACTGCTTCTTTCTGCATTTGTCTAACGCGCTCATTAGAAACATTGACATCAAACATTTCGCCCACTTCAGCTAGCGTTTTCACGTTGTTATCAAACAAACCAAAACGATGGATGAGCACCTTTTGTAATTGTGGAGGAAGTGTATTGATGATTTGTTCTAGAGCTTGGGTAAAGGATTGATCTTCACAATCTTGTTGAGGGTCGAGGATGTATTCACATTCACATTGTTCTAGTGCCATCGGTGCATGACTCGTTCCAACAGTCGTCGTCACGTCAATAAATCCACTTAACGCCACCAGTTGATCGACGCGTTTGGTCTTAACACCAGAACTATCCGATAGTTCAGAAATAGAAATTTCTTTGCGCATTTTCTTACTAACATCGAGCCTCTTTGAGGCAAGGTTATTTATTTCTTTGCATACGTGCGATGGCAATCTGACGGTACGACCAGTGTTCATTAATGCGGCTTCAATGTTTTCGCGGATCCACCATACAGCATAGGTTGAAAAACGATAGCCTGGTTCTGGATCGTATTTGTCGATGGCCTTAATCAAGCCAATGTTGCCTTCCTCGATCAGGTCGAGCAGGGTGAAATTATTACCTTTACGTTTTAGGTAACTCTTTGCGATTTTAACAACAAGGCGTAGGTTTGATTCGATCATGACATCGCGCGCTTTTTTATCACCCGCGCGATTTAATTTTGCGTAATACACCTCATCTTCACGCGACAGTAGATCGATGCCTATAATATCCTTTAAATAATGAGCATAAGGGTCTGCACTGGTAGAAAATGATTCGGTAATGGGTGTTTCATCCGTAAGCCCCTGAGACGCAGCAAAACTATCGTTGTCCATTTCCTTGTCCTTATCTAGCCGACTGAACGTTTTATTGTATTATTATGCCACTAAGTGATTAACGCTTGGTTTCATTAGAGTGTAGATAGCAGTTTCTTATTTACCAATAAATAAAATGCAATTTCGCAAACTTATGTCACAAAGAAGCATACAAATATTTAACCATTTTCATCTTATCAAGTGTGTTGTTTTTCATTTAAAACATCAACATCGCTGGCTTACAAAGCATCTGTTATGTATTTCCTGCCCTAGATAACTGACATGAATTCATAGGTGTCGGTTGGCTATATAATCGAGAGGGGAAATGATAAGAAAAATGGCAAGAGTCGAGGTTCAATGTTTCGAAGTATCTCAACTCTTTTGCAGTTTCGGCTATTAAGCACCGCCAAGTAAGTCTTAATTCTATCGACTAATAAGTGCTAAGAATCTCATCGATTTGCTGATTAATGATCTTAATTTCGCTGTAGATAACGGAAAGATCATCATTTTGCGGCGCAAGCTTATTGAGTGTGTTTTGTTCTACTCTTTCTAATGCAACAGTGGCCGTTTCTTCCCCAAAGCTGGCTAAGATGCCTTTTAAGGTGTGTACAGTAAAATGAAGCTTGCCCCAATCTTGTTGCTGAACCAACTCTTCGATTTCTTGTAGCGAATTGCCATGATCTTCTTGATAGGTAGACAAAACGGCGTAAATGACTTCTCTGTCGTTGTCTAAATAGGCATTTAAAGCATCAAAGTCTAGCATGTGGACTCCTGTCGGCTGCATGTTGAGAATGGGCTAGGCGGCTTAGTGGAAAAACCATACCGTGATGAATCACTAATCCATTGATTCCATTTTGGAGGAAGTTCTAATTGTAAGATTTCTTCTAAATAGTCGTCGCTAAGTTTCTCATCTATATGAGCTCTATGGACTGCATATATATAGTCAAGTTTGGCGGCAACTGAATATGGGTAACTGTGAATGTAGTCCTTTAATTCCTGGATCGACCCAAAGTTTTCAATGTTTATACACGTTGAAGGGTCGGCATTTTTGGACTCAAGTTTGTGACTTACTGTTTCTCCACGAGATTTTAGACATTCTACCGCTAAGTGATAAAGAGAGTACTCACCAAAATGGACGAGCAGTGGTAATAGTTGGGTAAGCAAGTAAGTTGGTTGGCTGTGGAAATTATTCGCTAACAGTGTCGAGGCTCTAATCACTTTTTTATGGGCAACGTGAGGACTATTTTCTACGAGCAAGATGTTGCTTTGAAAGAGGGCTAGACTAGCCAAAACTTGATGCTGTTGTTTTACTGGAAGCTTTAGGTTCACTAACTCTGTGAATTGGTTGGCATGTTCAAGCAAAATACGTTTGTACTTTAGTTTCGTCTCTCTCTGGTAGGTCGCTTTTAACGAATTAAAGTGCGAGCCAATAGAGTGAATGACATCCATGTCGGCAGGTGAAATGTGGGTTGCGTACATTTCCCCAAGCTTAATCAACATGTGCGTGTTGTCGACGTTCTCGGCCAAGTCGATCGCTCGAATTGCGCGATGGCTTATGCTCGGTGTCATTTCAAATGCTCGTATCGCCAGCTTAAGCGCTGGCAGTAACATCTTATGTTTTTCATAGATGCAGCTTAAGCAATCAATCACGTTTAATGACAGTGGCTGAACAATCAAGTAATTGTGCAGTTTCTCTATCGCTAGGTTCGGTTTACCTAAGCTGTCTAAAATCAATGCCTCTGCAACCAACTTGGTCGGGTGCATTTTTGTTTTGGAAGTCGTGAGGACATTTGAAAGCAAGTCCCACTTTTTACCCGCGATTAAGTGCTCGATCAGTGTCGCTTCGAATTGTACGTTCACTTGGTTATTAGGAATCGCTAGCGCCTGTTTAAGCACTTCAGGCGTGTTAATAGGATATAGGCTATTTAGTTGGTCAATTTGCTGCGATTCGGACACAGCACTTTGGATCTTTTTACCCAGCATCTGAGTATGAATCGGCTTAGAAATGAAATGGTGAGCTTCACCTGAAAGGGCGGTTAATACCGTCTCTTGACGCATATCCCCTGATAGAAGAATAGTGGCCACAGTATGATCGATGAGCCTGTTTCGATACAGGATCCCCAAAAGCTCAAACCCGGTGAAGGATTGCTCTAAGTGGTAATCGATGAGGAGTACATGAAAAGAGTGCGTTTCGACCGCTCTAATAGCTTGTCGATAGTCGGTCGCAATAAAGATGCAATCATGTGAAATGCCTAAGCTCGAGAGTTGCTGCTTTATAAGAATAGTTGCACTCTTAGAGTCGTCGACAATTAAAACTCGTAGGTCAGGTGGTAAGGTCAAATCCATTTTCCTCAATACCAAATGTTATTTTTAATTTAGGCGTCAAGTTGCACATTGTCAAGGTGCCAATATCACATACAAACACTCAATAAACTATTGGTAATTAAGGAGTATTCGATAACATTTATGAAAGACTTCAAACGCAGGTTACTTTTGCCTGGTTTTTGTAGGGTTATACGTGTTTTAGAAATAAAAAAGAGGCAAGTCGATAAGCTTACCTCTCAATTTAATTGTTCGAGTTTTTATTCGAAATATTGTTCTTTGCTTGAAGCTCTATTTAACGAAAATCTAGCGCTAATCACGCATATTAAGAATCAACACAGCGGCTAACGCCAAGAATGCCGTCATCATTAAGAACACATCGTTGTAAGCCATGATAGCGGCGTCACGTTGCATGGTGCCAAGTAGGCTTGCTTGCGCTTGTTGCATCGCAGTCGCGGCATCACTTCCTGATTGAATAAAGAATGCTTGCTGGTCTTTGAGGGTTTGCCAACCTAATTGACTCACAGAAGGTAGCGACTCTTTGATGTGTGCAAGATGCTCACGGGTTTTGTTATCCAGCAGCGTAGCGATAATCGCAATACTGAACGCGCCACCTAAGTTACGCATTACGTTAGTTAAGGTCGAAGCGTCAGGGGTGTCCATTTTGCTGATGTTCTTCATCGCAACCAAAGACAGCGGAACCATAATAAACGGGCTACCAATAGCACGTAGAACCATAGACAAAATCAGCTGTTGCCCGCCAAAATCAATTGTCATGTGTGTATTTACGTAACAACTGAAACCGAACATCGCGAAGCCAAAGGTAACCAAGTACTTAGGCTTAATGATCTGTGTTAGTTTGGGCACAATTGGGAATATCAGAAGTTGTGGGAAACCCATCCACATTAACACTTCACCAATTTCCATCGCGTTATATTGCTGAATTTGAGTGAGATACATCGGCAGAACATAGATAGAGCCAAGCAATGCCATCCCTAGAATCAAATAGGCGATACAGGACATCGCAAACTGCCCATCACGCAATAGCCGCAAGTTCACCAGTGGCTTTTTGTGTTGCAGTTCGTTTATTACGAAGTACACCAAGCTCACCGCAGAAATAATGCTAAGTGTAATGATAAAACTTGAGCTGAACCACTCTTCACGGTTACCTTCTTCTAGAACCACTTCTAGACAACCTAGTCCCAGCGCCATGGTCGCAATACCAAACCAATCGGCTTTTTTAAGCGTACCAAGGTCAAGCTTTTCATCTTCCAAGCCGTATCGAATCATGGTGATCACGAGTAGGGCGGGTGGAATATTGATGTAGAAAATATAGTGCCACGAGAAGTTCTCAGTCAGCCAGCCACCAAACGTAGGACCAATCGACGGAGCAAACGTTGCGGTGACACCAAACAGTGCCATACCCACAGCGCGCTTGTTGACAGGTAGTAACTGTATCACCAGAGAAAAGGCAAGTGGAATTAAAGCGCCACCACTAAAGCCTTGCATCGCACGGAACACGATCATCGAGGTCATATTCCATGAAAATGAACATAACAAAGATGAGAGGGTGAAGATGGCCGTCGTCCACGTGATATATCGACGTTTACCAAGCGCTTTTGAAAGCCAACCACTGAGTGGGATAGCGATCATCTCTGCGACTAGATAAGACGTAGATATCCACGAACTTTCATCTAAGGTGGCAGAAAGCGCACCTTGAATGTCTTTGAGAGACGAGTTGGTGATCTGAATATCCAAGATCGCCATAAACGCGCCAATTAAGCCGCCAAATAGGGCGATCCAATGGCGTCTTGAAACCTCTCCATCATCATTGGTTTGGGTGACAACATCAGCGTTACTCATGGTTTAGCCTCGTTTATCGATGGTCGCGACCACAGACAAACCAGGAAGTAGTCGACCTTTCAACTCTTGCTGATCAGGAATAGTAATTTTCACTGGTACACGTTGAACGATTTTAGTGAAGTTACCGGTCGCGTTTTCTGGTGGCAGTAGAGCAAACTTGGCGCCAGTTGCAGGGGAGAAGCTGTCGACCACGCCTTCAAGTGGTTGCCCCGGGAACGCATCCAGTTCTACTTCAACCGTCTGACCTTTGTGAATGCCACTTAGCTGTGTCTCTTTGAAGTTGGCTTCAATCCACACTTGGTTGTTTGGTACCAAACTCATAAGTGGTGCACCAGCTTGAATCAACAAGCCTTCACGTACACTGCGTTTACCAATGACGCCATCAGTAGGTGCGTAGACTTTGGTGTAGTCAAGGTTTAGCTGTGCTTGATCTTGCTGTGCCTGAGCTTCTGTTACTGAGGCTTTGGCTTGTTCAATTTCGCTAGCAATAACGAAGAGTTGGTCATTACTTGCGACAAGGTTGGCTTTCGCTTCTTCTAAGTCTGCAAGGGTCACTTTTTGTTGAGCGACCATGCTATCGACTTCATCTTGAGAAGCGTAATTGCGTTTTAACAAGCTGCGAGAGCGCTGCACCTGTTGGATAGCACGTTCATATTCTGCTTGTGCGGAATCGACGCCACTTTCTGCTTGGTTTATTTTGCTACGTTGTAACGTCTGTTGGGCGATTAAGTTCTTTACGTCGGATTGTACGACGGATAAATGGGCATTAGCTTGAGCGAGGGCTGCTTGGTAATCACGGTCATCGATTTGAACTAATAAATCACCTTCTTTAACCGATTGGTTATCACTCACGTAAGACTTAACAATATAGCCTGATACTTTAGGGCTAATATTCGTGATGTCGCCTTGTAGATAAGCATTGTCGGTAGATTCAAAGTACTGACCATAGCCGTACCAGTATCCGGCGCCAGCTAAACCCAATGACAGCATGATCGCAGTAGCAATAAGCGGAGCTTTTTTACGTTTTTTTTTGCTTACTGTTTGCGAAGCGTTGTTGTTCTCTGTCATTTTTTATTTCTCATTTTGTTTTTATTTAGATGTAACGAATTGTAAATGAATTCGATTGATTGATAAGATAGGAAAAAAGGAAAACACTGTTGCAAGAATCTAACTAATAGCACTTTGGGAGAAGTACGATGGACTTAAATGCTGTGACTGTTTTTACGCAAGTTGTTGATTGTGGTAGTTTCACGCACGCAGCTGAGGCATTGAACATGACCAAGTCGACCGTCAGCCGGAAGCTAGACGAGCTGGAACAGCACCTAGGTGTGAGGTTGATCACTCGCTCGACTCGAAGTTTAGTCTTAACGCCAGAGGGGGAGAGCTTTTATCAGTCGAGTGTCCAGATGCAAGAGATCATGAACCAAGCTGAGTTAGAGGTTTCAGCCAATCAGGATTTGGTCAGAGGGCAGTTGAATGTTGTGTTGCCCGTCGAGTTGGGGCATCAAGTATTAGCAAAGTACATCCACAGCTTCCTAAAAGAGCACCCAAACGTGACTTTGAACTTAGAATTGACGAATCGAGAAGTCGACATCATTGCGGAGGGGATCGATCTTTACGCGCAAATTGGTGAGCTAGTGGACTCGAGCTTGGTTTCTCGCTACCTCACAACATCAAAGCGTGTATTGGTAGCTAGCCCTGAGTATTTAGAACAGTTCGGTGAAATTTCTTCGCCCAATGACCTTAAACCGCCATTTAGAATGATTGAGGTGGTTAACAAGGCGGCGCGTCTACCCAAGTGGCATTTACAATTAGAAGGCGGAGAGTCAATTTTGATCGATCTGCCGTGTCAGTTGCGGGTGAATACCATCACGGCATGCTTAACGGCATGTTTGGATGGGCTCGGCTTAGCGGTGCTTCCTGAATTCATTTGTCGTGAGCACTTTAAAACAGGTAAGCTGATCCGTTTGTTACCTGAATATGAGATGCCGGAAGTTTCAGTAAGCCTAGTGTATGCAGACAGGAAGTTGATGCCGAAACGTAAGAAGGTCTTTATCGCTTATTTACTGACTGCCTTTCAAAATGGGGACCATAAGTAGGGTGCGACTATTAGTTAGGGGCGAGTCTTAGTTAGTGTTAATCCATAACGCTAGTCATCTTCGTTAAAGGCTCTTTGGTAAGACTAAAGGCCTTGGAAATGACTTCTAACCTGCACGTCAATATGTGCTCTTTGAATAGCAATTGTTGAATGTTTTTTCAAAAATGGTGAAAAATGCAGTAAGTATCATTATGAACGTGCTATTTGGCTAATTGTATACTTATTGTTATTCACTTGCGGGTTGCTCAGACTATACTGAGTTCATACCTAATCAGAGGAACACCATCATGAAAGCAATCACTAAATCAGTATTGGTAATTAGCATTTTATCTGTAGGCACTGCCCAGGCGTTTGAACTAACGAGTAATGACATTCAAGAAGGTCATCCAATGGCGAAGACCTTTGAATACTCAAGCTGGGGTTGTGATGGCGAAAACCTATCACCACAGTTGATGTGGAAAGATGCACCAGCAGGTACCAAAAGCTTTGCAATCACGGCTTATGACCCAGATGCACCGACTGAAAGTGGCTTCTGGCACTGGGTTGCGTTTGATATCCCTGCAACTGTGAACGAGTTACCTCGCGGTGTCGACATCTCTAAAGTCGGCGGCAAAGAAGGTCGTATTGATTACGGCACAGTTGGCTACGGTGGCGTTTGTCCTCCGGAAAAAGATGGCATGCACCGCTACCAGTTCACGGTTTGGGCACTGCCAACGGACAAACTTAACCTAGACGAAAATACGCCGTCGGCAGTGGTTGGGTTCACGTTGAACAGTATGGCTTTAGACAAAGCGAAATTGACCGCAACTTATACACGTTAATAGCTTATACAAGTTGATAATAAGTAAACAAGGGGATGAGATGAATCATCAATATCAAGTGACGATCTTTCGTGCAGAGCAGTTACAAAAGCTGCGTAATGTGAGGATTCTATCCCCTAGTATCATTCAGATCATTACAGGCAGTAAGCGCCTGTTTTGGAAAGATTCGGCGGTAGAGCTCTCACATTCTGAGCTGCTGTTGTGTGAGGCATCAGCTTCACTAAGTTTTGAGAACATGCCCCACAAAGGGCGTTTCTTGTCGCGAGTATTCAGCTTTCAATTCCAACCTTCTCAGGCGATGCTTGATTTAAGTGAGGAACGTTCGAATGATCTGGGACTGCCTACAGTGAAAGCGGATCGAAACTTACAAGACTCACTCAACGCGCTGTTCTCGTTTGATACACAGAGCATGAGCAAAGAGACTCAACAGTTTTGGTTGCAGGGCTTGTACCAGCAATTAGCTGAAAAAGCGGTGCTGCATCGATTGTTTGCCAGTGCCAACGTTTCGTTTAGCCAAAAGCTCAGCCATTATCTTTCACTCTCACCAGATGAGAAGCATCCGCTAGAGTCGGTGGCGGAGCGTTTTGCAATGAGCCGAGCCACGCTGATTCGAAAGCTCAAGTTGGAAGGTATGCAATATCGTGAGGTGTTGGCTGAAGTTCGGTTGAGTCATGCGCTTTATCTGATGCAAAACGGACAACAGAATGTAGCGATGTTGGCTCAGTCTTGCGGTTACCAATCGGAAGGGCGTTTTAGTCAGCGCTTTAAAGGGAAATTTGGTTTGTCGCCAAGTGAATACATCAAAACCGTCGTCAGCAATAGAGTCGCGACACCGTAACCCTTCTTGTTTGGCCCAAGCGCTAACGTTACTTGCCACGCTACGCCGCTTTTAATCATCTTCTTCATCGGCAGAGGTTTGTCTTGTTGCTTGTTATTGTTGGCCGAAGATGAGCGTTTTCTGATTTTAGGCAACCAGATCATCAAAGCTAATATTGGAAATACCAAGTTCATTAACAGCGCTAATTGCCAACCTGTCAATAACCTGAGAAAGCACCGGAGCTAAGCTCGTAAAAGGCCCGCGAAGGTTAAGTGCCAAGAATTCCCATATTCCACGTACTCCGTATTACTCACACGATCCGAACATACACACCTACATTTGATCTCTTTGCTCTAAAGCCCACTCAATAAACATTTTAACTTTTGGTGATTGGTGTTCTGACGGCGTCGCAAAATAATACTGTTGTTTGCACGTAACTGGTGGTTCGCTAAATGGCGCGATAAGCGTATTGTCTTTAAGATATTTCGATACAACGCTATATCGCCCAATGGCAATACCTGCATTGTTTATAGCTGCCAGTATCGCGAGATCTGAACGGTCAAACTCGATGTTAGAGTTTGAATGCACAGTGCTGAGTTTGTTCGCTTGTGCCCACACTTCCCATTCATTGCGGTTCGAATCGTAGTTCCATGCTTGGTTGTCATGCAGTAACGTTGCTCTATTGAGGTTCTCTGGTTGTTGATTAAGCCCGTGTAACTCAGCGTATTGAATGCTACAAACCGGAGTCATGCTCTCGTGCATGAATGCTTGGCAGAAAAGTTTATCGGGAAAAAGATCATCGAAGTAGATGGCAATATCGATACCGTGTCCTTGAAAGCTGATATTTTCATTACCCGTTAGCAGCTTTAATGTGATTGATGGGTAACGTTGTTTGAAGTCCGCTATCCGAGGTACTAGCCAACTCTGCGCAAATGTCGGTCGTGAATAGATCGTGAGTGTGCCCGATATTTCGTCGTTCTTAACATCTAAAATCTCTTGGTTTAGATCATTCAAGGTGCGGCTCAATGCGGCATAGATGCGTTTGCCTTCGCTTGTTAGAGCGATTTTTCGGTGCGCACGTTCAAACAGCTGTATATCCATTTCTCTTTCGAGCTTGTTGATACGATGAGAAACCGCACTTGGTGTCATCGATAATTCTTGGGCTGCAAGTGAAAAAGAACCATGTCGAGCCGCTACTTCAAACGTGTGCAGTTTTGACAGCTGGTGGCTGTTTAAGCGTTGATTTTTGGAGTACAGGTTGTCTTCGCTATACATGTCGTTAAGGGCACCTTGGTTCAAACAAGAGGAATTCGATACATATCGTGGAGGTCATATCATAGCTCTATCTATGAGTTATAGTTAATCATAACTTGCTTTAGCTGAGTTAATTCTCGAACTATTAGGCCATAGATGAATTTAGTTCATGTAAGTGTGATTTTTCGTCGTTTGAACAAACACCAAAATCCCGTTTAAATAGGGTTACTAATGATTGAACCTGCGCAGTACGCGCTTTACCAGAGAAGGTCACCCATGACTGAATTGAATATCGATAAACTCATCTCAGATTTCCCATTACTTCAACAATTAATTGCATTGGAAGAAGTGGTTTGGTTTAACCCAAATGTGACGACTCTGGAGCGCGGTTTACCTTATGTGGGATTGGGCGAACAAGATATTCATGATGCGAGTTTGAGGTTACAAAGGTTTGCCCCTTATCTGGCGAAGGCATTTCCTGAAACTCATGTGACGAATGGCATCATCGAATCTGAGCTTATCGATATCCCTGCAATGAAGTTGGCATTAGAAGCTCATTATCAGCAGCCAATAAAAGGGCGCTTGATGATGAAGAAAGACAGCCACTTGCCGATTTCTGGTTCAATCAAAGCTCGTGGTGGTATTTATGAAGTACTTACGCATGCCGAAAAGCTTGCGATTGAAGCTGGATTACTGAGTGAGAGCGATGATTACAGCAAGCTGTTAGAGCCTGAATTTCGTGACTTCTTTAAACAATACAGTATTGCCGTAGGGTCAACAGGCAACCTTGGTATGTCTATCGGCATCATGAGTGCCAAGCTTGGTTTTACGGTATCGGTTCATATGTCTGCTGATGCAAGAGCGTGGAAGAAGAACAAACTGCGTGAGCACGGCGTTAATGTCGTTGAGTACGAACAAGACTACGGTGTTGCGGTAGAACAAGGTCGTAAAGAAGCAGAGCAAGACCCGCGATGTTTCTTCATTGATGATGAGAACTCTCAAACCTTGTTCCTTGGTTATTCTGTGGCGGGAGAGAGGCTCAAACAACAATTCGAACAACAACAGATTGTCGTCGATAAAGAGCACCCATTGTTCGTTTACTTACCATGTGGTGTTGGTGGCGGCCCTGGTGGTGTGGCATTTGGTTTAAAGATGGCGTTTGGTGATGATGTTCACTGTATTTTTGCTGAGCCGACTCATTCGCCTTGCATGCTGCTCGGTGTTCACTCGGGTTTACATGATGAGATTGCGGTGCAAGATCTTGGTATCGATAACCTCACCGCCGCAGACGGTTTGGCGGTGGGTCGAGCATCTGGATTTGTCGGTCGCGCGATGGAGCGTTTGCTTGATGGTTACTACACATTAACTGATGAACGTATGTACCAATTGTTAGGCATATTGAACCAAGCCGAGGGCATTCAACTTGAGCCTTCAGCATTGGCTGGTATGCCGGGTGCTATTCATGTTGAACACAACAGTGAATATCTGAAGAGATTAGGCATAACTGAATTTACATTAGCGAACGCGACTCATCTTGTTTGGGCGACAGGCGGCGGTATGGTCCCAGAGCAAGAAATGGCAGCGTATTTAACGAAGTCTTCGTTATAAATTGAATAAAAAGCGGGTGCTCGTGGCTGTTTTATCCGCTTCAATGAAACAATAAGTTGCGCAGATCGTTACCTAAAACACAGATTTTATAAATTAGACTTCATCCTTGTTATCACTGTCAGTTAGGTTGAGTGGCACTCAATTTGATAGGGATAGAGCGATGCCAGTACAACAACCAAATACACCAGAAAAACTCCTACAACGTTTAGATGCGATTGGAGAATCTTTAAGAGCTTCTGGTAAGGCGCACGCCTTGTTAGGGCTAGGTTCTGTTGGCATTGAAACGGAGCGATTGGATCAATATTCAGACGTGGATTTCTTCGCGATAGTGCAAACGGGGCATAAGCAGTATTTCTTAGACAGCTTGCATTGGTTATCTGACATTCTTCCAATCGACTATGCCGTAAGGAACACGGTCGATGGCTATAAAGTACTTTATGCCGATGGGATATTCTGTGAGTTTGCGGTATTCGAACCCCACGAGTTAGCGCATATTCCATTTGCTGAAGGGCGCATTGTTTGGCAGCAACCTGAATTTGATACGCAGTGTTGTGTTCCACCAGTAAAAGGGGAGGCACACGCTAACACTCAAGAGTGGCTCATTGGTGAGGCACTAACCAATCTTTATGTGGGTATGTCTCGCTATAATCGAGGTGAAAAGCTGTCGGGCAGTCGGTTCGTTCAATCTTACGCACTCGATCGCTTGATTGGTCTTGTGGAGCAAACGGAACAGTCTGAGCCTGAATTCGTTGATGAATTTATGTCGGATAGAAGGCTAGAAGTACGCTTTCTTAAGTTTGCTCAATTGCTACCAAGCTTTACACAAGGTTACGAGCGTACTGCTGAATCGGCTCTGGCACAGCTCGAGTTTTTGAATGCTCACTTTAACGTCAACCAAGCAATGCGTTCTAGAATTATTGATTTATGTAATTAATACATTTACTTACGATGTGCATATTCAATAGTTCCTGTTTTGAAACGCCTTGAAAACCGGTTTCGGTACGTTAGTTTTATTGTCTACCAATAAAAGGGTTGTCGCTAACTCTTATTATTGGTAGGTTTTAATCATGAAATTTAATTCCGCTTCAACTTCAATTTTCTTTTGGTGGTGCTCTATCTAGAGCAGCACGGAATACTCACATTCTTTAGCTGCTGGAAGGTAGTGAAGAATGTCACCAAGAATGTCGTCTCTTTTTATCTCCAGTAGCTTTTATTACTTGGAGATACCTTATGAAAACACCTCAAAACACGAACAAACCTGAAGTTATTCTGACTGGCGACCGAGCGACAGGCCCTTTACATCTGGGTCACTATGTTGGCTCACTTCAGCAGCGCACTTCGTTGCAGCATATTCACCACCAAACGATATTGGTTGCCGACATGCAAGGGCTTACTGACAACGCTCATAATTCTGCCAAGGTATCGTCTAACATTCTCAATGTGGTGGCTGATTATCTAGCGGTAGGTATCGACCCAACAAAAACCACAATCTGCCTTCAATCGCAATTACCAGCACTGGCTGAACTTACCATGTTCTACAGCAACCTTGTGTCTATCGCTCGTTTGGAACGCAATCCAACCGTTAAAAGTGAGATTCAAAACAAGGAATTTGGTCGCTCAATTCCGGCTGGTTTTCTTACTTATCCGATTTCACAAGCGGCTGATATCACAGCCTTTAACGCGACTTTGATTCCTGTTGGTGACGACCAATTGCCGATGCTAGAGCAGACCAACGAGATCGTGAGAAAAGTTAACTCACTCGCGGGCAAGCCAATCTTAAATGAGTGTAAACCTCTGCTTAGCAACGCCTCTCGGCTTCCGAGTACGGACGGTAAGAGCAAGATGTCCAAATCAATGGGCAACGCTATCAACTTAGGTGCGACCGAGAAAGAGATTCGTGCCGCAGTGAAATCCATGTATACCGACCCAAATCATCTACGAATCGAAGATCCGGGCCAAGTAGAAGGGAACATCGTGTTTACCTATCTTGATGCTTTCCATACTGACGCTCACTACGTCAATGAACTAAAAGATCACTACCGCAGAGGCGGGTTAGGGGATGGCCAAACTAAAAAGGTATTGGAAGAGTGTCTACAAGAGATGATTCGCCCGATAAGAGCGCGCAGAGCCGAACTGTTGGATGACAAAGCGCAACTCATCGATATCTTACGCCAAGGTACACAAGTCTCGAGAGAAAGAACCGAAACCGTGTTGTTTGATGTTAAAGAACTATTTGGCCTGAACATCTTGTAAGTTTCATCAGCGATTATTCTTCATCTATTCACATTTCATCCTTCACTTATTCATCAGACCACTGCCCGATAGCGATCTGATCTCGCTATCGGTTACCCGACCTGTGTGAAACTATCAAAGAGGTTATCGTTCACGTGACTTCTTTGGATTGGTTTTAATGCTTATTACTGTGCGATTTATCATTTCCTATTTATAGAAATAACACTTTAATATTTAACTAACTATAAGATTTTAAATAAATTTTTGCGGTATATCTCAATTCGAAAGACATCATTAATTATGTTTTGAATTAATCTCACATATGCAACTGAGTTTATTTCTTTATGTGCAATATCTATCGTTAAGATGCGACTTCATCTAGTTGGTGAATCAATAAAAACATAATTATAAAGGTGATGTATGCGTGGTGCACATTTACTAATGCTATTTCCGATAGCGTTTACTTCTCAAGCTGCCAATATTGTCGACTACTCGCAAGTCGATTTATCTACAGTACTCAATCAAACAACACAGGGTTTTCCCGCTGTAAGCCAACCACTTGCTTACCAAGACGCAAGTCGAGTGAACACTGGTACAACAACACTCCTACGTAAAATACAACTTCACTACGGGATTCCGGTTTACGGTCAATCGGTAGTGGTTGATCTTTCTCAGAAGGGCTTTGCGAAAGCGGTTGATGGCCAAGTATTAACGGGTATTGAGTCAGATATTGGCTCGACACTGCCAATGATTAGCGCAAAGCAAGCTGTCGATATTGCAAAGTCACAGCACAAAGGGGTTGCCGCGGCGACTATTCGTGACCCTAACACCGAGCTTCTTATTTGGCTTGATGAACAGCAACAAGCGCGCCTGATTTATAAGGTCGATTTCTTGCAGACTCTGGGCATGGCACCCTCAAGACCGATTACGCTTGTTGATGCTAAATCGGGTGAGTTACTGGATCGTTGGGAAGGTATTGCGTTCATTGAGGCAGAAGGACCGGGCGGAAACCAGAAAAGTGGCCGTTATTACTTTGGCTCGAACACACAGTTTGGCGGATTCCAAGTCAACTCGTACTGCCAGATGGACAGCCAAAACGTTGTGACTATGAACATGAACAACCAACAAGACTCAGGGCAGATTCATCAATTTAGTTGTAACGGAAATTACGGTAAGAACGTCAATAATTACCGCGCTGTTAACGGTGCGTATGCGCCAATGAACGACGCACATTACTTTGGCCAACGTGTGTTCGACATGTACCAAGATTGGTTGAACACACGTCCTATTCAACAAAAGCTTACTATGCGTGTTCACTACGGTTCGAACTATGGGAACGCGTTTTGGGATGGCCGTCAAATGACGTTTGGCGATGGTAACCAATCCATGTATCCATTAGCGACGTGGGACGTGATTGCTCATGAGGTGAGCCACGGCTTTACTGAACAAAACTCAAACCTTGAGTATCGTGGTATGTCGGGCGGAATGAACGAATCTTTCTCTGATGTAGCTGCTGCGGCGCTTAGTGAATATGTACATGGCACTTTCAATTGGAAGATGGGCGAGCATGTAATGAAGCATAGTGATGCGATGCGTTACTTCATTAACCCAAGTCAAGATGGTATGTCTATCGGTCACATCAACCAGTACTACAATGGCATTGATGTTCACCATAGTTCAGGGATCTTTAATAAAGCGTTCTACCATCTAGCCACGAGCAATAGTTGGGATATCAAAAAAGCGTTTAAGGCTTACGCAACCGCGAACCAACTTTACTGGACACCAAACTCGGATTTCCAACAAGGTGCGAATGGGGTTTGCAAAGCCGCTGAAAAGCTAGGTTATGAGACCTCTGCAGTGAAATCTGCGTTTAGCGAAGTGGGTATTAATGTACAAAACTGTGGCTCTGGTCAGCCAAATCCGAACCCTAATCCTCCAACACCAACACCAACACCAACACCAACACCGGGTATCACGGCTCTAGAGTTTAATGTGCCTGCACCTGTGCTGAGCAGCGGTAACGACCAACAGCAATTTGTTCTAAAGAACAGCTCTCAAAGCGATGTTTGGCTCCAAACTTACAATGGTTACGGTAACGTTGATTTGTATGTTGCAATTGGTCGCCCTGCATCCTTGAATGATTACGATTGCTCGTCTACCAACTTGGATAACTACGAGTATTGTGGCTTTGGAGGTATACAAGGGGATGATATCTACGTAATGGTATCGGGTGCACAAGGGGCAACGGACGCTTATGTAGCGGTAAGCAGTGTATTGGAACTGCCTCAGCCTGAACCACAGCCAGAAGGTTCTTGTGTTGATGTTCCAGAGTGGAGCCCATACATTTTCTATCCTGCAGGCGCTACCGTTCAGTATTGGGGTACCCGTTTTACGGCCAACGTTGAAAACTGGGGATCCGATCCGTTCCAGAGTTATTGGCATTGGACATTTGACGGGATGTGTGACTAACTTAACCCGTTAATCCAATAGAAAAATCGAACAAAGGGAGTGCTTAAAAGTACTCCCTTTATTCGTTAATAATGAGATGTAACGACGCATAAGATGCTTGTGTTACTCTTCTAGGCGCTAGATTATGAGTGATAAACATTCAGGGCTTCTGTAGAGCGGTTAAACTAGGAAGTCCGTTATTCATGGAGAGCCATCATATATGGAAGTAAGTCATCTAGATCACCTTGTATTAACTGTTAAAAATATCGAGATAACAGTAGATTTCTATCAGCGCGTATTAGGTATGAAGCCCATCCAATTCGGGGAAGGACGCTTGGCGTTGTCGTTCGGCAATCAAAAGATAAATCTTCATCAATTAGGTAAGGAGTTCGAACCAAAGGCAAAACGCGTTCAAGCGGGCAGTGCAGACCTCTGCTTTGTTACCAATACACCAATTGTTGAGGTCGTAGAGCATATCCAAGCGCAAGGAGTCGTGATAGAAGAGGGACCAGTACCGCGAACAGGTGCAATGGGAAAAATTGTCTCTGTTTATATTCGAGATCCTGATGGCAATCTGATTGAGATTTCGAATTATTAGGCTCAAGCGCTAAACCCGTACGCTTTTGTTTACTCTTTCAAAACTCGACTTTTCACGTTTACTCCGCTTATTACTGGATGTCATCAGCCAAATAAAATACAATCGAACAATGTTTTATTAATTCGTGATTTATCATTATGATGAGAAACTTACTCACATTTATCGTTAGCCTGTTCTTCTTAACAGCTTGTTCTTCAACGAGTAATCATCAGCTAGACGACAAGACATTGAGCAACGAAGACGCTATGTCGAAAAGCGTAGAGAAAGAGGGCAATCTCGAGACTTCAATGGATACAAATGCTGAGACCAGCAGCGAATCTTCCCATGAACTAACCATTAGCGATGAATCTATAAATGGCCATGACGCAAACTCAAACCTTGATTCAAATAAAGGCACGAGAACTCACGCTAATGCAGATCCAGAATCAGCGGATCCCTCTCAAGTAGCAGCAACAGAAACAACTGAGAATGATGCTAAGAGTAGCGATGAAAAAGGTATCGGAAGCTATTTTATCCGTCATAACGAACCGACCAAGACGGTGATTAAATCATTAGAGGGCGTGACAGATGCATTGAACGTCATGACGTTTGGGATATTTGCCACGGGCCACGGTTGATCCGTTAACCAGAAAGCCAAACTAATAGATAGAATGAGACGTGAAGGCGAGCCAAATGGTTCGCCTTTTTTATATCAGAAACTCTACTATTAGCTCTGGTTGTAGCGTGTTGTCCGCTTGTTTATCGGCTTGAGTCAAGGGACAGTCAGCAAAGTAGGTATTTGTTTGTTCTGGAATGGACTCGCCGTATTTACCGTGTTTGACTTGTTATATGCATCAAGGGTTTTAATACTCTTCCCAAAGTAAGCTGTGAAATCTAATCTTACAAAGACAAGCACCATATTCACTTGCGAGCATAGTAATATGTTTGCTGTTAAGTTCATTTTAGGTTTAGTTATCAATATTCTAGGGAAGAGATATGAAGAATAAGAGTGTATTTTTAAGCGTCGCGATGGCTATGTTGGCGGCTCAAGCGAACGCATCTGACGCGAACCATGAGTCTGTAGCTGACAGTGTTATCGCTGAACAAAGAGCAAACCTATCTGAAAACACGCAAGGAAAAGGTTTTGGCCCACAAGCGCCTCGCGATTTAGGCTCAGCCGAAGGAACAAATGCCCGATTGTTTTCGGATGCGCCAGATTCAACAGCCATGAATCTATGTAATATCCACTTCCATAAAAACGCTGAGCACAAAGGTGGTGAGTTTACTCAATACGCTGGTAACGGTGATGGTAAAGGTTTCCAGAGTGGATTTAAATACACAGGTAAGTTGAGCGCGGCCGAGCTTAAACCATTCGAGCAGAAGGTTTGTCCTAGCGACCACGGTTCACTTAATTCTGGTGACACTATCGAGGTGCATTACGTGTACTCGACTGCACAAGTTGAACCAGGTGAAACATTGGGTGCTTGTTTTAACGACGCGATTACCAACCCGCAACTGCGTGTAGAAACCCAAGTTTACGTATTAGTGAATGACGACAAAGCACTCGATTTCGAAGCACTCGCTAAACATTCAAAAGTCAACGGATTACACCAAGCCCCAAACATTCCTCAAAATACGGGTTCAGCGATTCAATACGCAGGTTCTACAACGGGTCCTGGTTACAATGAGCAAGGTTCACCTTTCCAAGTAACATGGAGCGTTCGTCCACAAGTTGCGAAAGTAAACATCGCGACAGTGGGGAGTTGGTGTGAAGGCAATGACTTTAACGAAGACCACGCCCACGGTGTGAGAAACATAGTCGTAAACCCTGAGTTGTTGTCACCAATATCGAACTAATCTTGTTACGTTGATTCGTAGTCAATATTTTGCAAAGGCGGGCCACTAGGTTCGCCTTTTTTGTGTCTTAACGAAAAACATGTTGGGTTTAGCTTTGCGGTTATGCTTAGTGGGGAAGTTACGTATGACACTTATTCAAAACATGAGTCTTGTGAATCGTTCTTAGTTAAAAACGCTGTCAGTCAAACACGCTCTTAGACAAAAACGCTCTTTACCCGAATCGGGGCTCCATGATACGTTCGAAAATTATAATGTTGAATGATATTTGAGGGACGACAGATGTCACTAGAAGGCGCAGTTACATTCTTTATTGCCATGTTTATATTTGGTATTACTCCGGGGCCTGGCGTATTTGCCATTTTAGCTCGTGGCATGGTTAACGGTTGGCAAAAGTGCATCACTCTTTCGTTAGGGATGATATGCAGTGATCTTATCTATCTTGCGCTTGCCTGTTTTGGTCTAGCGACGATTGCTGAGAACTGGTCGTTTGCCTTTGAGGTGATTCGCTATGTTGGTGCCGCTTATTTGATTTACTTGGGCTACAAGATGTTTAAGAGCCTACCTGAAGTGCAAGGTTCAGCAGAACTTGCGGCCAAACAAAGTCAGAAATCGGAACTCGCCAGTTTCGTGCAAGGCTTTTTGATTTCAGCATCAAATCCGAAAGTGATTCTGTTCTATATTTCATTCTTGCCGACGTTTATTGATCTGACGGTTTTGCGTTCACAAGATATCGTCTTGGTTTCTGTTTTAGCGGCGGTTGCTCTGATGTCCGGTTTAATGCTAATTGCAATGGGTGCGGGTAGAATGGCTAGTTTACTTAAAACGCCACGTGCACATAAAAGATTAAACCAAAGTGCTGGTGGAATAATGATTACTGCAGGATCATATTTGGCAATAAATCGATAAATACGATTATTTGAACAGAAAGGCGAACCGATTGGTTCGCCTTTTTAGTTGGATATAAGTTGCATGGTTTTAATAGAGACTTGTTTGTTAGTCACAATGGTGTAATTATTTAACGAGTGATATTACTCGGATGCATGTCTTATGATGACTATCGAACAGCAGCTTTCTCGGCTGGATCTAAATTTATTGGTGTCGTTAAGTGTTTTAATCAAAGAGAGGAACGTAACGCGAGCTGCCAACACCTTGTACCTGTCTCAGCCTGCGATGAGTCGTACGTTAAGTCGCTTGCGAGAGTTGTTTGATGATCCATTGTTTTATCGAGAGTCTAATGGCTTAGTGCCCACGCAAAAAGCGCTGGAACTGCAAGCGCCTTTGGAAGAGTTACTATTGGCGATGCGAAGCCTAGTGACAAAATCAGCTTTTAATCCAGAAGAATGTGTTCAAACGTTTGTTGTCTCGATACCGCCATTGATGAGTAGGATGCTTTCCGTGCCGCTTGCTGAGCGATTTATGAAAGAAGCCCCTAACGCTAGTCTTATCGAATATCCGGTAGCGAAAACGCCAACCAGTCAGCTGCTATCCAGAGATGTGGATTTTACAATTCACATCGAAGCCCCGAGTAACCCAATAGAATTCCCATACGTTAGCCTTGGCCGAGTCTACCCAGTTTTTTATGTTGCGGCTAATCACCCTTTAGCGAAAGTTGAAAATGTAACGCTTGAGCAGTGTCTAGAGTCTCGCTTTGTTGATCTCACGCTCGATATCCGTTCGAACTACGGTCTGCAACACCCTGTGGATAGCTACCTAGCAAAGAATGGAGTGCAGAGAGATATTGCATTTAAAAGTGGACAGCTTCTTACGTTGGTGGAAGTGATGCAGAGTTCGAATACAATTCTGATTGCGACTCATAAGTTAACTGAACTAGAGGGGATAGGTGACAAGATAGCGCCTATTTTTTCTCTAGATAACGTGCCAGAGTTAATGTTCGAACTGTTTTTGATTGAGCATAAAAGAACCGTTACCAGCCCAGCACATCAATGGTTCAAAAACTTAGTAGTGTCCGTGATTGAAGACGTTGTTTGTGACAGTTGACCCCAACGTCTTTGCTCACACCGCAGCCTAAGTTAAGTTTACCGATTAGTTCAGATTCCAATTAAACTTAAATGGTGTGCTTCGGGTTTTGGGCGAATCATTGATAGCTTTTAACAGTGTTTTGGCTTCTACTAGAGAAATTGAGAGGGAAGCTGAAACTGAGCCTTCCGCATCTTTTGCGTAGCCAAGCTTCAATAGTTTCTTCCAAATGTCGTTTGATTCCGAATCTAGAGGCAGTTGAAGCGTGCCTTTCGAAAAGTTTTTTCGCCCCGTAATCTCATAGATAGTTTGCACTGCTTTGCTGTACTGCTTTTCTTCAACGTGTCGACAAAATTGAACACTCAATTTTTTGGTATTTAATTGCTGGCGTGCGACAAAATAACGCTTTAAATCAATGAAGTGATTTCCGATCTGGCGAGCAATTGCAGCAAGGAATACTCCAGCGATGACCAAGTAATACCAATATTGACCCAACCAATTCGATAAGGTTTGAGCCCCATCGATAGAGCCTAAAGTGTTACTTAACGAGTCTAACAACTTTGCGTCACCGACTTGAAGCGTCTGCTGCTCTATAGTTAACGATTCCAGCTGATTGGTCTTTATGTTCCACCATGTCATGGTCTGTTTTGGTAAGACAACTTTCCCTTGTTCTTGCAGGATTAACGTTACCTGTTGTTTGAGTGTCGCGGTATTGCTTTTATTCAGTCGATTAAACACGTTTTCTTTGACTGCTGGTTTGCGATACAACTCAACGCCGGAAATGTCTGGGATGTTGATCTCCGGCAGCAACATCATGTGCGAGTTTGCCACGCTCAACGTATACGTGGCAGTGATAGCGTGGCCAACTTCGAATTCGCCGGTTAACGGACGGTCGGTTGATATCGAAAGCTCAGCATTTGGGCTAACAATCAACGCGTCTGTATCAATGTTACTCACGGGCATTTTGGATGCAAAGTTAATGGGTTGCGAATGAATCACGCCCTCAATAACGTTTTTGTCAGTAAGCTCTACACTAATGGGAATGCTCAATTCAGGAACAGTAAACTCGCCAGCTTGCATTGGGTACAAGTAGTAGCGTGCTTTTTGTGTAAACCATTTAGTGCCTTCGATTGTGCGTGCTGAACGTGCGACTTTCTGATCATCTTTCTTTACGACTGTGTAGGGTATATCTAAGTAAGGTAACGCCAACTCTTCTTTAAAGGGGCGGGTACTCAATACTTCAACGTCGAGTGCGACTTGTTGTTTCACAGCGACATTTTGAGCTTTTATCTCAACGTTCAGCTTCAATTCACCGCCACTGACAAGTTGGTCTATGTCACTAGCACTTGCAGGCATTGAAATTAAAAGCATCATCGCTGATAAGACAGTAAACCAACATTTCAGAAGATCGAATGCTCGGACTGTCGATTTAGTTTTGTTCATTGCTGTATTCCTGCTGAAATTTTTGTCTTAGAAACTTAGATGGATTCTGTCTGACTTGTTTTAGCCAGACTTGGTCAGAGATCACTAGCTCCTTCTGACTCCCTTCTTTTGGTTCGTCGTCGACCAATTTCCTATCATCAATGACTTTTTCTGAATCTCGTTTTGTCGGTGGTGTGTTCTTGATTTTCTCTATCGCAGCTTCCACAACAGCGAGGTTGTTTGTCGCTTGCTCTTCATACGTTTCGTTGTTCAACAGTTCGTTGTAAAGCGCAGTGGCTTTATCAAATTGAGCCGTATGAGCATAGCTGTTCGCGACGATCAACTTAGCGAAATCAGCCAGCTCTTCCGGTTTACCACCTTGTTCACTTGCTTGTGGGCTCAATTGGTCAATTGCGCCAAGGAAATCACCTGACAGATAACGACTGTAGGCTTTCCAGTTTGGATCATCGAATAGGGCGGCACTTTGTGCGTAGTTGCCTTGCTTGAACTCGATATAAGCGTGTTGATCGTTGGATAGCCAAAAATCATAAAATGAGTGCTTATTGGCGATTCCCCAAATCAGATTTCCTACAATAAGCATAAGCAACAGGTGCATTGGCTTAAGTTTGGATAACCAAGGTACACGATTGATTTGATGTGTAGTCGAAGAGGCTGATTTCGTCAGGTTGTATAACTTTTGATTTACTGCCTGTTTATTATTTACCACTGAAGCGTCCACCCTTTTCTAAACCACATTAATTGGATAGGCAGCAACAAAAACAGCAACCAATAGCCCGCATCTAACCAAGGTAGGGCGTTATCGCTGACCGCAAACAGGTTGTTCTGAATGCTCTGATAAACCGCTTCAACATCGCTAGCGTCGTGAGTGAATGAAACCATTTTACCATGACCTGCTTGCGCCAGTTGGGACAGTGAAGCGAGTTGAGTTTCGGTTAAACCTGCTGTGCCATTTCCGCCGCTCTGCGAGTTTTCACCCATAGCCCACACGATCACTTGGTGGTGCTGTTGTTCAAACGCTTTAGTGAATTTTTCTATCGCTTCGTCATTGGTCTTGTCTGTCAGTATCAATACTGTTGATGGCGCTTTTGCTTGTGAAATTAGCTCGAGCGTCGGCTTTAATACCGAAGCCGGTTTGTTCTTGTTCTCTGGCAGCAAGCTTCCATCCAATACATCGAGGAAGTATCGCGTTAACTCTTTGTCTTTGGTGACAGGCATCGCGACATGAGCACTTCCGCCGTATATCACTAACCCGGTTTTTGAATCGCCGCGCAGTTCAACGAGCTGATTGATCTTCTGTTTAGCACGATCTAATCGTGACGGCTGAATGTCGGCTTTATTCATTGAATCAGACACATCCAAGGCAATCACTAGCTCGGAATTGTCTTCAAAAAATGGTGAAGGTTGTTGCTGCCACGTTGGACCCGCCATAATGAGCGTGGCTAGAACCGCAAACACCAGAAACAATCGATTAGGAGAAACTATACGAACTCTATTTTGGTTGAGAGACAGATGTTCAACCATGTTTTTAGACATGACGGGCTGCCACTGGGTGACTAAATCGTCTTGTTGAACGAGTGCGCGATAAAACAACACGAACGGAACCAGTGTTAACAACCACAATGGGCGTATGAAATGAAACTGGGTGATATCGCCCCCAAACAATGTATTGAAATCAGTCATTGGTGAGCTCCTCTCTACGGCGAATAACACGCTTTATTTCTTTCTGATGACGCCTTTGACGACGCAGATTTGCACCAAACACAATTAAGACCGCGAGTAGGTTGCTCACCAGACACACGCCAAATGCATAGTGGTGCAAGCTGTGTTTAGGACGGTGAGATAAAAGCTCGAACTCTTGCTGCTCTAGTTCGTCGATCGTTGCGTAGGCTTGTTCTAGTTGCTTTCGGTCCAAGGCATGAAACATTTGCCCGCCAGTTGCTGCTGATACTTTCTCTAAAGTAGGAAGACCCATCTTGTAGCGACCTTTGGTACTTGGGTCACCAATTGCAATGGTGTAAATCTTCACTCCATATTTAGCTGCGATTTCCGCGGCTTTGACAGGAGGCATTTTCGAACTTGTGTCATCACCATCGGTTAGCAGAATCATCACTCGTTGACGACTTTCTTCTTGTTCGAATACGGCAATTGATAAGCCAATCGCGTCGCCAAAAGCAGTTTGAAATCCGGCATAGCCAAGTTCAACGTCTTCGAGTAGCGATTGCCACACGTTAATATCTTCAGTAAATGGTGCCTGAACATAAGCAGAGTCTGCAAATAAGATTAACCCTAAGCGGTCATGCTCTCGCTGGGCTGCAAATTCACGCAATACCTGCTTTGCAATGGTTAGACGGTCGTGTTTATTGCCTTCTTTATCGGCAAAGTCCTCTTCTGACATTGAACCAGATAGATCCAGTGCGACCATAATTTCACGAGCGGATTTCTTTTGTTCGATTGGTTCGCCTATCCACATTGGTTTGGCAATCGCGACGACTAGAGCAAGATAGCTGATAATGACCAATAGCCATTGGACTTTACGACGGCTCATCTTGACCGCGGTTTCAGAGGGCTCTTGTGAAGACACTGCAATCAGGCGATCAAAAAAGGGCACTTGAATCGCGCTTTTTGACTCTTTGTAAACAGGCAATAACCAATACACGGCAAAGGGTAAGCAGAGCAGTGCAAACGCTATTGGGTATTCAAATTCGATCATGTGACACCTCGTGATGTTTTATCCAAAGTGCAACGTTCTCCATGATGGCGTTTCGTTGTTCTTCCGTTAATGTCGCTGCTGAAGAGTAGGCGAGTTGAGCAAGTACGCCTGAGAGTTTTGATGTAGAGAACTCGGATGAAAATTGACGCTTGGTGCAATGGTCATCTAACCATTTCTCCCAATCTGTGCCGGTTAAAGGGGCTACTTCTGTACGAGGGAAGGCATACAATGCGGTTCCTCGTAGCAGTTGTGGTAGCTTTTGAAATGATGAAATTTCACCGAATTGAGCCTCCAAAGAGAGTTGCTCTAACTCTACTAAGGCAGCGCGTCGGTATGTGTTTGCTAGGTACTTTTTAATAACTAAATAGACACGATATAAAGCAAAGCAAAACAGCAACAAGAGTAACCAGTACCAGCCAGGTGCATTCGGTAGCCTTGAGATACTTTCTGGCAAAGAAGGCTCAGACAAAGAGGCCATTAATGGATTCACGTTTTCTGGCTGTAAAGGTTCAAGCCCAGTGTTAGTCGTCATAGTTTGCATTCTCAGTTATTTAAATCGCGCCGAGTGCTTTTCTAAGCTGAACATCGGTGGGGTCGACTGTGTTGAACGGCAATACAGGGATTCGATATTTCTTCGCCACCGCCGTGAAATTATCGATGGCTCGAACAACATCTTTGGCGAACGCATCGCGTAACTGTGCTTCTTGGCCTGATACGGATAACTGCAATTGTCCGTCGCTAAGTACCATCTTATTAAGCGTGGCTAAATCATGTTCCAGCGGGTCGGTGACATGGCACAACACCACATCGTTGTGTTGACACAAAGCCTTGATTTGCTCTTCGCTACGCTCGTTATAGCCGTAGCCATCGGTAATCAAGATCACTAGGCCATCATGCTTAACCAACCTTTGCGCCTGATGAAACAATTTTTCGAACGAATTGGATTGTGTGTCTTGAGCCTTTCCCGCTTTTAGCTGCTGATTCTTACTCGCAATTTCATTGAGTATTTTGAGTACGTGGTTTGCGCTGCGTTGTGGAGGAATTGGCAGTGCAGTGCTGTCGTTATAAACAATCGCACCAATACGATCGGTACTGTCTATGACTTTCCAAGCAATCAAAGCTGCGATTTCTGCAGCAACTACAGATTTCATTCGACCTGTACTGCCGAAGAACATGCTGGTGCGCTGATCGACCATGACATAAACGTTACGCTCGCGCTCTTCAGAGAATATTTTGACGTGTGGCCTGCCCGTTCTATTTGTCACTTTCCAATCCATGGTGCGAATATCATCGCCAATTTGGTAGTGACGCATCTCTTCAAAGTTCAATCCACGTCCACGTAGCTTAGATACATGACGACCCGTTAACGCGCTGTTGATTGGCTGAGCAGGTAAAAAGTCAAAGCCGTGCGCCTTGTATTTCAAAAGTCGCAATGCCTTCAGATTGGTATAAATATCAGGATCAAGTGTTGGTTTCGTCTCCATGGTGACCTCTCGCCGTTAAGCTACTGCAACCTGAGACAAAATCTCATCGATGACGCGGTCTGAGCTGACGCCTTCAGCAAGCGCATCGTAAGACAGAATAAGGCGATGACGCAGAACCCCATGAACCACTTTACGAACATCATCAGGGTCGACAAAGTCCTTACCGTTTAGCCAAGCCATTGCTCTTGAACATTTGTCTAACGCTATGGTTGCACGGGGGCTTGAGCCAACACCGACCCACTGTGAAAGTGGTGACTCTGGGTACAACTCGGGTTGTCTCGTCGCAACAACAATCGCGACAATGTATTTAAGAACTGCGTCGCTACAGTGTATGTCGCGTAGTTGGTCACGAGCATCAAAAATACATTGAGGATCGATAGGTTCTGGTTTGTCTGTGCTTGGCTTTTCCTCACTACGAACCATCTTAATGATCTGCTCTTCGGCATTCGCATCTGGATAGTCGAGATTTATTTTCATAATAAATCTGTCCATTTGCGCCTCGGGAAGAGGGTAAGTACCTTCTTGTTCAACCGGGTTTTGTGTCGCTAAAACCATGAATAGGTCAGGCAGTTTGTAAGTCTTACCTGCTACTGTGATTTGTCGCTCTTCCATTGCTTCCAACAATGCAGCTTGTACCTTTGCCGGGGAGCGGTTGATCTCATCGGCCAGCAATAGATTGTTGAAAACTGGGCCCGGTTGGAAGGTAAGCATCGGTTTGCCATCTACGTCCTGATACACCTCTGTGCCTGTTACGTCCGAAGGCAACAAGTCCGGAGTAAATTGAACACGACCAAGGTCAACTTGTAGGGCTGAAGCCAATGATTTGATAGAACGAGTCTTTGCTGTTCCGGGTAATCCTTCAAGCAGAACATTACCATTTGTAAGTAGCGCAACCAGTAATGTGTCGACCATATGTTGCTGGCCAATTACCGAGGATTCCATTTGCTGCTTTAGGTGGTTTATAGAGTCTAAAGTTGGGTTCATTTGCTTACCTATTGACTAATTAATCAAGTGAGATTCAGGTCACCAGATGGCGAAAAGATAGATATTGTTAGTTAAAGCAACTATTTAAATCACCTTTGCTAAGGGTAGTCGAAAATAATTTCGACACACGCGTTCAACATATCTTTGTAAACGACTCACCTTGGAAATACTGAATTTCATGGTCTATAAATAGGCTACTGTATTGTTTGTATTTTAATCAAGAATAAAGGTTGATAAGTAACATTACTTTGCTGCATATCTATTATACGGCGATGTCATTTGTGAATTTATGCTGCCTTGATAACATTGTTCACAAGTTGAGCGGTTAACGAACTAACTGTTCGAACAAAGACAAATGGACTATGTATTGATTTAGCGTTATCGATTTTATTAGAGGTCAACAATGAAAAAATTAGCATTAGTAGTTTTAGGTTTAAGCGCAGTTTCTCTTTCTTCTTACGCAGCTGAAGAAGTTTCAACTCTAACAGAGTTCTTCAATGCCGATGGTGAAGTGACTACCGTCGACAATTACGCGGTGTACGAAACTTCACGTCAGTATTTGAAAAACCAAGAGCTTGTTGGCGTCAATACATTCCGTCACAAACGCGAGCTAACGCCAACAGATGAACAGGATGTGGTTCGAATGAACCGAGACACCTACTACTCAATGGCAGTAATTAATGTATCAAAGGGGGCGACCGTCACGTTACCTGAGATCCCTGAAGGCAAGTACATGTCGATGGAAGTGATTACTGAAGATCACCGCATTCAGCCAATGCAATACGGTTCAGGTACGTTTGATCTTTCTACTCATAGCGGTGATCACGTTTACGTCATTGTTCGTACCGACGCGACATTCTCGAAAGATGAAGTTCATGAAATCCAAGATAAAATGAGCATTGATGCAAAAGCGGATGGCGAGTTTACTGCTATGCAAGTGGATGAGAAATCTTTTGAAGAGGTAGAGACGAGCCTTAAGATGGAAATGCCAACAATACTTAAGCGAGATGGCGCTCAAGCGACATTTGGTATGTTTACAAGCCCTGAAGATGCTTCAAAAGAGATGTTTACTAAAGAGAAATACGCAGTTGGCGCAGCTGTCGGTTGGGGAGGCGCACAGCTAGAAGATAACATCTATGAAATCTCTGGAAACTTCCCAACAGATACTTGTCATCAGGTAACTTTTGAAGACCCTAAAAACCAAGCGTTTTGGTCAGTAACGGTCTACAACAAGCAAGGCTTCATGTTTGATGATGTAGCGAATGTAAGCTCGAATACGGCTGATAAAAATGCAGACGGCACTTACACACTAAGTTTCGGCTGTGGTGATGGCGCTGTAAATAATATCAAAACCGAAAATGACTCTGGTGCGTTTAACTTAGCTTTCCGTCATTACATCCCAAGCCAGAAAGTACGCGATGGGTTCCGAGTACTTCCTTCTGTGAAAGCGATTAATTAAATAAATGATATAGTCAAATATCAATTCGAGAAGCGCGTTGTTGCCGAATGACAGTAACGTGCTTTTTCGCATTTATAGTCTTATAGACTATTTTGATTAGTGTTAGTAGGAGTTTTATATTCTGTTTCGATAATTATGTAAATAACCCCCCCCCAATAAATAAGCTATTACAATGAAATGCCAGATATTACGTAGAAATTAATATGGACACTCTTCGAGTGATAATTGTATTTTATTTTTTTAATGTTAAATATATCTTTTCGACGAGTTGTAATTCCTTGATGATATTTAAGTTGTATTGGTTTTTATATTTGTCCTAATTGTGATATCTCTTATATCAACACTTGGTTGTGGTGAGTTTTAACGGGAATTGATATTGCGGAGAGCTGTATGATAATTCGATTGATAAGATTGAAAATCTAGAAGTAGATATTGGTATTAACCATTTAAATTTAAATTAAAATTAAAATTAAAATTAAATTAGAAAGAAGGCAGTACATGAAAAAATTAGTGTTCTTAATTTCCTGTTTATTGAGCTTAAGCTTACAAGCTAAAGTCGATATGGCAGATCCCACCGCTGTCTACAGTAGTTTGGGGGCTGAAGTTAATACCGCAGGTGTAGATATGAGTGTGGGGCTTGCTTCTGGTCGACACTTGGCTTTATTGGAGTCAAAAGATGGCTTCGATAAACTAAAATTAACATATGCAAATATGAAAGATGGCCAAGGCTTCTACACTGAAGTAGGAGGGAATAGCGATGTTAGAAATGTGAGTGCTGGTTATATTATGACATTTAAGTTAGATGCCTTAGTGATATATCCAGTTGCAATGCTAGGGTATACAAATAATGAAGTGGTAGATGATTATGATATGACATCAACATTGGGTTGGTATACTCGTTATAAGTTTGCAGATAATTTCCACCTTGGTCTAGACCCTTTTTATTCCTCTCAATATGGTAGTGAATATCAGGACAGTTTATCGACTGACTTGTTCGTAGGATATCAACATGGTCGCCATAGATTCAGACTTGGTGTTAATATGATCAGCAACGATGAAGAACAATACTTTTTAAACTATAAGGTTGCTTTTTAACTCAAGACCAAAAAAATACTTTAGAGAGAATGATTATAGCGACCTTGAATATAAAGTTAACGAACAAGCTTGGGTTTTACATTTTGACACCGGTGAACATTGATAACATTTCCTTCTAACACTTCATAACTTTAATTTCATTAGTAATTAGAACAATATCGATTCAATAAGCGCGTTTATTGGCAGTGGCAGTACGCTGTTTTTCATTTAGTACCTAGATATATGCCTAGTTGTCTGCTGTGTTGAATTATCAGTGTGTGCGAAGACGTTTAAGAAATGGATGAGACTTAAACAGTTTAAATCTCAGCTTGCCTAACTTGCGTTACATCAAATAAATCGATTAAACATTATCTGTACCTTACTGGTATTTATGTCGTTGTATCGGATCTTCAATGATTGCTCGTACCTTATGCGACAAGGCTTCTGGTCAATTCGACAAAGTATTGAGCCAACAATCGACTTATGTTTGCTTTACCTGTTGCTCATTGAGGATGTTTCATGTGTTCTCTTTGCGATGTATAGTTATTGATAAGTCATTTACTTATCGAATGTTTAAGTTTCAAATTGATGTGGGTGTCATGAAGAAAAACGGATTTACTTTAATTGAACTGATCGTGGTGATTATCATACTCGGAGTATTAGCGGTAACTGCGGCTCCAAGATTCCTTGGTATCCAAGAGTCAGCAAGAGAAGCGGTGCTTGAAGGTGTTGCTGGCGCAATGGAAGGGGTGATCACTCAGGTAACATCGAAAGCTATTATAGTAGGGCTCGACCCTGACGCAACAAACCCAGGTGACCAGAGTAACTATGTGATCGATTTTGGTATCGGTAGTGTTGAAGTTGATTGGGGTACGCTATGCCCTGAAAGTCAAGGCGAGTCTGGTGATAAACCATTAAAAATGCTCGATTTTCTTACTTTATCTGAAGATGAAAGCCTAACGTCAGATTTTGCTAATCGGTATACCGTGGTTGGTTATGAATACCCGTTTACTACATCAGAACTTGATGGCCCAATTATAAATGTTCTTCCATCTGGATGTTATGTTCTTTACGATTCTTTCGGTGGTCGAGTAAGTGGAAATTCGTGTCCTGATGGTGGTTGTGAATGTACCGTTGAAGTGGTGAACGACGAGTGTTAACCAGAGAAGCTAAACGACTCTATTTGGAATAAAGCTTATTCGAATTAGATAAAAAAGCGCGTTATTGCCGAGTAGCAATAACGCGTTTTTTTGTATTAGTTTGTTGGTCTATCTTAGTTTGCTAATGGAGTACATTCTGGCGGCAGGTCACGCTTCTTAATTACGTATCGCAAGCGAATTAACATCAGTGTCGCTGATACGCTCAAGCCCGTTAGGATACCAATCCAAAAGCCTTCTTCACCCATTGCAGGAACAATGTAGTCTGTTAAACCCAACACCATGCCCAGTGGTAGTGCTAAGCCCCAGTATGAAGCGATAGCTAAGATCATCGGGATCTTAGTGTCTTTATAGCCACGCAACGCGCCGTTGGCTGAGGTTTGCAATGCATCGCTGAATTGGTACATCGCCGTAAAGGTCAACAATACTGCTGCTGTCGCGCTAATTGCTGGGTCGGTGGTGTAAAGCCTAATGATCCATTCAGGGAACAGAAGGAACATCGCAACCGAAAGTAATGATATCAACGCGGCAACCAAAATGCCGACTTTGCTGCGTTCAATTGCGCCTAGTTCATCTTTTTCACCTAGCGCGTGTCCAACACGAATCGTGATGCCAAATGAGATACTCATCGGAATCACGTAAGTTAGGCTCGAGATGTTAAGTGCAATTTGTGCTGCTGCCACGTTCTCTGCACCAATACGGCCAATCATTAATGCGATTACCGCAAAGATGCTGCCACATACAGCGATGTTCATCCCGATAGGTAAACCTAATCTTAGAAGGTGAAGCATCTCTTTTGCTTTTGGCTTCGCGTCTGCAAAGCTGATGAT
Organism: Vibrio satsumensis; assembly: GCF_050337435.1. NCBI lineage: Bacteria > Pseudomonadati > Pseudomonadota > Gammaproteobacteria > Vibrionales > Vibrionaceae > Vibrio > Vibrio satsumensis. The sequence continues at coordinate 139,111 of NZ_JAKJSX010000004.1, read as the reverse complement.
GGCCTTGTAGTGGTGATGACCTTTAATGTAGGAATACAGCATCCCCGACATTAACCAATACACTAAGCTTGTCGCCCAGCCACAACCCACAGCACCCATTTCAGGGAAGCCGAATTTACCGTAGATAAGCACGTAGTTGACCGGAATATTCACCAACAGACCAACCACAGAAATGATCATCGGTACTTTGGTGTTGTTCATACCTTCACAGAAGCCATTCAAGGTGTAGAACAGGGCAATACCCGGCACACCAAAGGCTAGGGCAAAGGCATAATCACTGCCGATAGGGATGATCTCAGCGGCAACCCCAATCCATTCTAAGATCGGTTTCGCACTCACCAAGTAAGCGATAAGTAGCACACTCGCTATTAATGCCAACCAAACCATCTGGAAGAATTCAACAGAGATACTTTGAAAGTCACGTGCGCCACGGTGGTAAGCGACAACAGGCGTTAACGCCATAATCACGCCACGCAGTAGCAGCAACACAGGAATCCAAAGGCTGGTACCAAGTGCAATAGCGGCAAGATCGGCAGGGCTTACTTGGCCAGCCATTGTCGTATCGACAAATCCCATCGCTTGGGTCGCTATTTGAGTCAAAATGATTGGAACCGAAAGATGCATAAGCGCACCCGATTCACGAGTAAAAGGACGAAGTTTCGTTAGCATGGAAGTTCACAACACCAATATAAATACACGAATGATGACAGGATGGCCGGTGTGCATTTTAGGATGTGCCCCGTTGGGCGGGCGACAATATAAACACCTTACCGTATAGGGTCAAGCTTTGAACTGAACAAACTAAATAGCGAGTAATGTGGTGTTGTTTTTTTCATTTTAATCAAACACTTATAATTTTTCTGAATCTGACTTGTGGTGGTTCTATCTGAGGTTAAAACGGTACTAACTCTTGTTTAAATGGCATTTATATAATTAAAAGTATGCTTTTATATGTGTTAAGTCACATATTGATTTTAAAAATAATTAAACCATTGATAGTTGTTTGTTGTTGAGTACTATGTCGAACGTAAAATGCGTGTTACAAAATATTAATAAAAACAAAAATAAAAGGTTAATAAATTGAAATCCAAAACTAAGTTGCTAGGAAGAATCGACTTTGAAAGTAATTCTTTAAGGAAAGACCTTGATATCATATCTAAGTTCCCTGTGTTTGAAGAAGAATACAACGAATTTAATAGTGGTACGTGGATAAACAATTCATTGTGGAATGATGACGGGGATTATCAAAATACCCAGTACAAAGATAATAAAAACAAAGCGAAGATGACCGAACTAGGTAAGCAAACGTTATATATCAATGAAATTATCAATAAGTACTTTGACGTAGAAAATCTTAAAATGGTTAGGACGCGTAACTTAATAAATGGTCAAGTTATACCGCACAAAGATTTTATTGAATTGGGTGATAATAAGGGAAAATATATACGTGTATTAATTCCTCTTGAAACTTCGTTAACTTCTTATCATAGTGATGAAGACTACGGGGTATTTAGAATGCTTAAGGGTGATATTTGGATGCTTGATGCAAGTGTAGTCCATGCAGCATACAATTTTGGTGATGGGAACCGAGTTATTCTTTGTTTAGATTTTCAATATGATGGTGTAGATAATGTAGACCCCTCACTTATATTCAAAGACAAATCTATTCATGATGAAACCATAGAAGCTATGGTATTTCAAAGGGCCCCCCTTCGAGAGCAAGATGTTTCAGATTTTATTTTTGATATCTCAAAGTCAATTTATAACCTTGAAGATCTTAAAAGTGCGATTTTGAAAGTATCTAGTGCTCATGTTCATCACGATATACCAATTAAAGAGACGTACGATATCCTTATTGAAGCTACGAAGTCTAAAGGTGGTGATATATATAATACTTGCCATGAAATGAAGGAATATTACACTGTTAATAGAAAGTTAGGCGAAAGATTCACTACAGTGTAGTTTTTATAGCTGGGAGGCTATCTGTGAAATATTTAGGATGGATTTTTGTTTTTCTGTGGGCTTCCGGCTATATCGCGTCTTCGATAGGATTGAGTTATACTAACCCACTTACTTTTATAACACTTAGAGTGATTATTGCATTATTTGTTTTCGTAATTATTAATTTTTTAATATTAAGAAATAATAAAGTAGATAATAGGAGTATGGTACATGCCATGATTGTAGGAGTGTTTATACAATTTCTCTATCCGGTCTTTTTCTCTTATTCATTGGTGTCAGGAATCAGTCCTGCGATGTTGACGATAGTCTTAGGATTGCAGCCAGTTTTAACGTTAATAGTATCTAGAGATCTAAATTCGAAATTTCAAATTTATGGGGTCTTAGGTTGTGTACTCGGTACATTGATTTTTTCGGTGGAAAATTTCAGCTTGGGAACGACAAATTTTGAAAATCTTATACTTGCAATCTTGTCGTTATTAGGTGTTACATTTGGTTCTATACATCAAAAAAAATATTGTTCAAACATACCTATTGAAAAAAACATGTTGTTTCAATGTTTTTCAGCAACACTAATACTATTGCCTACAACTATTATTTTTAGTGAGTTTAAATTTGATGTGAACAATATTTCCATATCAGCATTACTTTGGCAGTCACTTTTAATTTCTGTGCTTTCATCTATGCTCCTTATAAAAGCCTTAAAATCGGGTACGGTGACTAATGTATCTACGTACTTTTCTTGTGTCCCAGCTGCCACTGCCGTAATGGCATACATATTTTTTGATTCTGTAATAACAGTAAATATGATGTTGGGTATTTTTTTGATATTTGGATGCACTTGGCTTATACAAAACCAAAATTGGATTGATGTTTTTTTTGAAAATAGAGCCAAGCAGAAAACGTAAGTATAGGTTTGCTATTTTTTTTGCTTACTAAGTCTATTCTATAGTCGACAATAATATATTATAAAGACCACTTATAAACGTGGTCTTTTCCTATCATAAGAAATATAATGATTTTATTAAAGAAGATGACGTTGCGGGCAGTGTTAATTATTGGTTGAGTCTTTGTCTGATTATTAATTATAGTCCTTCGCGAATGGTCTATATGGTCTATATGGTCTATATGGTCTATATGGTCTATATGGCCTTTTGGGCCTTTTGTGTTTATATGAAAACTGGCCAAGGTTAAGCTACATTAAAAATGTTTAATCCAAGTCATTTAAATAAAACTGAATCACCTTTCAATGTTTCGTTTCTCAACAAGTTTACCACATAATTTTAGTCCGCTTAACGTGGACATTATATGCCCAGGTTGGATATCTTATTGAGGGGATAATGAAAGATCCAGATAGCGAGTGTTCTAAGTGGAAACTCGAGAGAATAAAGGGGCGCCTGAATTTGTTATTCGTACTGCATTTTCTGCTATTTTTGGGGTGATGATCGGTCGAAGTATTGCCCCGTTGTCTATTTTTTAGAAACAGCTTGAAGTTGGACGAAAACTACTAATGTACTAATGAGTGGTGTTTGGGTATCTGTTGGCAGACTTCCTCTTAATTTCATAATTTGGTTGTGGCGTGAAAGAAAGGATAAACGTCATACCGCTAGGTTTAAACAACACATTGAACACACTACTATGGCACCAACTATTTTTGTATACCATCACTTCTTAGCTTCAAATCTGGCAGCGTGTAAACTTCTTACTGCCACAAAGCCAACAGAAACACAAAAAGACCAATCCCAAGTGTGACTTTCAAAAATAAGCCAAGAGGGGCTCCACCTTTTGGCGCTTTGTTACAACATCCCATAATCGTTTCCTAGTCATATTGAACTCGTGAGTTAACCTTAAACCTTTCCCTTACGGTAAGGTCAATGAGTTTATAAAACTTCACCAAATTAACCTTTCTTATCGTGTTGGATTCGTTATGATAAATCCAAATTCTGCGATTAGAAGTGAGAGGGTAATGTGTTGATAGAAAGGTGGTTAGAGATTGATGGTGACCAGCTTTATTGCTTGTCGACTGACATCAAAGAGTCTCAGGAAACATTAGTGTTAATTCATGGGTTGGGTGAGTCACATTTATGTTTTGCCGACTCGTTAGATTGGCTCCCGAATTACAACTTAGTCATGTTCGACCTTTGTGGTTATGGCTATTCTCCTGCTTCAGACATATCCCATTCAACAGAAACCCAAGCAAAGCGAATATTGAAAGCTCTCGACCTATTGAGCATCAATGATTGCTTTCTACTTGGGCACTCTTGGGGCGGCGATACATCGACGTTGGTTTGTGAATACGACACGAAAGGTATCGTGCGTGGTTTCATTAATGCTGAAGGCGGGTTGCACGAAGAAAGCATCATTCTATCCCAGATTATTGCAGACACATATTCTGAACTAAGTACTGATGAATTTACGAACTGGGTGAAAGGAGAAGGTTTCTCAAAACGTTTTGCCATGGCTTGGGGACACGGAGCGGGTGTTAAGTATCTTTCGTCAGTTAGACGATGTGAGCCAGAGGTTCTTGGTCAAACCGCCAGTGAAATCTACGGGCAACATGCGACTCAAGATATCCGTGGCGTGGTTGGCTGGGGACAAATCTACGAAAACTTATCCATACCTAAAGTATATTTTTGGGGTACTGACAGCTTAAAGGGGTGTGAACGTGCGAAAGTGTTTATTAGTACGTTAGACAATGTTTCGTTTGAGGGCGCAAACCACTGGGTGCAAAACGATCCGGCCAAGTTCTATGCAGAAGTAGACAAATTTATTACTTGTGTTAAAAGCGCACCAAAGCTTAGGTAACCATTAGCCATACTCAAACCAATATGTGTATTGCGGACCAGATTGAAGGATCTTAGCCTATCAGCTTAAAATAATTGACTATCCAACAAAAAAAGCGAACCAAATGGTTCGCTTTTGTTTATCTAAAATCTACAAAAATTAGTCTTCGTAGTTATCGATGCTTGGGCAAGAACAGATTAAGTTACGGTCGCCGTATACGTTGTCTACACGGTTAACAGTAGGCCAGTACTTCGAGTTCTTCGTTGCTTTCGATGGGAAGCAAGCCAGTTCGCGAGAGTAAGGGCGCTCCCATTCTGCGCCTGAAAGGTCAACTTGTGTGTGCGGCGCGTTCACTAGAGGGTTGTTGTCTAGTGGCCATTCACCCGCTTTCACTGCTGCCATTTCGTGACGGATTGCGATCATCGCTTCACAGAAACGGTCTAGCTCTTCTAAATCTTCAGATTCAGTTGGCTCTACCATTAGTGTGCCCGCTACTGGGAAAGACATAGTAGGTGCGTGGAAACCGAAGTCCATTAGACGCTTAGCAATATCTTCTTCGCTGATGCCTGTGTCTTCTTTAAGTGGACGAATATCGATAATACATTCGTGCGCTACGCGGCCGTTAGTACCACGGTAAAGAACAGGGTAGTGAGGACGTAGTTTTTCCATCACGTAGTTCGCGTTCAGAATCGCTACTTTCGTTGCGTCTGTTAGGCCAGGTTCGCCCATCATAGCGATGTAAGCCCAAGAGATAGGTAGAATTGAAGCACTACCTAGATCTGCAGCTGATACCGCGTAGTCTGAACCTTGTACACCGTTTTCGATGTGACCTGGTAGGAAAGGTGCTAGGTGCGATTTAACGCCGATAGGACCCATACCCGGACCGCCACCACCGTGTGGGATACAGAATGTTTTGTGTAGGTTCAAGTGAGATACGTCTGAACCGATGAAGCCAGGTGAAGTTAGGCCTACTTGAGCGTTCATGTTCGCGCCGTCTAGGTAAACCTGACCGCCCGCTGCGTGTACTTGTTCACACACTTCTTTCACTTGCTCTTCGTATACGCCGTGCGTAGAAGGGTAAGTGATCATGATGCTTGATAGGTTTTCTTTGTGCTTCTCGATTTTCGCTGCTAGGTCTGTCATGTCGATGTTGCCATCTTCATCACACTTAACAACCACTACCTTCATTGAAACCATTGATGCTGTTGCAGGGTTAGTACCGTGCGCTGAGCTTGGAATCAGACAAACGTTACGGTGAGCTTCACCGCGGCTTGCGTGGTAACGTTGAATCGCGATTAGACCTGCGTATTCACCAGATGCACCAGAGTTCGGCTGTAGTGAGAAATCGTCGTAACCGGTGATTTCACATAACTTCTCTTTAAGATCTTTCGCTAGCGCTGTGTAACCCGCTGCTTGATCAAGAGGTGCGAATGGGTGAATTGAACCAAACTCAGGCCATGTTACTGGGATCATCTCAGCAGCAGCGTTCAGCTTCATCGTACAGCTGCCCAGTGGGATCATGCCGTGCGTTAGTGAGAAGTCTTTGTTCTCAAGCTGTTTTAGGTAACGCATCATTTGCGTTTCGCTGTGGTGCGTGTTGAATACTGGGTGAGTTAGGAACTCTGATTCACGACGGCAGTTTTCTGGAATTGCCGCAAATTCGTTTGATGCAATGTCAGAAGATAGTGCTTGAACGTCTTCTTTCACGTCGAAGATTGCGAACAGTGCGTTCACGTCGTCGATTGTGGTTGTTTCATCTAAGCTGATACCGATCTTACCTTTAAGAAGGCGAAGGTTGATGTCTGCTGCTTGCGCTTTCGCGTACAGTGCATCTGTCTTCTCTTCAGAGTTGATCGTGATGGTATCAAAGAAGCTGTTGTTCGTTAGCTCGTAACCCGATTTAGTCAGGCCAGCCGCTAGAATAGCTGTCATGTGGTGTGTACGACGAGCAATAGTACGTAGGCCTTCTGCACCGTGGTAAACCGCGTAGAAAGAAGCCATGTTTGCTAGAAGTGCTTGAGCTGTACAGATGTTCGATGTCGCTTTCTCGCGGCGGATATGTTGCTCACGAGTTTGCATTGCCATACGTAGTGCTTGGTTACCGTGAGTATCGATAGAAACACCGATGACACGACCTGGCATTGTACGCTTATGCTTTTCACGAGTACCCATGAATGCAGCGTGTGGACCGCCGTAACCCATAGGAACGCCGAAACGCTGAGCTGAACCGATGACTACGTCTGCGCCCATTTCGCCAGCTGGCTTAAGTAGAGCAGAAGCAAGTAGGTCAGTTGCAACCGTTACAAGCGTTTTGTTTGCTTGAGCTTTCGCAATGATGTCGGTTAGATCGCGAACTTCACCTGTAGTTCCAGGGTATTGAACTAACGCACCAAATACGTCTTGCTCTGGAAGTGTTTCAAGAGCACCAACCATTACTTCAAAACCGATGTACTCAGCACGAGTTTTAACAACTTCTAGTGTTTGAGGGTGAACATCGTCAGCAACGAAGAATACTTTGCTCTTGCTTTTACCAGCACGCTTACACAGTGTCATCGCTTCGCCAGCCGCTGTCGCTTCATCAAGAAGAGATGCGTTTGCGATTTCCATACCAGTAAGGTCCATGACCATTTGTTGGTAATTTAATAGAGCTTCAAGACGACCTTGAGAAATCTCTGGTTGGTATGGTGTGTAAGCTGTGTACCAGCCTGGGTTCTCTAAAACGTTACGCAGAATAACGTTTGGAGTGAATGTGTTGTAGTAGCCTTGGCCAATGAAGGTCCGTTTCACTTGGTTTAGGTTAGCGATCTCTTTAAGAGAGGTCAGCATGTCCATTTCGCTCAGTGGCGCAGCAAGTGTCATTGGTTTTTCAAGACGGATTTGTGCAGGAACCGTTTCGTCGATCAGTGCGTCTAAGCTAGTCGCGTTGATCGCTTCAAGCATTTTCTGCTGGTCTGCTTTATTAGGGCCGTTATGACGAGCAACAAACTCGTTTTGAGTACCCAGGTCTTTTAGTAATTGGCTTTGAAGTAATTCAGTCATGATATGTTCTACTTTCTCTCTGGAGCCGTGAGCTAGCCCCTAAAATTAAGCTGCTCAAAAGAGCAGCTTTATCGTAATGAGGTTACCTATTAGTCTTCTTCGATAGAGCTTAGGTATTCTTCCGCATCTTTAAGGTTGTCTAGTTCAGACGCATCAGACATCTTCACTTTAACAATCCAGCCACCTTCATAAGGTTCTTCGTTGATTAGCTCTGGGCTATCTTCTAATTCTTCGTTGATTTCTACGATTTCGCCAGAGATTGGTGCGTAGATATCAGAAGCAGCTTTCACTGACTCAACTAGAGAGAAGCTTTCGCCAGCTTCGATTTCGTCGTCAGTGTCAGGCAGGTCAACAAACACAACGTCACCTAGCATCTCTTGAGCGTGCTCAGAAATACCGATAGTTACAGTACCGTCACCGTTGTCTTTTACCCACTCGTGGCTGTCTGCAAACTTTAGTGTATTGTCCATTGCTTATTCTCCAAAAATTTATGAGGTTTTAATTTAAATCTTAAAAACGGTCTAACGGTAAAGAGGGAAGCGCTTGCAAAGCTCTTTAACTTGCTTGCGAACACGTTGCTCAACTTCAGCGTTGCCTTCAGGGCTTTCAACTAAGCCATCAAGTACATCGCCGATCCATTCACCGATAAGTTTGAATTCTTCAGTGCCAAAACCACGACTGGTTCCAGCTGGCGTACCTAAACGAATGCCAGAGGTAATCATAGGCTTCTCTGTGTCGAATGGTATGCCATTTTTGTTACATGTGATCCCCGCACGCTCTAATGCTTCTTCAGTTACGTTACCTTTCAAGCCCTTAGGACGAAGGTCAACCAACATTAGGTGCGTGTCTGTTCCGCCAGTCACTATGTCACAACCGCGAGTTTGCAACACTTCAGCAAGAACTTTTGCGTTGTCGATCACTGAATCAATATAAGTATTAAATTCTGGGCCAAGTGCTTCGCCAAACGCCACTGCTTTAGCCGCGATAACGTGCATTAGTGGGCCGCCTTGTAGGCCAGGGAACACTGCAGAGTTGATCTTTTTGTTGATGTCTTCGTGGTTAGTCAGAATCATACCGCCGCGTGGGCCACGAAGTGTTTTGTGCGTTGTTGTTGTAACAACGTGTGCATGTGGTAGTGGGCTCGGGTGAGCACCTGTGGCGATAAGACCCGCGATGTGTGCCATATCAACCATTAGGATTGCGCCAACTTCGTCAGCGATTTCACGGAACTTAGCGAAATCAATAACGCGTGGGATAGCACTACCACCAGCAATAATCATTTTAGGTTGGCTTTCGATAGCTAAAGCGCGGACTGCTTCGTAATCGATTTCAAGAGTGTCGCGGTCTACGCCGTATTGAACCGCGTTGAACCATTTACCAGACATTGCAGGACGTGCACCGTGTGTAAGGTGACCACCAGCATCTAGGGACATGCCTAAGATAGTGTCACCAGGTTGAAGTAGGGCAAGTTTCACTGCGCCGTTGGCTTGAGCGCCAGAGTGTGGCTGTACGTTTACGTATTCACATTTGAACAGCTGTTTAGCGCGTTCAATCGCGATAGCTTCTACTGTATCTACATGTTCACAACCACCGTAGTAACGGCGGCCTGGGTAGCCTTCAGCGTATTTGTTTGTTAGGCAAGTGCCTTGAGCTTGCATTACTGCTTTAGAAACGATGTTCTCAGAAGCAATAAGTTCGATTTGTTCATTTTGACGAGTATTCTCTGCTTGGATGCCAGCAAATACTGCATCGTCAGTACCAGATAGGTTCGTAGTGAAAAAACTGTCTAAGCTATGGTTTTGGTAAGCGTTCATTGTCGAGACCTTTCATTAAGCTAATGGTGATTGTTTTTATAGTCCATTAGGTCTTACGTTGATTTCTGCATCGGAATCGTTTGCGCTATATAGGTATAAATAAACGTGAATTGCGTTATAAATATACTCTTACAGCGTCTAAGCGATCGTTGTAGGGTCAATGCAGCACGAATTGTTTCCCAAAAAGTTCGGGTAAAAACAGCTCTTACAAATGTTAAATCTATCATTTGCTGCAAGCTGAAGTAGCATCTCTTCATCTAACAAGTCGATAACATAGCTCCGATAAAATCAATTTTCAACAAAAATTTCCAATAGGAAACAACTTTTCTGGTTTTGCTACAGGGAGCACGCTTTATTTCTCTGTGTGCTCTTTAATCAATAAAGCGCTTCATGCAACAATGAAATTAATAGACAGGAAGCAAGAAATTAATGAGGGACCTATGTCAGAAGACATTTATGATGAGTACCCATCTTTAACGTTGGCGAAAGAGACGTTAGACCAGAATATCGAACCACTTAGGCTTGGCCAACGTATTAAAGATATCCGCGGCAAGCTTGGAATTACATTAGAAGAGGCAAGTCAAAGAACAGGCTTAGCTCGCTCTACGCTCAGTAAAATCGAGAACGAACAGATCTCGCCAACGTTTCAAGCAATGCAGAAGTTGGCGATGGGGTTGCAAATAGACATGCCGCAACTCTTTGAACCGCCAAGAAAAAAAGTGGCAACAGGACGTCGCGACTTAACCAAGGCAGGCCAAGGTAAACCGCACCCAACACCGACTTATGAGCATGAACTGCTTGCGACTGAGCTTTCTAATAAGAAGATGATGCCGTTTAAGAGTCGAGTGAGAGCACGTACTTTTGAAGAGTATAACGATTGGGTGCGTCATGACGGTGAAGAGTTCTTAATGATCATCTCTGGGGATGTGATGTTCTACTCAGAATTCTACGAACCTGTGCCAATGAACGAAGGCGATAGCATGTATTATGATGCCAATATGGGCCATATGCTGATTTCCACCAGTACAGAAGATGCACTCATTTTGTGGGTGACTGCAAAATAAGTTAACAAACTTAGTATTTCTTATAGTGAATGCAAACGTTTGCTTTTGTTTCGAACGTTAGCCAATAGACGCGATATTGATGTGAAAATCATCAATATCGCGTTTTTGTATGTATCTATAAATTGTTTTTAAATTGTTAAATGTCACATTTTGAGCTGTTTTAATCTTGTTAAGGGTGTAAAACTCACTCAGGCTTGTTTATTATAGTGAACACGGTTTACTCATGTTGATTGAAGTTTACTGAAGTGAATTCTTAGAAAGTGAGTTGTATGGGATTTGTACAGCTATTCATATTTATAAAGCAACAATATAAGCCTATATAAAAGACATCACTTTTTACTATCTACTGTTTCTAATGTTAATCCGTATCGTTAGAAGCGACTCTAAATAGAGATATAAGCGGCAGACTCGGTTTGGAAAGCCTGCAACGCTTCATGGAGAAGAAAATGACTCAAGAACACGCTAATCAAGACCTATTAACAACACCACTGCATGCACTTCACGTTGAAGAGGGTGCAAAAATGGTTCCTTTCGCTGGCTACGATATGCCAGTTCAGTATCCACTAGGTGTAAAGAAAGAGCACTTACACACTCGTGATGCTGCCGGTCTTTTTGATGTTTCTCACATGGGGCAACTTCGTCTTCATGGCGCGAACGCCGCTGCTGTCTTAGAATCTTTGGTTCCTGTAGATATTATTGACCTTCCTTCTGGTAAGCAGCGCTATGCGTTCTTTACTAACGAGCAGGGCGGCATTATGGATGACCTGATGGTTGCTAACCTAGGCGATCACCTGTTTGTTGTTGTGAATGCAGCATGTAAGACACAAGATATCGACCATCTAACTGCGCACCTTCCAGCTGACGTAGAAATGGAAGTGATTGATGATCGCGCTCTATTAGCACTTCAAGGCCCTAAAGCGTCTGAAGTTTTAGCTCGTTTCCAACCAAGCGTTGCTGACATGCTGTTCATGGACGTTCAAAAAGTTGATATCGACGGCGTTGAATGCATCGTGAGCCGCAGTGGTTACACGGGTGAAGATGGCTACGAAATCTCAGTTCCTAACGATCACGCTGAAGCGCTTGCTCGTAAACTAACATCAGAAGCAGAAGTAGAGTGGATCGGCCTTGGTGCTCGTGACTCACTTCGTCTTGAATGTGGTCTATGTCTATACGGTCACGACCTAGATACAACAACTACTCCAGTAGAAGCTAGCCTTCTATGGGGTATTCAAAAAGTGCGTCGTACTGACGGTGAACGTGCTGGCGGCTTCCCTGGCGCTGATATCATCCTTGAGCAAATCGCGACTAAAGACGTTCAACGTAAGCGTGTTGGCCTAGTGGGTCAAACTAAAGCTCCTGTACGTGAAGGTGCTGAGCTGTTCGATGCGGAAGGAAACAAAGTCGGTGTGGTAACGAGTGGTACTGCTGGTCCTAACGCGGGTAAGCCTGTTTCAATGGCGTACGTACGCACTGATCTTGCTGCTATCGGTACAGAAGTATTTGCTGAAGTTCGTGGTAAGAAGCTACCAATGACAGTAGAAAAAATGCCATTCGTACCTCAACGTTACTACCGTGGCTAATCTCTTTTAAGATAAACCACTGAGCTAACTGAAAGCCTATCGTTCACCTCTCTGTATTGAGATTTCAAACGGTAGGCTTTTTTGTTGTTGGAATAGTATAACCTTCTGTATTACAACTCAGTTCGGTTACTCAAAATTAGTTTATAAAATGAGAGATGTGGCCATATCGTTACAAATACTTACTATACTGTTGGTTGTGACGTGTTATGGTGGCGATTCATCATTTCTGTAAATAAGTAGTAGGGGTTACAAGGAGTTATCTATGAATGTGAACCATAAATTGAGTCCGGTTCGTAAGGCCGTTGTTGGACTTTTAGCGCCATTGATTTACACATCAAGTGTTATGGCAACGGAAAACTCGATCGAAACTTCTCCTGACACGAGCGTAACACCTTATATCGTGAATGGTAGCAATGCTTCCGTTGCCGATTTCCCTTCAATGGCGAGTTTGTTTATCGACCGTATTGATTATGATGGTGTTTATTCTACCGGCCCATACTGTGGAGCAACCATTTTAGACCCAAAGCATATTTTAACGGCTGCGCACTGTATTTATGGTGATGAGGAGGGACAGTTATTTACTACTGTGGTTCCACAGCTCGAAGATACGTCTCAATTTCCTAATGGTAATGTTCAAAAATCGCGTGTATCCGAAGTTTACTATCGCAGCGACTACTCAAATGCGTTGAGTGATCTACTACGTAACGATGTGGCTGTCCTAAAGCTTGAAAGTGCACTTAATATAGATTCAGTGAACGATGTTGTTAAGCGCCCAAGCTCCGACGGTTACCGTAGTTCTTTGGAGATGTTTACCGCTGTTGGTCATGGCGATACACGTTCAGGGTATGACGCTACTACCTTATTGCAAAAAGCATCTCTTAATTACGTAGACAACGCGACTTGTGCAAATGCCTTTATTGATGGTTCGGTATTAACGGATAATCAAATTTGTTTTAATGGTGACTACAGCGTATTTACTGGTCTTTATAATGGTACTTGTCAAGGTGACTCTGGTGGTCCAGTCTATTGGAAAGATGGTGCTGACTATCGACAGGTTGGTATCACGAGCTTTGGCCCGGACACATGTGGTGGTAATTCTGCGGTGACCTCTGTATTTACAGAAATCTATGATTATAGAGATTGGATCGATAGCGTTATTGCAGGGAATGAAACCGCTAAGTTTGTTGCAACAGACGCCAAACGAACGGCTTATGTCAATGCACGTACTTCGTCTGGTTCTGGTAGCAGCGGGGGGAGTGTGTCGTTTGGCTTACTAGGCGCATTGATGTTACTAGGTGGGTTTAGAAGAGCTACCTCTCGTTAGATTGATTCCTCATGTTAGTTAAACAAACAGCCAGTCATTCAATAATGATTGGCTGTTTTGTTTTGGTCTGGTCTGTTTGTTTAAGCCGTTGAGAGTTTTGCGCTACTCGTTGATACTAATTGATTAGACGCATAATTCAGTAGATGCTTTTCTACTGTATCTTTCGATAATCTCATCCATCTCTTTTATTGCATCATTGATGCTTTTGATGCCACCTTGCGCGACACCTTTTTCGCTTGGGTTCAATGCAGAAAAAGCCCGTTTTAATTCCTTATCTTCCAACATGTTCCCGTGCAACAACACTTCTTTGTAGGTGAGTAGCCTATGCTGTACCGCGATAATTTGACTGCGGGTATTCTCTGATTCTAAAGCGTGCTTTATGCAAGGAAATGCCAATGTATAACGATTCGCAATTTCCAATTTGACGTCTTTGTTATTCGCAATTTGCAATTTTTATTATTTCCCAACACTTGAGTAATCAAGTTTGTTAGCCTGTACGTTCACGACCGCTCTAAGTGTCAAAGTTTATGAAACGTAACGTTTTTTAATGATCGAATAATATGCCTTTAATGGCGTATGTAAACCGTTGTGAGTCAATATGGTCTGCTTCTTGCTGAAATTAGGTCATAACTGTCTATTGAGGGTAAGCTTATGTCACAAGAACCCATAATAATGGCGCTGATTGATCGCAGAAAGCAAGCCAATTTGTCGCAAGAAAAATTAGCCTCAAGTGCGGGAATGAGTTTAAAAACCTATCAAAGGATTGAACGTGGTGAAGCTGACATCAAAATGTCTCAGTATCGTTCTATCACCAGAACCTTAAAAGTGACGGATTTGGATGTCGTGCTTGATATTGTTGGCGCATCACAAGCTACAGCAGAAGATGTTGCAGCGGTCAGTCGTTTACTGACCAGCGAAGAGAGAATGTTGTTGATCAAACTGATTTTGTCGGTCAAAAAACAGCCGTAGCGATTTGGTCTAATAGGTATCGTTTTTGCTCAAGCAAATAGAGTTAAAACGGTTGTTTGGTAGGTGGTGTGTTCACTGATGACATGAAACTATTATTCTACTCTTCCGCGCAGTTGCTTGGTGGTACTTCTTTGCTTTTTACCTTCTAAACGTCTTTTCTGAGAGCCACGCGTCGGCTTAGTTGCTCGTCTTACTTTTTGAACCTTTGTCGCTTCCAGGATCAGTTCTTTCAAACGCACCAAAGCATCATCACGGTTTTGTTCTTGAGTTCTATACTGCTGCGCCTTAATGATAATCACACCATCTTTAGTAATGCGGCTATCTTTGTGTGCGAGGAGCTTTTCTTTATAGAAATCAGGTAGGGTGGAGTGCTTGATGTCAAAACGTAAATGTATCGCGCTCGATACTTTATTGACGTTTTGGCCGCCGGCTCCTTGTGCTCTGATCGCAGTTAGCTGAAGTTCCCAGTCTTGAATCGAAACAGAGTTAGATATTTGTAACATAAACATCCATTTTGAACGGTAATATGGGGTCATGATACTGAATATTGGTTATGGTATCAGTAATTTTCTTAAAGAGTGGTAGTAGTGATGAAAATAGATTTAACGGCGTATGAAGGATTAATCTTTGATATGGACGGTACGTTGATCGATACAATGCCAGCACATGTCAAAGCATGGCAGCAGACGGCAGAAGAGTTCGGCTTTCACTTCGAAGCATCTTGGCTGCACAGCTTAGGTGGAATGCCGAGTTATAAGATAGCCGATGAGGTGAACAGTAAATACGGCTTATCGCTCGATCCACAAGCTGTTTCAGCGTTTAAGATGGCATCATTTGCCGCTATTGAAGATAAAGGCGATATCATCCCGTGTACTCATTCTCTACTGTTAGAAAATCTAGGAAGTAAGAAGATAGCTGTCGGGACGGGGAGTCAACGTAAAAGTGCGGAGCAGCTATTAGATAAAACGGATATCCTGAATAAGCTCGATATCCTAGTGACAGCAACAGACGTTAAAAACCACAAGCCAAATCCAGATACTTTCTTAGATGCGTGTTTTGGTATGGGATTACAACCAAAGCAGTGTGTTGTGTTTGAAGATACCAATCTTGGTAAGCAAGCCGCTCATGCCGCGAAGATGGATTGTGTTCTTGTAGTTGAGGGGAACAAGTTAGAATTTTATCCAGCTCCAAGCTGATCGGTTGCCTAGCAAGGAGATGCCATTGTCTTTTGCTAGGCTATTTCGCTCATCTCTTTGTCTAGGAATAAGCATACGTTGTTTCTACCTGCCGCTTTAGCTTCGTATAACGCTAAATCGGCGCACTTGTAATTAAGTGCTGGATCATTTGTTACGTTAGTAATCCCACCGCTCACGGTGACCACGTTGTCGAGTTCAAGGCTGACAGCGACTCTCAGCCTATTTAGAACGTATTCAGCTTCTTCAGTTGTTGTGTGAGGTAGAATTACGCCAAACTCTTCGCCACCAATGCGAGCGACGAAATCAGTTTCACGGCATTCACGTTGAAGTACTTGAGCAACTGTTTGAATGACTCGATCACCATAATCATGCCCAAACCTGTCGTTTATGCGTTTGAAGTAGTCAATATCCAAGATGGCTAAACAAGATTGTTCGCGAGTAGGGTAACGATTAACACGAGAACACTCATCTCGAAGTTCAAGGTCAAACTTTCGTCTGTTCCAACACCCAGCTAATGCATCTTTCTCACTTAGGTTTCTAAGTTTGTTTTCAAGTTCTTTGTGTTTACTGATGTCGACAAATGACGCGACATAAAACTGAATTACACCTTTAGAGTCTTTAATGGTTTGGATGCGCAGTATTTCAGTGATCAAAGACCCGTCTTTGCGGCGGTTGACCACTTCACCTTCCCAAACTCCGGTCTTAGTGATAATGCTCCACATTTTGATGTAGAAGTCTTGATTGTAGCGGCCAGAGGCAAACATAGATGGTTGTCGGCCTTTTACATCTTCTAACTCATACCCACTAACACGAGTGAACTCTTGGTTTACTTTGATGATTCGGTTGTTTCTGTCTGTAATGACTAAAGCAGACATACCATTCATGGCGGCCTTTGCGAGTTGGCTATCTATGCTGTTTTTTTTATGGTTTCTGTTCCACAGAACAAAGCCTGCGGAGATCATCGAAATGAGGAAAGATAAGGTGATGATCTGAACGAAAATCGCTTGTTTTTCTTGTCGGTATTGGCTGTTAAATTGCTGGTTTTCAATATGAAGAACCATGTAAATAGGGCCTTCAAACTGCTTTATCTTAGGGCTGATGTCGGAGTGAAAATACCAATTCTTACCATCAAAATAGCTCGATGATGAATTGCCTTGAATATCTTTCCACAGAGCAGGGTATAGCTTTGCGTATGTTTTGTCGGCGCGCGACTCAATCACATGGCCAAATGATTCAGTCGGATCTGGCCCCATAATGACATGCCCGGTTTTGTTGAGAATGACTGGGACTGCTGCTGATGTGCCAATCTGGTAATGTAATCGCTTATAAATCTCAAGCATGTTCAGGTTCGCAATGAAGTAACCAACAATACTGTCGCCTTCAGCTACGGGGGTCATAATTCGAAGTGCAGGAATCAAAGGGCGGACAATTTTGCCGTTTTCGATTTCAAGATCAATGCCTTTAGAGCTGACATCTCCAATCTTTAATTTTTTTAGTGCCTTATAATAATCACGCGAAGATTTATTTTGCAGTTCGTTATCCGGAACTACCGTGGCTTGGCCGTCTTTGTAGTTAACACGGTAGACTTCGTTACCATCTAGATCTAGGTAGCGTAGCTGAGAATAGTATTTTTGGCCACGCGCTAACATGACCCAAAGATCTTGTAGTGTTTCTTTGTGGATGAGTGACGGATCTTGAACTGCACGAAGTAACGTTTGAGAGTCTGCAATAGAAGGGACAGAGTTAGAAATTTGCTCCACGATAACGGCGAGTTCATGAAAGCTGTATTCAATCTGATTTTGGCTCGATTGCTTGATATTTAGCGTATGCTGAGCTTCAACTCTGTCAAATTCAGAATTGATATACAGGGCAGGGACTAATCCTAGAGCGAATATGGTGCATAGAAATTGGCTGACTAGTTTTTTTATACTCGTATTCATCACTGTCCTTAAAGAATCAGCGCAATACTATATATTTTATAGGGTTTTTAATGTGATCTTGCCCCAGAACTTAAGATAAGATGCGCATATAACGACGATTTTAGTGCAACTTTTTGCACTAAAGCTTGATTATTGAGCAATCACTTCGTATTAAAATCATTGCTCAATTGATCGATACAGTCTGTAATCAGAGCCAGTTAATCGCGATTTTTCGCAGTTTATCTAGCTAAGAGCATCTAGCTCAGGCCGATAATATTTCCATTACTATCAATATCTAATGACATGAAAGCCGGTTTGTCGGGTAGGCCAGGCATGGTCATTACATTTCCGCACAGCGCGTAAATAAAGCCGGCGCCCGCGCACAGTTTTAGCTCTCTAACGGGTACGTTAAACTGAGTTGGTGCACCTTTTATATGTGCTTCTGTAGAGATCGATAGAGGCGTTTTTGCCAAACAAACTGAGAGGTCGCTATAGCCGTGTTGATTAAACTCAGCCAGTTGTTTTTTCGCCAGTGGCGATAGCGAGATACTTGCTGCGCCATAACCGACTTCAGCGACAGCCATCAGTTTTTCTTCTATGCTTTGCTCCGAGTTGTATAAAGGCTTAAATTCACTCTCACTTTGGCATGCTTTTACCACGGCATGCGCCAACTGAGTCGCGCCTTCGCCGCCTTGACCAAATGCTTCACTCACTTCAACGCTAACGTTTGAATCAAAGTCAGTGATCATCTGTTTCAATGCTTCTAGTTCTTGAGCTGAATCTTGCGGGAATCGGTTAATCGCAATAACTGTCGGTACTCGGTATTGCTTTACGTTATTGATATGCCATTTCAGGTTCTCAAAACCCGCAATAAGCGCGTCTTGGTCATCACTAAAGATTGACTCTGGTAACGGAGTACCCGGTCTCAAATCGTATAAACCAGAATTGGCTTTTAAGCCACGCAATGTTGCGACAACGACAGCACAATCAGGCTTCTTGTTGGATGCTTTTACTTTGATGTTGCACGCTTTCTCAAAACCCATGTCTGAGCCGAAACCACCTTCAGTTACAACAAAGTCACTCAGCTTTAATGCTATCTTGTCGGCAATAATGGAAGAGTTACCGTGGGCGATGTTTGCGAAAGGCCCTGCATGTATGAGGGTCGGTACGCCTTCTAGGGTTTGCATCAATGTAGGCTCGATAGAGTCCTTCATTGTCACTGTCATTGCGCCCGCTACGTTGAAATCATCTGCGGTCAATGGCAAGCCTTGTTTATTGTAAGCAAGTACCACTCGTCCGATACGCTTTCTTAAATCTTGAAGATTATCAGCTAGAGCAAGAATAGCCATCAGCTCTGAAGCGGCTGAGATATCAAATCCATCTTCTCGCTCAAAGCCATTAATTGTTTTGTCTGCTTCGTTCTTGCCAACCGTGATCATGCGCAATGCGCGATCATTATGGTCGAGCACACGCCGCCAAACGATTCTACTTGGGTCGATATCTAGTGCTTTTAAGCCTGAGCGCACTTCAAAGGCTTCTAACCCTTCACGCTGTTCATGATACAAACGCGCATCAATGGCGGCAGAAGCGAGGTTGTGAGCGGCCGTCACAGCATGAATGTCACCCGTCAGATGTAGATTTAATTGCTCCATAGGAGCGACTTGAGAGTAACCACCACCCGCAGCGCCACCTTTTACACCAAATACCGGGCCCATTGAAGGTTGGCGAATGCAGGCCATGGAAGATTGGTTAATCTTTGCGAGGCCTTGTGCTAATCCAATAGTGGTGACGGTTTTGCCTTCACCAAGAGGCGTTGGTGTGATAGCCGTTACCACGACCAATTTACCATCTTGTTGGTTGACGAGGCGTTCAAGTGATGTGAGAGACACTTTAGACTTGTATTGCCCTAATGGCTGATGTTCGTTGTGGTGCAGGCCTGCTTGCTTGGCAACCTCACTGATGTTTTTAAGGGGAGTAGAGCGACAAATATCAATATCAGACAGCATATTTGATCCTTATATCAGAACCGAAAGGTGGTACGTAAACGTTTGCGTGGCGATGGTACTGTATAAATTTGCCAAGTAAAGGCAAACCACACGAATTATGTGCTGGAAAATGACAGATCTCAAGAGTCATTGCGCGAGATCAAATCTTAAACGAGCAAAATATTCGAACAGATTACCCTCAGCTGCAGTTATATTAGTGTCGAATACAAAAAGGGCTGCATATGGCAGCCCTTTAGGAAAAGGTAATCTAGTTAGGCGCTAACCTCAATCAGTCAGCAATCCAATATGGTCGGTTAACGATCCCAATATGTTTCTTCTAAGCTATCTTCGCGTTCAGGTAGTGCACGAGAAAGGCGAGGAGAGTGCTGAGTCAATACTTCGTAGCTTACACGGTTTGCGTACTTACAAATTTGAGACAGTGAAGAGTAAGTTAGACAAGCGTGCTCGTGTTTCTCAGAGTTTGGTACATTCACGTGGTGGTAGCTGTTTGCTGCCATGTCGTGTAACAGTGCTGAAAGTGCACCATCACCAGCACCATTTGTGTTCTTAATTTCAAGTGGGCCACCGAGGTAAGGGCCAATATGAGAATACACTTTTACTGGGTCTTTGCAGTCTTGCTTACGCATAGCGCGGCTAAATTCGTATTTATTGAATTCAGGGATATTACCCGGTAACAATGGCAGTGTGGTTTCGCGTTTCGCTGGCTCGTCAGTGTAACCTGCCATGTATAGGCCAATAGGACCTGCAGTACATAGAACTAGGTCAACCCACTCAAGTGCTTTGTTAGCAGCTAGCAGAGGATCTTTTTCGCCTGTTAGCGCTTCACCTTCGTCTTCGTTCATCGCGACGATGGTTACGTTTTCTTTCAGGTATTCTTGCCACCATTCAGCGTTACCTTCGATCACATATTTAGTACCAAGCGTAAGTACAACAGGCACATTGTGTGCTTTCGCATATTCAATCGCTTTTTGTACCGCTTTTGGCATCGGATCTTCAGGTTTGCCACGCATTAAGTATGACGACACAACCAATGCAGAAGCTTTCTCGAACACTTTTTCAGGAATGCTTTCTGGAAGTAGTTGGTTCATGTGGCCTTCATTGATTGCAAACGTACGTTCGCCATCTTCAGAAATCAGCGTGTAGCAGCGACCAATTGGACCATCAACAGTTTGAAGGTGGTTTAGATTCATACGAGAAGAAGTACGGCACAGATAACGGTAGCCGAATGAGCCAACTTCAATCTTCTTAGACATAACGCCAAGCAGTACAGATTTGCTGTCTGCAAGTACAGAATAGTTGTGCAGTGTGTTGCCGATAGTATCGCCAGGGTATTGATGCGTGATCAAACCGCGCGCAACTAACTCTTCATACAGCGCATCTGCTTTACTTTCTTCCAATACCAGTGAGTGACCTTTACTCAGCTCGTATTTTTCTAGGAACTCGTTGTCAACACGGGCCTCGATATCAACAATCGTTTGGCCAACACCGACAATCGTTGCGCGGTGAAGCTTAGGTGTTTGTTGAATTTGGTTGACCAACGGATCACGTGCGTGAGTTGGAAAGTAGTGCTTAGATTTACGCTGTCCAGGAAACTTCATATGAAAAATACAGTGAAAAAATTTTGCCGCATGATATCACATTTTGTTTCTGTTTCTTTCATTTTTATTACATTTTGAATCACCTGCACAATGAGTGTACAGGTGAATAGTCTTACTTTGGCTTGAGGCTATTCAGCGGGAACAAGCGTTGCTGGATCTACGTAAGCCTCTGTACCCCAAAGCGGAACAGTTGAAAGGCTATGTTTGAAACTGCCTTCCGTTTCTTTGGTGGTGTAAGATAAGTAAAGCAGTGACTGATTCTCTGCATCGTAGATACGACGGACCTTCATTGTTTTAAAGAAGATACTTTTTGACTGCTTGAATACCACTTCGCCTGATTTGCTCTTGTCTATTTGAGCTATCATTTCTGGTGTGATTTCACCAGTTTGGCGACAAGAGATTGAGCTATCGCTTGGATCAGAGAGACTTAGGTTTGCTTCGATTGATGCGATATGACAGGTAACACCTGCGATCTTATCGTCATCTAATGAAGACATCTTGATATCCTTCATGGTGAAGAAACCCAGTGAGACGTCGCCAACCTCATTGTCTGAACAGCCAGCTAACATTGTGATGATACCTGCTGCTATTAAGGCTTTTTTCATAAGAAGTCCTTTTTATTTATATAGTTCTGTTTACTATAAGGATATTGAAAGCTTGAGTACGAGTGTAGAGCTTTTCGTTAAGTTCTTAAAGGGTGTTGTTGGATGATGAAAAAGATGAGGCATTTAAAGTACTTGTTGGCCTTGGTCATGCTCTGTATGCTTTCTGCTTGTAGCTCGGCACCTCAGCCGACCCTATGTCTTCCAAATAGCTGCGATATTTGGGGATACTAACCGTAGGTACTAAAAGAATGAATAACGAAATACCTGAAATAGCACATAAGAAAAATCAATGGCTGTTTAGTCAGCTCGACATTGCTTACCCCGCAAAAGAAAGCCTCCTAGGTCGTGAACTTTATCAAAGCAAACTCCCATCCAAGTCATACCAACTCCTAGCTCAAGATCAAATGCCTTCCCAAATAGATGAACTGCATAAAGTCGATTTCCATAAACTGACCGTTCTGTTCTCGCTTAACCAAGCCAGTGTGTACCAAGATGAAGCCGAAAGGGCGCACATGCTTGAGTTCTTGAGCCAAATTATGCTGTCTGATGATCATGTTTTATATATTGGTACTCAAAGTGGTGAAGTGGTGGCGAGTGCAATTGTCACAGCAGTGGAAGGTTCGCTGTTGATATCGGACGTGGTTGCTGGGAGTGGTCAAAGTATCAACGACTTTGCTAAGCAGTTACACGATTTTTGGGTACAAGATCATGCTTCTTGCGATAAAGTGTGGATCGAGAACTAAAGATTCTTTGAGAAAGCGTTAATCTAAGTACAATACCCCATCTTATTTAAAGGGTATTGTATGTGCAAGCTATTGATATCAATCGCTGTATTGTGTATTAGCGCTTATTCTTCACTCAGTTTTGCTAACGACTGGGATATCAAACGCATCCTAGTTTTACACTCATACGAACCTTCTTACCAATGGACCGCTGATTTCCAAAAAGGGATAGACAGTGCGTTCAGCCAATCTCAAACCGAAGTTAAACTCTCGATCGAGTATTTGGATTCAAAGCGTATCCATAGCCCTGACTACTACGGCTCTCTCTCGAACTATTTGAAAGTTAAATATGCTGGTTACGAATTTGACGGGGTAATTGCTACTGACGATAACGCAGCCAATTTCCTTGAATCATTAAGCACTTTAATTGATCGTTCGACACCAGTGGTGGCCGTTGGGATTAATGACACCAGTACAGATATGTATGCAGTATCTGACAGAGCAACTGTGCTTTACGAGAACGATCAGATAGACGTAAATATCCAGCTGATTTCTAAACTAAGACCTAATCTAAAGAATCTCTATTTCATAAATGATTACAGTGTCACTTCTGAGCTGATCCGCAAAGAAATGAATATCAGGATGGCCAAATTCCCAAATATTAATTTGGTAGAAATACGCGATCTATCACTCGAGCATACAAGCCAATTTTTGAAAGGAATTTCTGCGGACGACGCAGTTTTACTTAGTCACTACAACACCGAGTTGAAACAAGGTATCTATCACACTTATCAAGAAATTGCGGACACTTTGTCTACGGCAAGTGCAGCTCCTGTGTTTGCTTTGTGGCAGTTCTACATTTCAGGTGATGTACTCGGTGGGTATGTTAACCATTCACAAAGTATGGGTGAAGAGGCTGTCGATGCACTCGATAAGTACCTTCCTCTTGGTTTTACGACACCGTTGACCCCCGGAGACAATAAACGTTTTGTATTTAATTACCTTGCAATGAAACGACACGGGATTAGCACAAACGCTTTGCCAGATGAGGCTGTATTTATTAACGAGCCTTCATCTTTCATTCGCAAAAATTTTCAGTTGTTATTGGGTTTATCGCTGGTGATTGCGGGTTTGAGCCTGATTATTTTGATGCAATTTGTCACCTTGCGCCAAAAGAAGGAACTCGCGAAAAAGAACAAACGAATTTTAAAACTTCAGAAACAAACGCTTAATATTCAGAAAGATATGATTCACGTTTTAGGGGAGGCGATTGAAACTCGCTCCGGTGAAACCGGTAATCACGTTAAGCGTGTTGCTAAACTATCGGCATTGCTTGCTAAGCAACGTGGCTTAAGCCATCGTGAGGTCGAAATGATTGAGATCATTAGCCCGATGCACGATGTGGGTAAGATTTCAGTCCCAGAATCAATTTTGGATAAACCAGGTAAGTTAACCGATCAAGAGTGGGAAGTAATGAAACTTCATACTACTGCAGGTTATAACTTATTAAAGAGCGGATCTGGCGATATTACTAATTTGGCTGCAATTATTGCTAACGAACACCATGAGCGCTGGGACGGTACTGGATATCCTAGTGGTAAGGTGGGGGAAGACATTCATTTGTTTGCTCGTATCACGGCAGTTGCGGATGTGTTTGATGCGCTACTTAGTACTCGTTGTTACAAAGAGCCGTGGCCATTAGAGATGGTTGTCGATTTGTTCGAGCGAGAAAGTGGCTATCAATTTGATCCTCAGCTTACTAAGCTTTTATTGAACCACTTACCAGAGTATGTTGCTATCCGTGATTCGTATCCAGACACAGGTAGTATTGAGCTGGTTCCTATGCCCGTGACCGAAACTAAAGTTTCGAAAGAGTCGACTATTATTTAACGGTCTTTTTCTCATTTATCTTCGTTCTATGCTTAGTCATCTTGATATAAATAGGTGATTGAGCGGGTTCTTATATCTCTAGTTCATCTGCCTGTTATCCTTCGTACCATTCTCTATCGTAAATTTATATTTTCAACTGCAGTTGGGCTAACTTTGTATACCTATCAAGGCTTGACTTTGTAGAAACCTTGTCAATTTGGTGAAAACTGTTGCTTATGCTGAGTCATAAAGTGATCAACTGCATATTTCGCGAAGTGAAATAAGCTTGTGTCGGTAAAGTGTTACCTTAATCATCTCGACACTTCACATAACCCTATAGGATAAGGCATTGAATTCAATGCGAGTGAGAGAGCTATGCGGTTAGAACAGACTAAATGTGTAATTTTCGATTGTGACGGGACACTCATCGATAGCGAAAAGCTATGTTGCCAAGCCTTGGTGAATGTATTCTCTGGCTTTGGGGCGAAGTTAAACGTTATTGATTGCTATGCCCACTTTCAAGGTGGAAAATTGGCTGACATCTTGATGGATACACAAGAACGTTTAGGGTTATCTATCTCGATTGATACACTTGAACCACTTTATCGCACTGAATTAGAAGCACTGTTCCAACGTCATTTAAAGCCGATGGATGGAGCTATTGAGCTTATTGAATTTCTAAAGAGACAAGACATTGAGTTTTGTATCGCTTCTAATGCACCGAAATCTCGAGTGGAATCTTCTTTAGCAATGACCGGAATGCTCGACGACTTTAAAGGCAAAGTGTTTTCTGCTTTCGATGCTAATAGTTGGAAACCAGAGCCTGATCTTATTATGTACACCGCAATGAATATGGGCTTTCTACCTAATGAGTGCATCTATGTAGATGATACTTTGAAAGGAATTGAGGCGGGTGTTCGTGCGGGTATTCAATCGTTTCGATTACGTCCAAGTATTGATGAAGCAGTCGTAGATCCCGAAGCCGGCTCAACAGAGCTAGCAGTTCAGGATATCTACAGTTTGGAAGAGATTTCGGTTTGGATTAATGGCAAGCACTGCTCAAGTGGTGGTATATCGAATTCTGCAGCTTTGGTGGGGTAGAGCCTAGTGAAAGGCTTATTACCTTACTAAATTGTTTTGTGTGGAAACCACAAGATGCGCAAGTGAACTTTTCTCCACTTTCTGAAAGCAGATATTCGTCGTGTTGGCATAAAGGGCATGTAATATCGTCGGTGTTTGGTGCTTCTGTTTTATTCATTATGTGTCACCTGCAGCAAGAGGGTAAGCGAAAAAGACCCGTTCAATTAGATTACCCCTAAGCTCGAATATTAGACAGTTCTGACACCTCATAATCTCCCCTTTGCGACAAACTTCATGGTAATGATAATAGAATAGTTAAATATTATACGGTTTGATATACTGGTATGGAGTACCGTAACTTTGGACCATCCCGTGAAATCTATTGCTCTGTTATTTATTGTCTTTGCCCTAACGGGATGTAAGCAACAAACTGCTATATCGGATTCTGACGCAACTAAGCCCATTCGTAGCGTCAAATACATAACCACTGTCTTTCAATCACATACGCAAACTCGTGAGCTTAGCGGCATAGTGCGCAGTGCACAAACGTCTCCTTTGAGCTTTCAAGTGGGGGGAACGGTCAGTGAGCTTACTGTTTCTAAGGGGCAACGTGTTGAAAAAGGGCAAGTGCTTGCTCGACTTGAAACGAATGATCTGGTGTTTGCGTTACGCAAAGCAAAGGCGTCATTAGGAGCGGCAAAAGTCGCTAGGTTGCAAGCCGAAGATAAGTACCAACGTTCTGCAAAATTGAGTATTAAAGGCTTTGTATCAGAATCTGAACTGATCGCAATTCGCGCAGACTTAGATGCTAAGCAGCAACAAGAGAACCTCGCTCAAACCGACTTGTCGAATGCCGAGCTGAACTTAGAGCGTGCCAAACTATACGCGCCATTTTCGGGTCAAGTCACTCAGCTATCTGTTGATGAATTTACTAAGGTCAATTCTGGGCAGAAGATCATTGAACTGGTTAACGATTTTGTCTACGAAGTTGATTTATTGGTACCGGAGTCATTGATCTCTGAGGTTTATTTCGGCGAAGAAGCTAAGGTCAAAATCCCTGCACTAAATGACGGCCTATTAACCGGCATCGTCTCCGAAATTGGTGCCGTGGTTGAAAGAGGTAATGCGTATTCGGTGACATTACAGCTGAGTGAGCCAAAGGTTGAATTGCGAAACGGCATGTCTGCTGAAATTCAGCTCAATATTGGTACTGAAAATCATGGCGTTGTTTTACTTCCTATCGATTCATTTAACTTTAATGATCGCGATTCAAGCTCAGAGAGAAACAATGCTGCAATCTTTGTAGTGAATCCAGAACGTCATGTGATTGAAAAACGTTATGTTGAAATTAATCGCAGTGTCAATACTCAAGTTGTCGTGATCGGAAACCTTTTAGAGGGTGAACATGTCGTCACTGCGGGCATTCCTTATCTTTATGAAGGGCAACAAGTCACTTTGTGGGAAGGCTTGTAAGTATCATGCATAAAATTACTGAACTCGCCCTGAAATATCATAGATTTACGCAAGTGTTCTTGGTAATGCTTTTTGTTATAGGCATTAGCACCTTTAAGAATGCGCCAAGCAACGAAGACCCAGAAATTATAATTCGTAGTGCTGTCGTTATTGCACAATTCCCGGGTATGTCACCAGACCGTATCGAGAAGTTCATCACTAAGCCCTTAGAACGAGAAATCAAACAGATCCCCGAAGTAATAGAGATAAAGTCCTGGTCACGGACTGGGGTTACACAGATTACCGTTACCGTTCATGATAAGTACTTCGATCTACAGCCTATCTGGGACACGCTTCGAAATCGTATGGACAGTATGAAATCAAGCTTACCAGATGGTACACAAGGTCCTTTTGTCAACGATGAGTTTGGTCGTGTTTATTCGTCTACGATTGCTCTTACTGGTGATGCTTTCGATGACCAAGAGTTGAGAAAAACGGCTGAAGTATTACAGGACCGATTAAGTAGTGTTCAAATGGTGTCGCAAGTTGAACTCTATGGCGTTAATGAAGAGCGAATTTGGGTTAACGCAAGAAGTGGTGCATTGGCCAACGAAAAGTTTCAGTTTCGTCAGATCGTATCGGCACTTCAGGCTCGTAATGTTGTGTTACCCGGTGGTTTAATTGAAACAGATACTTTGCAAATCGAGATTGAACCTACAGGCAACTTCAACAGCATAGATGAGATTCTCGATCTTGATTTGATCGAGCGAGAGTCCGGAAACTCGGTTTACTTGAGAGACTTGGCCGACGTTGAGCGTGGTTATGAAAACCCATTTAATACACCCGTTTATTTCAATGGCAGGCGCGCGATTATCATTGCTGCGTCTATGGCGTCAGGTAGCCAAAGTGATGCTTTTGGTGCTGAAGTCTTGGAGTTTATTGAATCTGCTCAAGCTGAACTGCCGTTAGGTATGAATTTAGAGCTCGCGACTTTTCAACCAGAAAAAGTTGATGAGGCAGTGAGTTCCGCAACCAATAACCTAATGCAAACCATTGGTGTCGTACTAGCCGTTGTGATGGCGTTTCTCGGTGTAAGAATGGGGTTGATCATTGGCAGTATTGTTCCGTTAACCATACTCCTTACCGTTATTGGGATGTCGATTTGGGGTGTTGAACTGCAAAGGATGTCTATTGCAGCGATCATTATTTCACTCGGTTTGCTGGTAGATAATGGAATCGTAATCGCAGAGTTCATCAAAAGTAAAATGGCTGAAGGTGTCGACCGTTTTGAAGCGGCAGTCTCGGCATCGAAAGCCATGGCAGTTCCGTTGTTAACGTCATCATTGACGACGATATTGGCCTTTATGCCCTTGTTATTGGCCCAAGATGTTACCGGAGAGTATCTACGATCTTTGTCACAAGTGATTACTGTAGCGTTATTGTCTTCGTGGTTTCTGTGTTTATTCGCAACTCCGGTTATGTGTGTTTGGTTCATGAAACCAATCAGACAAATAGCACATGACGATAGGCAGCGGTCGCTTTCTCGTTTTCATCTAGGCTACCGACGCTTTATCAGTACTATTTTAAGCATGCGCTTAGTCACTTTGGCCGTGGTGCTGAGTATCTTTGCTGCCTCGATCTATAGCTTCAAGTTCGTCACTGTACAGTTCATGCCAGGCTCAGAGCGAAATCAGTATCTCGTGTTTGTCGACCTTCCTGCAGGGACTAAAGTTGAAGAGTCTGAAAGGGTGTCCGCGAGACTTGAAGATTGGTTGTTGGATAACGAACAAAACCCGAACGTCACCAGTACTATTCGATATGTAGGAGACGGTGGGCCGCGCTTTTTCTTAGCACTTTCACCAATCGATAGAGCGCCTAATCGCGTTTTTATGGTTGTTAATACAACAGACTACAAGGCCGCGTTGGCGATGGTTAATAAAACCAACCGTTTTATTGTCGAACAGTTGCCAGAAGCGAGTGGGCAAGCCAAACGAATGTGGTTGGGGGGAACTGAGTTGGGGTTGGTTGAGTACCAAGTGGTGGGTAAAGACATATCGACCATCCAGCATATTGCGAAACAGATTGAGTTAACCTTGCGACAAGTACCCGGCGCCGTTGGAGTCTCGAATGATTGGGAAAATAACGTCCCTAAACTTATTCTCGATATAGATCAAGCTCGAGCGATTCGTGCTGGTGTGAGTAGCCGAGACATAGCCACAAGTTTAGACAGCTACTTGCGTGGTAAAGAGGTCACCAGTTTTAGAGAAAATGAAAATGTGATTCCAGTTATCGTTGGTGCAGAAGATAAAGAGAAAACCATCGACAAGCTCTTTACCAAACAGATCGTATCTTCAACTAATGGTGAGGCTTTGCCGCTTATTCAATTTGCCACCATTAAAGCAACCAGTGAACCTTCGATCATTCGTCGTTTTGATTTACAAAGAACGGTGACTGTTAGTGTGAAGCATGAAAGCTTACAAGCGAGTGAACTTAACAAGTTGGTTCAACCTAAGCTTTCTCAGATTGAGCTTCCACCGGGCTACTATATAGCGCTAGGTGGGGAACTTAAGGGTGCAAGTAAAGCTAATGGCGCTTTGTTTGGGTATTTGCCCCAGTGCTTCGCTGTGATGATTTTGTTGTTGCTGCTTCAATTCAATTCTATTCGTCGACCGCTGATTATACTGCTGACGATTCCACTGTCTTTGATTGGGGCTGTATCGGGCCTATTGATTACTAGCGCGTATTTCACGTTTCCTGCGATGCTCGGTATTTTCAGCTTAGCGGGGATCATTATTAACAACGGAATTGTGCTGATTGATTGCATTGAACAGAATCGTAATAACGAGATGAGTGTACGTCGCGCCATTATTGAAGCTTGTACGAGTCGCTTTAGACCTATTGTTATGACCACGCTAACCACCATACTTGGACTCGTGCCGTTAGCGGTTTCTGGCGGTGAGTTTTGGTATTCAATGTCGATTGTGATGATTTTTGGAATGGTAGTCGGCACTATTCTGACACTCGGTGTAGTGCCTGTGCTTTATAGCTTATTCTTTCGAGAATCAGTGAAAGAACCCAATAAGAGAGGGCTGGTGTTGCCCGCTTACTGAGTCAATTCACTAATTAAGCTAGCTCTGTGGGCTTACTAATTAGTTAAAGAAAAAGGACTCATTTGAGTCCTTTTTATGTTGCCATACTTAGTTTTTAGGTGCCATTTGACGAAACAAAACAGATTGAGCTGAATGTTAATCCTAATTAAGTGCGGTATCGCGCCAACGTTTGAGACAGAGAAACCGATGCCTCTGTTAGCCTAGATACACCATTTGAGGAGTTTTGAGCCACTTCTTTAATCACATCAGATTGACTGCGAATATCGTTAAGTTCTGCTGCAATGGTATTGGCTACGTTGCTTTGCTCGTCTGCCGAAGTTGCGATTTGAATACTCATATCCATCAGCGCTTGAGCTGAATCTGCAATAGAGTTTACATCGTGACCAATGTCTGAAATCAGCTGGCTACTGGTTTGCGCTTGATCAACCGTTTGTTCGGTGATCTTCGCGATATTTTGGCTCTCTTGTTGTAAGCGCTCAATCATCGCTTGGATCTCTACCGTTGCTGACTGAGTG
The DNA here is from genome assembly GCF_050337435.1 of Vibrio satsumensis. Classification (NCBI taxonomy): domain Bacteria; kingdom Pseudomonadati; phylum Pseudomonadota; class Gammaproteobacteria; order Vibrionales; family Vibrionaceae; genus Vibrio; species Vibrio satsumensis. The sequence goes on along the minus strand of NZ_JAKJSX010000004.1, from coordinate 108,506 downwards.
CGACTTGCCAGTGTTCTTACTTCATCAGCAACGACAGCGAAACCACGTCCTTGTTCGCCTGCACGAGCCGCTTCAATCGCGGCATTTAGAGCAAGTAAGTTAGTTTGCTCTGAAATAGCGTTGATCGTCGTGATGACTTCGTTAATTTGGCTTGTGTTTACATTCAAGCTCGTAACAGAAGAAGAGGTTTGCTCAATTAAAGCAGAAAGAGTCGTGATCTCTGAAATTGCTTGTTGAACCTTTGCGTGGCTATCGTTGATCTGCTGTGCGTCTTGTTCAGTTTGCTCTGTTGAGCGTGCAGAAATGTTAGATACTTCATTCGCTGAAGCCGTCATCTGATCCATTGCAGTAGCAACAGAATCTAAAGATGCGTTCTGGCTCATGATTTGAGTCTCACTGCGCTTCATCTCTGTTTCGAAAGAAGCTGACGTTTCACTTAGGGTTGCTGCACTGTGGTTTACGTTGTTGACTAACTCACTAAGGGTGTCCATTGAGCGGTCAAGAGCACAACCAATCGTTCCAAACTCGTCTCGGCCAGGGTGGAAGCCAAGGCGTGATGTTAAGTCACCATCACCAATCTTTTGTGTCGTTGAATAAAGAACCCAAAGTGCGCCGCCTAGGAAAGTCGCTACCCAGTAACAAAAAAGACCAAAAGGCACACACCATAAAAAACTGAGTAATAAAGAGTAAAGTGCTTGCTGCTTTTGATTCTGTATATCTTTAGTTGAAACGGTAAGTGAGTAGTAGTTACCATCCTGTGCAAGTGCTGTTGCAGTCACCGAACCATTGTTTGAAAGAGAGGTTTTTTGAGGGCTGCTTTGTTGACTAACAGAGCGAAGAGAACCGGGGGAGTCTGACGCTAATAAAATGCCTTGCAGTTGATGTTCAACCTGCTGTTTAGCACTAGTATCGATTTGTTTAATTGTGTTGACGTAGTTGAGGCCAGCAAGACTTGCCACTGCGGCGACAAAGATTAAGAAAATGACCCAAAACTTGTCGTTAATAGACATTTTAATAAACAGTTTGTCTATCGTTCGAAATTGTACTTCTTTCATAAAAACTCCACGGTAAATCCTTTACCGTGGACTCTAAATAACCGACCCTAATAAAAATGTGATATCAATCGACTAATTGTGAAAATTAATGATAACAACATATCGTTTATGAGATCTCAATCAAGTATTTTTGTGCGGTATGGATTTGTTAACCTAGAGAAGGCAATAGCCCTACTGAAATAAGGACTTGAACCGCAATGATAAACACGCCAACGCTACCTGCTAAAAACAGCGCTTTGCTTCCACCTAACACTTGGTACGTCGCTTCTGGAGCTTGAGGTTTAACTGAGAAGTCAGTGTAACGGACCTTGTATACCATGACTGTCGGCAAAAGAATCGCGAGTACTGAAAGTGCAATGGCTGCATAGCCTAATGCCATTATGAAACCTTGTGGGTAGAACAGGGCAAAACCTAATGGCGGTAAGAAAGTGATAGCGGCCGTTTTAACACGTTTAGCACTGCCTAGTTTCTTGCTTAACGAATCGCCCATGAATTCAAATAAGCCCAAGCTCACGCCAATAAAAGAAGTCAGCAGTGCAAGATCCGCGAATACACCGACGATGACGCTTAAGTTTGATTGATGAACGGTTTGCGATAGTGATACTAAAAGTGCCCCCAAGCTTGTATCGGACAACAATTGTTCTTGGCTAACCACACCCAAAGTAACACTCTGCCAGAAAACGTAGATAACTAATGGTAGGGCAGAGCCTGCAATCATAACCTTACGTAAAGAACGAACATCGCCGTCTAGGTATCGAACAATAGATGGGATACTGCCGTGGAAGCCAAAAGAAGTAAATACAACAGGAATCGCTGCAACAATCAAACCTTGCTGTAAAGGCATGCTTAATAGGTACTGAGATGTAATGTTTGGTGCTAGGAAGCTGAGTACTAGTACCATTGCAATCAGTTTGAGTCCGAATAAAACACGGTTAACTTTATCAACACTGTGAGTACCAATCGTAACAACGCCGGCAACTAATAGGGTAAATAGTAGTGTGGTGATTTGACCATTGAGTTCGATACCCGCGATATCCGAAATACGTTGGTTAAACTGCGCACCACCGCCCGCGATGTATGCAGCGCATAGCGCGTAAAATAGGAACATAACAGCGAAGCTCGCAATCCATTTACCTTTTGTTCCTAAAATGGTGTGAGCTAAAGTGTGTAGGGTTGCGTCAGATTCTGCAAATTGGTGAAGCTCTACCATTAATAGAGCCGTAAAGGCCATTAATGCCCATAAACCAAGCATCAAGAAAAGTGAAGTTGAAAAGCCAATACCTGCAGAAGCAAGTGGAAGGGCGAGCATGCCAGCACCGATGGTTGTGCCTGCAATGATCAAAGTACTACCAAAAACCTTTGATTTATTCATTGTATATAATTCTTTACGTTAGGGTGTGTTTTGATTGTAATTCTTCTAGCTTAAGCGCATAAACCCAAAGAATATCTCGATTTTGAAGTATTCTGATTGAGTTTAATTCCAAATGCAATGCCTAATGTAATTAAAAATATCCACTGTAAATTTATTCTTACATCGAGGGGTTTGACAGCATTGAACTGACCAAAGCAAACGTTTGACCATGATCGGCTTCAAAATTTGTAGAGTAATTTGTTGTACTTGGTGTAAGGTGGCAGTACATATGTCGTTCGCGTATACCCCTTTAGCGTAAAAAGCGCTAATGATCGCGAGTAGCTTCAAGCTATGAATATGGAATGGGTAGAGTAGAGTGCTTTCATCAAAGTGACATAATATAAGTCCAAGATGGTGCACTAGTTAATCGGACATCATGTCCACACTAAGGAATAGAGGGGGCACTATGAGTGACCAATCTTACAATGACGAAAGTCTTGAGTTGTTAGATGCTATGGAAATTGGCATCGATTTATCTGACTATGAACAGACGGTTAAACAATTAGCAGAAGAACTTTTTAAGTCTTCAAACTAGGCGTTACCTGAACTAAAGGTTTCTGTAGTTCAACGTTCTCAAATTAAACAATTCTTAAACTGAGCAAATCTCATTCGCTCACACGTCATAACAAAACTATCCTCATTAAAGTTCGCGAAGATAAACGAGTACGTTTACCATGTTACTTAGTTCTCGATACTTTAATGAGGTTCAATGAACTTTCTCGCACACCTTCACATCGCCAAGCACTGTAACAGCAACTTAGCAGGTAACCTGTTGGGTGATTTTGTTAAAGGCGACCCCAATAAACAGTATTCGGATTCACTTTCTGACGGCATTAGGCTTCATCGATTTGTTGATAGCTATACTGATCGTCATGATGTATCTCGTTCTGCTAAATCGCTGTTCTCAGACCAAACACGACGCTTTGCGCCTATCGCACTCGATGTATTTTGGGATCACTGCTTAGCCAATCATTGGGCTCAGTTCTCGCAGCAGACATTAGAGCGTTTTTGTTTAGATAGCCATCAACAGATCTTTGAACATCAAGAGCTGCACTGGCCTGAGAATTTCATTACGATGCATCAAAAAATGGCAGAACAACGTTGGTTGGAAAGCTATCAGGACATGTCATCTATAGAGGTGGTATTGCAAAGAATGGCACTGAGAAGGCCTAAGCTCGGTATGCTCGAAGTATGTTACGATGACCTCGAGCGTCACTATAATACGTTGCAGTGTCACTTTGTTGAGCTTTATCCCAACGTTTTAGAAGAAGCAAAGCAGTTTAATGCGCTTCAAATGAAGAAAAATCAAAAGGAAAGGTAAACAGCGTAATGCAGGTTTGCTACAATCCGCGCCTATTTAATCTTTGAGCATCATACTATGTCTGAATCTACTAAATCTTTTAACCAACTAGGATTGTCTGAGCACCTTCTTGCTACGCTATCAGAGCTTAACTTTACGGCTCCAACCAGTGTTCAAGAACAAGCGATTCCATTGGTATTAGAAGGCAAAGACGTACTGGCTGGTGCTCAAACGGGTACGGGTAAAACGGCTGCGTTTGGTTTACCGATTATCCAAAGATTAATCGAAACAAAAGACAACGTTATTCCGAACCCTAAGCTCGTTCGCGCGCTTGTGCTAGTACCAACACGTGAACTCGCACAGCAGGTGTTTGACAACCTCACTAGCTACGCGAAGGGCACTGAAATTAAAGTGGTTGTAGCGTACGGCGGCGTTAGCATGAAGGTTCAAACGGATAACCTACGCGGGGGTGCAGATATTCTTGTTGCTACACCTGGTCGTCTTATCGATCACATGTTCACTAGGAACATCATGTTGAGCCATACAGAAGTACTGGTGCTAGACGAAGCAGACCGTATGTTGGATATGGGGTTCATGCCTGACATCAAACGTATCCTTTCTCGTATGAATGAAGTGCGTCAAACGCTGTTCTTCTCTGCAACGTTTGATAACAAAATCAAAGCGATTGCACATCGTATGATGCAGAAGCCAAGTGAAATTCAAGTTACGCCAAAAAACAGCACCGCTGAAACCGTAACACAGATGGTTTATCCGGTTGATAAATCGCGTAAGAGTGAACTTCTGGCTTACTTGATCGGTTCAAAGAACTGGCAACAAGTGCTGGTATTCACTAAAACTAAGCAGGGTACCGATGCGCTAGTAAAAGAGCTTAAACTAGACGGCATTAAAGCGGCATCAATCAATGGCGATAAGAGCCAAGGTGCGCGCCAAAAAGCATTGGATGATTTCAAATCGGGCAAAGTGCGAGCGTTGATTGCAACGGATGTAGCAGCGCGTGGTATCGATATTCAGCAACTAGAACAAGTTGTGAACTACGATATGCCATTTAAAGCAGAAGACTACGTTCACCGTATTGGTCGTACAGGTCGTGCCGGTAACAGCGGTTTGGCAATTTCATTGATGAGCCAAGACGAAGCCTACCTATTGGGTGACATTGAGCGACTACTGGATACACGCTTGCCTCAAGAGTGGTTAGATGGCTTTGAACCAAGCCTTGAAAAAGACCTTGCACCTGATCGCAGTGGCCGTAGCAAGAGTCGTTCATCGGAAAAACGTAAGATGAAAGCAAAGCTTAAGATTCATCAAAACCGTGGTAAAGCGAAAGCACGTCGCTAATTCTTTTGGCGGTTGATGCTTATCGCTTTATTGACGTGAAGGCATCAATCTAATCCAATATAAAAATGCCCCATTACTGTCATTCAGTAATGGGGCATTTTCGTATTAAGCATTGAATTTGAAGCAGCGTCTTTAGTGTTTACTTTGCTCGTGTTCGCATTTCCACACGCAAGGTACTTCATAAACTAGCTCTTCAATCGAACTTGGATTCAATACCCATTCATCACTGATATTGAACGTATTGATCATTTGCTTGTTGAACAGTTGCCAATGTTTTAACAACGCTTCTTCCGGTGTCGATTGCATGTCACCTTCATTCCATGTGCTTTCCATGAAAGGGGTTAGGCATACCGCTCCGTGTGCATACATAATCATTTGCCATTTAATTTCATAAATGTTGATCAAGTTATCTGGGTTCGCATCATTATATTCTTCTGCCAACATATTGATTTCTTTTTCGACATCACCAACATTGTCGATAAAGTAATCGACCAAGTTGTCTTTTTGGCGCACAGAGTCAGTGATAAGTTGCATTGGCTTACGTGAATGAATCATGTTGCTAAAGAGGCGCATGCTAAATAGATAAATAGTAATACTCGGCGCAACACCTTTTGGTAACTCTTCCATAATTTTAGCAATGTAAGACTGAAAATATTCGTGTAAACAATCGCTTATGGAGTGCCAGATCTTTTCTTTGCTACCAAAGTGATGGCGAATAAGGCTATGCGAGACGCCGGCTTTTTCACTGATGTTTCGCAGTGAAACGCTATCATAACCATGCTCACAGAACATTTCCGCAGCAACACTCATGATCAAAAATCGAGTCTCTTCAGCGTCTTTTGCGCTTCTTCTACCTTGTTTCTTTTCTGTCATCTTCATTTCACACATTTACCTGATTACCACATTCTACACTGTTTTTACTGAAATAAAAAATACTGCACAGGTGGAAAGTAAAGCTTGAGAATTATTAAATATTAAATATACTGCCCATCTGTGTAATAAATCATAATAATTAGATGGAGAAGCATCATGCAATCCAAGTTGTCTATTCAAGCCAAGGCGGGTAAGCAGATAGGACTGGCGTTTGCTGCACTATTACTCGCAAGCTCTTTGACCGGATGTAATAAGGTTCAGTCAGAAGAAACGGTTCAAGTTGTTAAGCCAGTCAAGCTGTTTGAGATCCCTCAGCAGACGGATATCGAGCTTGATAGCTTTATCGCAAAAGTGGATGCGACCGACCGTGCCGCACTTTCATTCCAAGTGGGTGGAGATATTGAAACGTTCTCTGTTCGTATGGGACAAGAGGTGAAGAAAGGCCAAGTACTCGCTGTGCTAGATGCAACGGACTATCGTATTGCGGTTGATGCAGCCCAAGCAAAATTTGATCTGGCGAACAGCCAATACAAGCAAGCGTCTGAGCTGTACTCGAAGAAGCTTGTAAGCACGGATTACTACGACCAAGCCGTAAACACCTTTACTGCCGCTGAAGTTGAGTTGGACCAAGCACAAACAAACCTTGGTTACACCACATTAGTTGCTCCATTCGATGGCGTGGTATCGATGGTGTTTGGTAAGCAATATCAGTTAATCGCTGAAAAACAGCCTGTACTTAATATTTTGAATCACAGCGAGATGGATGTGACTTTCTCTATCCCTGTATCAAAGCTTGAAGACCGTTCTATCCAAGACCTAACTAGCTCATACATGTGGGTTGTGATGGATAGCCACCGCGGCATTCGTATCCCAACGCGTTTTAAAGAGATCTCAACGCAACCAGACGAAGACACGAACAGCTACCAAGCGGTTGTGTCTATCGAGAAACCTGAAGGTATTAATCTGCTTTCTGGTATGACGGCACAAGTTGAAGTTCAGAAAAATAAGTTGGACTACGGTATTGGCATTGTTGATTCAGCTTGGCTAAGCAAAGAAGCAGATCACGGTGAACTGTGGCGCTACAACCCAGAGTCTCAATTGATTTCTAAAGTACAAGTCACCCTTGATGGTCAAGGCAAGGTTATTGAAGGCTTGTCTTCTGGCGACTTAATCGTAGAAGCGGGTGTCGATGTGTTATCTGATGGGCAACAAGTAAAAGCTTGGTTACGTGAGGGCGGTATTTAATGAACCTTTCCAAATTATCAGTTGTGGTTGTATCTGCGTTATTGCTTCAAGCCTGTAACAATGAAACCGACCACCGTGAGCAACCTTCACTTTTGGTTTCAACCTTTGAAGTGGGTGCGCCACTGACTGACCAATTCAGAAGCTTTAATGGACAGGTGATGCCTGCAGAACTCACACCATTGGCATTTAAGCTTGCTGGTGAGATTCAACAAGTATTGGTTGAAGCTGGTGACAACGTAGAAAAAGGCCAGCTACTGGCGACCTTAGACAACGCGACATACCTGCAAGATCTGACAGACGCTAAATCTCAATTCAAATTAGCGAGTAAGCAACTGGCGCGTGGTTCTGAGATGTTTGACAGCAAGATGTTGTCGCAATCGGAACACGATCAACTGACCGCTAACTATAAACTGGCATCGGCTAATTTGGCTGCGGCAAAGCGTAAGCTGAGTTACACAGAGCTTTTAGCACCATTTTCTGGCACGGTTTCAACCGTCGATAAGCAACGTTTCGAAAACACCATTCCGGGCGAAACGTTACTCAGTGTGTACCAGAACGACAAGGTGTATGTGCGAATTCAAGTATCAGATTCGATCTTAGCGTCTATCAGCCCAGATATGCGTTCGAATAGCTATCGACCTGACGCAACCTTTGGCGGCCACTCTGGAAAATACCCTCTAACGTATCTAGAGCACACTAGTGAACTGCACCCGCAATCTCGCACCTACGAGTTTTGGATGCAGATGCAACAACCTGAAAGTGAAATTTTACCGGGTACCAGCGTTACGGTAAATGTCGATATGGCAAAAGCGGGCTTGAGTGATGTTCAAGGTTACCAGTTGCCGATGACGACGCTACAAGCAGGCGCTGAAGCGAACCAATTTTACGTGTGGAAGATGGAAGACGGCCAAGCATTCAAAAGTGAAGTGGAAGTCGACAAGATCAGTGGCCAAGGCGCACTTATCGCGCATGGCGTCGAACAAGGTGAGTTACTCGTAAATTCGAATCTAAGAAAACTCCGTGACGGAATGCAATTGTCAGGAAAAGCAGAATGAACATCGCAGAATATTCAATAAAGAACAAAGTAATCAGCTGGCTGTTTCTAGTCATTTTGGCCATTGGCGGTGTGACGTCTTTTGGTAATCTATCCCGTTTAGAAGACCCAGCTTTTACCATTAAAGATGCAATGATTATTTCAACTTACCCTGGCGCTACGTCTATGGAAGTTGAAGAAGAGCTAACTTATCCGCTTGAAAAAGAGATAAGACAGCTTCCTTATATCGACAAGATCACTTCGACATCATCGAATGGTATGTCTCAAATTATGGTCAGCATGAAGATGGATTACGGTCCAGACGAGCTACCACAAATCTGGGATGAAATGCGTCGTAAGATCAACGATCTACAGCCAACGCTACCAAGTGGTGTTAATTCCGTTCAGATCATTGATGATTTTGGTGACGTATTTGGTGTGATGATCATGCTGACCGGTGATGGCTACGATTACGTTGAGTTAAAACAGTATGCTGATTACCTCACACGTGAAATCGAACTGGTTGAAGGCGTAGGCAAGGTAAGTATCGCAGGCGACCAACAAGAGCAACTGTTTGTTGAGATGTCACTGGAACGTTTAGCCGCATTGAACCTAGATATGTCGACGGTTACGTCACTGTTAGCACAACAAAACAGTGTGGTATCGGCAGGCGAGGTGATGCTGAATGGTCAAAGCCTAACGATCAAGCCTAACGGCACATTGAGCACGGTTGAAGAGCTAGAAAATCTAATCATTCATGGTCGTGACACTGGCAACCTGATTCGTTTGAAAGATGTCGCTGAAGTGACTCGCGGTATTCAAGAAAAGCCAGGCAATGTATTAACGTACAACGGCAAACCAGCAATTAACTTAGGTATTGCGTTTTCTTCAGGCGTAAACGTAGTAGAGATTGGTAATGCGCTAGATGCGGAACTAGACCGATTAGAAAGCATTAAACCTGCCGGTGTAGAGCTGAACTACTTCTACAACCAAGCGCAAGAAGTAGATAAGTCAGTCGCTGACTTCTTAATCAGCCTAGTAGAAGCGGTAGCTATCGTTATCATTGTATTGCTGTTCGCAATGGGCTTACGCAGTGGTTTGATTATCGGTTTGGTTCTTCTATTGACGGTATTTGGTACCTTCATATTGATGGACTACAACAATGTCGAACTGCACCGTATCTCACTGGGTGCTTTGATCATCGCGCTCGGTATGCTGGTGGATAACGCGATTGTTGTCGTTGAAGGTATATTGGTTGGCTTGAAGAAAGGTAAGACCAAGCTTCAAGCGGCAAAAGACATCGTGACACAAACGCAATGGCCACTATTGGGCGCGACCATTATTGCTATTACCGCTTTTGCACCTATCGGATTATCGAAAGATGCAACGGGCGAGTTCATGGGCTCATTGTTCTGGGTACTGTGTTTCTCGTTATTCTTGAGTTGGGTAACGGCGCTAACACTAACGCCATTCCTTGCTGAAATGTTGCTTCAAGAAGAAGACAAAGTCGATCAGAACGAAGACCCATACAAAGGTATTCTGTTCGTTATATTCGGTGCATCTCTGAAATTTGCATTGCGTTTTAGATGGTTAACTGTCGTCAGCATGATCGCTTTGCTAGCGGTGTCTGTGGTTGGTTTTGGTAAGGTGAAGCAGCAGTTCTTCCCACCATCAAATACGCCGATGTTCTACGTAGACATGTGGATGCCAGAAGGTACGGATGTACGTGAAACGATCAAGCAGACTGAAAAGGTTGAGAGCTACATTCGTCAAGAAGACGACGTAGAGTTTGTAACCACAACGGTTGGGCAGGGCATGCAACGTTTCGCTCTGACATACCAACCAGAAAAAAGCTACGAAGCGTACAGCCAGTTACAGGTAAGAACCACTGACCGTGACACCATGTTTAAGGTTCTAGCGGAGTTAGACAAAAACTTAGCGAATGAATTTGAGCAACCAACGTTCCAGTTCAAACTGATTGAATTCGGCCCGTCACCAGCTTCAAAGATTGAAGCGCGTATTATCGGTGCTGATCCTCAAGTATTGCGTAGCATTGCCGTTGAAGTCGAAGACATCTTGCTTGCCGATCCAGGCTCACGAAATGTTCGTCACGATTGGCGTGAACGCACTAAAGAGCTAGTGCCACTGTTTAACGAATCAAAGGCTCGTCGCCTTGGCATTTCAAAAACTGATCTGTCTGAGACGTTACAAATGGCATTCGGCGGTTACAACATCGGTTTACTGCGTGATGGTACTCATATGTTACCTATCGTTGCGCGTTTACCAGAAGAAGAGCGTTTTGACTTTGAATCACTGAACAATGTGAAGATTTGGAGCCCATCGCTACAAACTTACATTCCAGTTGAGCAAGTGATTGATGGTGTAGAGCTTCAATGGTCCGAACCACTGATTCAACGTCGCGATAGAAAGCGTACACTAACAGTACTGGCTGACCACGACGTACTTGGTGAAGAAACGCCGGCTAGCTTATTTGCTCGTGTTAAACCAAAGGTAGAAGCATTAGACCTGCCAGAAGGCTACAGCATCAGTTGGGGTGGTGAATACGAAAGCTCAAAAGATGCACAAGAATCTCTATTTGGTTCATTACCAATGGGTTACTTGCTGATGTTTATCATCACTATGCTTCTATTTAATTCGCTTCGTAAGCCACTTGTGATTTGGTTTACGGTACCACTTTCTATCATTGGTGTTTCGATTGGTCTGCTAGGGACTAATATGCCATTCAGCTTCACGGCATTCCTAGGTCTACTGAGCTTAAGCGGCATGATCTTGAAAAACGGTATCGTACTGCTTGACCAGATCAACACTGAACTCTCAACAGGTAAAGACCCATACTTAGCGGTTGTCGACAGTGCGATTAGTCGTGTACGACCGGTATCTATGGCAGCATTGACGACTATCTTGGGTATGATTCCCTTGGTATTCGATGCATTTTTCGGCTCGATGGCGATTACCATCATGGCAGGCTTAGGCTTTGCTACAGTACTAACGCTAATAGTAGTACCAGTGATGTTCGCTATTCTATATAGAATCAAACCGTCCACTGCGGGTTATTAGGGAATGATATAAAACAGATTCTTTTAAGCCAGCCCAGTCAATTTTGACTGGGCTTTTTTATGCGCGTGATTTTACGCAACATCGATTTAAGTAAACATCTGCATGCAGAGAAAACGATGTGAAAACCGCTACACGAACAAAGAACTTCGTTAATAAAGGAATGTGTTCAGTAACAGGTATTAAAAAGCCGCTAACCAGTGGCTAGCGGCTTTAAGAAGAGTAAGGGCGGTTTTAGATTGCTAAACGGATATCCAACTCAATCGGTTTAGGCATCGCTAGATGGTAGCCTTGGTACATGTCAAAGCCCAAGCTTTGCATTGCCGTGAGTTGATGCTCTGTTTCAATGCCTTCGATGACAGTCTTAGCGCCGATTTGCTTCGCGAGTTCTAGAACTAATTCCATTTCTCGTGTGTCACCTTGCTCAAAATCTAACATCACTGAGCGATCGATCTTAATGATATGAGGATTGATGTGGCGGACGCGTTGTTCTGTTGATGCTTGTGTTCCGAAATCGTCGACCGCGATTTGAAAACCATTCTCCGCAAGAGAGAGGGCTGCATCTTTCAAGCGCTCTTCACTTTCGGCATTCAGTTCGACCAATTCCATCACGATCTGCTCACATGAAAGGTTCAACTCATGAAGACGTTTTGCCAGAAGGCTGTCACTGACCTTTTCTGCAGCAAATAACTCACCAACGTTTGGAAGAACATTCAAAAACAAGTCTAAATGGCGGATATTCGATTGTGCGAAGTTACGGATATGGATAGCGCGACTCAGCCTTTCTACATTGATCTTGTCAGTGCATAAGGTATCGTCGGAATGGAAGAAGTGATCAGGACGAACAACATCCCCTTTGCTATTCGAAATACGCACCAAAGCTTCAACGCCTATCTGAGTCATTGAACTGTCAAATATAGGTTGATAGACACTTCTAAGTGTTAAGTCTTGATATTTCGCAATAAACTGCATATCGGCATCCACAGATATACAGCTAATAAATTCACTTCTGTCTGATAAAATCATAGTCGCTAATAAAGGTGTTTATTTAATGACGAAAATATACGTCATGGCTGTCACAATATTGACAGGTGTAAGTAAATTGTCAATTAATAAAAAATCATACGTAGGGTCAATAATTAAATAAAGATAATTAACGAAAAATCAGCATGATAAATGACATTAGTCATTAAATTTACTTATCATTCGCTGTGTTTGATAGTTGCTGTGAATTTAATGGCTAAGTAACGTCTCTCATATTAACCTCAGCCAATATAAGGCTATAACGCTGATACACCAGCGAAAAGTAGGGTTAAAGGCTTAGATTGTGGGGGAATGTCAAAGTTACAAAATGGAGGGACTAAGAGAGTTACACAGAAATGATATCTATCTCTCAAAATCGAGACGACGAGTACAACAACTATTAATAATTAAAACAGAAGGTTCGAATAATTAATGAACAGGGAATGAGTTTTCTTTTATAAAATATTGGGATGAAGGTCTAACAATTTACTTTAAATATTGAATGAAAAAGTTGACCCGTATTATCACTGCCATTGAAGTACCGCATAAAGTTGCAGGTATTTACGAACCAATTGTTGATTTACTGACCGTTTGAGTGGGTGGCCGAATTTAATAAAGCAAGGGCTGATTCTGAAATTGTTATTTAAATCGGAAGCGAATTGAGAATCACTCTCTCTTAGAGTGATGCCTTGCTGGCTGTATTCCGTTATCTCGTCTGGGAGTTCTCCCATCCACCAATGTAACAACTCACTACTGTTTTTACTTCGGCTTATCCAATGGTCGGAGACAATGATCAAAACGTCATTGGGCTGAATTGCGAATCCATACTCTTGCTGCCAGTTATGAATGTCTAACATCAACTTTTTACGACACGTTTTTCCCGCGCTCACCATATGATGGCTAATCATCCAAACGGTACCGATTTCAGAAGAGATTCGGAAGTGTCTAGGGTTTTCACCAGAAGAGAGCATTTCGAGTGGGCTGATGTTGCTTGCATGGTTAAAGCTAACAAAGGTGTGTTCCATTCGTCGGGCAAAGGCTTTACCGATGTGATGCTCACTGATCCCTTGGTTGTGCACCGTAGGATAATGACGCTCACAGAGTTTTAGACAATCGTCTTGAAACTGATTGACGCTTTTAATCACGAGATCTAATAACAATGAAGTCCCTTATACACAGTTACTATCTTATTGATGGGCAATAGTACGGTAATTAATGTGTCATTACCTATTGCCAAAGTGCGAGTTCTTGATCCCTCTATCAAAATTAGCGATTGCGGAGCGATTTTATGGATAGCACTGGCACTTCGCGGGTCTGTATTCTAAATTATGAGGAATTCTAATCAGTTAGAAAGACTATCTTTAGCTGCAAAGTTACAAGTGAGCTAGCTAGATTATAGTTTAGTCAGCTGTTCACGATGGATTTATTTACTCTTTACTTGGAAACATTCATGACAATTCAACTAGATTCGAAGCAAAAGTCTGAGCTCACCCATACTCTACAAAAATACCTGCAAGATGAACTCGATGTGGAGCTTGGCCAGTTCGACACAGAATTCTTGGTCGACTTCATCAGTAAAAAGTTTGGGGCGGTTTATTACAACAAAGGGATAGAAGACGCTCAAAAAGTGATGGAGCGTAAAATGTTAGATATCTCAGATGAGCTTTACGAGATCGAACAAATCGTTGAAATCTAACGCTTAGCCCAAACTTGTTCAAATAATTTGAATAACTCGTTTAATTTGAAATGATGTTACCAATGTAAAGCTTGGTAAATAATATGTTACACAAACTTGGTGTAGGGTACGCTTTTCAAAACTACACTACTCGTTAACATTCGGAAGAGATGCATGGACAACAACGTTAGAAATTACAACCCTTTAGCAAGAGCGATGCATTGGATCTCAGCACTCGCGATTTTTGGCTTATTTGGTGTAGGCCTGTGGATGGTTGATCTTTCATATTACAGCGAGTGGTACAAAACAGCACCAGATTATCACCGTTCGGTAGGCATTCTTTTGGCTGCCGTTACCGTTATTCGCTTGCTTTGGAAACTAGTTACCGCGTCACCTAAGGTGGAAGGGAAAAGCTATGAAGTTGCAGCAGCGAAGATCGCTCACGGCTTCATGTACATCAACTTAGCGGTTTTATTTATTTCAGGTTATTTGATTTCAACATCAGATGGCCGCGGGATCGAGGTATTCAATTGGTTCACTGTACCAAGTATGGGCGAACTGTTTGCAAACCAATCTGATCTCGCAGGTACGGTTCACTACTATGCTGCATGGGTACTGATCATTATGGCATCAGTGCACGCCTTAGCGGCGATAAAACACCACGTTATCGACAAAGACGATACGCTACGAAAAATGATAGGAGCTTCAAAATGAAAAAGTCAATTATCGCTACAGGATTAGCATTTGCTATGGCAATGCCTTTCGCTGCGAACGCCGCTGATTACGTGATTGATACAAAAGGTGCGCATGCTTCAGTTAACTTTAAAGTTAGCCACCTAGGTTACAGCTTTATCCAAGGTCGTTTTAACACATTCTCTGGTGATTTCTCGTATGACGCAAACAACGTTGAAGCATCAAAAGTAAACGTTGTTGTTGATACAACGAGTCTAGACTCTAACCATGCTGAGCGTGACAAGCACATCCGTAGCTCTGACTTCATTGATGCAGGTAAATTCTCAGACGCTACTTTTAACAGCACGAAAGTGGTTGATAAAGGCGATGGCAAACTTGAAGTAATGGGTGACCTTAAACTTCACGGCGTAACTAAGCCTATCGTTATCGAAGCTGAATTCATCGGCGCTGGTCAAGACCCATGGGGCGGTGAGCGTGCTGGTTTCGTTGGTACAACTCGTCTAGAACTTGCTGACTTCAACATTCCAGTAATGGGCGCTTCAAGCTACGTAGACATGGATCTACACGTTGAAGGTGTAAAGAAGTAATCTAGCTATTGATGATTGCTGCAGGTATCAATCTTTTATGTAGCACCAAAAGTTGAATCGATACCTAGAAAGCAACAGTTAGAAAAAGAGAAAGGCGCAAAGTATTCACTTTGCGCCTTTTTATTACGGTAAATGGTAACGCGTTTAGATCTGTTTTGTGTCAAACCTTTAGTTGCGCTTTAAGCCACCATTTACTTTTAGCCAGTCAACGTTGCCATGACTGATTTTCGAGGAGAACAACTAATCCCTAATTGTTCAACCTTGTTCTAGTTAGCTAACCACTTCCTAGTAAAACAGTCGTTAGCTACACGCTTCCTAGTTAAACCATTGCAAGTTAATCCACTGTAGATTAAACCACTGCAAGTTAACCCCTTGACCAGTTAAGCCGTTTCTAGTTCCGCTTTTGGTACTACGTTTAGGCGGTCACCGTAGATTGGGCGAAGTGCTTGCATCACCTCAGTACGAGTAAGAACACCCACCATCACACCGTTTTCCAATACTGGAAGCATATGTGGCTGGCTCACTTTCATCGCTTTTGCACGCTCTTCTAGAGAAAGAGAAGTCAAGCGAGTTGCGAAGCCCATGCTGGTAGTAGGGTACAGTTGCTCTTTGTCGATACATAGGAACTCAGCTACATCAACCAGCTTGTCGTTTGCATCGATTGCCACCACGTCACGGCTCATTAGGTCTACGACTTTCTGGCCTTTAGTTGGGATGTAGTCTTGGCACCAAAGGTCGACCATTACGTCGTGAACAGAGAAGATACCAACCAGACGACCTTCAACATCGCAAACAGGAGCGCTAACAAGTTGAGCGTCTAAAAGTGAATCAATTGCCACTGATGTAGGCATTTCTACGCTTAGTGTAATTGGTTGAGTGTTCATGATTTGCTTGATAGTCGTTGCTGTGTTCATAGTGATTTCCTTAACTGACGTAATTTCTGTTGTTTGTGTAATTGCAGTAATTTTTGCTGCTTTAAGTTGTGGGCGACGGTAGATACTCCAGTTGGCTAAGCCGACCAATACTGAACCACCTACGATGTTGCCGATTGTCACTGGTATTAAGTTTGCGGTGACAAATTGCATGATGTTTAGGTCTGCGTACTGCGCTGGTGTTGCGCCGATTTGCATCCAGAAGCTTTCCGGTGCGAATGCTTGAATTGTGATGCCTAGCGGAACCATGAACATATTCGCCACACAGTGTTCAAAGCCTGAGCTTACGAACATTGCAACGGGTAACACGGTCATCATTGCTTTGGTCATTGCGTTAGCGGAGCTGAACGTTAACCAAATGGCTAAACACACCAGCAAGTTACAAAGCACACCCAAAGCAAAAGCTTGAACAGGGCTGTGGTGTAGCTTGTGCTGTGCAATGTTAAGAGCGTTTAAGCCCCATTGGCCACCATCTAATTGATATAAGCCTGCTGCGCTTACCAAAGCCAAAAGGAACATGGCACCGATAAAGTTACCGACGTAAACCTTGCCCCAGATAGACAGCATCTTAGTGAAGGTTATTTGCTTGTTAGCCCATGAGATGCTTGATAACACTGAACTGGTAAACAGCTCGCCACCGCAAATTACAATCAGGATTAACCCCATGCTGAATGCAAGACCGCCGGCTAAACGACTCAATCCCCATCCAGCATCAGCGCTACCTGTGGTTACCGTGATGTAGAATAAAAAAGCAAGCCCGATGAATGCGCCAGCCATGATTGCCAAACTCAATGTCATGCTGCTGGTTTTATTTGCTTTGCTTAATGCAAACTTCTCGGCTTCCGCCATCATTTCTGTTGGTGAGAACAGTTGCTGATTTTCAGAAGTGCTGGTTGCCATATCCCCCCCTTGAACAATCCGTCATGTGTAATTCCTAGTGTTAATGACTTGGTTAATCCGTAATGATTAATCAATCGTGTTTTGCAGGGCTCGTTGTGTCCTGCCATTCCAGATTAGGGTGTTGAGGGGTAGAGGTAAAATTGATAATTTTTAGAAACCACATCAAATTTATTGATATAGATTTTGTTACGCGTAGAATGAAATTGATTGCTCATCGGCTTAATAATAAACGAGCATCAGGACACAAATAATTAAAAGCATTAAGGATGAATTTTGCGTTATTCATTAAAGCAACTCGCGGTATTTGATGCAGTAGCAGACTCCGGGAGTGTCAGTCAGGCAGCAGACAAATTGGCGTTGACTCAGTCGGCGACAAGTATGTCTCTTGCACAGTTGGAAAAAATGCTCGGCAGGCCTTTGTTTGAAAGGCAGGGCAAGCAAATGGCCCTAACTCATTGGGGCATGTGGTTAAGACCAAAAGCGAAGCGTTTACTGCAAGACGCACAGCAAATTGAGATGGGTTTCTATGAGCAGCATTTGTTGAGTGGTGAACTCAAATTAGGTGCTAGCCAAACGCCAGCGGAACACCTCGTTCCGGATCTCATCAGTATTATTGATAACGACTTTCCTGAGATGCGAATCTCGCTCGGTGTACAAAGTACCGATGCTGTCATTGATGGTGTATTAGATTATCAATATGATCTGGGTGTTATCGAAGGTCGTTGTGATGACAATCGAGTTCACCAAGAAGTGTGGTGTACTGACCATTTAACGGTGGTTGCTTCGGCTCATCACCCGTTTGCGAAGCGTGAACGAGTGAGTTTGGCACAGTTAGAGCAAGCGAAGTGGGTATTGCGCGAACACGGCTCGGGTACTCGCAAAGTTTTTGATAGCTCTATTCACCATTTAATTGGTGATCTCGATGTTTGGCGAGAGTATGAACACGTTCCTGTTTTAAGAAGTTTGGTAGCAAACGGCCCATATTTAACGTGTTTACCTTATCTCGATGTCGAGCAGTTTGTTGAATCAGGGCAGCTTGTGACTTTGAATGTTCCTGAGCTTGAAATGGAGCGTACGCTTTCATTCATTTGGCGTGCCGACATGGCAGAAAACCCACTTGCTGAATGTATTAAGCGAGAAGGTAAGCGAATGATGAAAGGCAAACGGTCGGTTCTGTAAGGTAGATTTGATAAAATACTAATAACTAAATGTGTTGAATAAGCGTTTCCGGTCTCTATCTGGTGATAAATGCACATTCGCGTACATTATTAATGTGATCGTGATCGTCTAAATGAAGGCGTTCTTACCATAGTATGCTTACTTGATTTTAAGTGAGGCTAAATCCGGTTGCGTTCAATGACGTAATTAGGCTTTAGAAATAGTATGAGTACATTAGTCGCGATTTCATTAACAACAGGTATTTTGTCAGGTCTTTGGGGATGGATAGCTATCTCTTTCGGCTTATTGTCATGGGCAGGTTTCCTAGGCTGCACCAGCTACTTTGCTTCGCCAACAGGCGGCGTAAAAGGACTAGCAGGAAGCTTATTGACCAACATGACAGGCGTATTCTGGGCAATGGTGATTATCGAAAGCTCAACCTTCGCAGGGTTAGAGATTTTAGGCTACATGATTACTGCTGTTGTGGCTTTCTTTATGTGTATTCAAGCGAAACAAGCGTGGCTAGGTTATATCCCAGGAACCTTCATTGGTTGCTGTGCGACGTTTGCTGCAGGTGGCGATTGGCAACTTGTAGTACCATCTTTACTGCTTGGTGGTGTGTTTGGATACTTGATGAAAGCAACAGGGCTATGGCTTCACGAGAAATCGACTCAATCTTCGGAAGTTGTTGAACAACACGCTAAACAGGCAAAGGCTTAATAAATACGTTAAGAAAGCTATGGTTTAGTCACTGTGAACTCTTGCAAGATAACCCCCAATTAATTTGTATATCGATTTATACAGGCACACCATTTGGTGTGCCTTTTTTTGTTGAGAGGCAATAAACTAAAGATTTCATCAGTAGAGCAACTGATAGCATCTATAAAACAAATTATGCTTAGGTATTCCCGTTCGCCATGGTGATCACGCGTTTTAACGTCCACCTCAATAATAACGGAATGCATTCTTGTCCTTGGTCCTCACAATGAGAAACGATAGCTAATGCAAGGTCGGGTTTCGCGTGTTTCTTTAATACCTTCGCGACCACTTTTTTGGGAGGGATAGGATGGTCATAAGGGATCTTAACCATATCCCGGAAAAAGTTTTCAAAACCATTCATGTACAAGTAATGCTCGATGTCTCTATCTGGTAGTTCAGTGAGGCGATGTCTTGCTTGGTCTTTTCCTAACTTAGATAATACTGTTGCGGCGTATTTCTTACCTGCCGCATCTCCGTCGGTAACCACGTGCCAATCAATCCCGAACTCTTGAGCTACTTTGATTAGAGCTTTAAGCCCCGATTGAGCGAACTCTATAATTTGCACACCTTCTGCTGCAAGGTTGTAACCACATTGGTTGGCGAGTTCATTGAATAACCAAACTTCGGTTTCACCTTCAACTAATAACCAACAGCGAGCAAACAGGGCACCGGAACGGTGGAAACGAATATGAAACCCAATTCGTCTAAGTTCATCTTTACTGAAGTGATTCATGTTGAGCTGATTGGCGATGGTTTTGTCAGATTGACGTACCAAGCGACGAATTGATTGGAATGGCACTGCTGCAAGTAAATCGCCGCTATTAGTTGTAAGGATTTTCTGCATGGGTAGCTTTTGCATCAAACTCCACGCCCTTGCTAAATGGGTTGGATGTAATCGACCTTCGGGATCTTCAAGGATCAGAAGAGGACGAGCACATCGTCGTAAGTCGTTTGGCCCTTTAGCTTGCAGGTAGGCGTTAAGTAACCCCATGAATAATAAGCGGGTTTGTTTATTTTTTGTCTCTTCAACAAGTTGATGAATGCTCTTGTCGTTCGCACCAGCTGAGTAGAGTAGGCCATCCCTTTGTTTTCTAGGATTACGACGAGAAGTACTTTTGAAAGAAAAGTAGTGCTCGATTAGGCTTTGCATCGACTCTAGGCTACTGCGCATTTCGCCTTTATTGACATGGCCAGGTATCGCCATTAAGCGACGGCAGGTATTGTCGATTCGTTTTTCTATTCTTGCTTGGCGCCCATTACCATTGGTACCATTTCCGTTCGCCCCATTGCCATTGCTTGTATGATTACTGCCGTTTCCATTTCCATTCGTATTATTAGCCTGACCGTTAGTTGGTAGGTGAGCATTATGATTAAGAGACTTGCCGTTGAAAGGACGATCAAAGTGCCTCGCATCACGCAAACGGATGACGGGGTGTAAGGTCATTAATTCTTGAGCGAGCTTTTCCGAATGATGAAGCTTAAGCGGATTACCATCCAAACCTAAAAATGCATAGTGTGTGGTCGTTTCGTACTGCTCTAACGTCGCGCTTATTCGGTAATAGATGCGAAATGCGCCAAACTCATCTTGAACCCAGATAGGTTTGAGTTTGCGATAACGACCTGCGTTAAGTTCGCTCTTGTCGTTAGCTTTTAATGCGAGAACAATTTGAAGGTGTTGAGACTGTGGATGTGACACAGAGTAATCGACATGAAAATCGGTCATTTCAAAGTGATATGGTACACCGTCTGAAGGCAGTACGACGGAAAGGGCATCCAATAATGAAGACTTACCCCAAGTATTTTCACCAATAAGCGTGGTTAGCTCGTCAAACGCGAGTGACATGCGCTTGATACCTCGAAAGCCAGAAATCTCGATTCTTTCTAGTTGCATAGGCTTACTCCTAACGGAAGGCTCTGCTAATTGTTTGAAAGCTAACAGATATCTTTAATCATAATCGAAAAATACCAATCCGGTATGCTCACCTGTCACAAAACCCGTTGTTTATTAATACGGTGCAAAATGAGATTTTTGATCTATCTCGAGTATTTTTTTGCAGTGCAGTTTCATAAAATTCACGATTCTGTCATGATTCTCGACCTAGTATGAAGGGACAAAGAGAGAAGAAAATATGACTAAAAAGAATAAGCCGACAAAAATAGTGTTGGCACACATCAACGACACCCACTCATACTTTGAACCAACCTCGTTACAGCTATCACTTAAAATGAACAATCACATCATTGAACCTTATGTCAGTGCTGGTGGCTTTGCTCGAATTTCAACACGCTTTAAACAAATAGAACAAGATGCCCAGCGCCAGAAGGTTGGAACCTTGTTCCTACACGCTGGCGACTGCTTCCAAGGCACTTTGTACTTTTCTTTATTCAAGGGAAAAGCCAACGCCGATTTGTTGAACGCCCTTAATATAGATGCCATGACACTCGGCAATCACGAGTTAGACATGGGTAATGAACCCGTTGCGATTTTCGCGAAAAGAATCAAATTCCCACTGTTAGCTGGTAACTGGAATCTATCGAATGAGGATATCAATAAAACTCATACGTTAGCGGACAACGAAATTGTTAAGCCTTATCTGCCTGAAACACGAAGTGCTTCTTTTATAACGAAAGAGTTTGATGGCGAGAAGGTCGCAATATTCGGCTTAAGCATCGACAAAATGGCGGGCATTGCGAATCCAGACTTTGATACGCCATTTGAAAACGCGCTAGAAACGGCAAAAGCCACAATAGAGCAGATCCATCAAGCTGGTATTAACAAGATTGTGCTGCTGAGTCACCTTGGCTATGAGGCTGATTTAGAGTTAGCAGCGAATGTAAAAGGCATCGGTGTGATTGTTGGTGGCCACAGTCACCGCTTACAAGGTGATTTCTCGGATATCGGCTTAGTGAAAGACGATGACTACGGTGTAAAAATTGGTGACACCTATGTTGTGCAAGCGGGTTTCCACGCAATGAGTCTAGGCCACTGTGAAATTGAATTCGATGCTCAAGGCAAAGTGACGCACTTTAATGGTAAGAACGAACTGTTATTAGGTCGTCGACTCTTTATAGACGCGAAATTGAGTGAAGTAGGGCAAGACGACGCACATGATATGGCGTGTGAGTTTTTGAACAATCACCCCAATATTGCAGTGTGTAAAAAAGATCCTGAACTGCAGAGTATTCTTACGGATAAATACCAGCCGCGAGTTCGAAAGCTTCAGCAACAAATTATTGCTCATGCAGATACAAAACTTCGCCATGTACGTATCCCGGACGAGAAAGGCCCGAGCCAACTTGCGCCCTTGGTTGCTCAGTCATTCCATTACTTAATGAATAAGAAAGGCCATCAGGTAGACTTTGCGATCCATAACTCTGGCGGTGTAAGAAATTCACTGAATAGCGGCGATGTCTCTGTTGCCGATATTGCCGGAAAACTACTACCGTTTGCCGTACCCATTGGTGTGTATGAAGTAAAAGGTGAAACGATCGCTGGCATGCTTGAAGGTGCAATCAATAACGCGATTGATAATGGCGTCGTGGGGACGGGGTCTGGCAGTTTCCCTTATACGTACAATCTGAGGTTTTGTTACCACAAAGAAGCGCCTTTAGGGCACAGGATTCACCATCTAGAAATCCACTCTGATGAATCGGGTTGGCAGACTGTTTCTCGCAAGCGTATTTACCGTGGCGCGTCGTCTGCCTACACAATGAAAGGGAAAGAGGGCTATAACGCCGTGTTGGATATGATAGGCGATGGCACGGTAACCACTGACTCTATGGCAGACTGCTTCATTGAGTTTCTGCAAGACCACCCAGAGTCTCTTCAACACATTGAACCGTTGAATTGTATGGAATGTTTTAGATAAGCGAAGCTAATACTGATGTTAAATGCTATTAACTGGGGTTATTTATAAAATTGGCATTGTTTATGCTTCACCTCTGCAGGTCGCCTTCTTGTGGAGATATGCATGGATAAGAAAGATTGGTTAGATGCGGTAGCGGTTGTCGGTTGGGTATCGGTTTGGTCAGCGTTAGTGTATTTGGTGCCAACTACAGGTTTGTAATGGTCCTACGTGCTGGATAAGATCAGCTTTGAACAGTCGCAGTATTCCCATTATCAATAAACGCTATACCAAGCGTAAGTGGAAGAAATAAAAAAGGAGCAGGTTGCTCCTTTTTTGCTTTTTCTGTGCAAATTTATATAGACGAAACACAATCAGAGGATTATTATCCACGCGTTTGGGGAGTAGTTAGCGCAAGTTTACATATCGTCATCTCGTTAGGCCAAGAGTCTATCCGGTATGTAAAGGTGAAATCCCATATTTCACTTCAACGAGACCAACGCAATCACAGTCAAGATCCGTAATGGAGCTTGATATGCTTTGTTTGCGGAAGGTCTTTGTACAGTTCTTCCGCCCGGAGGAATAATGAACTCAACTCAATCTCTATTATCTACAAATAGTGAATCCTTTTTTTCATCGCCAATCATGACGACTTATGCGGGCTTTTTCCTGCTGACCGTTATTCTCGTCTCTATTGATATCTATCAGACTCGTGGCGGCAACGTTACTATCAAAAAAGCGGCAATCTGGAGTGTTTTCTGGTTTGTACTTGCGTTTTTGTTTGCTGGCTCTATTTACCTATTTTGGGACATTTATGCGCCGAATAGTGATTACACAGCGCAAAAAGCAACCGTGTCATTCATTACGGGTTATTTGTTAGAAAAATCCCTTAGCGTAGACAACTTGTTTGTTTTTGCGATGATCTTTGCTCAATACCAAGTTCCTGAGCATCTGAGACCACGTGCGCTTCTTTGGGGTGTAATTGGTGCACTTGTACTTCGTGCAATTATGATCGCATTAGGCGCACAGCTATTGGCTGAATACCACTGGGTACTTTACGTGTTCGCTGCGTTCTTGATTGGTACTGGTATTAAACTGGCATTAGACAAGGGCGAAGAGGAGAGTGTGAATACACTGCCTGAAAAGTTACTTCGTAAAGTGATGCCGGTAACAGAGGATTTCCATGGCCCTGCATTAATGGTTAAACAGGGTGCTAAATGGGCGTTCACTCCAATGATGTTGGTCATCGGTGCGATTGCAGTCATGGACGTGATGTTTGCATTGGACTCTATCCCTGCGATCTTTGCGGTAACACAAGAACCGTTCTTGGTATTAGCGGCAAATGTATTTGCGTTACTTGGCCTTCGTTCGTTGTATTTTGTACTACAAGGTATGATGGATAAGTTCATCTACTTGAAACCAGCACTGGCATTCATCATGGTGTTCATCGGTGTGAAAATGCTATTGGTTGATAGTGAGTGGGCTATCCCAACTTATTGGTCGCTCGCTGTACTGATCTCGACTATGACGATTGCGGTTATAGCGTCGGTTTATGCGAAGAAGCCAGGTATTGAACAAGTAAATTAAAAACAAATATAACTTATCGAAAAGTCGATAATGAATACGTGGCTGATGAAGTGAAAAATTTATTTATGTAAATTTTCTGTGACATTGGCCACTGTTGTTTGCGGGGTATTTGTACTAAATGCATGATTTAAACACCATATTGAATTTGTAGTCACTTGATATGCATATCTATTTCTTGGCATTGTTAATGGTTTGTTTTATTAGAAAAACTAATCCCAAAGTCTAATTTTAGTCATTTTTTAACCTACAAAAGATCACCTATTATTCTTGTCATCAGAACGAAACACATTAACAAATTTATAGAGAGGCAATCATGGCTCAAGCAGTACAAATGAATACTATCGCTGTTCCTAACTCTATGGATAAGAAGACCTACTCGGTTAACTTCAAAGGATTGATTGCACACATTTTCGATATTCTTTTCGTAGACAACTCTCCACGTAGTTACTACGCAAGCGACTTATCTGGTCACATGCAACGCGATATCGGCATTAACCGTTAATCTCAGCGTTAACATGTAAATATAGAATTTTAAGAAAACGCCAGCTTCCCAAGCTGGCGTTTTTGTATCTGAAATAAATTCTATCTCTTCGCAAATTAGCACCTGAAAAAAAGCTTAGGCATAACGGTCTGTCACACGTCGAATGCGGCAATGATAAAGCTAAGAATGTATGCAGACGAGGTGGATACAGTGAGTAGTGACGCTCTAGCATCGATAACTTGGTTTCTGAAGGGTATTAATCGGGGAAATAGAAGCGAAAGGGCGATTTAGTTACGTAATACAGCTGAAATACGTTAATATAGCGCGCTATTATTTTAGCTTTGAGTTCCTGCAATTAATGACTAACACCACAACATCAACCAACTTCTCTGATCTTGGCTTAATCTCACCTTTGATGGCTCGTTTATCTGAGCTTGAATACCAACAGCCAACGCCTATCCAAGCGCAAGTTATTCCAAGTGTGTTAGCAGGACGCGATTTAATTGCAGGCGCAAATACCGGTTCAGGTAAAACCGCAGCATTTGCACTTCCACTGTTACAAAAGATTCATGAAGATGCACCTCTGGACCGTCGTTCAGGCAAAGGTAACTTTGTTTCTGGCCTTATCTTGGTTCCCACTCGTGAACTTGCTAAGCAAGTGGCTGACAGCGTTAAATCTTACGCTGTACATTTCAACGGCGCGATTAAAACGGTTTGTGTGTTTGGTGGTGTATCGGTAAACACTCAGATGCAGGCGCTACGTGGCGGCACTGATATTTTGGTAGCAACGCCAGGTCGTCTGCTTGATCTCATTTCAAGCAACGCAATCAAGCTAGACAAAGTAAAAACGTTAGTGCTTGATGAAGCCGACCGAATGCTAAGCCTAGGTTTTACCGAAGAACTTGATGCAATCTTGAAGCTATTGCCGAGCAAGAAACAAACATTATTGTTCTCTGCGACTTTCCCAGAGCAAGTTCAAACGCTTACTCACGAACTACTAAGCGATCCCATTGAAGTTCAACTTCAAAGTGCCAATGCGAGCACACTGGTTCAACGTGTATTTGAAGTAGAAAAAGGTCGCAAGACAGCGTTACTCGCACACCTAATTCAACAACACGAATGGCGCCAAGCTCTTATCTTCGTAAATGCTAAGAACAGCTGTGAGCACTTAGCAGACAAGCTTTACAAGCGCGGCATCATCGCTGAAGTATTCCACGGTGATAAAGGGCAAGGTTCACGTACTCGTATCCTTGAAGATTTCAAATCTGGCGAGATTGACGTTCTTATCGCGACAGACATTGCGGCACGTGGTCTGGATATTGAGAAGCTGCCAGTAGTAATCAATTTTGACTTACCGCGTAGCCCGTCAGACTACATGCACCGTATCGGCCGAAGTGGTCGTGCGGGCGAGGTTGGTCTTGCGCTATCTTTGATCGATCACGAAGATTACCACCACTTCAAAATCATCGAGAAGAAGAACAAGATTCGTCTTGAGCGTGAGCAAATTGAAGGCTTTGAAGTGGATGAAGAAGCGACGGCTGAACTTATCGCAGCACTAAAACCTGTTGCGCCACCGGCTGGCACAGGTAAAAAGAAGAAAAAGAAAAAAGCACAAACCAATCAAGATGTTTGGTTAAGAAATAACTAAATTGAAAACAGTTAGATAGTAGATACAAGAAAGGCGCTCAATTGAGCGCCTTTCTTAATTCAAACAGTAAAAAGAAATTACTTCTTACGGCAGAACTCAGCGATTACGTACATTGATTGACCACCGTTTGTTTTACCAGAAACAAGCTTAGGATCATCACCAACGCTGATACCACGGATAACAGTACCTTGCTTAATCACTTGGTTAGTACCTTTGATTGGCAGGTCTTTAATTACTGTTACGTCGTCACCTTTCTTCAGTTCAACGCCGTTCACGTCAAGAGGCTTGTCATCAGCAGACATACCAATTTGTGCCCAAACTGACGTTTCTTCTTCAAGGTACATCATGTCTAGCGCGTCTTGAGCCCAGCTCTCTGTGTTCAGACGAGTTAGTTGACGCCATGCAGTTACTTGAACTGGCGCTTCCTGGCTCCACATGCTGTCAGTCAGACAACGCCAGTGGTTGATATCTTTAGGATCGTCAATCTCACCAAGACATTTGTCACATACCATGATGCCGTGATCCACTGTTACGTGGCTGTGTGGCGGCACTGCGTATGCAGTAAGAGAAGAATCAGAACCACATAGTTCACATTTAGATTGGCAGCGTTCTAGCATAGTAGCTTCAGAAGACATAATGGACTCACATTTATTAGGTATTAAATTTACGGGGCTATTATCCACTTTATTTGCAATAAAGAAAGAGGTCGTACGGTATTCTGTCTTGATTAATTTTAGCTGAGATCAACCATTTGTGTTTTAAGTTTCTATGCAAACGGTTAACTAGGGGAATTGTTCGAACGACAGAGACAAAAATGCCAGCGGTTAGGCTGGCATTTGGTTTCATTTAGAACTCGTAATTATTCCAATACAGAACCAGTAATAGACGCTGCAGTTAAAGCGTTATCTATCAAGAAGTCTAAAGCTTGTGCCTGCATGCTAGCGTGATGAGCTGCATCTAGGGGTACCGGAGTTGTGTCATCTTGAGGAATCACGAAGGTACTGTGTGAAGCAACATCACTAAACTTAACAAAGTCTTTTGAACCGTCGGGAGTTAGATTAGCTGAATCAACAACAGTCAGGCCAAGTTTTGTCGCTAATGGTGTTGTTCCGGCAAACGGAGCACTTGCTACGGAATTAGGTACTGTATTATCGCCTTGTACTTGGCCCATATAAATAGGAAGGACAGGTGAACCAGAGCTTAACAGGTGGTCAGCGTTAGTGAACGGGTCGATGGTATCTAACACGGTTTGAGCAGCATAAGCAAATTGCTGAAACGCAGCCGTCATCACGGCTAGCTGCGCTGTGGTTGCATTGCTTTCAAACGTTTCATAACAGATTTTGTCTGATAGGCTGGCACAGGTAGCACTTGCGAAACTCGCGTATTCCGTTGAAGCGCTCAACGCAACATTGTGTTTAACCTGAGGGCCGAACTCAGTAGAACCGAGTAGAAGGTTAGATATTTGACCGCCAGAGTTTTCTATGGCTGCTGCACTGAATGAGTAAAGCGAATTAGCTGCGACACTACCGAGCGTGCGGTTAGAGGCTGCAACTGCAGTCGTTCCAACAATACCGCCTAGCGAGTGGCCTAGAAACTTAACTTGCGAGCCTTTGGTTAAATCAAAACCTTTAAGTGGTGACGCGCCTAACAATGTTGCTTGTGATGATACGGCTAAAGCCGCGCGTAAGCCCATTACATCAAGTGCACTTTGGCGTACGTTATCGCTAGCGACAGGTAAGTTCGCTAAGTTTAGATAAGCCAGAACGTCAGCGTTTGCCGAACGAGTATCATCCAAACTACGCGTACCATGTATTGGTAAGTCAATGGCTAAAACTGCTGTTCCGGCTCTTGCTAAGTTGTAGGCAAATGCGTAAGCGTTTTCTTTAGCAGAGGTGATACCGTGTTGGTAGATCACTACATTAGTAGGATCAGAACCATTCGGTGTAAACAACAAGAATTCAACAGCTTCCAGTGATTTAACTTGTGGGACAGGAGAGTACTTGGTGATCACTCTTTCACTATCAAGCGGTGAGCCGTCAGCCAGCGTTAAATTCAAACCGATTAACTTCAACTGTTCAGTTTGACTCGTCGCTAATATGCTTGTGTCGATGCCTGCAGCAACTAACTGGGCTGCCATATTTGCTTGCTCAGCACTATTACCTAAAGCATTTGAGACCTTAGCCAGGCTAGGCATACCAGATTCAAATGGCTGAGAGTTCCATTCAGTAGTGCTTGTTTCTAAGTAGTAAGGTAATTGAACGAAACCTTGGCTGACATCTACGTTGTCAGTGGCACCGTACATAAATTCGATGGCTCCTTTGGCTTTCGCGATTGTTGCTGCATCTCCGCCTCCAATGTATTTGTCAAAATCAGTATCGTTAGTTAATGCGGTTTTGAAGGTTTCAGTAGAAACAAACTGCATCGCATAAGCTGTCGACAGGTCAACAGAGTTGGGGTTTGCACTGCCTTTCCAGACACCATTGAGGTTTGCAGTTGCTAATCCTGTTGCGGTTGCAGCCTTTGTTGCGAAAAGAGAATCACCAACGGATTCAGTAGTAAACCATGTCGAGTAAATGATGTTCTCAGTATCAAGAGTAATTGCACCTTGAGCGTTCGCTCCGGCGAAGATCTTCTCGACGCCTTGAGTTACTTGTTGCGCTTGAGCAAGGCTACCTTCGGTGTAAGTTACTGCGCTTGATTTTAAGGCTGCGTAGCTTGACGACATACCTACCGGGTCGCCATTAACGTCAGTTAACTCGTTCGACAGAGCCAACACATAATCACTTGAAGCATCGAGAGAGTCTTTGAATACGATTGTGAATGTGTCAGTTGAGGCGCTAGATAGAACATTAAAATCAACACCTAGAGTTAGTATGCCTGCAACTGTTGGTGCAGTTTCAGAAGTGAGCGAGCCGCTAAGTTTTAGCAGGTAAACACCACCAGTGGCCACACCATCAGCTAAACCAGTACCTTCAAAATCCATGATGATTGGCATTGAAGTAGACCAGCCATCCATTGTGTTCATTGCTGCAATAGGGTTGGTTAATGAATCATCACCACCAGTCGGCAAGCCAAGAGTACCGTCCGTAGCATCCATCAACGCGAAACTAGGAAGAGGAACGGCGATATCAGCACCCGTTAATTGAAACTTGATGCTCGTCGCTTGTGCGAGTGAATCTTGAATGTATTGTTCATATTGAATCGCTGTTGAAGCACCTGAACTCGAAGAGTCATCACCACAACCCGCAAGAAACATTGCTGAAGCGAGCAGCGAAACATTAAATAACTTTTTCATGTTTTAATTCCGTTTAGTTGAAGGTGTAGTTCATTTGAATTGCAGATAGGTAAGCGACTGCATCACCAGAGAATTCAAGTTCCTGACCAAGTTCATTGGTTTCAGTGAAATCACCTTCTTTACTTTGAACAAGAGCGAAACCAGCATCGATTGAAAGGTTAGGGCTGTATTGGTAAGTCAAACCTGCGCTGTACCAGAAACGGTCGCTATCTGGAATACTCAATGTCGCTTCACCAGCTTGCTCGTCATAAGCTAGACCCGCTCTTAAGGTCCATTCTTGGTTTAACTGGTAAGTTGCACCCAGTGAGTAACGGTTATTGTCGTCGTAGTCTTCGGTCTTTTTAAAACACTCGCCATTTGCGCAATCTGAACTCGTCGCTTTAAGCTCTTTAAAGCTACTCCAACCCGTTTGTTGCCAGCCGTAATGGATAGCCCATTGATCGGTGAGTTGATGGAAAGCTGAAACCTCAATGATCGAAGGTAATGTAATTTTTAGACGACCGGTTGTGGTCGTTGCACTGCCTTGTACGATGCTACCCGTGTAATCGCTGAAGTCGCCATCATCAAAATCTAGGTCCACTTCTGAACGATATGCGATAGAGAATCGATTGTTTTTATTCAGTTCATATAACGCGCCTACGTTCCAACCAAATGCAAAGGTTTCGCCTGTCATGCTAATCAGTTTTGTAGAAGCAGGATCGCCAGTGATGTTCGATATAGAACCCTGGTGACGATTAAGTTCTGCCTCTGCGTAAACAAGGTTTGCACCAGCACCAACACTGAATTGGTCATTAATTCGATACGCCACATTCGGGTTCAGGTTCACTGACACAAGTGAAGTATCACCGGCAAGATCACCAGCATAAATATCATCTGGGTAATCGGTAGCAACGCCGTAGTTAGAAAACATACCGATGCCCCAAGCCCATTTGTCATTGATTGGGCTGATGTAGTAAGCAGCCGGAACCACTTGCAAAGGTGCAACATCTTTCGATACTTGGCTTTGTCCACCAGAACCTGGAACATTGTTTTGAGTAATATCCACCTCTGGATCAACGATAGAAACCGCGCCTGAAAATTGGGCTGTATCAAATAGGGTCATTGCGGCGGGGTTTCTCGCTAGTACACTCGCGTTGTCAGCTACTGCACCTTCACCTGAGAACGAGCGACCAAGACCTGAGGCAGAATGCTCAGCAACTTGGAAACCAGCCGCAAGTGAATTGCATGCAAATAGCACAGAAAGAGAAACGAGAGAGCGTTGTATTGTTTTCATCCTTGACCCTCCTAGGGCATCGAATTTCATTATTATCGTTTGAAAACACACTGAGCATTGTTGGTGTTGAAGCTCTAATGTAAACAGCATGTTAAATTCATGTTTTATATAAAGTCAAAGAAATAGTTGTTATTTTGTGAGGTTATATTTTTAAGGGGCGGCACTTTAACACTAATAATATAACTACAATCAATGATTTATTTGTGGTTGGAGGTGTGACCAGAATGTTTATGTTAACTATTGGTACAAATAGTGTTCAATTGCTCGATATGTAACAACTTTGTTTATGTTTACCACCGATCGCTAAATCAGCATAATATCGACACTCGTTAGAAGTTATTAAATTGGAATTTAAGTTTGGAATTACTCGCGATAGAGTTTCTTGGTAAACCGCTTCGTTTAGAAGGTTCAATGGCAGGGTGGCAACAGTTGTATTGGGATAACACTCTGGTATCTCAATTAGATGCGACCACAGACCAAGAAGACGCACGAACACACGAATTTACACTACGTGCTGGCGAAGAAACGTTGCAGTGTCACGTTGAGTCAACCGTTCAGTGGCAACCGTTTGAGATGACGTATAAAACGTCGGTGAATGGCCAAACTGTTACCGAAGGCAATCGAAACACCAAAGATATCGAGCAACAAACCCCGGTTGTCGCACCAAAACCAGAGAAGCGTTTTAGCTTAATCGGGTTAGTTTCGCTGGGAATGAAAGCCCTTAAGAGTGCCAAGTTAATCAAGGTGGTACTTGCCTCCGCGAGTTTAGCGGCTTACTCATGGTTATTTTCAATTCAGTTCGCGCTTGCCTTGATCGCTTGTCTTATGTTCCATGAATACGGTCATATCAGAGCAATGAAATACTTCGGCATGAAGACCAAAGGCATTTATTTGATACCATTCCTTGGTGGTTTGGCGTTATCCGACGAAAAGATTAATACGCGCTGGCAAGATGTGGTTATCTCAATCATGGGGCCACTGTTTGGTTTGATATTGTCGTTGATATTTACTGTATTGTACTGGGTAACTGGTGAGATGTTCTTTGCTGGTCTAGCCGTGTTCAACGCTTTGTTAAACCTATTTAATTTGCTGCCGATTTTGCCTCTTGATGGTGGACATGTTCTTAAAAGTATCAGTTTTTCGATGAACAGTGTGCTTGGGATCGTACTCTGTGTCGCGGCTGCCGTTGCTGGCGTGGTATTGAGTTATCAATTGAATTTAACCCTGTTTGGTTTCTTATTGATCATGGGCAGTGTTGAAATACTATTCGAATGGAAAGGGCGTCATCACAGTCATTTGTTACCGTTAGACAAATACGGTCAAGTCGTGTCATTCGTTTGGTATGTGGGTTTAGTCAGTAGTTTGATCGGTGTTATCTGGTATTTTGCATCGACTGGTGATCAGCTATTAAGCCTACCATTACAAATTCTTGGTACTTAACCAATGAGTTTCTGTTGTTGGATTTATTTAGCAACATAGTTCACTTGAACTGATAGTTAGCAAGAAACTAAAAATGCCCTAACCAATATGGATAGGGCATTTTCGTATTTACACTAGCTATGCGATTCTAACTTAGACTACGCTTTGCAATTTGGTCTTGGAGAGCCTGATTTAGGTAACGTTTTTATCGTCGCCTGCAGATCTTTGATACGCGTACTGTGGGAAGGGTGCGTAGACAGCAATTCTGGCGGTTGGTTACCACCTGATGCTTTCGCCATATTCTGCCACAAATCGACACTTTGATTAGGATCGAACCCTGCTTGAGCCATATACTCTAGACCAACAACATCGGCTTCAGACTCTTGAGTTCGGCCATACGGTAGAATAACACCATATTGAACCCCTAAACCTAACGCCGCCATCGTCATACCTTGGTATTGTTTGTACTCTGATGCTCCCAAGGCAACACTGGTAATAGACAAACCAGTATTAGCGATTTGAGACTGAGATAAGCGTTCATTACTGTGGTCCGCTAAAACGTGTGCCACTTCGTGACCGATAACCGTCGCGAGTTGGTCTTGATTGACTGCGACCTTGAGTAACCCTGTGTACACACCGATTTTCCCGCCAGGTAGGGCGAATGCGTTCACTTGGTCACTATCAAACACAACAACTTCCCATTCACTAAAACCTTGTTTAGGAATATATTGAGTGATGCTGTTCGCTACGCACTGTACATAAGCATTTGTTTTGGCATCTTTGCTGATGGGTTGTTCTTTTTTCATTTGTTCAAAAGACTGCGCTCCAAGCTGAGACATGTCTTTATCTGAAAAAAGCAGCAATTGGTTTCTGCCTGTCGGAGAAGCGCTACACGCAGTTAGGCCTGCAAGTGTGAGAAGCGAGGCAAACTTCATCCATGACGTCATACAATATCCTCTGTGTATTCGGTTTTTATGCATGTTAACATCAACTTGCGTAATAACTAAGGGCTGTAAGATAACTAACAGCCAGTAATATAGAAAAAGCTATGTACGCGATAACAAGATCAATAATTAAGGAACCCACATGAGTATTTGGAAAAAGCCCGTTGACTTAGATACCTTCAACGCGACCTCAAAAAATACCTTAATTGAACACCTCAACATTGTTTATACCGAAGTAAATGATAATTCTTTGGTGGCAACCATGCCGGTTTGTCATTTTACGCACCAACCACTGGGTATGCTTCATGGCGGTGCGTCGGTTGTGCTAGCAGAAACGCTTGGCTCATTGGCTGCAAACTTCTGCGTACCAGAAGGCTATTATTGCGTTGGTCTCGATATCAATGCGAACCACGTAAGATCAATGCGCGAAGGCAACGTCATCGGTACTGCTGAACCTATTCACCTTGGTGTATCGACACAAGTATGGCAGATCAATATCACTGATGAACGTCAACGCTTAGTTTGTACCAGCCGCTTAACCATTGCTGTAAAGAAACACAAGCGATAATAGCCAGAGAGTCGTCAGTTGTTTTTGTCTTTAGAAGAAGCAATCAGTATTTAAAGAAGTAACCCGAGAAGCCCATGGTCATAACGTTTAAAAGTGGAAAAGTCATCGCAACCGCACATGAGCTGGTTGTTCGTTTAGATGGTGAGCATAGAGTCACGCTACAAGCTCAAGTTGATGCAATTCAACTTATCGGAAAAGGGGCAAATGTCATTTCAGCCAACGGATCAGAGTGTAAATGGTCGATAAAATTAGACGACGAACAACAGCTTCGTGATATTGCAAATGAAATTGGCTGCGATGTCATATAATCCTTTACTGCAAAAGAACTTAACCCTTCAGATTGAATAACATCTTAGGATGTCATACTCAATAATTCACAATAAAATCGTATCAGTAATATTGATTTTACGCCATAAAATAGGGAAACTGAATTCAATGTCCTTTGAATAAGTTTTCCTCTTTATGAGCAGCCCAAGACTTCGCGTTCAATTTGAAACCCTGTTTGAATACTTCGATGGTAAAGATTCTGATGTTCAGCTCGACGACATCACGGATGTGCTCTGTTGTACCCGTCGTAATGCCCGAATGGTACTCAACAAGCTTGAAGAAGAAGGGTGGGTAGAATGGTTACCTGCAGCTGGTAGAGGGAAGTTATCTCAACTCATCTTTAAGCAAAATCGCTGTGATGTCAGCGAGAACTTAGCAAGACGCTATTTACAAGAAGGCAAAATTGGACAGGCACTGTCAGTGCTTGATCACAATGCAGCCAAACTCACCCAAGTTATTCAAAACTACTTGGGCGTACAGTATCAAGAAGGCGAACAAGTTATTCGTTTGCCTTATTACCGACCGCTTTCAATGCTTAACCCTACCAAATCGATGCGACGCTCTGAACAACATATCGTTTGCCAGGTATTCAGTGGCTTAACGCGTTTGGATGAGAATGATCAGTTACAGCCCGACCTTGCTCATTCGTGGCAAAAAATCAGTGACTATCAATGGCGATTTTTCTTGAGACCGGGTGTTCGTTTCCATAACGGGGAGCCTTTGTTAACCAATCATGTTGTAGATACGCTTCTTGCGCTCGAACCTCTCAACATGTTTTCACATATCAAAGATGTCTCTTCACCTGCAAATTGTGTAGTTGATGTCTTTCTCACACGCCCAGACAAGTACTTTCCGCTCGCGCTAACGGAATCGGTCGCTAAAGTTACCTTACCAATGACTTTACGTGGTGAAGACTACGATATTCGACCGATTGGTACGGGACCTTACCGCATTGAAAAGAATGACGAAAAGCAACTCGTGTTGAACGCATTCAACGGTTATTTCGGTTTCAGGCCGTTGATTGATCGTGTAGAGGTATGGGTGGTCGATGAGGCTTATTCCTCAATGGTTTACCCAAGCTTGTCTAAACCAGTAATGGCAGACCGTAGTGAAAGTGACGAGGTAGAACTTGACCCTGGCTGTACGTATTTACTGTTGAATAGAAAGAAGGGCATCGCGCAAAACCCTGCATGGGCAGAATTTTTGTCTAACGCTTTGAATGCCGCAGATCTGTTTATGCATATTCCGAAAGAAACCTTGATCGATTTAGGCATGTTGCACGCATATGGAATAAAACCGGGTTGGTATGACATAAAGTTAAAGACACCAGTTTGTCCACCAGCAGATTCGAAGCCTACCATAAAATTGGCATACCAATGCCAGCACTCAATGTTCCCTATAATTGCCAAGGCCATTGTCACCATGTTGAAACAATACAATATCGACGTTGCTCTTTACGGTTACGAAACGGATCCTCCACATGCCGATGATGTTGATATTTGGATTAACCCAATGGGTATCGCTAATAACAGAGACGATGCACTGGCATGCTGGCTTATGGATTATAGTTTCCTCGATGAATCGAGCCCCGCAGACGATTTTGATCAATGGTGTCATATGATTGATCGTTGGCGCTCTGGTGAGTTTGAACAGTTCCCAGCAAGGCAACTCGGTAAGCAACTGGTACAAAGCAACCAATTGATTCCGATGTTCCATTGTTGGCTAGGCGTAAACAAAGACCAGTGTGGTACGTTGCAAAACGCAAAGTGTAATGCATTGGGGTGGTTCGACTTTAGCCAAGTTTGGGTTAAACCTGACGTTGACTGAAACCAGAGATAACTCGATTAGGATAACGTAATGCAAACCGTGATTATCACATTTATTACGCTGGTGGCATTTGCTGCCAATTCTGTGTTGTGTCGTTGGGCATTGATGGATCAAACGATTGATCCTTTGAGTTTTTCGATCGTGCGTATCTTGTCGGGAGCGCTCACCCTGTTGATTTTATTAAGTTTATCTTCAAACGCTAAACGTAAACAAGATAAAGCAATCAATGACACATCAATGTATACCAAGGTTCGCTCTCAGTTTGATTTAACCGCCATAGTAGCGTTACTCGTTTACATGTTCGGTTTCTCGTTTGCCTATTTAACGCTAGGGGCAGGGCTTGGTGCTTTGGTCCTGTTTGTCGCGGTTCAATTCACGATGATTGCCGCACACCTGATAGCTGGTAACAGAATGTCATTGTTAGAGTGGTGTGGTTGTTTGTTGTCAGTTTCTGGGCTCATTTACTTACTCATGCCGACGGAGTCGACAAGTTCGCCAGATATAACCTCCATCATATTGATGGCTCTGGCTGGAATTGGGTGGGGCATTTATACATTGGCGGGTAAGAAATCCACAAACGCGTTGCAATCTACGACTGCCAACTTTGGATTTAGCTCGTTAGCGCTCTTTGTGTTATTAAGCCTGTTAGCGGTGATTCCAAGCGTGGCATCGCAAATATCCATCACTGAGCAAGGTTTGATTTACGCAGTATTGTCGGGCTCAGTGGCTTCTGGTATTGGTTATAGCTTGTGGTATTACGTGGTGAAAAAGCTGAATACCGTCCTCGCATCGATTGCCCAGCTTTCTGTTCCAGTTATCGCGACACTTGGCGGCGTTTTGTTGCTATCCGAATCTGTCACCATGCAATTTGTTATCTCATCGACTGTCATTTTACTTGGGATAAGCTTGGTTCTTGTCGCTCCTAAACTTAAGAAATAATAAGTACAATCACTAACGGCTATGGCTAAACCTAACAAGAAACAACCGACCAAAACAGTTCAGATATTCTGCGCTAAATGTAAGACACAACTTTTCAAGTATCGAAAAGGTGGCAAAGGTGCGCTCGTAAAGTGCTTTAAGGAACGTATAGTTGAAGACTTCACGACAGAGCCATGCGTATGCCCTGAGTGTGGTATTGAGTTCGCGCGAGATACCTTGGTTCGAGGTACGCCAGCCTACAAATTTGTTGGTGGCAAGGTAACGATGAAATAACCCGTCACGATGAAACAAGCAGTCATATTAAAACGAGCAAGCAATGTTGAAACTAAAAATGCCACAGCACAGTTTGTGTGTGGCATTTCAACGTTGCTTTTGATACTCAGAATAAAGGATTGAGCTTAGTAAGCTCTGACACGACCTTGAAGCTTAAGAAGTAATAACGAGACAATTGCGCCCGTGGTGTCACACAGCATATCTTTCTGTGCATCCCAAATATCGCCTTGTGACCCTAGGAACGCGATACCTTCGTCACCACCGGCAATCTCTGCATACCACCACTCAATAATCTCGTAACCAGCTGCAACACTCATGATTGCAAACAGTGCGAAGAAACACGCAATCATGGGTTGAGCCAACTTCTTGCGAATTAAGTACTCAGCGAGTGGGTAAGCATAAAGGCCAATAGAGAAATGGGCGACACGGTCAAAGTTATTGCGTTCAGAACCTATCACGTTATTGAACCAATCAAATGGTACTTCGGCGAAGGTATACTTCGCGCCTATCGTGTGTAAAATCAGCCAGATAAACATCAAAACATAGGCTGTCTTAGTGAAGGTGAGCTTTGTTGATAACCACCAAATCCCCACCAATATCGCAAGCGCTGGGACAATTTCGGCAATCCATACCGCTCTTGAAGAGGGAGCAAACGCTGAAAATAGAAACACAATTAAATACAGCGTCGTCAGTGACAGTAATGGTCGATTTTGAGCAAGTGGCGTGATTGTCATATCAAGATCTCTCGTCGAAGTTTTGAATAGTGCTACACAATAATGAACAGTGTTCAATTGGGCTTTAATCACCAGATTTGTTGAAAAGTAGCGTTATCGCCCAGTATCTAGACAAACGGTTGCTAGAGTTTCACAAAAGTTTGATTTACAACAAAGCGATCCTTAAAATTGCTTTATTACTACATAACAAGAAAGAAAGTCATGAAACTGGAAACTGTCGATTACCTTGCTGACGACGCAGCAGAACAATTTGTTCGCTCTCTACGTGAAACTGGTTTTGGTGTTCTTAAGAACCATCCAATCCCGAAAGAGCTTGTTGAGTCAATTTACGAAAATTGGTACCAATTCTTCATCTCTGAAGATAAAGAGAACTTCCACTTTAATGTTGAAACACAAGATGGATATTTTCCACCTTCAGTGTCTGAAGTTGCTAAGGGCCACACTGTAAAAGACATCAAAGAGTACTTTCACGTATACCCTTGGGGCCAAATCCCTGAGCAGCTAAAAGAACAGATTCTAGATTACTACCAACGTGCGAACGCTTTTGCTCAAGAGTTGTTAGGTTGGGTTGAAGCTCATGCTCCTAAAGAAGTACAAGAGAAATTCTCTATTGCGTTATCAGAAATGATCAACGGCAGTGAGCAGACTCTGCTTCGTGTTCTTCACTACCCACCAATGCAAGGTGATGAAGAGCCAGGTGCAATCCGCGCTGCGGCACACGAAGACATCAACTTACTGACTGTACTTCCTGCTGCAAACGAGCCGGGCCTTCAAGTTAAAGCTAAAAATGACGAGTGGTTAGATGTACCATGTGATTTCGGTAACATGATCATCAACATCGGTGACATGCTTCAAGAAGCATCAGGTGGTTATTTTCCATCGACA
Source organism: Vibrio satsumensis (assembly GCF_050337435.1). Taxonomy (NCBI): domain Bacteria; kingdom Pseudomonadati; phylum Pseudomonadota; class Gammaproteobacteria; order Vibrionales; family Vibrionaceae; genus Vibrio; species Vibrio satsumensis. Next base: position 69,386 of record NZ_JAKJSX010000004.1, on the reverse strand, counting down.
ACTCACCGTGTAATTAACCCATCAGGTGAACGCCAAGAGAAATCTCGTATCTCTTTGCCTCTATTTCTTCATCCGAAACCAGAAGTAGTGCTATCTGAAAAATACACAGCAAATGAATACCTAATGGAACGCCTGAGAGAGCTTGGCGTTATCTAATGAGTTAAATGCTTCGTCCCTAAAACTAGGATAGATGTGAAAGGTCAGCTAAATTGCTGACCTTTTTTGTATCCGCACCAAAGAAGAGCGGCTTTATTGCTAACGATTGTGTTCAACTAAATGGTACTCAGTTTTTGACGATGAAAGGTGTCTTTAAGCCAAACGTTAGAAAGTTGTTTGTCCTTAAGCTCGACAAACCGAAGAAAATCGCTTTCAATTAAAGGAGATACGTTACGGGTGTGAAATAGGTTACGTATAGTATCTACTAGTCGAACAATCCATTAATTCAGAGATGTTAACTGAGTCAACTATGTCGAATCATCAAGATGTGAGAGCAAACTTTCATTGCCATATGGAAAACCCGTTGCTTTGGCCGATAATGGAAGTGCTTAAGCAAAAGCCAAGCGGATGGAAAGTACATACATTGGCGGCTCATTTGAACGACCTTGGGTTTGTGCCAGTGTTAGACCCGATACCTGAGAAAGAGTTGTTTAAAAAGAACTTCCTCATCATGAATGCGCTATATCAGCTTCAAGAAACTTTACACCCTGATGGTTGGCTCCAAGTCCAAGCTATGGACATTGAATTGATGAACGGTCGTTATCACGGAAGCAGCCATAGCATAGATCATCAAGACCCACTTCGAGACTACTATATTAATTGGGTTAACTATGAAGCGGATGAGGGCGAAGTCAAAAGGCTGTTGAACGAGTTTTGGACTCGATACAGAAAGTTTGTTGGTGGTGATGAACTCGATATGGATCGAAGCCGAGCATTGAACCTGTTTGAATTACCGCTGGATGCGACCCACCACGAGATTAGAAAGCGTTGGCGACAACTGGCGTTGAAATGGCATCCAGACAGAGAGCAAGGTAACACCGCAAAATTTCAGACACTCTGTGAAGCATGGCATGTATTACGAAGCTCGTAATCGAACGTAGCTTTTAGCTGCCTAGTTGGTTGGACACCTAAAATAGAAAGCCCCACATTGTTGAGTGATACAAGCGGGGCTCGCTAAGTGCTGTAATTACGTTAGGCGTTGTAACTACTTTATTTGTTGGTGCTACGAGTGATCTTTACTCTCACCACTTTTATGCTCAAATGCATAGTCGAGTACTTTACGAATATAAGGTGCGCCGACTTTTGAACCGCCGTTACCATGTTCAATAACCACAGTCGCGACATATTCTGGGTGTTCATAAGGTGCAAAAGCCGTGTAAAGGGCGTGGTCAAGTAAATGCCTAGCGAGTTTCTTCGAGTTGTAGACCTGATCTTTGGCAAGATCAAACACTTGTGCCGTACCTGATTTCCCACCACTCGTGTAGTTGCTTCCCTTAAATGCACGTCTACCACTACCACGACTGCCATGGTTTACGAGTCGCATTGCGTTGAGTGGTACATCCCAAATTCTATCGGGTACTTCCGTAATCGAAGGCATCGACTCAGGTTCAACAAGTTGCTGTGTACTAAAATCTTCACCGTGTTCTAAGGTGGCTCTTAATATATGCGGTGGCATTACCTTTCCATGGTTAACCAGTACCGAGGTCGCTTTCGCAAGTTGCATTGGCGTGGATGTCCAATAACCTTGACCAATACCAATCGGGACAGTGTCGCCTTGATACCACGGGGTACGATAACGCATCATCTTCCACTCTCGAGTCGGCATGTTGGCGGTACTTTCTTCATAGATATCGATGCCCGTAGGTTCACCAAAGCCAAAGCGATTCATCCAGCTTGAAATGCGGTCGATACCCAAATCAAACGCGGTTTGATAAAAGAATGAATCAACGGACTCTTCGATGGCTTGGGTGACATCGACAGGGCCATGACCCCAGCGCTTCCAATCTCGCCATGATTTAGAGTTTCGTTTTGACCCCGGAATTCTCCAAACCCCATGGTCATTACGAATGGTATCCTCAGAGATGACATGTTCTTGCAGTCCTGCCACTGCCATAAATGGTTTAATAGTTGATGCAGGAGGATAAACACCTAAGGTCGTGCGGTTTACCAACGGATGAGCAGGGTCATTTAATAGACGTTGGTAGTTTTTACTCGAAATGCCATCCACAAATAGGTTCGGGTCATAACTTGGGCTTGATGCCATCGCCAACACACTATTGTCTTTAGGGTCGAGAATAACTGCGCTGCCAGTTCGGTGATTAAGTTGTTCAAAGACGTATTTTTGTAGCTCAAGGTCTATATTTAGCACGATATCTTTGCCAGCTACTGGCGGCACGTACTCAATAGTTCGGACAACTCGTCCACGACTATTTACTTCGACTTCTTGATAGCCTTTAGTCCCATGTAGAATATCTTCATAGTAACGTTCAACTCCAAGCTTCCCGATGATTGTTGTAGCTTGGTAATTTGCGTCTATACCTTGTTCTTCGAGCTTTCTGAGGTCGTTATCATTGATGTGTGCTACATAGCCTAATACATGAGTAAGGACTTCACCATTCGGATAAAAGCGCTTTAAGCTGGTATCAATAGATAGGCCGGGGAATTGGTATTGATGCACAGAGAACTTTGCAATCTCTTCTTCCGTTAGATTCTCTAATATCGTCACTGATTTGAAACGGCGAGTGTTGTGATAACGTTTTTTGAATCGAGCGATCTGCTCGGCATCACGCGGGACGTATTTGTCTAGCTTGGCGAGCATTGCATCGACATTGTCGGTTTGCTCTGGAATCATCGTCAGATCAAAGACAAGCTTGTTCTCCGCAAGCAAGACGCCGTTACGGTCGTAAATCAGCCCTCGAGTAGGGGCGATAGGGAGTACTTTGATTCTGTTGCCATCGGCACGAGTTTGATAACTTTTAAAGTTTTCGACTTGGAGTCGGTACAGGTTACCAACTAAGACAAGAGTGAAGAGCAAGATCCCACAAAACGCGACGATTACACGATTTTTGAATAGGTTTACTTCTTTTTTATGGTCACGCATCTTAACGCGTTTATGATTCATTGAAGCCTCAAAGTTTTGTTACATTTGGTTACACCTGTCGAGTCGGGACTTTATCTGAATATCACTAGGGTTTTGTAAAAGCTGTGTCATGATTTAGGAGATCTAAGGCATTAGATGGCGGTAAACAACGCCTTTAATTTTCTCATTAGAAAAGTTGATAAGTAATTGATGTAAAGATTGGTTTTGTGAATTTCTAGAGTTGAAGAGTTTTGAGAGTACTAGAGGTTAGATAAATAGAGGTTAGATAAATAGAGGTCAGATAAATTTACGGCCCTCAGAATGAGGGCCGTAAACAGTTAATTTGCTTACTTAGTAGCTAGTGGCTTAGAAGCTTTAGTAAATTAGAAACTTAGAACTTCAAAAGCCTAGAAGCGCAATAAATCTATTATTTAACGAAATCAGTTCGAAGGCTTGAACTGAGATTTACGCATTCGGTTCAGAGCGGCCATCACATCTAATGTTCTTGGTTTCGCTAGGTCACCGTAGTTAGGCATGTTAGCGTGCCATTCGTTTTCTAAAATAGCTTTGAACTCTTTCGCAGGGTTGTTTGACCAACCTGGAGTTTGTGCGAATTGGAACCAAGCCCAACCGATCGCGTTCACTTCAGACGGCGACTCTAATTGCTCAAGGGCAGAAAGGTCTGCAAACTCTTTACCAAAACGCAGTGACTCTTTGCCCTTCGCGTTAACACGGAACTTACCGTCAGTCAGAATGTTCATGAGTGAAGCACGGTTCAATGAACGCGGCACAAACGTTTCTAAAGCCGTCTCACACTCGTTAGTACGCTGAGTAGGGTGCTGAGCAATAACGTCTTTTGCTTTTTCAGTCACATCTACCGCTTGGTAGTCGTGCATTTGAATCACAGTGTTCGCTACATCTAGGTAATCACCAGAACCGCCCATTACAACAATGGTAGAGATATCCATCTCTTCACGTAACTGGCCAATACGGTCAACAAGTGGGGTAATTGGTTCGTCGCCTTTTGACACTAGCGCTTGCATACGTTCATCACGAATCATGAAGTTAGTCGCTGACGTATCTTCATCGATAAGTAGAGTTTGAACACCGGCTTCAATCGATTCTTGCAACCAAGCAGCTTGAGACGTAGAGCCAGACGCATCTTGTGTGCTGAAATTAGAGGTGTCTTTTTGCATTGGTAAATGATTGATATAGTTCGATAGATTCAAGTTGTGCACACATCGACCATCTTCAGCGCGGATCTTCATCGTATCAATCGCAGTCACGATGCCTTCACGACCGTCACCGGGAATATGGTTATAGATAGAACGTTCAACCGCGTTCAACAGCGTAGATTTACCATGGAAGCCACCACCAACAATCAGCGTGATACCTTTTGGAATTCCTAGGCCTGTCACATCACCTTGGTTTGGTGTGTTTAAAGTAACGCTCAATGATTCTGGAGCAACGAAAGGCACTGCATCTTTCATTGGTAGGTCACAGTTACCCGCGATACGTGGTAGCACGCTGCCGTTTGCAACAAATGCCGCTAGGTTGTTTTCATCTAGTTGAGCACGCAGCGCTTCTTGGTCTTCGATCGTTTCACAATGTTTAATCATTGCGTCGATGTTCAATTCACGCTCAAGCGTCGCGCGACGAATAAACTTCGGTAAGTAAAACGTAATAATGTTGTTCGCTTTCTTAGCAAGAATGCTTCGGCCATCGGCAGGTAGATTGATACGGAAACGGATTTCGATGCCGTGTTCTGTGAAAACAACGGCTGTGTTGTCTAATACCGTTTGACCTGTCAGTGCGATAGACACGGTCGATTCTTGTTTTGCGAACTCAGAGAAGCTACGCGCGATAAAATCACGTGCTGCTACTTGGTATTCGTAAGACTTTTCTTTCAGCCAATCTAACCCAGTTAACGACCACGCGCGCGTTGCACGAAAACGAGAAGCTGACGCATATGGGTCACCTTGGATGTGGTCGATGTGTAATTCAAAATCAGCAAAGTCGTATTGACCTTTAATTTGTTGATATGCACGGTAGTTTTGTTTTTCGAGCTTTTTAAGCTTTGCAGTCAACTGATCCATAACGAGGAATGCCTATATAAGGGGAAAGATAAAAACAGAAAGGCGGCGATTATAAAAATCACCACCTTTAGAGTAAAGAGAAAGTAGACCTAAATCCAAAACTAACTGCTCTTTTTCGCTTTAAGCGTAACGAGTAGTCCCCAAATAGTTTTGATTGATTAAGCTGTGTTCGAATTCTTGGCTCGGCATTGGCCTTCCGTAAAGGTAACCTTGGCCCACATCGCAGCCTTCATTGATAATAAATTGCTCCTGAACTTCCGATTCTATGCCTTCAATGGTTACTTTTAGGTCGAGCTTTTTGGCAATTTGGACAATAGAACGAACAATTTCCGAGTCTTCCTGAGAGTTAAGCATTTGATCAATGAAGCTCTTGTCAATTTTAATGGTATCGAACGGAAATTTCTTCAGGTAACTGAAAGAGGCGTAGCCTGTCCCAAAGTCATCAAGTGACAATGTAACTCCAATGTCGTGCAACGATTCCAAGGTGTTCTTAGCGACAACTTCATCTGCAATAAGGCCGCTTTCCGTGACCTCAAGCTCTAAGAAGCTAGGCTCTAAGTGGTAGGTTTCAAGTAGGTGAACCACTTGTTCCGCAAAATGTACGTTCTTGAGTTGAATTGCAGATACATTCACGGCCATTTTGAAATCGTCGACGTATTCGGACCACTCTTTGGCTTTTTCAATCGCATTACGTAGAACAAAGCTACCCACTTCGAAAATCAAACCGTTTTGCTCAGCCATATGTATCAGGGTTTCGTTAGAAATGTCGCCCAAAACAGGATGTCGCCAACGAAGCAAAGCTTCTGCACCAACCCAGCGATGTGTTAACGGACAGACTTTGGGTTGAAAGTAGAGCATAAGGTCATCATTACGAACGGCTTGAAGCAAATAGCCTTCGATCTTATTAATGTGGGTTTGTTCTTCGGTATGAGATTGAGAGTAGTAAGCGAACTTTTGTCCTGAATCTTTACACGCTAACATCGCTTCAGAAGACTTTTGTAGAATGCTTTCCGCGTCATCTTCGCCGTTCGTAATTGCAATTCCTATAAAGGCATGCAGATGCACTTTGTCACTTTCGATATCGAATTCTGAATGCCCGACCTTAACTAGCGTTTGGCAGAGTTCTTCGAGGCGTTGGTGCAAATCTTTAACGCTAAACGCCAATACGAGGTCAACCGAAGTAGGGCGTGCAGTTAGTACATCAATATCAGAAATACTGTCGATGCGTTTTCGGTATTCAACAAGCACTTGGTCTAACGCGTTATAGCCGTATCGAGCCTGTATGCGTCTGCCGTTGGTAAAACCAATATGAACGACGGCAAATGAGCAGTCTGTCAGTCTTTGTTGTGACGCTAGCTTGTGGTTTAAGCGGGATTCAAATGCGTTTCGGTTCAAAAAACCCGTACCGAGGTCATGATTCTTTTGAAAATTGATCTTTTGTTCTGCCGCTCTTCGCTTATCAATCTCTTGATTTAATGAATAATTGAGGCTAGCGAGATCTTTAGTACGTGTATAAACACGATTTTTCAAGTCTCTATTCATTTGAGTGAGCTTAGCATGCTGAAACAGGGTTTTAAGCTGAGATTCTATCGAGGTACGAAAGCTTTCCAAAAGCTTAATATAGGTTGGTGTGTAGTGATTCTCTTTCGAATCCAAGATACAAATGGTACCGAACAATTCGCCGTTAGGCCAAAGTATTGGGATACCACAGTAAGAGACTAAGCCTAGTTTGATGTCAGGGTTGTCTTCCCAGTCAGGATCAGCGAGGGCATTGGGCACAACAAGTTGTTGTTGAGACTCCATCACCGTTTCACAATAAAGCCCATTGCCTAAGGTTTCAGAGTCGCCTTTGTTGTATGGGTTGTTTTTACTGCGACTGGTTGAGAACACTTCAATATAGTTGGCGTGAACACGCATGATGAGTGCAGCGGGCACTTGAGTGATTTGAGCTAAGAGGTCAACAATGTTCTGCCAACCGGACTCCATATCGTCTGGAATATCTAAGTCTAGCGTTTTTATTTTCTTCATATGACTCCGAGTCAATTATGCTAAATGCATCAACACATCCTGTGTTAATTATGATGAACCAAATAAACTATGAATCTTACGTTTAGTAAGTATAAGAAATGTTGCACGAAAAAACCTCCGCAATTTTGCAGAGGTTTTCAAATGTGAATCCGGATCTCAGTAATGAGATAAGTTTCGATTAAGGCTTTAACTTTATAAAATCTTCTGTATTAAGTTTCTGGCTATAGTCTACCGATGGTTGAGCAAATCCATTTAATTGCAGAAATTCCTCTTTAAACCCTTGGTAATCGCCTAAAGTTTGGAAGTTATTTTCATCCATCTTTTCTATTAGCTCAGTTACGTGAGCTTGGGTTTCTGGGTCTAGTTCCCAATCATCCATACGAATCAATCGCTCGCCATCAAGTGGTACTTTTGATTGACCATAAAGTTTGCTGCTAAACAGACGCTGCATTTGCTGGATACAACCTTCGTGGGTCTCTTTCTCTTTCATCACTTTATACAAAGCAAGTAGGTACGGGCTGAGTCCTGGGATGAAAACGCTCGCTTTAGTGACTAGGGCTTTACAGACCGTAGCGTAAGCGTTGCCATCAAAGTTTGCTAACTCTAGGTTGAGTGCGTGGCTTGTTTGATGAAGGTCAATCTTAGCGCGTCCCAGCGTACCATCTAAGTAAATAGGGTGCGTGACTTCTGGACCAACATATGAAAATGCGATTGTCTTGCAACCTGGTGCAATAGATTCAGCGTTGATGAGCTCATCTATCCATTGTTCCCAATCTTCGCCGCCCATCACTTTGAGTGTGCTTTCGGCTTCTTCTTCCGTCGCGGCATCAAGAGTGTTGGTCACCCAGTTGTCATGTTCCAGCGAAATAGTTGCACCCGTTACGCTTTCCCCAATAGGCTTAATCGCAGAGCGCCAAAATTCCTCAGAATCTGGTTTAGGACGAACGCCTGCAGCTAAGCTATAGATAATTAGATCCACTTCCCCTTCGAAGTAGGTTTCAATGGCTTCGACAACTTGTGAACGTGTTTCTTGCGAAAATGCGTCGCCAACGATGTTGATAGCAGTACGTTGCTCTCGTTCGGCTTCTTTTTTGAAGTAGATGTTGTTGTACCAACCGGCACTACCTAGGGATTTTTCGTTTGGACCGCGCTCGAATGAGACGCCTATAGTGTCAGCTTTTGCGCCGCCAAAAGTAAGGGCAATACGAGCGGCAAGGCCAAAGCCCGAGGAAGCTCCGATAATCAGTACTCGTTTAGGGCCATCTTTGATTTGCGGCGCACTCTTAACAAACTTGATTTGTTGCTTTACGGCTTCTTGACAGCCAAGAGGGTGAGCGCTTTTGGCTACCACACCCTTGATAACAGGTTCGATCAGCATAAATAACCTTACAGTTAACGGTGATATGCACTCAGGCTAACGTAAAGCTGTGTAAAATTTATTGAGCTAGACCATTAAAACTTAAAGATACTGATATAATTCTTCGGCGACGAATTCAGCAATCCAAGGTTGAGCTTCTGGTTTTGGATGCAGTCCATCGTTCATCATCCACTCAGGCTTAAGGATGATATGCTCTAGGAAAAACGGCAAAAGTGGCACGTTTTGTTGATCAGCAAGCGCTGCAAAAACGTATTCAAATTGCTGGTTGTAACGCTTTCCGTAATTCGGTGGGATTTTAATCTGCATCATTATAGGTTTCGCGCCCGCAGCTTTTATCTGCTCAATGATTTGATCAAGATTCGCAGACATCAGCTTAGGTGGGAATCCACGAAGCCCATCATTCGCACCAAGTTCAATAAGAACGGTGTCTGGAGCGTGTTCTTCAAGCAATTGTGGTAGGCGAGCTAAACCATTGCCAGTTGTGTCACCAGAAATACTTCCGTTAACTACGGTTACCGTTTTGTCATGCTTTGCTAACGCGTCTGGTAACAAGCTTGGCCAACTCTGTTTGATGTCCATGTTGTAACCAGCACTCAAGCTATCACCAAGGACCAGTAACTTAGAATCTAACTCGGTATCTTGAGCCAAAGAAGCGGTTGAAAATAAAATAAAGAATAAAAAGGAAATTAGTCTAGTCATGCATACATCCATCATTAAAGCCGAGTCCGTTTCGAAGACAGTGTCTACTAATCAAGAACATTTAACAATCCTAGAGCATGTTGATATTGACATTCGCGAAGGCGAAACTGTCGCGATTGTCGGCACGTCTGGTGCAGGTAAATCGACCCTAATGACGTTGCTTGCCGGGCTTGATGTACCAACGAATGGCGAAATCAGTTTACTAGGGCAGTCACTTTCACAGCTTGATGACGAAGCTAGGGCGAAAATCCGAAGTGAGTCGGTCGGGTTTGTATTTCAAAGCTTCTTATTAATTCCAAGCCTTTCTGCGCTACAAAATGTCACGCTGCCTTGTTTGTTGAAAGGAGAAGACGAAGATATCGAACGTGCGACGGCTTTGCTTGAATCAGTAGGCTTGAGAGACAGGCTTGAACACTTGCCGTCTCAGTTATCTGGTGGTGAACAACAAAGGGTCGCTTTAGCTCGTGCTTTTATGATCAAGCCAAAAATCCTTTTTGCTGACGAACCAACCGGTAACTTAGACCAACAAACCGCAGCAAAAATCGTTGAACTATTATTTGAGCTGAACTCTTCTCACGGCACCACATTAGTATTAGTGACACACGATCCTAAGCTTGCGCAACGTTGCCAAAGAACACTTAAGATGCATGTCGGTCAGATAGAGGAAGTCTAAATTGAATTCATCAAACGGACTGAACAAACGCCTGTTCTCATGGAGTATCGAAGAGATTCGACACGGTCAGTTGTGGCCAGTTTCAATCGCTTTAACGCTTATTATTGCTTGTGTATTTGCATTATCGGCGTTGGCCGAACGTATGGAGCAGGTGATTGTTAAACAAGGCAAAGATGCGCTTACTGCCGATAGCGTGTTTATCTCAGCAAACCCAATCCCGCAATCCTTATTAGACCTCACTAAAGTTGAGCAATTTGAAAGCTCTCAGTTGACTCGTTTTTCAACCATGGCATTCAGTGACAACTCGATGCAGTTAGTGACGGTGAAAGCGGTTGAAAGTAATTACCCTTTACGCGGTGAGATGATCTTAGAGGGTGCAGATAAAGCATCCAGTAACCATGTTAAGCCGGGTGAACTTTGGTTAGACGAGCGAATATTCGCACAGTTAGAGGTTGATATTGGTGACAATGTCACTATTGGCGATGCCGATTTAACGATAACTGGGCGAATCAAACAAGAACCAGGCTTGAGCTTTAACCCATTCCAACAAATGCCTGCTGTGCTAATTCATACCAGCGATATCGAGGCCACTGGAGCGATTCAACCGGGCAGTCGTGTTAGTTTTAGGCTGTTTCTAAACGGTGATGATACAAAACTGAAAGCCGCGCAAGAGAGTATAGAATTAACACCAAGCGATCGCTGGCGTACTCAAGATTCAGCCAGTCGTACCAACGACATGTTCGAAAGCACAACTCAATATCTTTCGTTAACGGTTGCTATCGTTGTGATCATGGCTGCGACCACTTTGGTACTCACGTGCCAACATTATGTTGCGAGTCGTCGCAAAACCATCGCGATGCTTAAGAGTTTGGGAGCAAGCAAGCAGTGGATCGTTAAATGGTTGTCAGTACAGGTATCTCTGTTAGTGGTTATCGGTGCAGTACTGGGAATTACCATCGGTATCGGCTTAGAGTTTTTGCTTCGTATACCTCTGGGCGACTTATTACCAACGCCACTTCCTAGCTATGGTATTGAACCTGCTATCTTGGCTATTTTATCAAGCATCTTAATTGGTGCTCCTGCTCTTGGTATTCCGTTAATTGGCTTGGTCAACACTTCTGCAATCAGCGTTATTCAATCAAGTCATCAGTCCAATGAAAGCTACAAGAAATACTTGTTGTTACTGGTACCGATTATTCCAATGATGCTGATGTATGGCGACAATCTATTGGTATGGATAGTTCTAGCGGGTATCGCTTGCCTGTTCTTAGTGCTCGCGATTGTCAGTACGTTTGTTCTGCGTTTAGTTGGCAAGCTGCCGACAACGACATCTATGCGTTTGGCATTAAGCCGAATTAATCGCACACCATTAGCAACAGGGATTCAATTTGGTTCTTTAGCGCTATCTTTGATGCTGCTATCGATCATTTGGTTGGTGAGAAGCGATCTACTGTCAGATTGGCAACAAACCTTGCCCGAGAATGCGCCCAACGCGTTTGCACTTAACATTGCAAGCTATGAGAAAGACAGTTACCTTGCAACCATTGATGAAAATGAAGTCGAACGTACTCAAGCATTCCCAATCATTCGTGGACGATTGACGACTATCAATAGTGTCGAAGCATCTGAGTATAGCGACACATCAGAGCGAACTGATGCTCTAAGTCGCGAAATCAACTTCACATGGGGAGATAGCTTGCCCGAGTACAATGAAGTGCTTGAAGGCAAATGGACGCAGGAGCAGGGCGTATCTGTTGAATCTGACGTGGCTGAGCAGCTAGGTCTGAAAATTGGAGATGAACTTGCTTTTACCATCAACAGTCAAAATGTATCAGCCAAGGTTAACAGCATCCGTAAAGTAGAGTGGCGAGAAATGAAGCCGAACTTCTACTTCATATTTACGCCAGATGTTTTGAGCTCTATTCCTTCTACTTGGCTAGTGAGCTTTAGATTAGAAGAGCGACACAATCAAATGCTCAACGAACTCTCTCGAAATCACCCAACCGTGAGTTTGATGGATATTCGTAAGATGGGCAGCAAGATCCAAGAGTTGCTCAAACAGATTGTTTGGTCGATAACGGTACTTGCGGCGTTAGGTGTGGTTGCGGGGCTGTTGCTTATCTTTACTTTGTTGAGATTGAGCTTATCTCAAAGACAACAAGAAATACGTTTATACCGAACGTTAGGCGCAAGTAAGAAACGCATTCTCAATACCATTTGGTGTGAGTACGGTTTAATGGCATTAGTGGCAGGCTCAATTGCTGCGCTCGGTTCTGAGCTCAGTGTCGCAGGGGTAATGAACTTTGGCTTCGAACTAGAACCTTCACTCCACCCGATGCTTTGGGTGGTGCTACCTGTGCTAACATTTATAACATTGGCCGCAGTGGTGAACAGCTTAATAAAACGTCTATTGGCACCAGTAAACAAGGATTTTGGTTAGTCATTAGCGTGATCTAACCAAATGCTTAAAACGGTTTAAAAGTGAGATTATTTGTATTTAGTCATGCACTATTTATAAGGCGTCGCTTTAGACCGTTTTTTATTTGACCAACGCGTAGCACAACTAGCAAATATCTCACCTTTATTTTCCAACTTTTTAGTATTTTTTAAAACTAATTGCGCAATAATGCCGATTTAATGAACAGTGGTTAGTCCCTGTAAACAAAGGGTTTGCGCAACTTAGCAAGAACGTTATCAACAGTTATCCACAAAAACGGTGGATAACTTTAGGGATAAGTTAACCTCTATGTTTTAAGAGTACTTAGGCAGCCTTTATGTGGCGTCACTTAGGACAAATTTGACTGTTAGAATAACCTTCAAAACTCTATCTGGAGTTATTGAGTCAAGAGGTTATTTATGTTTTTTACATAGATATTAAATCCCGCCTATCTAAGACCTTGATAAAAATGTGTTTTAATTCATCTCAGAACAAAAGTAGAATAGCGGCAGTTAATCTTATTCTACAGAACACGATGAACCACAACAAAACGGATACAAATCAACCTTCTATTGCCATTGTTGGTGGTGGTATTGCCGGAACCACGAGCGCTATTCATTTTAGTGAGCTGGGTTTTAAGGTCATTATCTTGGAAAAAGGGCCAAGTTTGGTTAATGGGCCACCCATTTGCCACTTGCACGCTGGCGGCAATTTGTATCGAGATATTTCTGTAGAGCAGTGTCTTCAGTTACTCACGCAGTCAATTGATACCGTCCGCTTGTTCCCTCATACGATCAATATTCGTCCTACAATCATCGCGGTTCCGCACAGTGATGGTGGAGAACCGTTGGATCTACTTCCTCGCCTTAAGATAATCAAGAACGCTTATGCCGAGCTTGTTAAACAAGATAAAAGCAACCAAGTGCTTGGTGATCCGGAAGAGTATTACAAGCTGTACAGCAAACAAGATTTATTAGCGCTTTCTGCGAAAACACAGCCTCTGAAACCCACATCGCTTGATGATTGGTGTATTCCTTTTGCCAAACATACCGATTTAGAAACCCTTAAGTATCCTGTTGCTATGGTTCAAGAGTATGGTTGGAGCGTATTCCGCTTATCTGCAACCGCTCAACTCTCTTTGGGGCAACAAGCAAACTGTACTGTGTTAACCAACAGCCGATTACAATCTGTTGAGTCGACAGGCCAAGCTTGGGTTTTGACTTATACAGACGCCGAAAACCAAAGCTGCCAACTAACGACCGATTACTTGATCAATGCGAGTGGATTTGAAACGGGTATCGTGGACGACTTTGTTGGCTCTAAGCAGCAAAGACTTGTTGAGTTTAAAGCTGCATACGTTACAGAGTGGCCATATTCACAACAATGTAAGGAAGAGTGGCCAGAGGTTATCTTCCATGGTCCTAGAGGCACACCGCAAGGCATGGCCCAATTAACGCCGTATGCTGATGGTGTGTTCCAACTTCACGGTATGACAGAAGGGATTACTCTGTTTGAGGGTGGTCTTGTTTCTTCATCAACAGATTCGTCACAGCCACAGTTACCTTCGAAGCTTCTTAAGAAAATCGTATCGGGTTGGAGTGAAGAGCAGCTTGAATTAAGAACTCGTGCTGCAATAAAGCATATGTCTCAGTTCATTCCAAGTTTTCTCTCTGCACAGGTGGGCGGCAAGCCGTTGTTCGGTGCTCAACAGATTCCGGGAACCGATCCTAGCTTACGAGCTTCAGACGTTTCATTCTGTGGTGATCGCTATGCTCGACTTGAAGTAGTAAAAGCGTCTTCAACGTTAGAGGCGGCGCAAAAAGTTGCTGAGCAATGGTTTGATATTGCGGAGGCTGTTTCGATTGAAGAGACCCACCCAGTGACGCTGTCACTTAAGTTGGGTGATATTGAAAATAGAGCGATAGGTTTAACTCAAGAGCGCGGATACCCAAATGCTCTTGCTAAGGTATCAGGGCAAGAACACGGTTAAAATTACGCTAATTCGCCTAGCGCTTAAATCGCGATTGTCTTGCCAAAAGCACAGTCCAGCTTGCTGCCAACAGTAAGCTGGACTTTTAGTTTATACGTCTTGATCGAGTGGCATTTATCTGAAGGTGCGCATCAATAACCGAAAAATTGCGCCCACTGACACCATACATCTTGTAAGCCCAGCCTGTCGCCTTTACTAAACGATATTTCATGTCCAGGTTTGGCTTGTGCTAAGCGTGGTAAGTCGATTCTCGCGACGCAACCAATCTTCGGGTAACCACCAATGGTCTGCCTATCATTTAGCAACACGATAGGCTGCCCATCTTGGGGGATTTGAATAGAGCCCAAGGCGATACCCTCTGACAAAAGCGAAATCTCAGGCGAGGCGACTGGGTCGCCACTAAGTCGATAGCCCATCCGATTAGAGTTTTGATCAACGTGATACTGTGCGTTATACAAAGTCTCTTTTGCTGACTTCGAGAATAGCTCGCTTTGATAACCTTCAATAACTCGTAGGTTCACGGGTAGGTTGTAATTAGGTGTGTATCGGAAGGTGACACTCAGTGCTTTAAATGGGCGAGATAGTTGGTGTTGGGTAAAAGCTATTTGTTGCCCTTGCTGGCATGGCTCTCCATCTTGTGTTAATCCACCAATCTTTTCACGAGTCACTGTAGAACAGCTATGAAGAGTTAATGGAACATCGAAGCCACCCTTAACGGCTAAATACGCCCTTAGACCATTTTTAGGTAAACCAAATGAAAGAACTTGCCCTTCGAAAGCTTGAAAAGTACGCCAGTTAGACAGTGGTTTACCATCGAGCTTAGCTTGTAAATCGCCACCACATAATGCCATTTCGCAATCAAAATCGATTCGCAACGCACATTGCCCAAGCGTAATTTCCAATACCGCTCGGTTTACTGGGTTTCCCAATAAGTGATTGGCCCAGCTATAAGAGTAATCATCAACCGGACCTCCTTGTGTCAATCCAAGGTGAGCAACACCAAATCGCCCAAAGTCTTGAATTAGACTCAACGGTCCGGGCTTAATCACTGTCAGTGTTGGTTTAGCTATTGTTTTAACCATTAACGGCACCTCCACTAATCGCCATAAACCTAAGCTCAATAAATTCTTGTTTTGATATCGCGGTGAAACGAACGGTGTCACCGACATTAAGTAGTGATAGTGGCGTTTGCGTGTTACCAGCGTTCTTCAATTGGCTGTGCTCAAACAACGGCAGCGGGCAATTGCCAATAATATTCCAGCCACCCGGTGAATCCGAAGGGTACACAGCCGTTTTTGTATCCGCGATGGCGATACTGCCTTTCGGTACATTTAAGCGGGGTGTGGAATGACGGGGCAAAGCAAGCTCATTAACCACATCAGACATAAACGCAAAGCCAGGCGTAAACCCAATCGCACTGACGCTGTATGTGTGTGAGGTGTGGTATTGAATAATATCGTCCAGAGACAGGTCTTTGTCTTGATACCTGTCTAAATCGAGCGCCGTTTCGGGTGAATAATAGGCAGGAAGATCAATAGTATTACGAGTGTTACTCACATTAGAGAAAGACGATAGAGAGTGATTCAACAAATCATTGAGTTGTTGAATGAACTGATGTTCTGAAACTCGATAAGGCAAGTAGTCCACCAGAACGGTGTGGTAAGCCGGTGTCACATTCATCAACACTGATGCTAAGTTTTGGCGAATAGCATCGGAAAAGTGAGCCATGTACTGCGCATATTCAGCACTAGATTGTTTATTTGAAGGCGATAGCGTCAAGGTGACCAAGATACTACATTCTGCGACTGGCACTATATTGAATTCAATCTGATTCGTCATCATTTCGTTTCCATACGTTTGTTTGCTTACCTTTGGTTTGATTACTTGGCGTGTCTAACTTCCGTGTCCAGGAACTAGATTTTATGAGCTATTGGTCAGGCGAGCGATTAAGCCGTGCGCCCTACACATCACACGCGCTAGTTAAAAGCATTGAGGTCTTGTCTGATTTTTCTAATTAATGCGATGGATTGAGGGTTATCGCCATGGACACAGATGGTATCCGCTTCAATGGGTAGCCTTTCACCTTCAATGGTCGTGACAGAACCATAGTTAATGATTTGCATGACTTGGTTGTAGATGTCGTCTTGATTGACGTAAACCGAGCCTTTTTGAGTTCGCGGTGATAACTGTCCGTTATTTAAATAGGCACGATCGGCAAATGCTTCAAATAAGAGTGGCAAGTCGTGATCGTCAGCAATATCCAAGTATTGCTGATTGTCTGATGAAGAGAGAATCATCAAGGGGATGTTAAACTCAGCGACCGCTTGGGCAACAGCGTTGAACACATCGATATTTGCCATCATATCGTTGTAAAGGGCACCATGAGGTTTCACATAGCCAACAGAGGTATGGTGATAGCGGCAAAGCGCTTGTAGTGCACCGACTTGATAGCAAACCAGTTCACTGATTTCATCCATGGTATGGGGGATAGAGCGACGTCCAAAACCAACTAAATCTTGATAACCGGGGTGAGCACCAATTTGAGTATGATAGTGCTGAGCCAGTTTAATGGTCTTGGACATAACGTGCGGATCGGAAGCGTGAAAACCACAAGCAATGTTCGCCATATCAACCCATTCCATGACAGATTCATCATCGCCCATCTTCCAGTTACCGAAACTTTCTCCCATGTCGCAATTAAGCAGAATCTTCGTTGTCACGTGGTGTTAATCCTTTACGTTGTTGTATCTAAAGACGTTCGTATAAATGACAGAATTAAACAGTGACCTAACTCAAAGTTTTGCGGTTATGAATTTATTAGTACAGCATTTCATATATAGTCTATTATCAATAAAAACATTAATATTTGTCTGTATATTAGGTGAGCGTATGATTTCCCGACCAGTTTGCTTAGGATTAGCATTGACCACACCAGCTTGTGTAATGGCTCAGGAAAACTCTCTAGATCAACTCATGTCAATGAGCCTTGAAGAGCTATCGATGTTAGATGTTGAAATGGAAACAGCATCTAAGGTTACTCAAAAACTCACAGATATTCCCTCGTCTGTGTATGTACTTTCAAACGAGCGAATTCAGCGCAGCGGTGCAAAAAGTATCGCCGAAGTTTTAAAACTCGTACCGGGTTTAAAAGTTACTAAATTCAATGAAACATCTTGGTTTGTCTCTACAAGAGGATTTCATGATGGTCTCTATAACAAAATGTTGGTGATGATGGATGGGCGGAGCCTATTTAGCCCTGTCTATGGTGGAACTTATTGGTCCGACGTTGATTACGTACTCGCTGATATTGACCGAATCGAAGTACTAAAAGGGCCGGGTGGTACAATTTGGGGGGGCAATGCTGTCAACGGCGTCGTAAATATCATTACTAAGTCTGCTAATGATACACAGGGGACTTATCTCTCTGGTGTCGCTTCTAATACGGATAACTATGAGTTTAGCGTTCGTCAGGGCTTAAGCTTGAACGACAATGTGAACGCTCGTGCGTTTTATAAGTACCGAGAAGAACCAACGTATCGCACAAATGAATCTGAAAAATGGAAAGCGCAAACTGCTGGTATGGTGTTTCAACCGAGCAATACCAATGAAAGTTGGTCATTACGTATAGGCGGTGAAAAAAGCTTTTATGAGTCTGAGCTGTACACGTTCCAGTATGACAACTCAGGATCGTTTGTCGAATCAGAATCCAATGATTTCGATAACAAGAGTCAATCTTTTTACGTCCAATTTAACGACTCCCTTCATTTTGAAGAAAATTCGACACTCTCGTATTCGCTATGGGGAGAGTATAATGAGGACAATGCGCCAGACGCCCCGGGAAGCTATTCCACCATCGATTTTGACTCTACCTATATCAGCCAGTTATCGGTAAACCATCAAATGACACTCGGCGGTGGATTGCGATACATGTATCTCGACTTCTCTTCAAGCCAAGTTTCTGACGTCGATTGGTATAACCCAGATTACTACGGTCGAGCTTATAACATTAAATCAGCAAATGACTATATTGCGAATGCTTTTGTTCAATCTCAAATTCAATTGACCGAAGCACTATCTATTACGGTTGGCGCCAAGGTAGAACACTTTACACAGAGTGATTCGACGGAACTTTCACCTCAACTGCGCGGTTTATACAAGTTAAATCAACGTCACTCTGTCTGGGCGGGACTAAGTCGTGCGGTCGTTGCGCCTTCTTATATGGATTCAAACTCCACATACTACTTCAACAGTTACTATGCCGATTCAAATGACAGTTACCTCGATGTCTATAAATCGAACTCGAACCTAGAAACAGAGAGTGTCATTACAGCTGAGATGGGATATCGCTATTCTAACAATTCAAACTTCGAGCTCGATGCGACGATATATTTAAGTGAACATGACAACCTTCGCTTCCATAGTTATGACGCTAGCGATATCCCCGCAAATCATGTCTATGTCGGCGCGTTATCTGACGACTATAAAGCGAAAACTTATGGGTTAGAGTTGGGGGCGAGTTATCACCTAACTGAAGATCTAACCAGCTACCTAAGCTACGCTTACACAACGCTAGAAGGTCAAAATAAAGGTGATGACCCTAAATCTAGCCCTCAAACGAGTGTTTATTACGATATTGATAATGAACATTTAGCTACGGCACAGTTGATGTGGAATATCACCGATAGTTGGCAATTCGATGTGATAGGCCAGTACATTAATGTGAATTACCCAGACTATTGGGTAGCGGGTGATGGCACTCAATATGAATGGCAATCTTACCCGCATGAAATAACCTTTGATGCGCGTCTCGCATGGAAAAAATCGTCCGCAGCGCCTTTAATTGAAGTGGTTGTTGAAAACATAGGTAAGAGTGACGGCTATCAAGCTGAATTCACATCTCAGAAAAGCGTCAATCAAGAGTCGGTGTATGTGAGGGTCTCTCATGAATTCTAAATGGCTTAAGCACCGCATTAAGCTCTGCTTCACTAAATTAAGCCTTGCCGCTTTGACTATGCTTATTGTGCCTTGGAATACATCGGCGGCTAGCTTCAAACCGCATGAAGTTAAAGCGGTGTACCTGTTTAGAATTGCGAACTTTATTCGTTGGAATGACGAAAGCACAATGAATGTTGTTAACTTTTGCGTTATTGGCGATAAAAAAGTAAGCAAAGTACTAGCGTCAATTACAGAAGGGAAATCTATTCGTTCACTCGATATCCGAGTTCAACAATCGGTGGCGCCTAAGTGTGATATCACCTATCTATCTGATCTGGATAATAACGAATTTAGTAGCAATGCACACTCACCCCATACTGTCACGATCAGTGATATTCCTAACTTTACGGATATGGGAGGTATCATTGAGTTAACGCACATTGATAACAAGCTCAAACCTAAAATCAACTTAACAAACGCGAGACGTGGTGAATATATCATCGGTTCAAATTTGTTACGAATCGCTATAGTGGAGGGCCAGTAATGCTGTCTTTCATTAATAATATATCGATTAAAAACAAGCTGATCTTGCCGATTATTATCTTTATCGGGGTTACTTTCGTCACTATTCAATCAGTTAATTACACTGTCACTTTTGAGCGAGAGAAAGAGAGCCTGATCCAGCGAGTTAAGGTATTGGCGCAAGGGGTAGCATATAACCTACAAGCAGCAATCTTATTTGAAGATAAGTCGTCTGCTCAGGAGATTTTATCAGCGTTCATTGCAGATAGAGATATTGTGAGGGTAAAGCTCTATGACACTAATGAGCAGTTATTTGCTAACTATCAAGTGAGCAATACCTTGATCCCAAGGCCGACTGCTGATGAATTAATTGATATCGCGGATCATCAATTTGCCATCTCTGAACATTTCATCTTTTTGCTTGTTCCGGTGACTCTGGATGATGCTGTTATCGCGAACTTGAGAGTGACGATATCAAAACAGACGTTTAATTCGATCTTAACGAATATTTTCAAGGTTGCAGCCGTCTACCTGTTGTTTCTGGTGATATTAGGGGGAATATTGGTCAAATTGGTTCAACGCTTGATTATCGAGCCGATGTTTGACCTCAATGAGGCGATGCAAGCCTTTGTTGAGCGCCGATCAGAACAACCAAAATTAGTCGCAACCAACCGTGATGAGATAGGGGATCTAGTTCGCGCATTCAATACCATGCTGGAAAGGCTTCAACATCGCGATAACCAAATCAATTTTACGCTAGATAAATTACAAGAAGAAAAATCATTCGCAAATGAAGTGGTTGAAACCGTTCAGCACTCGTTGTTAGTCGTGGACGACAAAGGGCTAATCGTTCATGCGAATGTCGCCACTCGTGATATTTTTAAGTGCTCAGAAGCGTTTCTTGACAACTTGTTGATCCAAGAGCTGATCACAACGAAGCAAAAAGGATTTTTACAAGACGTCATCGACGCCAATATTGAGCTCAATGACGAACTACTTGAAACCACAGATCTATTTCAATCAAAGCGCTGGCTTCGTGTGAGTAGTCGTTCGCTGTCAAAACAGGGCCGTATACTTTATGCAATACAAGATGTAACTGAAATAGAGATAGCAATGAGCCGCCAACGTATTGCGGCAGGTGTTTTCGAGAACAGTAAAGACGGGCTTATAGTATTAAATTCGTCTAACGTAATTACTATGGTTAACCCAGCTGTGACTCAACTTCTCGGTTATCACGCCGATCTGCTGGTGGACAAAACACCATTTGAAGCATTTTCTTGGCAACAATTCTCTTCATTAATGCCGACTATTCGTAGCTCATTGGAAAATTATGGCCAGTGGCAAGGAGAAATCTGGGAGAAGAGTGCGTCTGGCACCTTGATTCCAATGTTTGTCAAAGTGAATAGAGTTTCATCAGACAATGAAAAAGATGAGTTTGATATGGTATTAACGCTGTCGGATTTATCTAACGTCAAAGAGATGGAGAGGCTCGAACACTTGGCTCATCACGACGCGTTAACAGGATTAGCCAATAGGGCTCAACTGTATAAGGTGATGGATGATGTCATAACCTCTAGTCATTATTCAAATCAGCTCTTTGCGGTGATCTATTTGGATCTTGATGGTTTTAAACACGTTAACGATAATTATGGACACGATGCGGGCGACGCAATTCTCAAACAAGTATCAAATAGGCTGTTATCTCAGGTACGGGCAGGTGATTTGGTTGCACGTTTGTCGGGAGATGAATTCGTTCTTATTATTAAACAGACAAACAAAGCCTTGTTGGTTAAGTTAGCTGAACGATTGTTAGAGCTTATTGGACAAGAAGTAAGTTATAAACAGAGCTCACTTCATGTTGGAGCAAGCTTGGGGATCCATTTAGTTGATGGCTCTGAGCGCGATATTGACGTGATTCTGAGAATTGCTGATGAGGCGATGTACCAAGCGAAACGCAAAGGAAAAGGGCAATTTGTGTTCTCTCATGATGGTTAATTGCCTCAGGCATTTGTGACCTCAACCTAAGTTGTTGTATCATAAGTGATAGGTTAAGTATTTTTAATTAAAAGGTCTGCTAAACATGAATGTTCTAGTTACAGGTGGCATGGGTTACATTGGTAGCCATACAAGTATCCAGATGATTAACGCAGGTATGACTCCTGTACTTTTTGATAGCTTGTACAACAGTAAACCAAGCGTTCTAGAGCGTATCGAAAAGGTATCTGGCGTTCGCCCTAGCTTCATTGAAGGCGACGTTCGTGATAAAGCGCTTTTAACTGAAACCATGAAGAAACATAACATCGAAGCGGTTATCCATTTTGCAGGCCTTAAAGCAGTCGGTGAGTCAGTGGCAAAGCCTCTTGAATACTACGACAATAACGTAAATGGCACGTTAGTTCTTGTTGATGCAATGCGTGACGCTGGTGTTAAAACTTTAGTATTCAGTTCTTCAGCAACGGTGTACGGCGATCCTGCGAGTGTGCCTATCACAGAAGATTTTCCAACTAGTGCGACGAACCCTTACGGTCGAAGTAAGCTAATGGTTGAAGAGTGTTTAACCGATTTCCAAAAAGCCAATCCGAATTGGAGCATTACACTGCTGCGTTACTTTAACCCTGTAGGTTCACATCCAAGTGGTGAGCTAGGTGAAGACCCGCAAGGTATCCCAAATAACTTAATGCCATTTGTATCTCAAGTAGCAGTGGGCCGACGTGAATTCCTATCTGTCTTTGGTAGTGATTACCCAACAAAAGATGGGACCGGTGTTCGTGATTACATCCATGTAATGGATCTATCTGACGGCCACATTGCAGCGCTCGAGAAAGTAGGGCGTAAAGACGGTCTTCATATCTACAACCTTGGTACAGGTAACGGTTCAAGTGTATTAGATATGGTTAAAGCATTTGAAAAAGCGAGCGGCAAAGATATCCCTTACCAACTTGTTGATCGTCGTCCGGGTGACATTGCTGAATGTTGGGCAGACCCAGCCAAAGCTCAAAAAGAACTCGGTTGGAATGCGACACGCACACTGACTGAAATGACCGAGGATACATGGCGCTGGCAGTCAACCAACCCTGATGGTTTTCCTGGCTAACCGAGTTGTTTCGTGAATGGTTAATGTACAAAAAGATGCTTTAGAGCATCTTTTTTGATCTAAATCGAATAAAAACTGAATTAGCGGTTAAAAAGTATCATTCTGTATCGGTTGTTGTTATCATGCTTGCGAATTATATGTTTAATGTTAATTTTCTTTGGAGTTAATCATGGAACTAGGCCTAATCATCACTTTTATCATTGCTGCTGCAGTAATGGTTAAGAAAGAAATGGCAGAGAAGTAATTTCACTTACCCCTTTTTGATACAATTTTTAGTGAAATAATAAAAGCCAGCATTTAGCTGGCTTTTTAGTATCTGCAGTTCAGCTTTTTAACGAATTAGAATTCGTATTTAGCTGAAATACCATAGTTTCTTTCCGCTTGAGAGTTTTCTTTGTAAAGCTCATCATCTCCGCGAACATCATTCCAACGGTAGTATTCTTCGTTTGTTAGGTTGAACACACCGCCACGAATCGTTAAGTCTTTGATAGGCTTGTAGTAAGCCGTTAAATCAACAACGGTTGCACTTGGAAGCTCTGCTTGACCAGCGTTACCGCCATTTTCATCATCAAAGTTGATGTCTGAACCAGATTTATCAGCCGTATAGTTTAATTTAAGGCTAGTACCCCAGTTTTGGCTTGGCGCATCATAGTTAAGACCTAATACAGCATTCCAAGGGTTCACACTGTTTAGTGCATTTCCGTTACCGTCTTCACCTTCAGTGTAAGACGCCACGAAATGAGTTGAGATGCCTTCAGGCGCTCCCACTAAAACATCCCAAAGTAACGTGTTAGAGAACTCAATGCCCTTAATCGTTGCAGATTCTAAGTTAACATTAGAGTAGTGTGTCGTACCACCAACTTTCTTCGTTACCACAGTTTCAATGAAATCATCGTAGTCACTGTAGTAAGCGGCAATTTCAGATGAAGAAGCCTGAGTATTGTGACGGTACCCTAACTCGTATGAAATACTTGTTTCTGATTTCAAATCTGGGTTCGGATCGTTTACGTAACCATGACCAGGGTTGTCATATGTATAGTACAGTTCATCAAATGAAGGAGCTCTAAAGCCTTGGCTAATTTGCCCAAACACAGTACCTGTATCTGTGAGTTTGTAAGTCGTACCTAAACGCCCTGTTACTGCAGAATCTGAGAAATCAGTTAGTGATTCAGCTGTATTTTTTCCTGGATCTGTTGAGAAGTAATCAAAGCGTACTCCTGGGGTAACAATGAGCTTGTCATTCAATAAACTAATTTCGTCTTGTACAAATAGACCAAACTTTTGTTCTTTAGCATCAGGAGTGTATACATAAAGCTTGTCATCAGTCGCAGGATCAGAGTTGTATTCCATATTTGTATTGCTGATGTCACTATGTGTATAAGTAGCACCATAAACTAGGTAATGGTTATTAATCTCTTTATCAAGCTGTGTTTCTATCTCTAGCTTATCTTCGGTGTATTCATAGTCTTTTGTTTGAAGATTGTCATTGTTAGCAGGGACATAAGGGGGGAAACCAGGACCTGCAGGTTTAAAGCGCTTCGTCACACCATTCTCTTCTTTAGAAATGTACGACACTTTGCTGGTCACGGTATCGGCAATTGCGCCATCAGCGAACCAAATGTGTTTAATCGCAAATCGATTTTGCTCTGTATCATCTGCACCCGTGTAGCTATCGTAGCTTGAGTGATAAATGTCAGAGTCTGAAGTGTC
This sequence comes from Vibrio satsumensis, assembly GCF_050337435.1. Lineage (NCBI taxonomy): Bacteria > Pseudomonadati > Pseudomonadota > Gammaproteobacteria > Vibrionales > Vibrionaceae > Vibrio > Vibrio satsumensis. The sequence goes on along the minus strand of NZ_JAKJSX010000004.1, from coordinate 44,748 downwards.
TTTGATTAGCTCAGCTAGAAACTCAATACGATGGCTTTCATTCAATTGATATTGCAATTTTACCAATAGGTTATCGGCTGATGTATCTTGATCTTCTACTGCGTAATTCTCTAAGTTATTAGAGTCGCGGAAGTTTTGAAGCTCTTCACCGTCACGACGAGTGTAGGCAACCAATGTTTCTAAATCACCGAATCGATTAGCTAATGCAACATGCTCACTAAAAGAATTATCTTCTGAAGAGTAAGACAGTTTCGCTTGGCCACCGAAGTCTTCGCCATCTTTCAAGAAATCGGAAGGGTCTTTAGTTTCAAAGGCAACAACACCACCAATTGCGTCACTTCCGTGTAAACTTGAAGCAGCACCTTTGATAATTTCGACACTTTTAAGCATGTCGGGATCAATTGAAATACCGCTAGAATTGATAAATGCGTATGGACCACCATCAAATGAACCTGGCTGAGAAGAGCCATCGACCAAAATCTTAACGCGTTTACCTTCCATGCCACGAATGTTGATAGTCTGTGCGCCTTGGCGAGAGCTTGAATTCATCGTTACACCCGGAGTGTATTCGAAGATTTCATTCACATCTTTCGCCATATTCTCTTCAATTTGCTTATCCGAGATGACAGTAACAGAAGCTGCTGTATTGATAAGTGTTTGATTAGTACGAGTAGAAGATACAACAACCTCATCAAATAGGGCATAATCGTCAGCAAAGGCTGATGTTGATGAAAGCGCTAAAACGATTGAAGCAGAGAGTAGGGATTGCTTATACATCTGATAGTTACCTTAGTTCCATAGTCTTATCTTGATTTGCGAAAGATAATATTGGATCTAAATGATAATTACTATTATTTGCATTTAAATAATTTTCAATCTTATCAACTAATTCATAATTAATACTCTTAAACACCTGTATTAAAAAGACTTTTACAGTTCCATTCGCAGCATGAATGCTTCTGTTTTTGTGATTCAGATCTCATTTATAAAGTAGGAAAGCTATGCATAGTCCAATAACACTTGAAGCATTACACATATTAGATGCCATTGATCGTCGTGGGAGTTTCGCAGCTGCAGCGAATGAACTGGACCGAGCGCCTTCTTCATTGAGTTATCAAATCCAGAAGTTAGAACAAGACTTAGATATCATGATTTTTGATCGCTCAGGCCACCGTGCAAATTTCACGGAAGCGGGGCAGTTAATATTAGAGCAAGGTAGAATCATTCTTGGTGCCACTGAACAACTCGTTAACGATGCGAATATTCTTGCTAATGGCTGGGAGCTCGATTTAACCATTGCCTTTGATGGCATCATTCCTATTGCCAATTTCTTCCCGTTGGTCGACGAACTCGGGAAAATCAGCAAAACACGTGTTCGCTTACAAGAAGAGATCTTAGCCGGATGTTGGGAATCCCTGACAGATGGCCGAGCCGATTTGTTGGTATGTCCCAAGCTCGACACGATTCCAAACGATATGAAAAGTGACACCATTGGTAAGATGGAAATGGTATGGGTCGCGGCATCAAGCCACTACGTTCATAAGCGCTCTGGCGAGTTCGACCAAAAGGCAAGGGAAAGTTACAGGGTTATTGCAATTGCAGACACTGCACGCGATCAACCAGCGTTAAGTCGCAACATTCTAGAGAAACAACCTCGTTTAACCGTAACAAGCTTCCCTGCAAAAGTAGAAGCTCTAACGACGGGATTAGGGATTGGTACATTACCGAGTGTTATAGCGAAACCATTGATCGAATCTGGCGTTCTACAGCAGATTTCGGGAACAGAACCGCAACCTATCGATATTGTGATGGCTTGGCGACGCAACAAAATGGGCGACGCCAAGTCTTGGTGTATCCAACATCTTAAAAAAACATGGGCGTTAAAGTAACGGTAACACCATATCTGCAGTACCATCTTCAAAACTGATATCTAGCTCGAAGCCGAGCTTCTGGGCTAGTGTTAGCATGCCTCTATTGGTTGGCATTGTCATACCGGACATCTGTTTTGTCTGCTTCGCACGACAGTAATCGATAACCTTAGTCATAAGAATTCGACCTAAACCAACACCTTTAAGATCAGACCGAATCAATATCGCGAATTCAGCGTCCGTATTCTCTGGGTTAATCAGCGCACGAGACACACCAATAATCGCTGGAACGCCTTGTTCCTCACGTACCACTACAAACGCAATCTCTCTATCGAAATCAATCTGAGTAAAATTAGCTAATGCTTCATGATTAAACTCGCCCACATCACTAAAGAAACGCTTGTAGAGATCCTCTTTAGAGACACGATTAATGAAGTCGGCATGAAGTGGTTCATCTTCAGGAAGAATAGGGCGCAGCAACACTTCTGTCCCATCTTTTAACTGGATGCGTTCTTCAAGCTCTACAGGGTAAGGGCGAATCGCCAGTCTTTCTTGTGGATCACCTTCGTAGGCTTTCAATATAATATCGGCATCCAATATCGTAAATTTGTCTCCATTAGCGAGTACTGGGTGTATATCCAAATCGTGTATCTCTGGGCAATCCACCACCATTTGAGAGATACGGACCAACAGCTCAGACAAACCTTCTATATCAATGGGGTTAGGCAATTTTTGCAGGCGAATCTTGCCACTTTTTATCGCCCTAATGATCAAGTAACGCGCCAGTGTCATGTTAAGCGGTGGGAAAGCAGCCGCGGCATCAATTGATTCGTCCCACTCAGAGCCACCTTGGCCAAGTAAAATGATAGGGCCAAAGGTTTCGTCCGTTGTAACCTTAACTCGCAGTTCTTGGCCGCCTGCAAGCTTGGCCATTCCTTGAATCAACAGCCCATGGATATGCGCGGTAGGGAACGACAATTGAGATCGATCGAGAATTGCCTGAGCGGCATTCGCGACTTCACTACTGTTTCGTAAATTCAGCATCACGCCTTGAACGTCCGACTTATGCGCAATGTCTGGAGAACGAAGTTTTACGGCAACCGGATAACCAATTGTTTCAGCTATATGTACCGCTTCACTTGGGTCGGAAGCGATCCATGTGGGTAGCACATCGAGGTTAAAACTCTTGAAAAACTGGCTATTTTGGTGAGTGTCAAGACTAACTGTATCTTTATCCAGTAGTTGGCGCTCTATCCAATTTTTTGCATCTGCCAAGTCTTCAATGTGCACTTTTTCTGCCGTGGTCGGCGTTTCCATTAACTGACGTTGGTTACGTCTGTACTCGACCAAGTGCATGAATGCGACCACTGAGCTTTCAGGCGTTCGATAGGTCGGGAAACCCGCTTCGGTAAACAGCTTTCTCGCTGGCCTAGCTGTTAACTCACCAGACCAATTCGTCAGGATGTTAAAGCGCTTGTGGCGAGGGTGCTTCTTAATCGCTTCAATAATTCGTTCAGCCGTTCTAGCGGAATGTGCAATTGCTGAAGGGCTATGCATGATAAGAATCGCATCCGCTTCATCGCCATCGAGTAAGATGTTTATGGTATCGATATAACGCTGATCACCAGCATCACCAACAATATCGATAGGATTGCTATGAGACCAACTCGATGGCAACACCTTGTTCAATTGGTCGAGTGTCTCTTCAGATAACTCTGCGAGTTTACCACCACGCTCAAATAGGGTGTCCACTGCCATAATTGCAGGGCCGCCCCCATTGGTAACAATAGCCAAACGCTCACCACGCAAGGGCACTGAATGAGTCAGTGTTTCTACCGCAGCAAACAGTTCATGTAAGTTCTTAACTCGTAGCATGCCACTACGTCGGATCGCAGAGTCATAGATAATGTCTAAAGTGTCAGCACCGCCAGTATGGGCCATGGCCGCCGCTCTGCCTTTCGCCGTGCGACCGCCTTTTAACACCAGAATGCGTCGGTTTCGCGATGCTGCACGCGCCGCAGAAATAAAGCGCCGAGCATCAGTAATGCTATCAACGTAAAGTAGTATCGCTTCAGTATGAGAATCGGTACTCAGGTAATCCAATAATTCCGAGAATTCGATATCACTGCCATTGCCTATCGAGATAAACGCTGAAAAGCCGATCTCTTTGTCATTAGCCCAATCTAAAATCGTGGTACACACAGCAGCAGATTGAGAAACAAAGGCGATTTTACCAGGTAATGCTGTTACTGGAGAGAATGATGCGTTCAAATTTAACCAAGGGACAATCACCCCCAAACTATTGGAGCCAAGCACTCGGATGTTGTTCTTTTTGGCTATCGCCAGGCATCTTGCGTCATACGTCTCACCATTATCACTTTGTTGTTGCATGTCGGATGAAAGCACAATGACAGAAGCGATGCCTTTCTCAGCCAGCTCTTCAAAAATGGCGACATTACGAGTCGCATTGGTACACAATATCGCAAGGTCAGGAACGATCGGCAGCGACAAAATGTTTTTGTAAGAGAGTACACCTGCCACCGAGTCATATTTTGGCGTAACCGGCATCACCGCACCTTTGAAATCCCCGTGCAACAAATTGTTCATGACGATATATCCTGCACGCATTTCTCGTTGAGAAGCACCAACAACAGCGATTGAGCGGGGTTTAAGTAGGGGATCAAGATGATTCATAGACATATCCTAGCAATGCACGTAAGTTCATCGTAACTTACTTTTCACTAACGGGTTGATGGCAAATTCACCGAATTAAGATGAATAAGCAGACACTGCATAAAGTTTGTGAAATAGGTCACCCACTAATGGTGTATAATCTCAAAGTTAACTTGATTCTAAACCGACGTATCGGCATGATTTATAGTAATTATTATTAAGGATATAGAGCTTTCCATGAAAAAATTTGCAATTGTGACTTTGCCACTGCTCTTGGCTGCATGTGTATCTGACGACTACGTTACCAATGTCACTTCAGATAGTTATCAAGAAGAGTACAAGACGGCCAAAGTTGAAGCTCCAGTTGTATCTCAATCTGAGCAAACAGGCGTTGTTGAAGAAAACGTTGTCAACGTGATCAGAACTGAACCTGTTGAACAGAAAGTCACTCAAACGACTAAAGCTAAGCCAGTTGCAGTAGTGACAGGACCAACGAAGAAACAACAAGACATGAACCAGCGTTTTGGTTACACAGTTCAAGTTGTTGCTGTTGGCAGCCAAAGTAAAGTCGATTCTTTCGTGAAAATGCTACCTACGACTTCTCAGCCAGTTTGGGAAAACTACAAAATGGTTAACGGCACTAAGTGGTTCACCGTACTTTATGGTGACTATGCAACGCGCTTAGAAGCTAAAAAGGCAATCTCAACGCTGCCGAGCACTTTCCAAAACTTGAAGCCGTTTGTTAAGAGCATTGATGACATCAAGAACTCTGAATACCCAACGCTTAACAAGTTGAACTAAGTTTTCATTCATAAAGAAGGGGCAAATGCTCCTTCTTTTGTTTTAAGACTCGCTGTTTTGTTTAATAGTTAATCGCTCGCTCTTTCGAACGCAATTTTAACAATCAAAACACTGTACCTATCTCGACTTTTGTTTATCATTGAAGTCAGTACTCCTAGTTTCAAGGACCGAATTTACCCATGAACACCACAAACATCCTTCTACTTTGCGGCGGTGGATCTTCAGAGCATGAAGTGTCTTTAGTTTCAGCTAATTACCTTTTTGAACAACTCAATAGCGTTGCAGATTTTAACGTTGTAAGAGTTGAAATTAAAAACGAGGGCTGGTGTCTTGATTCAGGTGAATTAGTTTATCTTGATATTAACGATCAAACCTTACGCGGTGACAATTTAGAATCTAAAGTCGATTTCATTGTGCCTTGTATTCACGGTTTCCCGGGGGAAACCGGTGACATTCAATCTCTGTTTGAAATGGCTAAAATTCCGTATCTAGGCTGTGGTTCAGAAGCAAGTAACAACAGCTTCAATAAAATCACTTCAAAGCTTTGGTACGACGCGCTTGGCATTCCAAACACGCCTTATCTATTCTTATCAGAAAACGATGAACAAGCTCACTCACAAGCGACTCAAGCCTTTGAAAATTGGGGTAAAGTGTTCGTGAAAGCTGCCCGTCAAGGCTCTTCCGTAGGTTGTTACCAAGTTAACCAAGTAGAAGATTTAAGCGAAGCGATCAACAAGGCGTTCACTTTTTCGGACCAAGTATTGGTTGAGAAATCAGTGGTGCCTAGAGAGCTAGAAGTTGCTGCTTATGAAATCGATGGCGAGCTACATATTAGCAAGCCGGGGGAAGTGATTGCACCTAATGGCGCATTTTACTCTTACGAAGAGAAGTACAGTGCAGACAGCCACTCCATTACCGAAGTTGAAGCAAGTAACTTAACAGATGAACAGCGTGAATTGATTGCAGACAGCGCACGCAAAGTCTTCACTCAGATGAAGCTTCGTCACTTGTCTCGTATTGATTTCTTCCTAACGCAAGACAACGAAATCTACCTGAACGAAGTAAATACGTTCCCAGGTATGACGCCAATCTCCATGTTCCCTAAAATGGTTGAGCATGCCGGTCACAAATTCAGCCAGTTCTTGGAGAACTGCGTGAGAACAAGTCTTTCTTAGGTCTTCTAACTCGTTTTCGTTCACTTAGAGCTAAACCCAACAAGTGCATTGAGTTTTCTGCCAAAGCACTTGTTGGGTTTAAAGCTGGCCGTTTTTAAAAATCGATCGTTTTAGCCGCTACTTATATCCAAGTAACAATATCCAAATAATCTACGAACCGTTTATTGCCAAGGGGTTAGCGCCTTAAACTTCATCTTCTCACTTTCAGCAGTACCCGAAAAGCCAACATATTGGGCTGGCATTGCGGGGCTAAGCCAGCGGCCAAAGTCCTGAATCTCTCTAACCTTAAGACCTTGTTTCGACAACTCTTGTGCAGCACCAACACGAATCGAATTTCCAGAGAAATAGTGGTTTTCCGGCAGTTGAAGTAAGTCGCTAGCTCGTCTCAATATCCGGTAAATGGACGAATCATCTAAAGGCTGCAAACCAATATTCTCATGCTTGTCTATCGCACGAAATACTGGCAACTCATCTTGTGTACCAGTAAACGAAAGCCAACGTTGAAGTGCAACACTGGCTATTTGTGACAACTGATAAGCCGAACCTTTGACCGTGACTTGGTAATGATCTTCAACGTACTCAACATCAGTCATTGATAACGCCTTAAGTTCTGAGCGTTTTAAAGCACACTCGAACATCACGTTATAAATAGCTATATCCCTGATCTCTTTCAAGTTTGCTTTGTCGTCGGAGAGTAACACATTTAAATCAGTGAGATGCTTAGATGTCATAGCATTGGTTTGCTTCGCGTCACCGGCCATTTGCGACTGTAAGTGGAGCAGGGTAAAGCGAACTTGCCTGTGCTTGATTGGATTAGCAAAGTTCAACACAGTATGAAGCATACTAAGCGTTGCGGTGTAACGTTTTAGAGATGCGTATTTTCTATCGTTAGACTCCGTCTCGAGAAAACGACGAACAGCGGTTATAGATGCGGGAAGTGTGTTAATACGATGTTTGGTACAGAACGCATGATAGCGATTCCAATCACTGTAGATACCTAACAGTGAATTACGAGAGTATTGAAATCCTGTCAACTCATCTATAATTTCAATTGTCGCGCACCTGTTCAATTTTTCAACAAATGAATTAATTCTCACAGAGTCGGTTAGAATAGGGACATTTTTTCTCAAATTACCGTACCTCGACAGGTGTTTTTACCATATTATGCTTGATATCATTATAAGTATACTTATGATTAATGTAGTGAAAACAAAAAGATGATTAATGGATATGGCTAATTCAATTTACCGAAGCGTCCATCTGCAATCGACGGATGCCACTAACACGGTTTGGCGTGCTAAGTTAAAGAACAATGTTATTCAGGGCAACCTAGCTGCCGTGAAAAAGAGTATTGATTGGTGGATTGACACCGCATCTATTATTGACCCGAAAGAGTTCACGACGTTAAATAAGTCGAGAGGAACTGGTGGCCAAACTGAAAACTTCAACGGCTATCAGATAAAGAATGACACAGGTGAGCCTAACGCGTGGTATTGCATGTTTAACGGACGTCTTATCAAAGGCGGCAAGGTTGCAATTCAGCGTCATATAGAAGCTTACTTACTCGCAAAACAAAAAGCAGAGCAACAAAAGAAATAAGTTATGAGTTTAGTATATTCAACAGAAACAGGTCGCATTAAGCCTGAAGAAGAGAAAGTCCAGCGTCCTAAAGGCGATGGTATCGTTCGAATTCAAAAAGAAACCAAAGGCCGTAAAGGCAAAGGCGTTTCTGTCGTAACTGGCTTAGACCTAGATGACGCACCATTAAAACTAATGGCAGCAGAACTTAAGAAAGTCTGTGGCTGTGGTGGATCCGTAAAAGATGGCAACATCGAGATTCAAGGTGACGCTCGTGACAAGATCAAAGCGCACCTTGAAAAGAAAGGCTACAAAGTTAAATTCTCTGGCGGTTAATTTCTAACTAATACCAGGGTTAAAATCGAAGATTATTATCACTGGATATTAGGTATTTTATGGTAAATAACCATTATGGTTAAATACACAGTATAATTCAGAGAATATCGACACCAAATAAAGGCAGGGCATCACACAAAGAGTCCTGCCTTATAAACATCAAATTCAATTTAACATAACGTACATAATACGCAGTTGGCTAGTGCTTTATTTGGGGTGGCTGCCATCAGTGCTAATCCCGCGCAAGTCATTGAAATTGCTTTTAATCCTAGCCCGTTGCACTTTTTTGCTATGTGTTCCCATAGCTGTTTAATCTCTGGATTTTCGTTGCGGTCAACGTGACAACCAAGCAATGCCATCTCTGGATCAATTCCTGCGCTTTCCGCTAGAAAAACTGCTTCTGAATCAGATATATAGCGAGTTCCTTTTCGCATTTCACCAATCCGTTGTCTAGGCAGATTCAAATCATGTGCAATCTGCTTATCTTGTACGTAGTTTTGAGCCTTTTTGTAGGCATCTAACAGTTCATTTTGATACATAAGACATTCTCCCTTTAGCTACATTCTAGCTGATTAGGCATGATTTTCCGTGCTTAACAGGCACAACTTTTCGTGCCTATAATCCTCCTAAGTCAATCACAACCAACTTATCGAGGTGCTGTTATGTTTACAATTGAACCGATTCAATACGGCTCTGTTTTGAAATCTGAACACGTTAGCTTCTCTAACTACCCAGATTTCACACACGCGTCCGTGTCTCTTCATAACTCACCACTAGAAATCTGCTTTGAGTTCCTTGTTAGCGAACTTGAGTTTGGCCAACGCACAATTGGCGAAGAACTTTTTCACACTGTCAGTTATAAGAATCCACTTTATAACTCTAGTGACTCTTTCACTTTTACGTTTGATAACGACCAAGAGCTTGAACAGTTCTGCGCGTTCTACGGCTTGGAACGTTAATCATGGACTCTATCTACTTCGACAACGAACCCAATCACGGCATCAACGCCTATTTTCCTTGGGGTCATAACTTCTTCAAGACTCCGCGTGATTTTTTCCAGTTTATGGAAGCTCATTACGGCATGGTGTCATTTCAGATTGTTGAAATCACCGATGAGAACTACCAAGAGCTTTTGGTTAAGGGTGTGTTCCATGCCATCTAAAAAGCCTCATAAGTTCCATGATGAAATTCGTCCGGTTCAAGTGGATCACTTAGCGTTTTCATTTTCGTACGGTTCGCTTAGACACTTGGACAACTCGAACGAACAAGACTTTATCAACATGCAGTTCCCAGAGTTTAAAAAGCAAAGCGTTAAAGGTCGCTTTAACTCATCGGAAGCTATAGAAAAATCAATTGAGTTACACCGTAACAAGTGTCGTAAGGTTTTAGCCGATAGGTTTGATGAGTTCATGGCAAAAGTCTTTAACTTCCGTCTGTCTCCTATGCGTGGCCGTGGCTTGCATGGCTATGAAGATTCAATGGTGATTTACGATTCTACGGGAACGGTGGAATGCGGTCTGGTTGGTGTTGGTGGTAACAACGATACGGTCTACGTACAAATCAATGGTACGGGTTGCGCTAAGTTGTTCGACTTCACTACACACAAAAAGGTGCATTGGTGGTTGTCACTTTTGGGTATCACTCGCCTAGCCCGTTTGGATCTCTGCGTGGATGACTACACCGGAATCTTTGACTGTAAGTATGCTGAGAAATGTTTTTATGAGGGAGCATTTCGCACTGCTTCTCGTGGTCGTGGTCCGACAATGGTTCCTCATAAGCGCGTTTCACAATCCGGTGAATTATCAGAGGAAGCCGTTTTAGTTGGCTCTCGTACCTCTGCAATTTACTGGCGTGTGTACAACAAGAAGTTCGAGCAAAACATCGCTGACCCTGAAGTGATTTGGTATCGCAACGAAGTGGAATTGAAGAAGTGTGATTTGGCACTACTCGCCTCGCCTGCTTCGGCCTTTGCTGGTCTTTGTGACTTCTCAGCAAGTATCGACCCTGCTGAACCGATGAAGATTGAGCTTAACAAAAAGAAAGCAGGTCTTGAGTTCTTTGCTCGTATTGCTTGGGTTCGTCGCCAATGTGGTAAAGCACTTTCTGAAGTTGTGGCAATGACTGAAGGTGACTTGGGTGAAGCATTCGGAATGCTCATTCCTACGCACCATAGACGCGCCAACTTTGAAACCTCGTTAGGCATTCCTGACGAATACACTAAACAGAAAATCGAAATTTTGGAGTCAAGAATATGCCTACAATAACTGGTATCTCTATCAAGCGTTTCCCGAAATCTAATATGGAGTTCGCGGAGCTGTCTGTCCTACGTGCTGTTGAAGAAGTCGATAACGAGAAGTTTCAGCAAACTGGTATCGGTTTTTCAACTGACATCCCTTACAACAAACAAGCTCTGAAAATTGATGTGGCCTACGCTCGTCAGCTTATCCAATCACGCGCTTTCGTTGCTAACCGTGAATACGAACTGAGCTTTGGTGCTAACCCAAATGATCCACTCGACATCTTGGTGAACAAGCTTGTTCCTGTCGATGAGGAAGTTAAAAAGCACTTCGATAACTTCATGAAATCTAAGTAATTAGGTCTTAGGTGCTATGTCTATTTGCGTGACTGTTATTGATGGGATTTTGCAACAATCATCCGGTGATGTTTGTGAGTATGTCTTGGTCTCTAAAGAGCAGTTAACGCACTTGGTTAATGGTCAATTTGATTGGTCATTATTGGAATTCGACGAATCGCTTTATGAGTTCGTCGTCAAACAGAGCCTAATCACGTTCATTGGTGGACATGTATTAGGTCGAGTCTTAAAACACTTTCGTTAATCCTTTTAGGAAAATTATTATGAATAAACTACGTCAAATGGCTAACAACAAAATTCTTCTTGCTTCAATCGCTCTTACTTCTGGCTCTGCGTTCGCTGAAGCAAGTGCAAACGAAACCGCTATCACTACCGCTATCAACTCTGGTAAAGCAATGGTTGGTACAACTACCTCAGGTGTAATTGGTATCGCTGCTCTGGGCTTCGGCCTTGGTATGGTGGTGTCTTGGCTCCGTAAGTAATGATTGTCTCCGTTGTTCTTGGCTCTCTAATGTGTGCCTCATTCTTATATGGGGTTTACACCGGAGTCATAGCGGGTTGATTGATTGGGAGCTTCGGCTCCCTTTTTTATAGGTGAATATTTTGAGAGTTTTCTGTCTTCTAGTTTCCCTTTTCTTATTTTCATTCAATGCCAATGCAACTATGTGTCACGCTCAATGGGGAGGAGGATTCTCTTTCGGTGACATTGTTGATATGAGCGTCCTGTTAGAGAACAACCCCAATTGGCGCTTGAATAAAGCCTGTGAAGCTAAGGCAGGAAGAAACACTACCGTTTTCATGGGTTGGCCTGTAAAGAACTGTCCCGCAAATACTACTGTTAACCCTGAAACAGGCAAATGCGAGGATATTTGCGGGCAAATGGAAGGAAAAAGTTTAGGTACTGTGACTTTCCCTGCTGGGACTCGGGATGTTGCAACGCTTTGTAGAAATTCTTGTAGTGCTAAGTCGGACTTGTTTTTCCCTGCTGCTAACCCTCCATATGGAGTTTTTACCTACACAGGTGATTCTTGTGATGGATCGACTGGTGGTGACGGTTCCACTGGCGGTGATGGTTCTACTGGTGGTAACGGTTCTACTGGTGGTGATGGTTCTACTGGTGGTGATGGCTCTACTGGCGGTGATGGCTCTACTGGTGGTGACGGTTCTACTGGTGGTGATGGCTCTACTGGTGGTGACGGTTCTACTGGTGGTGATGGTTCTACTGGTGGTGATGGTTCTACTGGTGGTGATGGTTCTACTGGTGGTGATGGTTCTACTGGTGGTGATGGCTCTACTGGTGGTGACGGTTCTACTGGTGGTGGCGGTTCTACTGGCGGTGATGGCTCTACTGGTGGYGGCGGTTCTACTGGTGGYGGCGGTTCTACTGGYGGTGGCGGTTCTACTGGYGGTGGCGGTTCTACTGGCGGTGGCGGTTCTACTGGCGGTGGCGGTTCTAATAATGGTGATGGCCTTACCAAAGGTGATATCAAAGACGTTCTTGAAGATGTCTTTGGAAAATCAGGTTCATTCAGTGCTCCAGGGCAAGGTGATGGATACGCTACTAACACTGTACTCACTACAGCAGTTCATGATCTAAAAACTGAAATTGATGACCTAGAAAAAACACTTGAAAGTAAGGTAAAGGAATCCCCTTTAAAGCTTGGTCATATGTCCTTCTCTAGCGGCTCATATGAACCCACGACTTTTTCTCTGAGTCGATGGAATGTTGATGTCGGGTTCAACTTGTTCAGCTCTTTAGGCTCTAACAATACCAATATGATTCGCACCGTTATCTTATTTCTTGCCACTCTACTAGCTGGCTTTATCTTGCTTTCTTCTGGTCGCTCTAAGGTATAAATCATGGAATATTTCTACAGCGCACTTGATTACATCGTTTCTGTCTTCGGTAGCATTTACGACTTCTTCGCCACGATACCGGACTTGTTTCTGGATGTGTTTACATACGCTTGGTTCTGGTTCATTAAGCTCTATATCTATCTAAAAATCCAAATGCTCGAAATGGCCTATAGCGTTGCCTCTTTGCTGCTTTCAGAATATGAGGTCTACACAGTATTGAACATGGCCTTTAACAAGCTTCCCTCAGACTTACGCTTTGCCTGCTACCAGTTCGGCATTGTTGATTCAGTTCGAATTGTTGTTGATGCATTTGCTACGGCATTTGTGCTTAGAATTATGGGGTGGTGATATGGCTGTTTCATTTCGTCATGGCTCTAATGGAGCTTATAAAACCGCTTACGTTACATGGTTCGAAATCCTCCCTGCTTTACGTGATGGGCGTATCGTTGTCACTAACATCGAGGGCTTGAAACCTAAAGAATCTATTGAAGAATTGTTAGGTGAAAAATTTCCAGATTCAGCACGACTGATTAGGATCTTCACACGATCTTCTGAAGGCGTAATGCTCTGGCAAAACTGGTTCAACTGGATGCCTCTTGGCGCGTTCGTTGTGATTGATGAGTGTCAGGATTTGTATTGTCCCGAAGCTGGATTTAAGCGTGAGAAGTTTTTGCAGAAACCGTTCTCTGAGTTCGTAGATTATCTACCCAAAGACTTTTCAGAACTGTTCTATTCTCGTTGGCTTCCGGTTGACCCTGATTCGTTTGAAGTGGGTGACGTTGACGATTGTGAACGGACTCAACTCGATGAAAATAACAGACTGCTCTACCCGTTCGATTTCTATGGTGCATTCATGCGACATAGGAAATACCAATGGGATATTGTCATGCTTACACCGGATTACACTGCAATCCCCACTTGGTTAAAAGGTTGTGCCGGTGAAGCTTATTCTCACCGCTCAACAGATACTTTCTTTCGAAGTCGAAAGCCTAGGATTTTTAACCACTCTCCAAAAGCTACTAAGACTGCTCCCTCTACTAAGGCAGACATGGCAAGTAGCACGAACAAGAAAATTCCTGTTGATGTGTTCGCGCTTTATCAGTCCACAGGAACGGGCGGCTTTAACTCTACCAAATCTGACATCTCGGTTTTGAAGTCACCAAAGTTCATTCTCGCGATCGTTATCGGCTTCGCGGCCATTGGCAAATTTCTATGGGATTTATCTTATGTACTATCTGATTCTGATGTGGATGAAATTCAAACGGTTGATACGCCAGCTGCCCCTACCAACTCGCCTACTCTATCCAGTCCGGCTAACATTCCAGTATCTGAAAATGTTCCTATCAAAGATGGGGAAAGTTCTGTTCGGGTGGGTTCTAGCAATGCTGCTTCTCAAGCTTCTTCTGAAAGTCTTCCTGATGATGTGAATCCTTTCTTTGATGCTTTTCCAGTATTCAACGGCTCTACAGCGGTCTATCTTACGTCAGTAAGTAGAACGGTTTATCCAAAGGGCTTTGGTGAATATTCGGACTTTGTCTTTAGGATAGATAAAGGTGTAGACACCTTTTATATACGCTCGGCTGTGTTGAACCGCTATGGCTACCGCTTCGAATTGATTGATGATTGTTTGATTCAAGTGCGCTCTAAATCAGTGTCGAGGGTTTTAACGTGTCCACCTGCATCGAGTGGCGTTGCTATCGCTTCTGAAGGTAACGACTTGATGAGTGGTAGAGTTGAGGACGTTCAAAGGTCTGTCGACATCTTCAGCATGTGAGGAATGACATACTTGAACGGCAGTATGTCAAAAAATGACATACTCGCCCCGCAGGGATAAGGGCACTCGATACAGTTCTTGGGTATGACTTCCCCAAATGCCCGAAAAGCAGCGAAGCGTAGCTGACTTGATGAAACCACATCACTAGCCCTTCACATTGCCAAGATCACCCTAGCAGAGCCTCACAACATCAGTGGGGCTTTTTGCTACTGCAACCCATCTTACTAACAACTCTTTTCTATCCTGCTCACAGCTTCGCGTGAGTCGTGAGAGCTGAACAGCGAGCGCGACGCTGTGGGCAGCAACCCCCGTGTTGTATCACGGGGGTAAATTCGACGTAACTATCACCAAACGAGTAACCATGTCTCATTCCTGCCTATAATCCTTCGGTGAAGAATACCCCTACCTTTCATAAGGGACTTGTTTTCTATAGAATAAATCTAATTTCCCTTTATGGTTAGGTTAAAGATGGATTGGAAAACAGCAGAGCTTATAAACGCAGAAGAAAGAGACAGTAACCATTTCGCAAACCCGGAATATGTAATTCCTGCGGAATGGATTCAAGTTCATTACTACGAAGCCGCTAATATTCTTTTTCGATTCGAAAACTCATTTAGAGTTTTTGTATATTCAATTTTGAAAATGCAATTTGGCAAAGACTGGGCCAATACAAAGGTCAATGAAAACCAAACATTAAATCAAGTTTACAAAGCTCGTTCAGCGCTAGACAACAAGCACGGATACCTAGGACAATCGGTGTCATCTCCAATGTTATACCTGAACAGTGGTGAGCTAACTTACATTATAGATAGCGAAACATTGTGGACGCATTTCAAGCCATATTTTAAGGCAGACCGGAGTGTGATAGTGAACAAGCTTCATGAAATCAACTCGATTCGTAACTCCTTTGCGCATTTTAGACCGGTAAGCGAGAATGACTTAACACTCTTAAAATTGAATATTAGCCATATCTTTTATAGTGCAGTTGACTATTTTGAAAATCTGTATAACCAATTCACAGAAGTACCAAGCAACTTGAACGAAAAGTGGTATCAAGAGTTGAAAGCACACAATACAGAGAATACTACCTTAACTTTCAATCGTTCTAAGAATGATAAATGGGTAACTCTAAGGTTGACATTAAGCCTTCCACTTTTAAACACTATTGTTGCCACTCGTTCACACCACAATATACGTACTATGCAGCTTCGGTTAGATCGGTTGCTAAAACAGTTCAAGGATTTGGTTTCCATAACTACGTTTATTACTGATGGTCGTTATGTTTTGAAGGCTAAGCCCCCAAGCTTCCCCATTAATCAGAAAAGCCTCTCCCACTCAGTAAATTTTACGTTTTCACGCTCAACAATTAATCGTGAGAGCGAACTAATTGTTGGAAAAATCAAACAAATCATTGAAACACTAGAAAGTGATATTGAAATAATTCGACAGGATACTCGTGCTGAAGGTGGACTATTAGCTCCACTAAGTTTCTTTGTTCACGATATTGATGGGGATATAAGCGTAAAAGCGTTCCATAGTTCGTATAACAACATAGCCGATGATGCAGGGGTTGTTGAATACTGGGGCAAGACAGTTGGGACATTCATGGACCCTGTATCCGACATATCCAATATCCCTTGGATAAAAGGGTTGATTTCCAATTGTAATACCTCCTTTTAGTTTGGCTCTAAACGCATTAGCATTCAGTACTTCTACTAAATAATTTTTAATACATCAGTAAAAAGCCGAACTCAATAAGTCCGGCTTTTTCTCCTTGATATGACCAAAAAGGAGGACTGGTTAACTCAAAAGAAAACAGGACATTTCTTTGCTCCAGTCAAAGTGACTTTACCAATTTTAATCATCATATGTTAAGTAATGTTAATGATATTTTGAGTTCGCATTGATAAAACTATACTTTTCTAGTCCTATTTTCGTTGTCGGTTATTGCTTCAATTAGCCTATGTGGATTTCTTTACACTTTCGACATCAAAGCTAAAAGCACCTGATTTGACAGTAATTTTTTGCACTCTATAATACCCACCATAATATTTAGCAATGGATAACGCTTTGACAATTGACGCAAAATATACGGAATTACGTTTGTCTATTTGTTCCCAAGTAGAAGATTATTTCAGTGAAGAATACCCTGAGCTTGTTGATCATTTGCGTTTAACGGAAATCGATGGCACAGCATTGCGTGCTATGCGTGACACATGGGTACCCCACCCTATACATAGTCGTAACGTTGGAACTCTTGAAGACTGGAGATATCAACTGCAGCAATACCGTATAAGCTATAACTCTAGAATGGAGCTCGCTATTTGGTATGATGACCATCTATGTGCGCTAATGCTTGGGAAAGTCTCAAGACGTAAGCTAACTCTAAAAATTACTTATTTGCAGGGTGCGTACAATATTGATCAGCTAATAGGTTTAAGAATGGCCATTGCCACAACTTATGCTGAAGCTTACGCTAGTGCTTTAGATATAGCTTGGGTCGGAGTACAAGACCCATACGAAGGTGCTGAACAATTATATCGAGATAACGGATTCGTAGAGAGTGATCCTTTCGATTTAAACAATGATGCTCTCTTCAAAAACATTTCCGATTAGCATTGCTTTGATTTTATACAATAACAATGCGATACTTAATTACAGATGGGAAATTGGGAGAACAAAAATGAAAATGAACTTTGTTGCAAAACCACCCCAAAAAGATCAAAAATCTATGGCAATTGATGACTTTAATCTTACGGATGCAATAAATAAGTCTTCTTCTTACTTGAAGAAGAAAAAGCGTAAGGTGAAATTTTTCAAATGCGAATTTTCAGACGTTGAACGTGGTGCAATCGCAGGTAAAACCATGAAAATTTCTGGCTAACAAAAGCACCTTATGGTGCTTTTTTTTAGTAGAACTTATTTAAGTTTGGCTATGACTCTTGCTAGTTTCAACAATTGCGTAGAAGTCTTTATCTCCAACTCAGACTGAATCCCTAAGAGTGCAATCCCTGCTAAGATTTGTTGCGGCCTTACCACTTGGCCTGTTGGTAATTCCATCCGATCATATAACATTTTAAACTGCCCCCAATCTTCACAAATGCTTAGTTCTCGACCTTTTGCCATTCGCATAAGTCTTTTGCACTCGGGTGGAATTGGCTTTCCCTCATCCCAACCCGTGACAGTTCTCACAGTTTTGAAACACAGTTCAGCAACTTCTTCCTTCGTCATTTGGCACTCTAACTCTCGAAAAATGTAATTCTTACTCATTTCGCGATACTTCAATGATAAAACCTCTAAATACAAGAGGTTGCACTGAATTTATAATATATGCACCATTAAACATAATCAGACATAATACGCAGTTAAGGTGCTTAAAATCTGAGTGTATTCAGCACCTTAGTCCTTACAGATTTTGCGTACACGCGTGTTATAGACGCTTGAAATTCAAAATGTTTCCACATAAATACGATCATTAATTAGTTTTCGTCCTTCCATTTTCCGTTATACCTAGTTTTCGTCACTGTTCTTTTTTCCGGTTTGACGACCCGTTTCATCGAATTCACCGATGAACATCGTGTTTTGTCATCGAAAAAATAATTCGACGGATGTTTGATAACTTGAAGGAGATCACATGCTCACGCCCCGTTTTGCCGATCTGTTGAATCGCTACTTCGACGACATTCATGAAGCCGCCGCGTATTTTTACGTACAACCAATCACGATCAAGCGATGGCTGTCTGGCGCGGTACCGGTCAATCCACTGGCCGAAAAATTGATGAACATTCACGCCCGTGGCTACTTACCGTTGGATCATCGCTGGAACGGATTTCGGATCAACGTTGACCGTGCGATTCTGATTACCCCTGAAGATCGGGAATTCAATCCCAAGGAATTGCTCAGTTTTGCGTACTGGCGTGACGAGCACCGGCAATTGGTTGAGCGCCACGGCAAAATTGAGTCCCCGAAATACTATCCAGCTAAGGAGCATCCTTTGCCATTTCGTGGCGGTCGACGCATGCCACCCAAACCCTGGATCCCGGCCAAATTTAAATAACGGCGCCATTCAGAGCCAAATCCCTCGAGATAAGCGTCTTTAATCTAGGAACGTAAAACGTCATGACAACGATAATAGCTAGCCCGAACCTCTTCATCGCAGGAGACGCCATGTGGACCAGTCAAGTCAGCGGTTTAGAGGTGGACTGTGAGACGCGCAAACACGTTGTGTGTCTCGAGCAAGTGATCTTTTTTTCGGGTGATGAGCACCCTATTATTCTCGCTCAAGCCGTGCTTCTGGCCCTCATTTCTGACGAGGAATACCTCCAGTTAGCCCAAGCGCTCGACGAACGCGATGAGATTGGCTTGATTGCGGTAACAGAAAACACCGGTGCGTTGATAGACATGCCCATCGGCAACAACGCGACCACCGGAGAGTTGGTGTTTACCGGATCTGGGGGGTTCCATGCGGCGACGTTTTATCAAGATCTCAACAATCTGTCTTGCCTGTTACAACGGATAGACACGGCCATGACGATGGCGTTCCATGTTGACGAGCAATCTGGCAACGGGATCCATAAGAAGGTGTGGCCTCAGCGCTACGACAACTTGTGTTATACTGACACCAGTTACCGTAAATACATCGGGGCTAAAATTGAAGAATATCATGAGTTCATCGCCGAATGGGCCTCAATGGAGGGCGACAATATGGCCGCACAACTTCCCCGCTCTACCAACCGCACAGCGCCGGCACCAAACGCGCCCAAAGCGACCCCAGAGCGCATGAAAGAAATCCTCGAAGCATTAAGAAAAAATCAGGAAAAACAGACTGAAAAGAAGAAGGAGTCTAAATAGGCTCCTTCTTTGATCATAACGAGTAAGGAGTATTAACGTGTTTACACGCTACCACCTAAACTAAACCATTGCATTAAAGTCCTATTTGACTTTCAATAAACGTCTGAAAGATACCAGTAGCAACGTCTCCAAGTTTGCCTCTAGTTAAAATCAAAAAACCTTTAAGTTTCTGCTTTGCGGTTATACGATCTATTTCTGGGACGCTACTATCATTTAATTCATGGACAGCTGACGTTAATTCAGCTTTATCACTACCTGCATATAGCTTTATAGCTTTAAGGAAGTCTTGTGCTTCAGCTGGAAGATTGACTGTACCCGTAATTTCTTTTGCAATTACTCCGTGCGCTTTTTGTATAATCTGGGAATTAATAAAAACATTATTCCTAGCACCACAACGTTGTAAAGGGTTTGTTAATCCATCGAGAACATTTGAAATACGTTTAGGCATAGGAATACTTGAGTCCACTAAATGCTCAAGTGCCTGCCAATCTTCTTCACCGACAACAAAATCAGTAAGCTCAGACTCGAGTTCATGCCGAATATTAAGCAACTTCCGCTCTCTCTCATGCTTCAAGTCAACTTGAATGCGGCGAGCTTCTTTAGCGTATCTCGAGACTAAATCTATGACTTCACGGTTATTTAGATTACTTCCAGAAAGGGATAACTTCGCTACTTCGGGATTTTGGACACAAGCGTCCATAAATGATGAAAACTCTTCAAATTTTGAAGATAACGAAGATGGGGCTACATCGTTATCACCAAAAAATTCATGAATCACGCCATTATTTGTTTTGTATTGGTCATGCCGTGCATTAAATCCCGAAATTTTCTGAAGATAACCACGAAAAAGTTCTAGTAATTTCTCAGCTTCGCTTGCCCATATACGTTCTGAAGGAACGTATATTCTAAAAATCAGGTTATGCTCATTTTTTTCGATGAAGGATGAGGTTAATACACTTAACTCAGCATTCTTTCTGTATGGAGTTATTTTTAAGCCGTACTCGTTAAATAACGTATTTACTGTTTCTATAACGTCAATACTAGGAGCTTTAAATGACTTGTAATGAAAAGCATCAACGTCCACATCTATCAGATCGTCAATTAATAATAATCCCTCGTGAGCAAGTATTAAATTCGGTTTTTTTGAAATCTTATTCAACAATTCATTCGCA
The DNA here is from genome assembly GCF_050337435.1 of Vibrio satsumensis. Lineage (NCBI taxonomy): Bacteria > Pseudomonadati > Pseudomonadota > Gammaproteobacteria > Vibrionales > Vibrionaceae > Vibrio > Vibrio satsumensis. The sequence continues at coordinate 24,070 of NZ_JAKJSX010000004.1, read as the reverse complement.
ATAGCTGAGTATTCATTTTGAGCTAGTGTATCGAGTGCTACCTTTGTTAACTTGATAACGGCACACGTCACATCGTAATCATCAAAGTAAGATGAGATACTGTGCCAGTTGTCGATACTTGACTCTAACATTTTGCGTTTATAAAGCGTATTTGTTGCATCTAGTTTGGCGGTAGCACCCTCTGTATCCGCATTGCCAATAAAGAGAATAATTTTATTTTTCTTATCCATCAAATAATTCCAACGTAATCTCTAAGTCAAGCCTAGAACGAACCAATTCGCCTTTTTTAGGTGAGTAGCGTAATGCTGAAGCCATTGAAAACCATCTTGTTATTTCATGTATTGTTGAAAATTTCCAAAGTATGGCTTCAAGGCAGTTACTATAGACTCTTTGCATTCCCCCTTTATCAGCCTTACTACTGTTTCGGGTAAGCTACCATTGGATAAACCCAACGATGTGCTAGCTTGAGTACAAAGTGATTTACGGTTATATAAGGCTAACAATTGTTTATAATCTTTACTTTCCAATACATCGATAAAACGTTGATTTGTATCTGTATATATTTTGTTAACGTCTATGCTTGTTACTAAGCTTTGTAGCGCTGTATTAATATTAGTTGCACCTTTTTGCTTAACATCAAAGACATTCAGCTTGAATTTCACTTCACTCGATACATGTAGTGATACTTGCGTATCAAGTTCTGATTGAAGTCGACCAAAGATTGTATTAGACACGGTTGAGAAATCAGCAGACGAATCACGAGCAAGCCTTTCACTCACTATATTCAAGACTTCCTCTGTGCAAAACAAATTTTCTACTTCAGCAACTTCTAAAACATATATAGAGTTTTGCTCCAGCTTCGTTATTTCAGCTTGAAGGCGTCTATCTCTATCTATTATCCCAAACACATCTAAATGATGAATTTGAGAATTAGCCTTCAACGCTTTTACTGATTGGATCACTTCTGAGCAACTTCCCCGAGGAATGACAAGAAAGTTAGATAATAATTCTCGATAAAGGCTACTATCAAAGCTACCACTTTCACCTTCAACAAAAACAATAGGTTTTCGGCTTCCTAGCACTTCAATCATTAATTCATTAGGCAAATTCTCATCATCATTTATAAGCAACCAATCCCATTTTTGGCCATCAAATGATTTCAACCATATACTTTTTGATGCTTCTTTTGCAGCCGCGAAATCTACGTCATGAGTTAAGTATACAAATAGGCAATCTTTCCGTAATTTTTCAATGGCATCCCAAAGAGGAACTTGCACGGACTTATGCAGATGTAATTCTGGTTCGTCAATTATTACAATTCCATTTTCAGGCGCAGCTAAACATTGGCCGATTAGGTAAAATATAACTCGTTCACCATCACTCATTTCAGACGAATTATATATTTTTTCTTCTTGCCCTTTGACCTGAGTTTGAATCCTCAATCCCCCAATAACTAATTCCCTATGTGGGAGAATCTCTTCCCACAATTCTTTTACGAGGTCAATTTTAGTTTTTGGTGGTGAAATACGAGCATCTGTTGCTTTGCAAGCTCTTTTAAACTTCGCGTTTTCTTCTGTTTCATCAGAAAACAAATAAACCATCAGTTTTTGGAAATCATCCAAAAATTTAGTAGCTGGCTTTCGGTCCCACTTATGAGCTTTATGTTGAAAACTCCACCCAGGATTACCAAACAACAGATCTTTTTCCGCCTGTTCAATTGATTGAGGAGTAGTCGAATCAGGTAATGCTAAAGACTTTTGAGCGGAAATTCTATGCACCAATTCTTTTTGTGGTGAGTCTATTTCTATCCATGACCCTAATCTAGTTTTTCCAGAGCCATTAGCCCCGATAAGTAGTACACTTTGATTGGTTTCGATTGATTCCATTGAACCATCGAGGGGAAGAGTAAGTTTTCTCATTGTCAAAATAGACGACTCCGTTTGAATGAAATAACAACTATCAGATCTAAAAACCTGCATTTAAATTACAAGTGTTACGTCTAATCTGATTTATGGGAGTAGATTATAACTATCAATCCTATTTATAACAGTGATTTACATCATTAGATGTGAAACTGCACGACTAACATACAGGCTCTATTCGTGGAAATGCAGAAAGGACCATTCCCCTAAGAAAATAGCCCTTTTGATTGGTCGATTTTATCGGCGTTTCTTGTAACGTTTTCGTGTAGTGTTAGCCCTAACCACGCGCCCATTTCTAAGCGTGTAGCCCTTCATTAACTGGCCATTTTGCGTGCGGCCTTTGCACTTATAACCTTTCTTAGCCATTGGGGTCCTCCAGTTTTTGTATCCGTTGCTCTTGGCCTTGCTGCACTCGCTTGATCCAGTTGATGTCCGTTTTCAGAGCCGCAATCGTGCCAAGGCTTGAGACTCCACTGGTAATCAGAGCGATGATTAACGCATCAAGGAACACCATCACTTCGTTTTCCATCGAGATGCGTAGTATTCAAGTAGGTATCGCACCATGGCACGCATGCCTAGCGTGTCGACTACTACAACACCCACCACAAACCAATACGGATTCGGGATAACTTGCAGTGCGTTAAAGCTTATTCGACATATGGCGCGTAATTGGGAGTGAAAGACAAGAACGCTCTCATAGACAACAAAGTGTTTCGATAAAACTGAGCTCCAAAAAGTGACACTGCAACACAACTGCCCTCCACTTTAATTGACTAACAGTAAACAGTGGCCTCGTGCCTCGTTATCACAGCAAGCCATAAAACCCGCACACACCGCTCTGATTACACAAACCGAGCCACTTTAAATTTAACTGTATAAATATACAGTTAAATTACTACCACCGTAAAAACCGCACTTATTGAGCAAATAACATTCAGAATCAAGGGTCTGCGTTCAATTTTTAAACTTGAATTTGGTCTAATGGTTCGCTTTCCTGTATAACCGTCAATTCTGGATCAGTTCTGGGTATAGCAATTTTATCAATGCTAATACTCTAATCTCCGATTGCGCCAATTTAAGGCATTGCGCATTAGGTTCGAATCACGTGTACGGGTTAGTATCATGAGCGACAAAGCATTCCGAAAACTCAACATATTCCTTTCGATTTTTTGTCTAGCAATCACGTTAGTGTCGTTGATCTCTTTTAATACGCTCATGAATAAGAGCTACGTTATTACACCAGACAAATACGCTACACGCGTTAACACAGACAGAGACCACGACGGTGGCACCGTAGGCTCATTACATAAGTCAGAAGATGGAATTGAGTTACAGTGTGACTTTGAACGAACCTATAGCTTGCCCTTCTGTGAAATTGAGTTCGTTATATCGACACAAGGTAAAGGGCTCGATCTCTCTACGTTCGATTCGGTCACCATTAATATGGATTACCAAGGTCAAGAAGACCCAAGGTTTCGCTTCTACATTCGTAATTACGACAAGAATTACAGCGTGAAAGGCGATGCTATGTCGAACAAGTTCAATCGCTTAGACTTCTCATTACCAGATAAAAACCACATCGACTTAAACTACTTCAATGTTCCTTTCTGGTGGATTGATCATTATAACCGCCCTGTTTCTGATAGCGCTGTAGACATTACGAACGCGGTATCTGTTGAACTAGGGCTTGGTGCCAGCACGCTTGCTGGACATCATTCACTTAACATCTCGAGTATTGTGTTCCACGGTAAAATCATCAGCAAGGCTTTGCTAGGTGAGCTATTGGTTGGACTATGGGTGGTATACGCGATCTACTACGTCGCTTGTGCTTTACATATTGCACAACGAAACAAAATGCGTTCAGCACAGCAACAACGCCATTTAACCCAAGAAATTGAAGAGCTAAAGGTAAAGGCCACAACCGATCCGTTGACCGGATGTAGAAACCGAACCGAAGCGTTAGATACCTTCTATGATTTCGAATGGTTGGCGCAGCAAGGAAAAACGATTCACATCGCGTTGTTTGATTTAGACTATTTTAAGCAGATCAATGATCAACATGGCCATGAAGTGGGTGACAAAGTACTTATTCAGTTTGTCGCAACAGCGAACAAGAGCCTTGGTGAGCAGTACTTGCTTTATCGCTGGGGTGGTGAGGAGTTTCTACTCGTTTGCCTGGAACAAACTGCGCTACAGTGTAACGAATCAATCGATAATTTTTACTTAGCAATGGACCAAAGCCCTTGGCCTAAAGCGCTTAAAGTCACGGCTTCGACCGGAGTAACGCAGCTTAAGGAGCATGAATCGATACGTACTGCCATCAAGCGTGCAGACAAAGCGCTCTACCAAGCTAAAGACAACGGACGAAACCAAGTCGCTACGTTTTATTAAGGCTCGCGAGACTGGACTGCAGCTACACATTCAACTCTCGGCCACTACTCAATCAACAAGCAATCAATACCCTGTCGATATCGACTCTCCACTTAAGCACCCGTTAGATTTTTAACTGCTGACTAAACAAGCCCATAAGCTTTGCTGTCTCATCAGAACTCAAATCGATTCGTATGCCTATAAGCGCGCTCTCACCATCTGCTATAACACCATCTTTAATAACGCCATCAATAGCATTCTCAGGTTGATACTTATCGTTCCTGAATCGCTCTATAAACAGCTCTTCCTTACGCCTCTAAGCTTCCTTAGCACTTGTTCTGCAGTCACGTATTGGCGAGTAAAGCTTGCTCTAACCAGTGCTCAGTCACTCGCGGTTTCGGTTTTGAACATTACCGTCGCTACTTATCTCGCACTGTTTTTAGATGAAATCCTCATTTGTCTGCTTGTGAACATTCATACACTCGTATCCGCTAAAAACAGAAGTCACAACGTCACTAGCCTTAAAAAACGCAATATATTTAACCACTTAGATGTGGTGACACAAATACTGACACCAAAGATGGCAATTGTTTTACTTTCAGATCTTGCTGTAATTTAATTACAAATAGAAACCGAGAAAAGCTTATAAAGTGGATTACTCTGACATAACTTATTGAATAAACTGAATTTAAGAAGCTTGGGCAGACCGGGAGTTAGGGTAACTAAAGAGTGGGTATGTACGAGATAATATACTAGAGGGTAATATATTTAGTTATAGTGCATTAAGGTGTTAAAAAAGAAGGGCTGATGCCCTACTCTTCTTTATTACTCATTTCTTCACGAATTTGCTCAGCAACGATTTTGATAGCTTGTGCTGTGCTGATGCCCTGAGTCATCATTTCTTGAATTCGTTCAACAGCTTTCTGTTGTTCTTCGTGAGAAAGGGTTGGTAAGTCGTTTAGCATGCTCTGCTCCTTTATTTAGGAGCAGAACTATATAAGGACTGTTAGTAACTAGCAAGGAAATTGATTGAAGCACCCATTGCATTTTCGTTTGTGTAGTTCGCACTTAGATCTAACTGGAACAAGTTGAGTGGCGAGATACCAATACCGGCTGTGACTGTTCCTTCCGAATCAGAGTAAGCCAGGTTCTTGTAGTACCCTCCCCTTAACTTAAGCTGACGTAGAAGATCGACTTCGGTACCAATACGAATCATCTGTTCGTTGTCTTCAAACGAAGTAAACTTTTCAGTCTCATTCAAATCGTAATCGACACTCAACGTAAAGTAGTCAGACACGATACCTGCACCAACGGTGTATACCGGTTCAAGTTGGTAAGTGTATTTACCACCAACTTGGTGTGTCGCACTACTTGTGCTGCTGGTTAACGTTCTCGTCGTATCTTTGGTTTCGATGTCTCGTGAGATCAAGTTAGTTGCTGCAACACCGACTCGGAACGGGCCGAAGAACCAAAGCGCACCAGCATCCATGTTAAATGCAGTGTCGCCATCACTGTTTTCTCTAACGTCAGACAAATCGTAATCATTAACCGACGCGACATAGTTGTATGTGTAAATACGTTGGATCTTAGGTGTAATACCAAATGAGATATGTTGGCCCATAAAAGTTTGGTATTTTGCTAAAGAAATGCCGACTTCTGCGACACCGATAGAAACAGCTTCAACAGTAGACAGTTCAACTTTGTCTTCATCGGAACCTGTTGTGTAAACGTTAGGTGTCGCAAATGATTCTGTGTAGGCTTTCGCGAAAAGGTTTGCAGCAACAAACTGATTAGGCAGAGCAAACGCGACAACACCACCAAGTTCTACATTAGCTTGGTTACCATCGAGTTTATTAAGCGCTGCATCTAAGTCTGCGGTATTTGACGCATCAACGACGCTATCGATATTCGATTTCATATCGTTAGGGTCATTATAGCTACCGCCAAAACTTGGCGTAATCATGCCCATATCATCGTTACGACGATAAATAGCAACAAGTGCCGGGTTATAGAATGGAGCGGTTAGGAAGTTTGCTGAAACAACACCAACACCACCCATAGCATCACCACGCGCTTCAATGGCGTAATTTGCTGCTGAAAGAGGAAGACTGGCGAATGCAATTGATGCTGCGAGTAGTTTAGTTGTATTTTTCATGCCGTTTATCTTTGTTAGATCCCTTACATAGTTAACGGCACAATTTTAAATTACTTTAACTCTTCTTCGCTAGAAATATCATAAGTTTTACTGATAGTTTGTGCTTGTTCTATCGCTATGTCCCCTTGCCAGCGTGAATGCACCATTGAAACCGCTAAAACATAGCGATCATTTGGAAGCTCTTCGCCGGTCAGGTTCATCGGATAATCAGATTCATAGCTCTTGCCCCATACTTGCTCATAGCGCTCGTCGACGTAATCGTACAAACCAATTTCTAGCTTAGGGAGTGGACAATATGGGTTCAGCAGCTCTTTTTTATCAATACGCCACGTGTCTTTTGACGACCAGCGAACTTGCTGACGCATGGCTACTTCGCCAAGAATAATCCATGTGCTCCAAGAGTTGCCGCCATCGCCTTTCACACTTAAACGATACAAGCCTGATTCAAGCTGAGATGGCAAATTGTAACGCTTGCGGTATAAACTCACCGATGCGTTATTTACCATTTCACTCTCTTTAGTGAGTTCACTATCTGAAGAAACGATCTTATCGACCCACCTCTCAAGAGTTATATCTTGGATGTTATTATCGGATTCAACATTAATCGCGACACGAAAAGTATCTCGACCAGGGCTTTGAATGATGTGTCTTTTAACGATGACAGAACTGATCCAATCAGGAAGTGTTTTTCTAGTGAGGGTTTTTCCACAATCTTTGTTCAATGCTTGATCGAACAGTTCATTGAGGTGATCTTCGCGTGATTGAGAAGAGTTGATTTGCCAAACTTCCACTAATGAATCAAACATCTGAGGCAAGTCATTATCTAATAGATGTTTATGTACTTGAGTCAGAGCATCACTACTCTTGAACCAATCAGCTGCTTGCGTGGTATTAGCTACACAAGACAAGATTAATAGTGGAAGTAAGACTTTTTTCATTACGCTTTCATCTTGTAACCAACGCCACGTAGCGTTTCTATTTCTAGACCCGGTAATTTCTGTCTTAGTTGCAGAACATGGGTGTCTACTGTACGTGTTGTTGGGAAATGGTTGTAACCCCATACATGGTCAAGCAGCTCGTCACGTGTGAAAACACGACCAAGATTACTTGCCAAAAACAGCAGTAGGTCAAACTCAGTACGAGTTAAGGTGACTTCTAGCTCGTTGAAAAACACTTCACGAGTCGCTTTATCAATAATAAGGTTTTGAGCGACAACTTTTGATGCGTCTTGTTCTTCAGCGTCTGGTAGGCGAAGTTGAGCTCGAATTCGAGCAAAAAGCTCAGCCTCTGCGAATGGCTTAGTGAGGTAATCATTCGCACCTGAGTCTAAGCCCGCGACTTTGTCTTTTACTGTCACAAGAGCCGTTAGCAGGATTACAGGAATATCTTTCTTTTTCTTCCAACCTGGAAGCGAATCTACTGAGTCACCATCTGGGAGTTGACGGTCTAGGATAACTAGGTCCGCTTGCTCCCAATAGCCTTCAACTTCAGAGATCAGTTCTGCATGCAAACATTCATATCCAGCTTGCTCAAGGCTAACTAATAAACCGTCAGCTAAATTTTTATCATCTTCAACGAGAAGCAATGTCTGTTTCACAAGGTATCTCCAAAATAAATGTTGTTGGGGGGCCGATAAGCGTCATGTGACCGCCCATTTTTCCGACCATAGATTCAACTATCGTCAGACCTAAACCGAGTCCACTCTTACTTACGAATGGCTTTCTTAGTTGCCCCCAATCTTTGCGAGACAAGTCTCCATTATCTATAACTTTGAATGTCAGCTTCTTGTCAGAAGTATTCAGTTCTAGTATCACTGGAGCTACACCGTATTTCACGGCATTTCTGATCAGGTTGTCGATACACGTTCCTAACCAATATACGTTTACTTTTGCAGCAATATCTTTGTTTACGCGAAGTTCTATACCTGGAGCAAAGTCTTCTTCAACTTTGTATTGAAGCCACTCCTCCACACTTGGTACCCACTCTGTCGCCAACGGTTGGTTGTCTGATTGCAAATAGTCTTTGCTTGCTTCTGCCAACTGCCTCAAACGGCGCGTATCTTCGCACAGCCGACGAAACTCATCATATACTGATTCAGGCAAGTGTTCGAACTCTCGTCTGAACCCTTCAACCGTCAATGACAAACTCGCAATTGGCGTTCTTAATTCGTGCGTTAGAATTTGAAGAACCAGCATACGGCTCTTCATCTCTTGTTTCTTACTGTTCCAACGGTAAATCGCCCAACCCAAAACAAGCATGATGTTGGCAATCACCAAGATAAACATGGCAACTTGCAGAAGCTCTGAATGATCTTCTATTTCCCAACACACATTGCCGCGTTGTACGAAGCAACTTTTACCTTCCGAAGACAAACTGAACGATAAACCAGAAAGTGTTGCGTTTTCATTCCAAACTGATTCTTTGTACAGGTAATATCTGTCGCCGCGCTTTACCCACATTTCGTCAAGCTCTACAAACATGCTCGCACCTGCTAATAGTGCTGTGATGGCCTCACTGTCCATGTTTTGTAGGCGAGATAAAAGTTCATCATGCTCTGTGTTTGGGCGCTCTTGAATATGCATAAAACGTTTCAGAGAGCCGAACTTGTCTGGATATTTTTCTACATACCTCGCCGCATAAGAACCACCACCAGGGTGAATCAAACCACTACGGCTAAACCAGCGATCAGAAAGCTTGGTTCCTTTGCACATTGCACGAGTAAAAACCAAGGGTTCTGTAATCAAAGGGCTTAACGGTAGTTTTCCGCTACACGTTTTTGATAACTGATATAAACGCTGGATGTCTTTTAACGGATACTCTGCAGTTTGTGGCAACATAGAAGACGGCATGATCAAGCGTGTTGGATAATCAGCCTGCAGCACTCGAATATCATAAGATTCGATTGCGGTTTCATGATCAAAAAGTTTGGTGAAATTATCGATACGCTCAGGCAAAGAATCAGCAAATGCGTTTGCTGACACAGATAACGTAGCGATAATAAGAGTAAATGTTCTTTTGATGATCACAAACCAACGCAAATTCATATAGATCAAACAAATATATACCATTCGCTATCAAAGATAAATTTTTAACCGCATGAAAAACAATAGTAATGGCGAGTTATAACAATAAATACCATCATATTAGAATTGTGTTGCACAAGCGTACTCACAAGTTTAGTGGATGAATCCAACGATCATTCGAACACGTTTTGCGTCAGTTTCCACGTCCTACTTGTTATTAGTTTTGAGTAAAGCAACTTACTGAGAACAAAAAAAGGAGCTCAACGAGCTCCTTTTTAGTTATCACACAAAGTGCTTTCTATAGATGTTCTAGAATACCTAGACAGCTCTGTTTCGCATCACCAAACAGCATCTGCGTGTTCTCTTTGAAGAACAATGGGTTTTGTACACCTGCGTAACCCGTATTCATCGAACGTTTGAATACGATAACGTTCTGAGCATTCCAAACTTCAAGTACTGGCATTCCAGCAATTGGACTGTTTGGATCTTCAAGCGCAGCTGGGTTAACGGTGTCATTTGCACCAATAACCAATACAGTATCTGTCTCACTTAAGTCGTCGTTGATTTCGTCCATTTCAAGAACGATATCGTAAGGCACTTTCGCTTCAGCGAGGAGTACGTTCATGTGACCCGGTAACCTACCCGCTACTGGGTGGATACCAAATCGAACATTGATGCCCTGCGCTCGTAGCTTCTCAGTGATTTCATGCACTGGGTATTGAGCTTGAGCTACAGCCATGCCGTATCCTGGGGTAATGATGACAGACTTTGAGTTTTTCAACATGTCAGCTACATCTTCAGCTGATGTTTCGCGGTGCTCACCCTGCTCTTCATCGCCATCAGACACCACCACTTCTTGGCCGAATCCACCAGCAATAACGCTAATAAACGAACGGTTCATCGCCTTACACATGATGTAAGACAGAATCGCACCTGACGAACCAACCAATGCACCTGTTACGATAAGCAGATCGTTTGCAAGCATGAAACCTGCCGCCGCCGCTGCCCAACCAGAGTAAGAGTTAAGCATAGAGACAACCACTGGCATATCTGCGCCGCCAATCGATGCCACTAGGTGGTAACCGAATGCGAATGCGATAAGTGTCATCACCATAAGCGCGAACATGCTGCCGTCCGCTTTAACGAACATAATCATTAGCAATGTAGAAGCAACGATAGCCGCTAGGTTCCACTTGTGCTTATGAGGGATGTTCAATGCAGACGAAGAGATAACGCCGCGAAGCTTACCAAACGCAACAATAGAACCTGTAAACGTCACCGCACCGATAAACACGCCAAGGAACACTTCCACTAGGTGGATAACGTGCTCTGCATGAATATCTGCAGGGTTGATAGAAACAGCAGCAGGTGGATCAATATAACTGTTGTAACCCACAAGTACCGCCGCCATACCTACGAAGCTGTGCAGAATTGCCACCAGCTCAGGCATCTCAGTCATTTCTACTTTTCTTGCGTAGTGGATACCAATACCACCACCGATCACCATAGCAATGATGATCCATACAATACCTGCAGAATGAGGGCCAAAGATCGTTGCGATCAACGCGATTGCCATACCTGTGATACCGTAATAGTTACCTGCACGTGCAGATTCCTGTTTCGATAACCCAGCCAAGCTCATTATAAAGAATACAGCAGCAACAATATAAGCTGCTTGTACTAATCCTTCAGACATCTGTTACTCCTTAGTCTTTACGGAACATTTCAAGCATACGTTTGGTCACAGTAAAGCCACCAAAGATATTGATACTTGCAATTAATACGGCAATAAATGATAAGAACGTGACGACGCCACTTCCTTGTCCTATCTGTAACAGTGCACCGACTACAATGATGCCTGAAATCGCGTTAGTCACGGACATCAGAGGCGTATGCAGAGAATGGCTTACATTCCAAACTACGTAATAACCCACCACACAAGCGAGAACAAAAACGGTAAAGTGAGATAAGAACGCAGCAGGAGCAACCGACGCTATCCAAGCGAAAGCACCAACCGCAATTGCAATGCCGGCGACTTTCTTGACTGGAGACACAGGTTGTTGAACCTTCGGTGGAGCTTTAGCTTCTTCAGGTTTAACTTGTTGTGGTTGAGCTGACACTTGAATTGGTGGCGCAGGCCAAGTAACTTCGCCCTCTTTAACCACAGTTACACCACGCAGCACGACATCTTCAAAGTCAATATTGATGTTGCCATCTTTCTCTTTACATAGCAGCTTAAGTAGGTTGACTAGGTTAGTGGCGTATAGCTGAGATGACTGAGTCGGCAGTCGACCAACCATATCGGTGTAACCAACAACTTTTACGCCATTAGCGGTTGTGATCACTTGATCTGCAACCGTGTATTCACAGTTACCGCCATTCGCAGCTGCAAGGTCAACAATAACGCTACCTGCACTCATGCTGTCTACCATCTCTTTAGTAATCAGCTTAGGTGCCGGACGACCTGGAATCAGTGCCGTTGTAATGATGATGTCAACGTCTTTCGCTTGAGCCGCATAAAGCTCTTCCGCTTTCTTGTTGAATGCTTCAGACATCTCTTTTGCGTAGCCATCACCCGCGCTGGTATCTTCCTTGAAATCGACTTCCAAGAACTCAGCGCCCATAGACTCGACTTGTTCTTTAACTTCAGGACGAACGTCGAACGAACGAACGATCGCACCCAAACTACCCGCAGCGCCAATTGCCGCTAGACCAGCAACACCCGCACCAGCAACCAGTACTTTCGCTGGTGGAACTTTACCTGCCGCTGTAATTTGACCCGTGAAGAATCGACCAAATTCATGCGCCGCTTCAACCACAGCACGATAACCCGCGATGTTAGCCATAGAACTCAATGCATCTAGCGCTTGAGCTCTTGAAATACGAGGTACAGAGTCCATCGCCATCACATTGATGTTACGACTGGACAATTGTTCCATTAATTCAGGATTTTGAGCAGGCCAAATAAAGCTGACCAATGTTGCGCCATCTTTAAGTAGCTCGATTTCATTTTTAGACTCGTCAACGATCGGAGCGTTAACTTTAAAGATAATATCGGATTTCCAAGCTTCATCTGCGGTAACAACTTTTGCTCCAGCTTGTTCATAAGCTGCATCTTCAAAACTTGCTAACGCACCTGCTTGTGATTCAACACAAACTTCAAATCCTAATTTTAGAAGCTGTTCTACCGATTTCGGCGAAGCAGCGACTCGCGTTTCACCTGCGAGTGTTTCTCTTGGTACACCAATTTGCATAGCTATTCCTTGACTATTGGCACAATGACTTATTCGTTTGTATCTAACGACAACTAATACTTCAAGCGTTTTGTTCAAAGAACAGGAAAAGTTATTACTTATAACGATTTGGATGGATTTTGAGCGCTTCATTTGAAGAAATGACGATCCTCTCGAACAAAGAGGTCAAACCACTTGCAAATAATCCTTTAAATAACAACCTTCTAGCTGTTCTTTATCCCTAAAACTAAAAAGAGCTTTCAGCATATACACTGAAAGCTCTCTAAATTATGACCAACATCAATTCTAACCCTAATTGGTTAGCTAAATATATTGTCGCCCATTTGGTCGATGAACATCTGCGATTTTTTAAGCATCAATTCATCGGCATCTTGTTTGTTTGAAACAACATCTGAACGAATGAAACGGTGGGTTTTGATTTCACCATCGAATTCTTTCTCGATTCGCCCAGCAACACGGTATTGACCAGATTCTGCAATGGCATCTTGATAGATATTGAAGCCTTTATATTCGATTGGTTCAATCTCTACTTTTTGTTCGGTTTTTTCTTTGCCACCAAATAATCTAGAAAAAAATCCCACGTTTTATACTCCTTAAATGACCGTATTAACCCTAAACTATCATGAGTGTTTACGGTTCAACAATGGCTTTTCATACCATTGCAATTCTACATCTTCATCAAAATTGTGTTGACTAAATATAACGGGCACATTGTCGTCACGTTCGCGTCTTCTATCGTCAATAATCATGCTTTCCGCATTCTTGACTGCGATCTCACTATTTCGTTTATAGAGCACCAGTTTGTCTTCTGGTAATGCCGAAAGAAAATCGATATCGAAACGAATATAAATAGGTTTAAGCTGCCCTAAAGCCAAGCACGCAAGATCAGCCAGCTGTTCGTTGGTATAATTAGACACATATTCCTCGGTAGCCAAAACATGACCAACCAGAGTTTCCATATAGTTATGTACATCAACACTAATTTGCATACTACACCTCCATTTGTAGCTATCACGACAGATCGTGTTCTAGCCTGATTGGCAACGACCTACATATTGTTACCTTACTATACCCTACTCATTACTACAGATTTACTAACTACATGTTAACTAACTATAACGACTAATTAATTTCTCATATATACTATGTAGTTCGTTCTATGGTTAATAGCAACTCAAATACATATAAAAAGAGTTGCACCAATAGCGACCTATGACTATGTTTTTGCTCTGATTTAGGCAAAAAGCTTGGCAATCGCTTGTTTAACCGTATCCTACGTATAAAATTAAATTATAAGATCATCAGTATAGTTAGGCTCACCAAATAAATGGCATCTTCTTTTGTAACGTCGAGCATGTTTCGATTTTGCTTCCCCCTATTTTTATTGGCAATTATACTCGCTGGTATGAACAACGTCATTCTTGTGACGGATTCAAACTTAGGGTTTGCTAGCAACCTTCCATATATCCTATTGAGCGTTGCCGTTTTACTATGCCATACATTCAGACAAGGGCGTATGGCCATGGTGTCATCAACCATGCTAGTAGCATACCTGATCATCCAAGTTCGCTTACAAACGCCTCTTAATACCGGAACGACTTTGTTAGAACTATCGCTTCTTGCGGCATTAGTTCCTGTAACCTGTTTATTGGTGTATGCATTTCCTGACAACGGCGTAAACTCAAAATCCATGCTCCTCTACGCGATCGTTCTGGTTCTTTTCATGGTTTGGGCACAATTGATCGTTTCTCACTTCCATGCTGGTGGGTTTGAATCATGGAGTGAAGGCCTTCTTTTTGTTGTCAGAGATTTCTCAAAACTGCCTTTGGTTCTAGTGTTATATAGCCTTTGCTTACTTGGCCTTACAGCCATTCTTGTGTTGGTGTATAACCGCTCTATTGATGTTGTCGTTTATAGCGCAATCTTGCTTTCTTCTTGTACGTTCATCTTCTTTGACGTGCAATATATCTCTAGCACAATGTTCTCGTTATCAGGCACTTTGATCATCGTTTATGTGATGTCTGCCAGCCACGATATGGCCTTTAATGACCAATTGACTAACATCCCTGGCCGACATGCCTTAGAAGTGGATATGAAGCATCTAGGACGTAAGTATTCAATGGCCATGGTTGATATCGATCATTTCAAAAAATTTAACGATACGTACGGCCATGACATTGGCGACGACGTATTGAAGCTAGTAGCACGTATATTGAGAGAGACCACGGGTGGAGCTAAAGCTTATCGCTATGGTGGTGAAGAGTTCACGATCATTTTTAAAGGCAAATACTCGGAACAAGTTAAAGAACACCTTCAAACTTTGATTTCCGAGATTCAGAACTACGACATGACGATTCGTAATAGCCACGAGCGTCCTGATGATCATGAAGTGGGTATGAAAAAGCGTGGTAAGAACGGCAAACCATCGGAAGTAGTAAATGTGACAGTAAGCATTGGACTGTCTGATAGCACGACTACCAAACACCCTGAAGAAGTATTAAAGCTTGCCGACAAAGCGCTTTACAAAGCGAAAGAAACTGGTCGAAACAAGCTATGTGTTGATAGCTAAACGCAAGTGTTGATAGCTAAACGTAATTGTTGATAACTAGACTAAAGGGAGCTTAATCTTGGTTAAAGAAGATAACTAAGCTCCCTCCTTTTAAACTACTTCCGTAGTTGATCGTAAATCCAATTCCCACATTATCGACCCATTCATTAAATAGATTTGGATTAAGCAACCAACCTACACTGCCCTCATAGTAAGAAGTGGTACCCATAGAAGCCACGGTGTCACCGCCAATATCAATTCTTCTAATACTTGAGTACATTGATGTGATATTTTTATCCCAACGTACTAGATCATAAAAAATCTTGGCCTCATTAGCGATATACCAACCTTCAGGGTTTCCGATATCACCGTTATTGGCTTCTCCCCAACCTACACCATTAAAGTAGTGCCAACTGGTACTGAGCTTGTATTTACCCCAATCATTCTTGTCTTCGAAAGTCAGCTTGATCTTAGGCTCAATGATGTATGCCCATGCATCAGTATTATAATAGAGCCCGTCCAATTGATCTTGAATAGGTTCAAGCAATGAAGATCGATATTCAAAGTCATTACGGTAATATGAAATATGGTTACCAATTGCCGAACTGAAGCTCCAGTGTTCGTTGAGTTGAGACACATTGGCAAACGCCACGTAACCAGAAATCACTGACTCTTTTTGAAAGTCACTTTTAATTGTTGACGCATATTCCACATCATTCTCAATTCGTAACGCTGAGAGGCGTAGCGTTACCTCTTGATGGTTGTCTTCAATGTAACTTGGTAGTTCAAATGTATAAGGGAGACTGAGGGAGGTGATGTTTTGTCGGCGACTCACTGAATCATTCGAACCAATATCTTCATTGTCCAAGCTCAACACTTTATTTGGATCGAAATTATTGATACCAAAGGTAAAAACATCAGTATCATTAAGTAATACACTGGTAGCAAAGCGCTGCTCTAATTCCTTACGGAAGAGATCAGACAGGGAGCTGGCATATACGGTGGTTGACACTGTAGTTAAAAATAGAGGAGCCGCGGTTAAAAATAGAGGAACCGCAAGCGCCCAATAGGTGTTAGTCACAGAAAATGACTTTGAATGTGGCATTTCTTTTATCACTTAAAGCATTTCCTAGCTCAAATGCTAGTAAAGTATAAATTCAAATATCTAAAAGAGCTCATCAACTAACGTGCTAGCTCTAAAATGTTGCGTTGTATAAAGGTATTTCTGCCACTTTGTTTCGCTTGATAAAGCGCTTGGTCAACCTTTTCGTAAATAGAGGCGATAGATTCACCACCTTCTGGTACAAATGACAACACACCTTGTGACGCTGTCACTCTATCGGACACCGTTGAATAATCGTGGACGTAATTCATTTCATGTAACGCTTCTTTTATACGTATCGCCTGTTGCATAGCAGCATCACTATCCGTATCACTTAAAATAAGAACAAACTCTTCACCGCCATAGCGACCGACAAACTCTCCCGCTCGAACAAAAAGCAGCCTCAAGGTATTAGCAAGCTCTTGCAAGCACTTATCCCCTTGAATATGGCCGTAATTATCGTTGTAAGGCTTAAAGAAGTCTACATCTAGTAATATGACTGTCATTGATATATTACGTCTTCCATGCCACGCTATGCTCTCTTCAAGCTTAGTGTCCATATATCGACGGTTATACAATTTAGTCAGGCCATCTTCATTGGCTTGTTGCTGCAGGAGGATATTCAGCTCTTCGAGTTTGGCGGTACTCTGTTTTAACTCTCGCCTCATATGCGCGATACGCTGCATCGCAATCAACTTGGAATTCAAAACAACTTTGTTCACAGGCTTTATCAGATAATCATCCCCACCAGCATCAATCGCTTTCGCAATCATTTCAGGTTCTTCATGACCACTCAAAAAGATGATAGGAACCCATTCTGGGAATTGCCTGCGAACCTCGTTAGCAACCTCAAAACCATCCATGTCTGGCATACTGATATCAAGCAACACAAGTTCAGGATCAAAATCAGAATAGACATTCAGGGCTTCTTTTCCGCTACCGACAGCTTCTACAATATGACCCAGCTGCTTGAGTCGAATAGCAAGTTGCATCCTGTCTAGTTGAACGTCATCAACCAGCAATATGCGCATCGAAGATCCCTTTTCTATCATCACATCACCTTTATCTAGTGTTGAATATTCAAAGTAGCTCAAATTTGAGCTTAAATCATGCCCTAATCTCTATATTATATTGACTTTTTTACAGATCTTTTTAGCATTGTTTCTTTTTAAAGAGAAATACTATGTCAGACGCTACAAACAACGAAGTACAAGAAATCGATTTAACCACTATCTCACCAGAGCTTCGCCAAGTTATCGAATTTGATGAAGTGCCTAAAGAGATGCACAACATGGTTACTTCTATTCATGAGGTGTCTGAAGAAGCAGTGCGTGAAACTTGGAGCAGCCTTCCAGCAAGCGCACAAAATGTTTTGGACAATTTTGAGCAGTTCCACGCTCTAATCTCTGTTAGCCAAGCTTTTGCTGGCGTAAACATGATGGAAGAGTTCCCTACTCTTAAACTTCCAGAAGGCATGTCTGATGAAGAAAAAGAAGAGTACCGAGCTCAACTGCTTGACCAAATTTTACATAACTGTGTAAAAGACATGGCTAAGCAAATCAAGAAAGCGCGTCGCGATGCTATCTTGAAGCGTGATTTCAAAGAAGTTTTCATCCGCTAAGCTATTCATCGCATCTAAATTTAGGTTGAATGTTTAACGAAAACTTAATGATTAAGCCGTATGTTAATTAAAACATGCGGCTTTTTTGTGCCTGCAGCTTTTTCTGTTCGTTGCTTGAGAGCTTCGCTCACAATATCTTTGTGTGTTTTGCCACTGAAACTCTTGTCAGTGTCGCTTTTGACATTCTACAAATAAGTAATATGCCTTAACACTCATACAGTGTGGCGCAAAACTGGCAGTGATACCGTATAAAAATGACGCATGTATCCATTCATGGAATCAAGATCGAGTTTTACAAACTATAGAATAAAAATAAGAACGAAAAACACCGCGTGAACTTAATACCTTGCCACGAGAATTTGATAACTTGCCGTATGGACTTAGTGTGTTACAGCGATATCTCTTTGAGCGACACTTACACCTTTTATTTGCACATAAACACGTTGTCCAATTTCTAGGTTCAACTCATCAAGCGCCCACAATGTAATGGTTGCCCATAGATAGCATCCAGGCTCCAATTCTAACTCTACAGCCACACTCTGCTTATTCGTGCCTTGTTGATGCGTCTCTACGCTTTTAATCGTGACTGGAAGGATATTACGTATCGAAGTCCCTGTTGGCTGTTCTAGCGTGATGGAGACGTCATTTGCCCTCACTTGCAACCTCACCGTAGCACCAAGCTTGCTTGATACTTTCTGAACCCAAAGTGACGTCGATTTACCTAGCGTTAAACGAGACAGCGCATAGTCATCATTGTGTTCTGCTAATGTTCCTTCAAACAGTGAGCTTTGCTCTGAGAAAGATTGCCAAGGTTGCATCGCTCTCGATGCCCATACCTCTTCCGTCGCGCCCGATGAAATAACTTTACCTTGGTCAATAATCACAAGGTGATTTGCCAAGCGTAAAATTTCATTGAGGCTATGAGTGACATAGATGATCGGTATTTGCACGCTTTCGGATAAGTTTTCCAGAAACGGCATTACTTCGCGCTTACGGGGCAAGTCGAGAGATGCCAATGGCTCATCCATCAACAAAATACTTGGCTTTGATAACAAGGCACGGCCAATCGCCACTCGTTGCTTCTCACCGCCAGACAAACGTGCAGGGTAACGATCAAGCAATGAACCTAAAGACAATAGCGAGACAATTTGTTCAAAGTGCGCTTTATCAACACCTTTCATACCGTACTTAAGATTAGCCCCTACCTTCATGTGTGGGAACAAGCGTGACTCTTGAAATACATAGCCCACATTGCGTTTGTGAGTCGGCAGGTTAATGCCATTTTGACTATCAAACAGAGTGGTTCCAGATACGCTGATCAAACCTTTATCTGGCTGTTTAAGACCACTAATCGCATTGATAAGTGAGGTTTTACCTGCACCAGAACGTCCAAAAATTGCAGTAATGCCACTGCTAGGCAGTTCTAAATCGATATCAAAAAATGTTTCACCAAGCTGTTGCTGATACCGGAGGATCAAAGCACTCATGCATTACCTCCTAATCGCTGTGCAGACTTTTTGTTAAGCCATTCAGATAGCATCAATGAACTAAGGGCAATCACAATAGAAATGATACACAAACGCGCTGCTTCCATTTCCGCACCAGGGGTTTCAATAAAGGTATACATGGCCAATGGAATGGTTTGAGTTTCGCCGGGAATATTTGAAACGAAGCTGATCGTCGCACCAAACTCACCTAGGCTTCTTGCGAATGAAAGCATGGTGCCGGTAATGATCCCAGGGATCATCAAGGGCAAAGTTATCGTAAAAAACACGCGAACAGGTGAAGCCCCCAGTGTGGCAGCGGCCTCTTCAAGCTTACTGTCTACGGTTTCTAGGCTCAACCTGATAGAACGAACCATCAACGGCAACGCCACAACCACGCAAGCAAGTGCCGCGCCCTTCCAGCTAAAGCTGAATACAATACCAAACACGTCATTGAGCCACGAGCCAATAATGCCTTGCCTACCCATCATCACTAACAGTAAATAACCGATGACCACTGGTGGCAATACCAAAGGTAAATGGACAATACTCTCTACAATACTTTTGCCTACAAATTGCTTCTTAGCAAGCAGCCAGGCTAAGCCAATGCCGATAGGGATAAGCCATAAGATGGCAAACCCAGCAACTTTCAAGCTCAGCAATAAGGCTTGATATTCGTATTCCGATAAATACATCATTTAACGCACTTCAAATCCAAAACTGTTCAAGGTGTCCTTCGCTTTTTCGCTATTAAGGAAAGTATAGAACTCTTCTGCAACGACTGTATCGCTCAATCTCGCTACAGGGTAACGTATTGGCGTATGTAAATCTGATGGGAACGTCTTTACTAGGTTCACTTCTTTAGACAGCAGCGCATCTGTTTTGTAAACAATACCAAGCTTAGCCTCACTGCGCTCTACTAAAGCTAAGGCCATACGAACATTGTTACTTGGTGCTAATCTAGTCTTCACATCGTCCCATACACCTAACGTTTCTAACGCCTCTTTAGCGTAGATACCCGCAGGAACAGAAGTGGTATTGCCCACAGCAAGCCTTTCATTAGTAAGCAGTTTAGCCCATTGATCACCTTTTGACAGGCTCAGTGATATCGACGTCTCTTTTGGGGCTATCAACACAAGTTCGTTTTCACATAGATTTGTGACATTGTCACTAGAAACCAATTTACTATCGACTAGGTACGTCATCCATTTCTCATTTGCCGAGATAAAGATGTCGGCTGGTGCTCCTCTTTCGATTTGTCGTACCAAAGAAGATGTGCTCGCATACACAGGAATCACATCGACAGAATGGTCTTTCTCAAACTCTTCAACCAACAAGTTGACTGCATTGGTCATTGAAGATGCAGCATAAACTCGTAGCTTTTCGGCAGCCAAAAGATGACTAGAACTCAATACCGAAGTTAAGGCCATGGTTAAAAGGAAGACTCGCTTTTTCATTGTTATCACTTATCTATGTTCGTTTAGGTTCTTTAGCTAACTTCTAAATGGCGGCCAAAGCTGTTAATTCTGGCCAAAGCAGGTCAAGATTTAAGTACTCTTCGATGGCATCCGCGATTCGATTAATACCCAGCTCTTTAAGCTGTTCGTGGTCAATCGCTGTCACATCGTTGGCTCCTGCCCATTCGCAAATAAGCGACAACGCATCACTGTTGTCGAATACGCCATGCAGGTAAGTACCAAAAATCGAGCTGTCTTGATTTACAGCGCCGTCTAGGCTGCCAGATTCTAACTGAACCGGTAAGGCTGTTTCATTGACATCAGTCCTACCTACGTGAATTTCATAACCTTTTACTTGTGCTGATTTTCCATCCAGCGTCATGGTACCGCGCACGTTAGTTAAGGTTTTCTGTTGCGTTAAAGTCGTTTCAGTATCGAGATACCCTAACCCTTCACTGCTGCCGGGGTCACCCTCAACTCCATCCGGATCGTGTATGATCTTTCCTAGCATCTGGTAACCGCCACAAATACCCATCACTTTGCCGCCTAAACGTAGGTGGCGCTGAATATCTTTGTCCCAGCCTTGCTCTTTTAAGTAATCCAAATCGGCTCTTACTGATTTTGTACCCGGCAAGATAATCAAATCCGCGTTGTTTACACGCTCGCCTTTGCCTACGTAACGTAAATCAATGGAAGGATTGAGCCTTAGTGCATCAAAGTCTGTGTGATTGCTAATTCGGGTTAGCACAGGCACCACGACTTTAAGTTTAGCTTCTCCGTCAGACTCTTGGGCTGAAGTAATGGCATCTTCCGCTTCTAGGTTAAAACCATGGAGATATGGCAATACACCAATCACTGGCTTGCCGGTTTTCTCTTCTAGCCAATCAAGGCCAGATTGAAGCAGCGCAATATCGCCTCTAAAGCGGTTTATCACAAAGCCTTTTACGCGAGCTTGTTCAGATTCAGATAACAGAGCCAACGTGCCGTAGAGGTGCGCAAAAACGCCACCACGGTCAATGTCAGCAACAATGATCACTGGGATATCCGCCTTTTCAGCAAATCCCATGTTCGCAATATCATTTTCGCGGAGGTTAATTTCAGCTGGGCTACCCGCGCCTTCAATCATCACGCTTTCGTATTCTTCAGAAAGTCGGTCAAATGAGTCAATAACGGTATCCATCGCCACTTTCTTGTAATCATGATAGCCCGTTGCTTCCATATTACTGATCGCTCGGCCTTGCAGAATCACTTGTGCGCCAGTATCTGAATTAGGTTTTAGCAATACCGGATTCATGTGAACAGTGGGTTCAATGTTACAAGCTTGCGCCTGAACCGCTTGAGCGCGACCAATTTCGCCGCCATCTTTTGTCACCGCACTGTTTAACGCCATGTTTTGTGGCTTAAAAGGTGCCACTTTGATCCCTTTCCTTGCCAAAACACGGCATAAACCTGCCACCAAAACACTTTTTCCGGCATCTGACGTTGTCCCTTGAACCATAAGGGCGTTTAACGGTGATCGCATCTGTACTTAAATCCTTAATTTCTTAATGTTCAATTTATAGCTGTACGCAATATCTCTCTGCCTCCATCTTAACGCCATTGCCGAGTAGATGCTCAATAAAATGAATGGAAAATGAATGTGTTACTCACTCTGGATTCAACCCCAGTGTTGTTTAATAGCTCCATCGAAACGAAGCTTATGAACAATAAGCAGCGCATCAACAAATAAAACGTACTAACGAAAAGAGACGTTTCAAATTCAGAAAAACGTTTCTACTAAAAACAACATTAAGGGATTCACCATGAAAAAAACTGTATTAGCTATCGCATCTACTATTATCCTTGCTCCTACTTTCGCAATGGCTGATGACCACAAAGATAACTCCAATCACGCCAACAACAGCAAGCACGAGAGCGCTATTGCTTACACTGGACCAATTGAAACCGTTTCTGTTGCAACACTACTTGCTGACACAAGCATGTTCGCAGAGCAAGAAGCGATTGTGGATGGCAAGATTGTTCGTCAACTAAAGAATGATACGTTTGTCTTCTCTGATGGACAGAGTGAAATTCAGATCGAACTGGATGATGATATCCGTCTTGCGCAACCCCTAACCGCAGATACAAAGGTTCGCATCTTTGGTGAATATGAAGGCGGAAAGACACCTGAAATCGAAGTAGATCATATCCAGGTTCTATAAGCGATTAATATAAAAATACTGACTTTAAATAATTGGCCTGCATATTGCAGGCTTTTTTGTATTATACTGCCGCAAAATACAATTTATATGGAGTCACCATGCTAGGTTGCACGAATAAGACTGTCCTTTTAGGACTCGCTGCACTGTGTTCATTCTCTGCGTCTGCAAACAACTTTAACTACAACACATTCGAGCTGCGAATGGGGACTAGCCCAAGTACTTTCGGTGGTGAAGTCACGACAATGTTCACTCAGAACTCTCACTTTGTTGCTCGTATCGATTCAGAATTTGAAAGTGATTGGGATGCCGCAGTAGGTATGGGATTCAACGGCCCAATCAGTCAATTTGCTGACGTTACTGGTCAAATGCTGTTACACAACATTGAACGTAATGATGACAATCACATTAAAACAGAAATCAATATTGGCTTAAGAGCTTGGTTAATGGCAAACGTTGAAGTTAACGCACGCCTTGGACAACTGATAGACAATGATGACACTCGTTCTATTGTCGGTATTGGTGCTCGCTTCCACTCAACCGATCAACTGTCTGTTGGCCTTGATATGCGAAACAACGGTACTTACGGTCACCAAATCCTAATGTCGGCTCGATTCGGCTTCTAAGCCAGATTTTGTACCTAGGTTTTATTAATAAGCTAGGGTTTCGTCACTAAGTAGTAAATAGCCGAATGACCCGTCCTGATATGGGTTGACACTTGATTGACTAAAACGCTCGATGTATTTCATCGGGCGTTTTGTATTTTAGAGCTGTGTGAGGCCTATATTCATTATAGATTTTTACTGATTCAGCGACCATTTTCTTTGCTTCATCTAAATCATTCGGTTTATTCAACAGATACTCCATCTTCAATATTCCGTTGATCCTCTCTGCCAACGCATTCTGATAACAGTCATAGCCATCAGTCATTGATTG